>NZ_DASUIT010000130.1:0-5101 GCF_036279655.1 Aquabacterium sp. | reverse complement strand
CGGGCTTGCCGAAGCGTTCGGCTTCCCAGGGCTCACGGGTCCCTGGCAGATTCAGGTTGGACACCGAGAAGCCCGTCAGGCCCGACTTGGGGCGCGAGCCCCGGCCCGTGGCCCCTTCGTCGCGGATCTCGCCACCGGCGCCTGTGGACGCGCCAGGAAATGGCGAGATCGCCGTGGGGTGGTTGTGGGTCTCGACCTTCATCAGCACGTGGGCCAGTTCCTCGCGGGCCTTGTACTGGGGGGCGTTGGTGTACCCCTCGGGCATCCAGCGTTCGATGGCATGCCCCTCCATCACGGAGGCGTTGTCGCTGTAGGCCACCACCGTGTGCTGGGGGTTCAGCTTCTCGGTGTTGCGGATCATGCCGAACATCGACAGATCCTGCGGCTGCCCGTCGATGGTGAACTGTGCGTTGAAGATCTTGTGGCGGCAGTGTTCGCTGTTGGCCTGGGCGAACATCATCAGCTCGACATCGGTCGGGTTGCGCTTCAGGCCTGTGAAGGCCTGGATCAGGTAGTCGATTTCATCATCCGAGAGTGCCAGGCCAAAGGTGAGGTTGGCCTCTTCCAGCGCCTGGCGGCCGCGGCCCAGCACATCCACGTGCTCCATGGGGGCCCCTTGCTGCTCGTCGAACAGGTGGCGGGCCTCGTCGCGGGCCAGCAGCACGCTTTCGGTCATGCGGTCATGCAGCAAGGCGGCGCAGGACTGAAGATCCTGAGGCGCCAGGTGCTTGGCCCCACCCATGAGGGCGCCGATGACACCCGCCTTGACGGTGATGCGGAACTCGGTCACGCGCTCGACGCGGCGGATGGCCAGACCACAGTTGTGGGCAATGTCGGTGGCCTTGGAGGCCCAGGGCGACACGGTGCCCAGGCGGGGGGCCACCACGATCAGGTCGCCCTCGGACGTGCCGTCATAGGCATCGCCATAGGTCAGCAAGGCCGCGAGCTTGTCCAGATCGCCCTGAGGCAAGGCCTTGTCCATGGCCACCCAGTGAACGAAACGTGCATGCACGCCACTGATTCGGGGGTTGATGGCCTGCAGCTTGGGCAGCAGCGCCTGGACTTGGTGGGGGGCCAGGGCGTTGCCGCCCTCAAAGTGCATCAGGGTGGACATCACGGAGGTGGTGCGTTCGGTCACGGCGTGGGGGCCTGGTTGGCACGCCCGCGCATGCGCGGGGTGGCTGTCGTGAGGAAAAACGCGAATTTTACCGGGCCTGAGCGTTCCGCGGTGGCCACGGACACTCAATCGCATGCCCCTGAACCCGTCATAGCCCACACGAATTGCGGATAATTCGCATCCATGAGCATTCCTATCCATACCGGCGCCGAACTTGACGCCATGCGTCTCGCAGGTCGCCTGGCCGGTGAAGTCCTGGACTATCTGACCCCCCTGGTGAAGGCCGGTGTCACCACCGACGAGCTGGACAAGCTGGCCCACGACTACATGGTCAATGTGCAGGGCTGCATCCCCGCCCCCCTGAACTACGCGCCCGGTGGCCACCGGCCCTATCCCAAGTCCATCTGCGCCTCGGTCAACGACGCCATCTGTCATGGCATCCCCAATGACCGCGCGCTGAAGAACGGCGACATCGTCAACCTCGATATCACCGTCATCAAGGACGGCTGGCATGGTGATTCCAGCCGCATGTACATCGTCGGTGAGGGCTCCATCGCGGCCAAGCGCCTGTGCAAGGTCACCTACGAGGCCATGTGGAAGGGCATCGCCCAGGTCAGGCCGGGTGGCCGCCTTGGCGACATCGGCCATGCCATCCAGACCTATGCCGAGAACCACGGTTTTTCGGTGGTGCGCGAGTACTGCGGGCACGGCATTGGCCGCAAGTTCCACGACGAACCGCAAGTGCTGCATTACGGCCGCCCCGGCACGCTGCAGGAAATGATCCCCGGCATGATCTTCACGATCGAGCCCATGATCAATGCAGGCAAGCGCGACATCAAGTCCAAGAACGATGGCTGGACCGTGGTCACCAAGGACCGATCCTTGTCGGCGCAGTGGGAGCACATGATCCTGGTCACCGAGACCGGCTATGAAGTGCTGACGGTCTCGGCTGGCAGCCCTCCTCCGCCCGATTTCATCACCGCCACCAAGACCTGATCGCGCCGCTCCCATGGCTCTGGACATCTCCGCCTTGCGCACGCAGTTCAAGTCCGACAAGGCGGAGTTGCTGCGACAGTTCTCTGACAGCCGCGCCACCACGGCATCGGCCAAATCCCTTCTGGCCCGCCTGGCCAGGCTGGTGGATCGCACCCTGTGCACCCTCTGGGAAGCCAACGACTTCCCCAAAAGCGCAGCTCTGGTGGCCGTGGGCGGCTATGGCCGGGGCGAGCTCTTTCCCTACTCGGACATCGATGTCCTGCTGCTGATGCCGGTGTCGCCCTCCGTCGTGGGCGAGGACGCCGTGGCGCCGGCCATCGAGGCCTTCATCACCGCCTGCTGGGACATCGGCCTGGAGATCGGCTCCAGTGTCCGCACGGTGGACGAGTGCTGTGAAGAAGCCGCACGGGACATCACCGTGCAGACGGCCCTGCTGGAATCGCGCCTCTTGTGCGGCTCGCGCACGCGCTTCACGGAGCTGCAGCGCAGTTGCACGCACCAGATGGATGTCGCGGCTTTTGTGCAGGCCAAGACCCTGGAGCTGCGGCAACGTCACACCAAGTACGAGGACACCCCCTACGCCCTGGAGCCCAACTGCAAGGAAAGCCCGGGTGGCTTGCGGGATCTGCAGGTGGTGATCTGGCTGGCGCGTGCGGCCGGGCTGGGCAGCACCTGGACGGAGCTGGCCAACAAGGGCTTGCTGACCCCATTCGAGGCCAGACAGCTCCACGCCAACGAAAGCCAGCTCAAGCTGATCCGCGCCCGCCTGCACCAGATCGCCGGTCGCCGCGAGGATCGCCTGGTCTTCGACCTGCAAAACAGTGTGGCCGAGAGCTTCGGTCTCAAGAACACTCCGGCCCTGCGCGCCAGTGAAGCCCTGATGCGCCGCTACTACTGGGCGGCCAAGGCGGTGACACAGCTCAACCAGATCCTCATGCTCAACATTGAGGAGCGCATCAGCGGCTCGCAGAACGCCCCGATGCGCCGCATCGACGAGGACTTCCTGGACCGCGGCGGCTTGCTGGAGATCGTCAGCGACGATCTCTACCAGCGCAAGCGCGACGCCATTTTGCGAACCTTCCTGGTGCTGCAGCGGCAAGAGACCGTCAACGGCCTGTCCGCTCGCACCCTGCGTGCGCTGTACAACGCACGCCAGTTGATGGACTCGGCCTTCCGCCGTGACCCGCAGAACCACGCCACCTTCATGGCCATCCTGCAGGAGCGCCAGGGCCAGACCCGCGTCATGCGCCTGCTCAACCAGACCAGCGTGCTGGGTCGCTACCTGTGGGTGTTCCGACGCATCGTCGGCCAGATGCAGCACGACCTGTTCCACGTTTACACGGTGGACCAGCACATCCTGATGGTGGTGCGCAATGTCCGGCGCTACTTCATCCCGGAGCACGCACACGAGTACCCGTTTTGCACGCAACTGGCGTCCGAGTGGGACAAGCCCTGGCTGCTCTATGTGGCGGCGCTCTTTCACGACGTGGCCAAGGGTCGGGGTGGCGACCACTCCGAGCTGGGGGCGGTCGAAGTGCGGCGCTTTTGCAAGCACCATGGCATCGTGGGCGATGACGCCGTGCTGGTCGAGTTCCTGGTGGCCGAGCACCTGACCATGTCGCGGGTGGCCCAGAAGGAAGACCTGTCCGACCCCGATGTGATCCAGGCTTTTGCCCAGCGCATGGGCAATGAGCGCCACCTCACGGGCCTGTACCTGCTGACCGTGGCAGACGTGCGCGGCACCAGCCCCAAGGTGTGGAATGCCTGGAAGGGCAAGCTGCTGGAGGATCTCTATCGGCTGACCCTCAGGGCCCTGGGCGGCGCCCGCCCGCACATGGCCGCCGAGATCGAATCTCGCAAGGAACAGGCGCGTCAGGCCCTGGCGCTGAGCATGCTGCCCGGCGGCATCGAGACCGCGCTCTGGAAGACCCTGGACATGAGCTACTTTGCCCGCCACGACCCGGCGGACATTGCCTGGCATGCCCGCTCTCTGTCGCGGCACGTCCAGACCACCAAGCCCGTGGTGCGTGCCCGACTGTCATCGGTGGGCGAAGGTCTTCAGGTGCTGGTCTACACCCCAGACCAGGCCGACCTGTTCGCGCGCATCTGCGGCTACTTCGATCGTGCCGGCTTCAACATCCTGGATGCACGCGTCCACACGACCGGCATCCGTTATGCGCTCGACACCTTCCAGATCATCGACGGGCCCAATGCCCGTCATGAGGGCGTGCACTATCGCGACCTGATCGCCCTGGTTGAGACCCAACTGGCCGACGCACTGGACTCCGACCAGGCCCTGCATGAACCCGTGCGAGGACGTCTGTCACGCCGGGTGAAATCCTTCCCCATCCCGCCACGTGTGAGCCTGCGCCCCGATGAGCGCGGTCAGCGCTGGCTGCTGTCGGTGTCGGCCAGCGACCGCTCCGGCTTGCTCTATGCGATTGCGCGCGTTCTGGCCAAACACCATGTGAGTCTTCAACTGGCCAAGATCGACACCCTGGGGGAGCGGGTGGAGGACACCTTCTTGCTGACCGGCCCCACGCTGGCACAGGACAAGGTTCAACTGGCACTGGAGACCGAACTGCTCGAAGCCCTGGCAGCCTGACGCATTCGCACAACGCCTCGACGGGGCGCCTCGGTGCTCAGGCCGGCTCTTTGGGATCCAGCATGGCCTCGAGCTGCGAAATCTGATCGCGCAGCAAGAGGCGCCGCTTCTTGAGCCGCCTCAGGGTCAACTCGTCAACAGCGGCTTGGTCTCCAGCCCGATCGATCAGATTGTCCAGATCGGCATGCTCGATGCGCAACTCGATCAAACGGCGCTGGGGGGAATGCAGGTTTTCTTGCATTGTGAGATATAGGCGTTCACCGGGCGACGGGATACGTCGCGATATAAAAAGGGACACGCCTGAGGGAATCAATTCCTGGGGCTGACTCCGCATTATAGTTTTCGCCATGAGCACCCATGCCCCCAGCTATCGTCTTGTTGCA
>NZ_DASUIT010000129.1:0-3242 GCF_036279655.1 Aquabacterium sp. | reverse complement strand
GGCCTGCAGCCAGGAGGACAGATCATCGAGGCGCAGCAGCGGCTCGCCGCGATAGGCCTCGCTGTGCCAGGCACCGGCATCCAGCAAGCTCAAAGCCGCCCAGTCCAAGGCGCCGGCGGAGCCATGCCCGGAGGTGGTGCGCGCCAGATCGGCGTCGTGCAACAGGAAGGGTACGCCATCGGCACTGAGCTTGACGTCGCACTCGAACATGCGAAACCCGTGCGACGCCCCCAATCGGAAGGCCGCCAAGGTGTTTTCCGGCGCCAGTTTGCCAGCGCCACGGTGGGCGATCCACTGAGGGTAAGGCCAGGGTGTGCCTGAGGGTGTGCGCTTCATCGCGCCAGCATACCGCGCGCCAGGCCCCCGCCCTTCTCCCAGGAAGCCCTATCAGGCTCAGGACATGAGCGGTGCGGTAAAATCTCCCCTCAGGCGCGAAAACCACTTTCTTCACAGCACCTGGGGCTTTTCCCCGAAGCCCCGGGCCGCATGGTCTTTTCCCTTCAGGCTTTTTTCGCGCCTGGCGCACTCATGAACGCACCCACAGAGCTGACCCACATGACCGCCCAGGCCGTCGACGCACACGACGATGGCCAGCCCCGCCTGCGCGAGATCCCCTACAACTACACCTCCTTCTCCGACCGCGAGATCGTCCAGCGGCTGCTGGGCCAGCGCGCCTGGGAGGTGCTCAGCCTGTTGCGCACCGAGCGTCAGACTGGCCGCTCCGCCCGCATGCTCTATGAAGTGCTGGGCGATGTCTGGGTCGTTCAACGCAACCCCTATCTGCAGGACGACCTGCTGGACAATCCCAAGCGCCGCGCCCAACTGATCGACGCCCTGCACCACCGCCTGGGTGAGGTCGACAAGCGCCGCACCCCGGGCTCGGACGCCACGCGCGACAAACTCGTCGGCGAACTGCTGGCCTCGGCCCGCTCCGCAGTTGATCGTTTTGCCAGCGCCTTCGATCAGATGGGCGCACTGCGCGAGAGGGCCAACAAGGTCCTGCGCAAGATCACCCGCCACGACAACATCAAGTTCGATGGCTTGAGCCGCGTCTCGCACGTGACCGACGCCACCGACTGGCGCGTCGAATACCCCTTCGTCGTCCTGACGCCGGACACCGAAGAAGAAATGGCGGCCCTGGTCAAGGGCTGCGTCGAACTAGGTCTGACCATCATCCCGCGTGGGGGTGGCACCGGCTACACCGGCGGCGCCGTGCCCCTGACCTGGAAGAGCGCGGTCATCAACACCGAAAAGCTCGAACAGATGACCGAGGTCGAGATGGTCTCCCTGCCGGGTGTCGACCATCCCGTGGCCACGGTCTGGACGGGCGCGGGTGTCGTGACCCAGCGCGTGGCCGATGCGGCCGAGCGTGGGGGCTATGTCTTCGCGGTGGACCCGACCTCGGCCGAAGCCTCGTGCATCGGCGGCAACATCGCCATGAATGCCGGAGGCAAGAAGGCCGTGCTCTGGGGCACGGCCCTGGACAACCTGGCCAGCTGGCGCATGGTGACACCCGATGCGCAGTGGCTGGAGGTCGTGCGCCTCAACCACAATCTGGGCAAGATCCACGACGTGGCCGTCGCCAGCTTCGAGCTGCGCTACTTCCAGGCCGATGGCAAGACCCCGATCCGCACCGAGCGCCTGGACATCCCCGGGCGCACCTTCCGCAAGGAAGGCCTGGGCAAGGACGTCACTGACAAGTTCCTCGCCGGCCTGCCCGGCATCCAGAAGGAAGGCTGCGACGGCCTGATCACCAGCGCCCGCTGGGTCGTGCACCGCATGCCCAAACATGTGCGCACGGTGTGCCTGGAGTTCTTTGGCAATCCCAAGGAAGGCGTGCCTTCGATCGTCGAGATCAAGGACTTCATGTTCGAGGAGATGAAACAGTCCGGCGGGGCCATCCTGGCCGGCCTGGAGCACCTCGACGACCGCTACCTCAAGGCCGTCGGTTACGCCACCAAGAGCAAGCGCAATGTGGGCGGCAATGGCCTGCCCAAGATGGTGCTGATCGGCGACATCGTCGGTGACGACGAGGACCGCGTGGCCCGCGCCGCCAGCGAAGTCATCCGCCTGGCCAATGGCCGCAGTGGCGAAGGCTTCGTGGCCGTCAGCAGTGATGCCCGCAAGAAGTTCTGGGCCGACCGCAAGCGCACCGCCGCCATTGCCAAGCACACCAACGCCTTCAAGGTCAACGAGGACGTGGTGATTCCGCTGCCTCGCATGGGCGAATACACCCTGGGCATCGAGCGCATCAACATCGAGCTGAGCTTGCGCAACAAACTGGCCCTGCTCGACGCCTTCGATGCCTTCTTCAAGACAGGCAACCTGCCGCTGGGCAAGGCCGACGATCCCAGCGAACTGCCCAGCCCCGAGCAGCTCACCGAAAAGATCCAGGCCTCGCAGGCCCTGCTGGCCCAGGTGCGCGCACGCTGGCAGTTCCTCTACGACCACATCGACACGCCGCTGAACACGGTCGGTGAGCCACTGGTCTCGCTGGGCTACGACCAGCACCGCAACGGCACCTACGAACCACAGGACGGCGACACCGTCTTCAATCTGCTGCAGACCTGGTCCATCCGCGTGGGCTGGAAGAAGGAGATCCGCGAGCCGCTCGCCAAGGTCTTCAATGGTGCTGCCATGGCCCCGATCATGGATGAGCTCAAGCGCATCCACAAGCAGGTGCTGCGTGGCCGCGTGTGGATCGCCCTGCACATGCATGCCGGTGATGGCAATGTGCACACCAACATCCCCGTCAACAGCGACAACTACGAGATGCTGCAGACGGCCCACGAGGCCGTGGCGCGCATCATGACGCTGGCACGCTCGCTGGACGGCGTGATCTCGGGTGAACACGGCATCGGCATCACCAAGCTGGAGTTCCTGACCGACGCCGAGATGGCCAACTTCACGGCCTACAAGCAACGTGTCGACCCCGAGGGCCGCTTCAACAAGGGCAAGCTGCTGCGCGGCGCCGCCCTCAAGGCACTGGGTGACGATGTCCATGCGGCCGACCTGACCGAGGCCTACACGCCCTCCTTCGGCCTGATGGGGCACGAGTCGCTGATCATGCAGCAAAGCGACATCGGCGACATCGCCGCCAGCGTCAAGGACTGCCTGCGCTGCGGCAAGTGCAAACCCGTGTGCGCCACCCATGTGCCGCGCGCCAATCTGCTCTACAGCCCGCGCAACAAGATCCTGGCCACCTCCTTGCTGGTCGAGGCCTTCCTGTACGAAGAGCAGAC
>NZ_DASUIT010000128.1:0-50830 GCF_036279655.1 Aquabacterium sp. | reverse complement strand
CGCCCTGGCCGGCCTGAGCTACACCCCCACCGCCCAGTACAACGGCAGCGCCACCCTCACGCTGCTGACCTCGGATCTGGGCAACACCGGCAGCGGCGGCACCCTCACCGACAGCGACACCGTGGCCATCACGGTCAATGCGGTCAACGATGCCCCCGTCAACAGCGTGCCAGGGGCCCAGTCGGTCAATGAAGATGGCAGCCTGGTCTTCAGCTCGGGCAACGGCAATCTGATCTCGATCAGCGATGTCGATGCCGCCAGCGGCAGCATGCAGGTCACGCTCAGCGTCACCAATGGCACTCTGAGCCTGTCGGGCACCAGCGGCCTGAGCTTCAGCAGTGGCGATGGCACTGCGGATGCCACCATGACCTTCAGCGGCACGGTCAGCGCCATCAACACCGCCCTGGCCGGCCTGATCTACACCCCCACCGCCCAGTACAACGGCAGCGCCACCCTCACCCTCATCACCTCGGACCAGGGCAACACCGGCAGCGGCGGCACCCTCACCGACAGCGACACCGTGGCCATCACCGTCAATGCGGTCAACGATGCCCCGGTCAACAGCGTGCCCGGCGCCCAGTCTGTCAATGAGGATGACACTCTGGTCTTCAGCTCGGGCAATGGCAACCTGATCTCGATCAGCGATGTGGATGCCGCCAGCGGCAGCTTGCAGGTCACGCTCAGCGTCACCAATGGCAGCTTGACGCTGTCGGGCACCAGTGGCCTGAGCTTCAGCAATGGCGATGGCACGGGCGACACCACCATGACCTTCAGCGGCACGGCCAGCGCCATCAACACCGCCCTGGCCGGCCTGATCTACACCCCCACCGCCCAGTACAACGGCAACGCCACCCTCACCCTGCAGACCTCGGATCTGGGCAACACGGGCAGCGGTGGCCCCCTCACCGACAGCGACACCGTGGCCATCACGGTCAATGCCGTCAACGACGCGCCGGTCAACAGCGTGCCCGGCGCCCAGTCGGTCAATGAAGACACGGCCCTGGTGTTCAGCTCGGGCAATGGCAACCTGATCTCGATCGCCGACGTCGACAACGGCACGATGCAGGTCACACTCAGCGTCACCAATGGCAGCTTGACGCTGTCGGGCACCAGCGGCCTGACGTTCAGCAATGGCGATGGCACGAGCGACGCCACCATGACCTTCACCGGCTCGGTCAGCGCCATCAACACCGCCCTGGCCGGCCTGATCTACATGCCGACGGCCGATGTCAACGGCAGCGCCACCCTCACCCTGCTGACCTCGGATCTGGGCAACACCGGCAGTGGCGGCCCCCTCACCGACAGCGACACCGTGGCCATCACGGTCAATGCCGTCAACGATGCCCCCGTCAACAGCGTGCCAGGCGCCCAATCGGTCAATGAGGACACCAACAAGGTGTTCTCCGTGGCCAATGGCAATCTGATCTCCATCTCGGATGTCGATGCCGGCAGCAGCACGATGCGCGTGACGATCGCCGCCACCCTGGGTCGCACCACCCTGTCCACCACGGCCGGCCTGACCTTCACCGCCGGCGATGGCACCTCGGATGCCACCATGACCTTCTCCGGCACCGCCAGCGCCATCAACACCGCCCTGGCCGGCCTGATCTACCGGGGCAACGCCAATGTGAGTGGCGCAGGCTCCATCACCATCACCACCTCGGACCTGGGCAACACCGGCAGTGGCGGCACCCTCACGGACGTCGACACCATCGCGGTGACCATCAATGCGGTCAACGATGCGCCCGTCAACACCAAGCCTGGCGCGCAGACGGTCAACGAAGACACGGCCCTGGTGTTCTCGACTGCCAACGGCAACAGCATCTCCATCGCCGATGTGGACGCAGGCGCATCGGCCATGCAGGTCACCGTCAGCGTCACCAATGGCAGTCTGAGCCTGTCGGGCACCACCGGCCTGAGCTTCAGCGTGGGCGATGGCAGTGCCGACACGACGATGACCTTCACGGGCACCCTCACCAACATCAACAACAGCCTGGCTGGCCTGAGCTTCAACCCCACGGGCGATTTCAACGGCGCGGCCACGCTGACCATCGTGACCTCCGATCAGGGCAACACCGGCAGCGGCGGTGCGCGCAGCGACACGGACACGGTGGCGATCACCGTCACGGCGGTCAACGACGCCCCCGTGGCCACGATCACCCCCCCGAGCTACAACGCCACGGAACAGCTGGCCCTGGCCCTGCAAGGCACGGGCCTGAGCATCAGCGATGTGGATGCTGCCAGCGGCATGCTGCAGGCGACGCTCTCCGTGGCCTCGGGCACGCTGACCATCGCCGCCGGAAGCACGGGGGTGATCGTCACAGGCTCGGGCAGCAACAGCGTCACGCTGGATGGCACCCTGGCCCAGATCAACGCCTTGCTGGCGGGCACCGGGGGCGCCACCATCAGCTATGTGATCGCCTCGGACACCCCGCCCGCCACCGACACCCTGACCTTGCTGATCAGCGATCTGGGCAACACGGGCAGCGGTGGCATCCTGAGCGCCTCGGACACGGCCCTGATCAACATCGCCGCCGTCAACGACACGCCTGGCGTCAGCATCACGGCCCCTCTCTACACCGTGATCGAGAGCCGGTCCGTGTCCCTGCATGGCAGCGGCCTGAGCGTGTCCGACCCCGATGGGGGAGGCATCGCGGCCCAGGTCACGCTGTCGGTGGACCTGGGCACCCTGACCGTGCTGCCTGGCAGCACCGGCGTGGGAGTGGCCGGCTCGGGCACTGGCACGGTCACGCTGACAGGCACGATCGACCAGATCAATGCCCTGCTCGACGGCACGGGCGCAGCCACCATCAGCTACACCAATGACAGTGGCATACCGCTGGCCGACGCCACGCTCACCCTGGGCATCAATGACCTGGGCAACACGGGCAGCGGTGGCGCGCTGACCGCCTCGGGCAGCGTGCTCATCGACGTGATCCCGCCCGCGTCCATGGGCTCGGTGCTGGTGCCTGGCATCAGCCAGGGCGCCATCGGCGCCTTCTATGGTTTCGATGCCACCACGGCCCTGGGCCGGGACGATTCCGGCGGCGGTCACGACATCACCCTGACAGGCGGAGCATCGCAGACGGCCGGCGCCGATGGCCGCCAGAGCGCCCTGCTGCTGCCCGGCGGCGGTGAAGGCGGCGACATTGCCGGCTTGACCACGGGGGGCGCCACCACCCTGGCGACCTGGGTGCGCTTCGACGCCACGGGCACGGGGGATCGGGTGATCGACCTGGGGCAGGCCTCGGGGGCCGGCATCGGCAACATGGTCATCGCGCGCGATGGATCGAGCGACCAGATCAGCTTCATCATCGATGTGGGTGGCACGCAGTACACCGTGAGCTCGGCCGCTGGCGCCATCACCAACGGACAATGGATGCACGTGGCGGGCACGGTCGACGGCACGGGCCTGATGACGCTGTATGTCAACGGCGCCGTGGCCGGCAGTGCCCAAGGGGTGGTGCTGGCCAGCGGGGTGCGTGATCACCATTACGTGGGTCTCTCCAACACCCCGGGGGCCGACTCTCTGCAGGGTGCGGTCAATGATCTGCTGATCCTGAACCAGGCGCTGACGGCCTCGCAGATCGCTGCGCTGGCCCAGGCCGGCGGCCCCTCGGTGCAGGAGCGCGCCGCCAACGGCACCGTGGTGGGCACGGTGGTCAGCAGTTCCTCCAACCTGGGCGCCAGCATCAGCTACACCTTGTCGAACTCCGCGGGCGGACGCTTCACGATCGACGCCAGCACCGGCGTGATCACCGTGGCCAACGGGTCCGCCCTGCAGCATGATCTGAGCAGCAGCCACATCATCACCGTGCGCAGCACCGATGTGAGTGATGGCAGCGCCCTGGACGTCAACTACACCATCACCCTGATCAACATCAACGATGCCCCCCAGGGTGCGGACACCACGGTCACCCTGTCGGAAGACGGGCAGCACGTGTTCGGCCTGAGCGATTTCGGCTTTGGCGATGTCAACGACAGCTCGGCCAACCAGTTGCTGGCGGTCAAGATCAGCAGCCTGCCGCTGGCGGGCAGCCTCACGCTGGACGGCGTGGCCGTGAACGCGGGCGACACCCTCCTGGCCAGCGACATCGCCCTGGGCAAGTTGGTCTTCACGCCCGCTGCCAACGCCGCAGGCAATGCCTACGCCAGCTTCGGCTTCCAGGTGCAGGACGACGGTGGCACCGCCCTGGGCGGCATCGATCTCGACCCCACGGTGCGCACCCTGACCCTGAATGTGAGCGCGGTCAATGACGCCCCTCTGGGCAGCGATGCCACCGTGCAGGGCACGGAAGACACGCCCTATGTGTTCAGCATCGGCGACTTCGGCTTCAGTGATCTGGAAGGCCATGCCTTTGTCTCGGTGACGATCAGCAGCCTGCCGCTGGGCGGCACGCTGACGCTCGACGGGGTGGCCGTGCAAGCCAACGACGTGATCCTCAGCAGTGACATCGCCCTGGGCAAACTGGTGTTCACCCCCACCGCACAAGCGAATGGCACGGCCTACGCGCAGATGGGCTTCCGGGTGCATGACGATGGCGGCGTGGCCCTGGGCGGGGTGGACATGGATGTCAGCGTGCGCACCCTGACGCTGGACATCAGCCCGGTGAACGATGCACCCATGGGCAGCGACGGCACATTGACCGTCGCCGAAGACAGCGACCATGTCCTGCAGGCCAGCGACTTCGGATTCAGCGATCCCGACGATGGTGGCGCCCACCAGTTGCAGGGCGTGCGCTTCAACGTGCTGCCCGATGTCGGCACCCTGACACTCAACGGCGTGGCCGTGACCGTGGACCAGGTCGTCTCCCTGGCCGACATCAACGCGGGCCTGCTGCGCTACCGCGCCATGGCCGATGACAACGGCGTGGGCTACACCCGCATCGGCTTCCACGTGCAGGACGATGGCGGCACCGCCCTGGGCGGCCAGAACGAGGATCCGGTACAGCGGACCTTGACGGTCGATGTCACCCCCGTCAACGATGCCCCGGTCACCATCGACACCGGTGCCTCGGGTGCGGAAGACACGCCCATCGCGGGCCTGGTCACCGGCAGCGACATCGATGGGGACGCCCTGAGCTTCACCCTGGGCAGCGGGCCGACGCGAGGCAGCGTGGTCGTGGCCGCCGATGGCAGCTTTGTCTACACACCCGATGCCAACGTCCACGGCGGCGACAGCTTCACCGTCATCGTCTCCGATGGCCAGGGCGGCAGTGCCACCAGCACAGTGTCCATCACCGTCACGCCCGTCAACGACGCCCCCATCACCTTGGACACCAGCGCTTCGGGCGCCGAGGACGCCAGCATCAGCGGAGCCGTCATCGGCAGCGATGTCGATGGCGACACCTTGAGCTTCGCCCTGGGCAGCGGGCCAACGCGAGGCAGCGTGGTCGTGGCCGCCGATGGCAGCTTTGTCTACACGCCCGATGCCAATGTCAACGGCAGCGACAGCTTCACCGTCATCGTCTCCGACGGCCAGGGTGGCAGCGCCACCAGCACGGTCTCTGTCAGCATCACCCCGGTCAACGACAGCCCTGTGGGCCAGGATGCCAGCGCCTCGGGTGCGGAGGACACGGTCCTCACCGGCGTGGTCAGCGGCAGCGATGTCGATGGGGACGCCCTGAGCTACAGCCTGGCCAGCGGACCCACACACGGCAGCGTGGCCGTGGCAGCGGATGGCAGCTTCAGCTACACCCCGGCCGCCGACTTCCATGGCAACGACAGCTTCACGGTCACGGTGTCCGACGGCCAGGGCGGCAGCAGCACCTGCACCGTCACCCTCACGCTGACGCCTGTCAACGATGCCCCGGTCAGCGCCGACCTCGGTGTCGCCGGCCTGGAGGATGTGGCCCTGAGCGGACAGCTTGCCGGCAGCGACGTGGACGGCGATGTGCCCGTGTTTGCCTTGGCCAGTGGCCCCACGCATGGTCAGGTCACCGTGGGCTCGGACGGCGGCTTCACCTATGTCCCGACCGCCCACCATCACGGCCAGGACAGCTTCACGGTCAGCGTGTCCGATGGTCAGGGGGGGCAGGTGATCAGCACCGTGACACTCACCCTCAGCCCGGTCAACGATGCCCCCACCAGCCAGAACCTCACCCTGACGGGCACGCAGGATCAACCACTGCCTGGCACCGTGAGCGGCACCGATGTGGATGGCGACCCGCTGGGCTTCTCCCTGGGCACCGCCCCCCTGCATGGCAGCGTGAGCCTGGGAGGCAACGGCGCATTCACCTACACCCCCACGGCCCAGTTCACCGGCAGCGACAGCTTCACCGTGGTGCTCAGCGATGGCCAGGGCGGCAGCACCCTGTCGACGGTGTCGATCACCGTGCTGCCCCGTGTGGTGATGCCCCCGATGGGGCCGCCGATCACGGTGGATCCCCCCGTCGCGCCCACCACGCCGATCGACATGAACCCGCCGGGTGCCGGTGAGGGCTCGAACGGCGGCACGACCGAGGAGCCCGTGACCGAGCCTGGCCCGCAGGAGCCGCCGCCCCAGGAGGGCGGCGATGAAGGCACGACCGATGGCCCCGGTGGCCAGGGTCAGGATCCCGTGGCCGTGACGCCCAATCGACCCGGCGTGGGTGGCGGCCCGCTGAATGACGCGGGTGCCGGTGGGGCCGATGCCCGCCAACTGGGCCGCCTGCTGCTGTCCGCAGGGGGCTCGTGGTTCACGCTGCAGCCCAGGGAGTTCGAGGTCCCGACCTTCAACCTGATGGCCATCGAGATGTCGCCCGTTCCCAGCGGCATCTCGATCATGCCCTCGACCCCGCTGAGCACAGGTGACATCGCCTTCTCACTGCAGGGCAACCGACAGACCGACAGTGGCCCCTCCATGCCCTGGGGGCTCGACAAGGTCTCTGCCGAGCAACTGCAGGTCAGCGGCACCGTGCTGTCCATCGGTGCGGTGTGGTGGATCTCCCGGGGCGCCACCCTGATCAGCAGCCTGCTGCTGACCACGCCTGTGTGGCGACAGATCGATCCGCTGCCGGTGTTCAGTCAGGGTCGCACCCGCTTCGATGAGGAAGAGCCCCCGAGCCGCCACGGCGACTCGGACGGCTCGGACGGCTCGGACAGCGATTCAGACCGGGCCATGAACGCTCGGGCCGAAGGCATGTTCGATCAGCGGGAGGAGAACCAGCCCCACTCGATTGGCTGATGCCGCGGGCTCAGGCTCGCGCAGCCACCCCGGCCACGCGCCGGCGCCAGGCCCCCAGGGTCAGCAGGCCCGCCAACACCAGGGCCCAGCCCTCGGGCTCGGGCACGGCGCTGCTCACCTGCAAGGACAAGCCTTGCGGACCCCAATCCACGGCGCCTTGCCAGCCACTGGCCAAGCCCTGCACCCGCCAGCTCACACTCTGCCCCAGTGCCGGCTGACGGGTCAGCAGCGTGCCGCCCACCGTGATCAGGTCGTTGAAGCTGACCGCCCCGCCGCGGTAGTCGCTGAAGTCCAGCACCACCGTGCCCAGCAGTGTGGCGTTGCCCGTCACGATGAGTCGGTCATACTGACCCGGATCGCTGCCGTCGATCTCCAGCACCAGCTCCCCACCTGGTCGGAGGGTGTACTGATCCAGGGTGATCGTGCCCGGTGAATTGCCCGGCGCAAACGTGCCGCCGGTCTGCACGACCCGCTGGAGTTGCCCGCTGCCCTTGAGCAGCCCACCTTGCAGAAACACCGTGCTCTGAGCCGCATCGCCATTGATCACCATGGTGCCCGCCTGCTGCGTCAGGTGGCCCTGCGTGATCACCGCCCCGGCCTGCAGATCGAACACACCGGTATTGATGAACGTGCCGGAAGTGCTCAGGGTGCTGCTGACCACGAACGCCCCCTCGTTGCGGAAGCCCGCGGCGGTGCCCACCACCGTCATGCCCGACAACCCCGAGGCTTCCACGCGCCCCTGATTCACGATGCTCAGATTGGGCGCATAGAGTGAGCGCCCACCCAAGGTGCCGCTGCCGCTGAGCACCTGACCCGCGCCAAGGGTCAGCACCGGCTCACGGCCCAGGAAGTTGCCATACCCTTCCAGGATGTTCATGCGGCCCGGGCTGTCCAGCAGCTCGATGCGCCCCGTCCCGTCGATCAGGGTGTCGTGGTAGAACTTCAACTCGCCCCCGGCACTGCCCGAGCTGCTCTGGCCGGGGCTGCTGCCCCCCAGGACGATGCGGCCCTGGTTGTCAAGGCGCGAGGCCACGGCTGCGCTGACCGCGTCGTAGCCCATTTGCAGACGCTTGCCGTCGGCCACCACCAGTTGGCCCTGCAAGGTGATGTCACCGATCAGGCCCTGGTTCTGGCTGTAGGCATCGACACGGATCGCACCGCTGCCCTCGCTGCGCAGCCGCCCGTTGCGGATCACCGTGCCCGACGCCAGATCGACATGGGAGCCCATGCCCGCCTCCAGCGTGCCGCCAGTGTTGTCAATGGAGCCGTTGAGCAGGAGCCGACCACCGGATTCGGCCCGCATGAGCCCGTCGTTGAAGTTCATCGCCATCTGGCCCGCCGGGATGCCATAGGTGCTGCTGACCATCAGCTGCGAAGGGCTGTCGGCAATGATGCGGCCATGATTGGTGAGGGCCAGCGTGCCGTTGTAGCCGAGGTAACCGCCGCCACGCACGGTGTGGTCGCTGGCAACGATCAGGCGATCGCCCCAGCCCTCCTTGCCATAGATGATCTGCTGGCTGTTGAAGGTGCTGCGGGCGTTGTCGGCACCGTAGCCGTTGGACATCACCGTCTGGCCCGATCCGGACAAGGTCACCTCGCCCAGGATGCCCAACTTGGCCAGGCGCCCATCGGAGCTGATGCGCATCAGCCCATGGTTGCTGATGCTGCTGCCAGTGGCGCCACCCACGATCAGTTGCACATCACCGCGGCTGTAGCCCACGGCGTTGTCACCCCAGGGCGCCGAGCCCCCCAGCACGACGGTGTCCCCCGCATCGATCACCAGGGCGCCGATACTGGGCCCCTGGATGGCTGAGCCGTTGTTGCTCAGCGGCGAGATCTGCAGCACGCTCTGGCGCGCGGGGTTGTTGTCCACCAGCACACGCGTGCTGCTCAGGTTGGGGGGCGGGCCGCTGGGTGCCCAGTTGTACAGATAGCTCGGCGGGCTGCCAGGCACATAAACGGCGTTGCTGTACCAGAGGTGGTCTCCCACCCCGTCCAGAAAGGTGTAATCGGCGGCATGGGCCGGCGCAGACGCCAGGATCAGGGCGATGGCCCCCACCAGGGGACGCAGGGCAGCGCCAGGCGCCAGGGTTCGATGTTTCATGATCATCCTCTCAACGGCGGAACGTGCAGTGGTATTCCACGAGGTCCCCCGAGCCGGTCGGGCCGACTTCGGTGAAGGACACCACGACAGGGCCTTCATAGAAGCTGGCATCAGCCCAGCGCACATGCCCATCACTGCCACTGCGACCACCCGAGGGCAGATTGAGCTTGTAGCCCTTGACGAACTCCTGGATGCTGCTGTCCTCAGGCGAGGTCAATGACAGCTCGACATCCGAATCCATGGTCTGCCCGATCAGGCCCAGGGTGCTGGCGGGGCTGCGACCGTCCACGGTCAGGCTGATGCGCCCATCGGCCGCCACGCTCATGGAGCAACTGGTGCGTGGCACATTGGCCGCCACACAGCCCCGGTCTTGGGCCGCCTGATTGCAACTGCGGTAGTACTCTCCGCCCGAGGCCACGCCGGTGTAGCTGCCCACGAAGTTCGACACCACCGTGCTGTCGAGCGTGACGTAGTCACTGGTCCAGGTCGGCATCAGTGCCAGGGTCCCGATCGAGCGCGTGATGCTGTCGATCGCGATGCCGGTGCTGACCGGGCCATTGCTGGGCTGGCAGGTCATGCCGCTGGTCGTGCCCTCGATGTTGGTCGCGGCCTGGATCTGGTAGAGCCTCACCACGCTGCCCGACGTCGTGATGCCCAGCTTGACATACGAGCCACCGGGACTGGCGATGCGGTTCACGACTGGACCGGTGGAAGCGATGAACTCGATCTGGGGGCCGGTGAACACGGTGCCGAGATCTTCCCGCTCCCCGTTGAAGGCCGCCGTGATGGTCTGCGTGCCATCGCTGACCGTGATCACCCCGTCGCCGACGCTGTAGCTGCAGGTGGCCCCCGCCGCCCCGGAGATGCGGGGCAAGGTGCCGCTCAGACCCTGCAGCAAGGCCAGATCGGTGGCGGTCCTGGCTCGGCCAAAGATAGAGCTCGGAGTGCTACCGCTGTCGCCACCGGAGCCCCCGCCCTCAGGCGGCGGGATCAGGGCTCCAAAGGTGCCCTCGCCCTGCGCGGAGGCATTGACCAGATCCTCCAGGGTCTGGCCTTGGTCTTCCATGCGCTGTCCCAGGGCGTCGAGGATCTGGTCCTCGGCATCGCCCACCTCAAAAGCACCGCGCATCGGGTCGATCGCCGGGCGCGTCAGGCCCGCGCTCTGCAGTTGATCACTCACATGGGTGATGCTGGCGGGCAGTGCAGCCACGACCTCGCTGCCACGGGCCGCATCAAAGGCGTCGTACAGGGCCGATGGCGATTGCCCGGCGGCACGCGCCAGCACCAGTTCGGTCAGGGGCGTGATGTTGACCCGGCCTTCGGCTTCGGCCAGGCTGTGCAGGGACTGCGTCGGTGTGCCATGGCTCAAGCGCAGGACACAAGGCAAGGTCTGCCCGCCATCGAGTTGCAGCGTGAAGCGACCGGCCGAATCGGTCGTGCCCGACACCAGGGGCCCGCTGGCGCACTTGGCCGTGACCGGGGCATTGGGCAAGGCCGCGCCGGTGGCGGCCAGACCGCTGAGGGTCGGCCCCTCATCCCCACCGCCACCGCCGCCACACCCCACCAGGGTCACCAGGCCCAGCGCGGCCAGGGCCCCGCTCAGGCGGGACACAGGGTTCAACTTCTTCACTCTCGACACACTCACCACGATGCACTCCTTCAACCGTCACTGCGCGATCAGGGGCGACTATGGGTGCGAAGGCTTCGGGTCCGTGTCACCCAAAGATGTGACCCCGGTTCTGAGAGGTGCGCCAGGCAGGCCAGCCTCGCTACACTGAAAGGTCATCATGGCCGCCGACCACATCCTCCTCGTTGAAGACGACGCTGCTGCACGCACCTGGCTGCACGATCAACTGCGCGCCTTGCCGGACACCTCGGTCAGCACCTGTGACACCGTGGGCGAGGCCATGCGCTGGCTGGACGAGCGCGTGCCCGACATCGTGCTGACCGATCTGGGCCTGCCCGATGGCTCCGGTCTGGACGTCATCCGCCACACGCGAGAAAAGCACCCCGACAGCGAGGTGCTGGTCATCACCATCTTTGGCGACGAGGCCCACGTCATCCAGGCCATCCAGGCCGGTGCCGGGGGCTACCTGCTCAAGGACACGGGCCTGCATTCGCTGGGCGATCACCTCAGCCACCTGCGCTCGGGCGGCTCGCCCTTGAGCCCCCGCATCGCCCGCATGCTGATCCAGCAACACCAGGGCCCCGCCTCGACACCTGTGCAGGCGCCCCCCCAGGCCGCCAGCCCGCCCGCGTCGACCCCGCACGCCCCCGGTACCGCCCTGACCCCGCGCGAGCTGGAGGTGCTCACCGGCATCGCCAAGGGCTTCAGTTACGCCGAGCTGGCCGAGCTGCTCGCCGTGTCGACCAACACCGTGCGCACCTACATCAAGCGCATCTACCAGCGCCTGTCGGTCAACTCGCGCAGCGAAGCGGTCTACGAGTACAACCAGATCCTGGCCGCCCAGGGCCGCCCGCCTCTGGCCTGAGGCCCAGGCTCACCGCGCGCGGCGGCTCAGCGCAACTCGCTCAGCACCCGCAGGGGCACCACCAGCTCAAAGCAGCACCCCCGAGGCTGGGCGGCCAGCCAGCGCGCCTCGCCCTGCAGCGTCTGGGCGCGTTGCCGCAGATTGCTCATGCCCCGGCCCTGACGGGCCTGCTCGGGCAGGCCCACGCCGTCGTCCTCGATGCGCAAGGCCAGTTGCCCTTCCCGGATCGACACCTGCACCCTCACCGCCTGGGCCTGGGCATGACGGATCACATTGGAGATCGCCTCGCGCACGATGCGGCCCAGTTGCAAGGCGCCCTGGGGGGTGACACTCGCCTGCTCGGCATCCGGTGCCATGCAGGGAGGCCAGGCCAGCGACAACTGGGCCGCGTCCAGGCGCTGGGCCGTCTCCGCGCGCAGATCGGCCAGCAGATCCGCCAAGGGCAAGGCCCCCTGCCCCGAACGCGAGACCACATCACGCAGATCCTGCAAGGCCGACTGCGCCAGGTCCACCTGCTCCAGATGCTGCTGTCGACGCGCCTGGATCACCAGGCCCAGCAGCTTGGCCCCCAGGTCATCGTGCAGATCACGGTAGATGCGCTCACGCTCCTGCGCCGCTGCCTGGTCGCGCTCCATGGCGCGGCTGGACTCATAAGACGCCAGCAAGGCCTCGCGCGCACGCGCCACACGCTGCTCCAGATCGGCATTGAGACGCTCGACCTGCGAGAGGCTGCGCGCAAATCGGCGCGCCAGGTGGGTGGCCAGGAACAGCGACGCAAAAGGCGCCCCGAACGGCGTGAGATAGAAGCGGTGGCGCGACAACTCGCTCACCAGGCCGATGGACAGCCACTCCGTGGGCGCCGTGATGACCACGTCATGGATGCTGGCCAGGGCCACCACGGCCATGACCACGGACAGGGTCAGGTGCTCGCGCTGCCCGCTGGCACGCCAGGCCCGGGCGGTGTGAACCACGATGTAGACCAGCAAGGCCAGACCCATCACATGGCTGGCGCTGAACACATGGATGCGCTGCAAGGGGGGCATCAGCCACGAGGTGCACATGAAGGCCGTGGCCAGGATCCACAGGCCCCGCTCCAGGCGCGGCCGCGCGGTCTGCGTGCGCCGGTGGATGTAGCAGGTCAGGCACACCGTCCACCACAAGGCACCGCTCTGGGCCAGCCATTGCAAGGTCAGGCCGCCGATCCAGGGATCGTTGGCAAAGGTGAACCACGAGATGAAAGACCAGGCCAGGCAGCCCAGCCCGAACCACAGGTACTGCTGCTCGTGGCGCCGCATCAGCCAGATCGACAGCGACAGCGCGGCCAGCGACACCAGCAGCAGGGCCAGCCCCCCATGGAACTCGGCCTGCCAGAAGCGCCGGATCTCAAAGGTCGGGCGCAGGGTCTCGGCCGCGCCCACCTGCACACGCGAGAGCATGCCAAAGCCGCCTCCCGTGCGCAGATGCACCCACAGCTCGTCGGGTCGGCCGTCACGTCGCCAGAGCTTGTCGGCCAGGGGCAGAAAAACCGGGTAGTTCCAGCTGTAGCTCACCGGCGCACGCATGCGGCCGTTGTCACCGATGAAGACACCGTTGAGGTAGACCGCCGCATTGAGGTGGGCCTGCTGCACATACATGGCCCGTCCCTGGGCCACCTGCGGCCCCCGGGGCAGCACCAGGCGATACCAGCCGCCCCCCGCCGGCAGGTCTTCAGGACGCCAGATGTGGGGCAAGGCCACACGGCGCCAGCGAGGATCGGAGATGGAGGGTGGCGACTCGCTGTCGGCGCTCAGCACCCAGGCCTCGGTGAGGACCTGAGGCGGCGCCACCGGTTCGGCCATCGCCGGGCCCGCGCAGCACAGGGTCAGCGTCAGCCACCCCCAGCGCCAGTGGACCAGCAGGAGGTGGAGCATGCGGCGGATCATGTGCGAGCCCAAGACAGCAAGTGGCAATGGCGCATTATTGAAGCTCGCCCCGCCCTTGCACAGCCCCGCCCCCCCGGGATGAGACCCCTGAGGTGAAGGGGGCTCAAGCGCCCTTGTTCACCCGTGCCACCAGCTCGTCAGCGAACTCGATGAAGGCCTGCGCGCCCTTGCTGGCACGGTCGAACACCACGCCCGGCACCCCATGGCTGGGCGCCTCGGCCAGGCGCACATTGCGCGGGATCACCGCGTTGAACACCTTGTCGCCAAAGTGGCTCTTGAGCTGGTCACTGACCTGCTGCTGCAAGGTGATGCGCGGATCGAACATCACGCGCAGCAGGCCGATCAACTGCAACTCGCGGTTGAGGTTGGCGTGCACCTGCTTGACCGTGTTGACCAGATCGCTCAGGCCTTCGAGCGCGAAGTACTCGCACTGCATGGGCACGATCACGCCATGCGCGCAGGTCAGGCCATTGAGGGTGAGCAGGCTCAGCGAGGGCGGGCAATCGATCAGCACGAAATCGTAGTCACCCGCGGCCGCTTCCAGGGCGGTCTTGAGGCGCCGGTCGCGGCGCTCCAGGTTGACCAGCTCGATCTCGGCGCCGGCCAGCTCCCGGTTGGCCCCCAGCACGTCATAGCCGCCCTTGGGGCTGCGCTGACGCGCCTCGGCGATGGTGGCATCTTCCAGCAGCACGTCGTAGACACTGTGGGCCAGTTGACGCTTGTCCACGCCCGAGCCCATGGTGGCATTGCCCTGCGGGTCCAGGTCGACGATCAGCACGCGCTGACCGATCTGGGCCAGCCCGGCGGCCAGGTTCACGGTGGTGGTGGTCTTGCCCACCCCGCCCTTTTGGTTGGCGATGCAGAAGATGTGCGGCATGGGGCCATTATCGCGTGCGTTCTCTCTGCCGCAGGCGCTCCTCACCGCCCGCGGGTTTGCCCTTTCATTCATTTCGATGTTGATGGAACACCGCAGACCCGCTCCAATGGGCCATCACGCATACTGCACCCACACCATCACAGGGATTCTTTCGCATGCCCATCACCCGCCCCTTCACCCTCTCGGCCCTGGCGCTGAGCCTGGCCACGCTGGCGCCCTGTGCCGCCTGGAGCGCCACCGCCCTGCCCAATGCCGATGGCGAAGTCATCCCTGAGACCGAAGCGGCCGACACGGCCGCCACCGTGAGCATGATCCGGGACATGGTGCAAAAGGGCTTTGACACCACAGGCCACGCCTTCCGTGACGCCCACCGCAAGGCCCATGGCTGCGTGAAGGCCCGCTTCACCGTGGCACCCCAATTGCCGCCCACCCTGGCTCAGGGCCTGTTCGCCCAGGCGCGCAGCTATGACGCCGTGATCCGCTACTCCAACGGCTCGCAGGTGCAGGACGACACCAAGGGCGATGCCCGCGGCATGGCCATCAAGGTGATGGGGGTCGACGGCCCCAAGTTGCTGGGTGACGAGGCAGGCGCCCGCACGCAGGACTTCCTGCTGATGAACCACCCGGTGTTCTTCGTGCGCAACGCGCGCGACTACGTGGGCTTCCAGAAGGCCATCTCGGGTGGCGCCTGGACCACGGCCGGCTGGCTGACCACCCACATCTTCCATGAAGGCGCCATCCTGCTGGCGATTCAGAACCGCAAGATGACGAACCCCCTCAATGCGCGTTACTGGAGCACCACGCCTTCGCGGCTGGGCACCCAGCAGGTGAAGTACTCGGCCGTCTCCTGCACCTCAGGCAGCTTCACGGACGTCTCCACCGGGCCCGACCTGTTGCGCGAGAACATGGAGGCCCACCTGGCCCGCCAGGGAGCCTGCTTCGACTTCAAGGTGCAGACCCGCACCCAGCCCACCAAGATGCCCATCGAGGATCCGACCATCGAGTGGAAGGAAAGCGCCGCGCCCTTCACCACCGTGGCCCGCATCGAGATCCCGCCCCAGCAGGTCGAACAGGGCGAAGCCTGCGAGATCCGCTCCTTCACGCCCTGGCACAGTCTGGCCGAACACCGCCCCCTGGGCGGCATCCAGCGGGTGCGCAAGGCCACCTACCTGGAAATCTCCAGGCTGCGACACGATCTGAACGGTCAGCCTCGTGTCGAGCCCTGATCGTCCTCAGTTCTGAGGCTCGGCCCGCAGCTTGAGCGGGTCGTAGCCCTGCTGCACCAGGGTGGCGCGGATGGCCGCGTCGTCCTGGGCGCTCAAGGTGGGGGTGCGCGAGAGGATCCACAGGAATTGCCGGTTGGGCTCACCCACCACGGCGTACCGGTAGTCGCTGGCCAGCTGGATCACCCAGTAATTGGCCCAGACCCCCGGCACCCAGGACAGCCAGTCAGGGGCAAAGCGCACCTCCAGCTTGGAGGTGACGGGCTTGCTCACCGGCACGCCCAGGAAACGCAGCTGCTTCAGGCGCGCCAGGCCCACCACGCTGCTGGTGCTGCCCTCGGCCGTCTTGCACGCATTGGTGACTTCCACCTGGCCATTGCTCAACAAGGCGTAGTCGGCCGTGGTGTGGCTCACGCACTGCTTCTGGAAGGTGTTGGGGTAATAGGCAATCTGATACCAGCGGCCCTGATAGCGGCTCAGGTCCACGGATTCAACCGCCTTGAGAGCCGGCTGAAGCGCCGCCTGGGCCGGCGCACCGGCTGCCATCAGCGCAGACAGAACCGCGCCAGACCACCAGAGACGCCCTTGCTTGACGAGTGTGTTCATATTGAATACCGTGTGGTTTTAATTGAAACCGTAAAGTACACCATTGAACACACCCTGTCCAGCCGGGGCGCCCCGAAGAGCGATCGGATCCAGCGCCGGGCGAGCGTGTCAGCCGCGACGGCGGCGGGCCCAGGCGCCCACCACCATCAGACCGGTCAGCACCAGGGCATAGGTCTCAGGTTCAGGCACCGGTGCCATCGGGGCCACATAGCCCAGCAGATCCGCTTCGCTGGCCTTGTAGGCGTGCAGCACACCCGGCAGCAGACGGTGATCGCTGCCCAGCGAGGCGGGCGTGCCATTGGCCGTCGACACACAGCCCGTGGTCTGACCCAGCGGGCACTGGATGCTGCTGGCATAGGGGTCGGCATCCCCGAAACGGAAGTAGACATCGAACTGCGTGCCACTGCCGTTCTGGGTCACGCTGTAGTCGTTGTCCGTGCCCGCCAGCATCAGATAGCTGCCATCGGCCAGGCGTGGCCCGATGCTCAGGCCTTCCCACTTTTCCGGCGACTTGCCCGCCGACTCCACCACCCCGTCGCCATCGAGGTCGATGGTGTTGGCATCCAGGTCCAGCACCTTGGCGGACTTGGCCACTTTGGCAAACACAGCCCCGGGCGCATCCAGGTCCAGGTTCGTCACATCCGTGGCACCACTCAGGTCGATGCGGTAGACCTCCTTGTCCGCCGTGCCGAAGGTGGCACCCACACCCACGCCCCGGTTATTGCGCTCCAGCACGAAGAACTCGTGCTCATTGATGGCCACCAGCGCCGAGATGCCCTGCCCCTGGCCGCTGCGCTTCATCTGATAGGCGTACTGGCCCACGGCCTGACCGGTCTGGGTGTCGAACTTGACGATGCGGTTGATCGAGCCGTCCCCACCCCCTTCGTCCAGCATGGCGCTTTGCAGCATGGCGTAGGCGAACTGCCCATCCGGCGTGATGGCCAGACCTTCAAAGCCCCGGTTGGTGCGCTTGCCCAGGGTGTTGCCCGCATCGCTGGCGAAGTTCAGCGTGCCGGCACTGCTGCGGGGCAGCAGGTTGGACGGTGTGGCATAGGTCTTGACCAGCTCACCCGCGCGGTTGAACTCGTACAGCGAAGGGCCGTACTCGTCGGACACCAGGAAGTGCCCATCACGCGGGTTGACCACGAAGCCCTCCGGATCGAAGGCACGGCCCAGGGTGCTGCTGGGCGACGGTGCCATGCCGTTCATCGTCTGGCCGCCACCCTGGGTGAACTTGAGCGTCTGCACGATCTGGAAGTTCGAGATCGCCCCCGTGCTGGCATCCACATCCAGGGTGAAGCGCTGCACGCGGGTGTCGTAGTCCAGCGTGCCGCCGCCCGGGCCACGGTCCGACAGGCCCCACCACTCCTGGCGCTGGGTGTCGTAGTACAGGTCGGAAAAATAACCGACGCGGCCATCGTTGACGCTGCTGCCACCGGACAGATCCAGGGCGGCGCCCGACAGGGCCAGGCCATTGACAAACGAGATCGTGGCCTGAGCCGGTGCGGTCAGGGACAGACCCACCAGCAAGGCGGAAGAGGCGCTCAAGGCGGCACGGAACAGGGACATGGGAACTCCTGGGACAACAAATCCCAGCAGGCTAGCGCCCCCGCATGACCCGACCATGTCAACGGCGTGACAGGACCGTGACCTCAAGCCGATGGCAGGCGCATCCAGACGATGCAGCGCTCCGCATCCAGACCGGGCACCGACAGAGGCTCGATGGCCTCGACCCGCGCCAGCCCCTGCAGTTCCGCCAGCTCGTCCTCGGGCTGCTTGCCCTTCATCGCCATCCAGACACTGGCCGGCGTCAGCAGATGGCGGGTCCAGCGGGTGAAGTCTGGCAGCGAGGCAAAGGCCCGCGAGGCCACCACGTGGAACTCGCCCTTCAAGGCCTCGACTCGGGCATGCTCCCCGCGCAGATTGGGCAAGGCCAGCTCGGCCGCCACCTGGCGGATGAAGGCGGCCTTCTTGCCCACGGTGTCCACACAGGTCACCGCCACCGCCGGGCACAGGATGGCCAGCACCACCCCCGGCAGGCCACCGCCGCTGCCCACGTCCAGCAGCTTGTGGCTGGCGTGCGTCTGCTGGGCCTGCTCGCTGCTCAGCCCCAGGTGGCGCAAGAGCGGTGCCACCACCACCAGGCAATCGGCCAGATGGTGGCTCAGCATGTCCTGCGGGGAGCGCAGGGCCGTCAGGTTGTAGGTGGCATTCCAGCGCTGCAGCAAAGCCATGTAACCGGCCAGTTGCTCCAGTTGCCGGGGGCTCGCCGTGAGCCCCACCTGGGCCAGCACCGCCGGGATGCGCTCAGACCAGTCCGCCATGGACCAGACCGGGTGCGATTCACGCGGTGCCGGGCGAGGCGTACCGGGTGTCGCTGCAGGTCGACGGGTGGCATGGGTTTCACGTGAAACACGAGGCTTGTTCATGCGGCTTCACCCTGCCCTGCGAGCGCTGCATCAACGAAGCCCTTGAAACGCCCCTTCTTCAAGTGGATCAGCAACAGCGAGATCGCCGCCGGCGTCACTCCTGAAATCCGCGAGGCCTGCCCCAAGGTTTCGGGCCGATGGCGCTGCAGCTTCTGCCGCACCTCATGACTCAAGGCCGACACCAGCCCATAGTCCAGATCCTCCGGCAACTGCAGATGCTCATACTGGGCCGCACGCTGGACCTCGTCGTTCTGTTTGTCGATGTATCCGGCGTACTTCACGCTGATCTCGATCTGCTCGATCACGGCATCGGCCAGGGCATCACCCAGGGTCAGGCGCAAAGCCTGACGACTGACGGGCTCGGCTGTTTCACGTGAAACAGCGTCCAACGAGCCGGCCTCCGCCCGCAAGGCGCTCTGACGCGCCTTGGCAATGGCGCCCACCTCCGCCACGGTGTCAAAGCCCACCCCGGGGCGACGCATCAGATCCACCAGGTTGTACTCATGCTCCAGGGCCTTGCCCACCAGGCGCTCGGCATCTGCCGGCGGCAAGGTCGCCGGGCGCACCCAGGTCGTTCGCAAGCGCTCTGTTTCACGTGAAACAGCGTCCCTCTTGCGATTGAACGCAGCCCACCGGGCCTCGTCCACCAGGCCCAGCTCACGGCCCAACTCGGTCAGGCGCATGTCGGCATTGTCTTCGCGCAACTGCAGGCGGAACTCGGCCCGGCTGGTGAACATGCGGTAGGGCTCGGACACCCCCTTGGTGATCAGGTCATCGACCAGCACCCCCAGATAGGCCTGATCCCGGCCCAGGGTGAACGGCCCCCGGCCCTGAGCCTGCAAGGCCGCATTGACACCGGCATACAGGCCCTGGGCCGCCGCCTCTTCATACCCCGTCGTGCCATTGATCTGCCCGGCAAAGAACAGGCCCCCGATGGCCCGGGTCTCAAAGGTGGACTTGAGCTCGCGAGGGTCAAAGTAGTCGTATTCGATGGCGTAGCCCGGACGCAGGATGTAGGCGTTCTCCAGCCCGGGCATGGTGCGCAGGGCCGCCAGCTGAATGTCAAACGGCAGCGAGGTGCTGATCCCGTTGGGATAGAACTCGTGCGTCGTCAGGCCTTCAGGCTCCAGAAAGATCTGGTGCGAGTCCTTGTCGGCAAAACGATTGATCTTGTCCTCGATGCTGGGGCAGTAGCGTGGCCCCACCCCTTCGATGACCCCGGTGAACATGGGGCTGCGGTCAAAACCCGAGCGGATGATGTCGTGCGTCTGCTGATTGGTGTGCGTGATCCAGCACGGCAACTGCCGGGGATGCTGATCGGCCGAGCCCATGAAGCTGAACACCGGCACGGGCGACTGCCCATCCATGCCGTCCCCGGGCTGCTCCGTGCACTTCGAAAAATCGATGCTGCGGCCATCGATGCGCGGCGGCGTGCCGGTCTTCAGTCGCCCTTGGGGCAGCTTGAGCTCCTTCAGCCGGGCCGACAGACTGACCGCCGGCGGATCCCCCGCGCGGCCCGCACTGTAGTTCTGCAGCCCCACGTGGATCTTGCCGTCCAGGAAGGTGCCGGCCGTCAGCACCACGGTGCGGGCCTTGAAGCGAATGCCCACCTGGGTGACCGCCCCCACCACACGCTCACCCTCCACCATCAGGTCGTCCACCGCCTGCTGGAAAATCCACAGCCGCTCCTGGTTCTCCAACCGACGCCGAATGGCCGCCTTGTAGAGGATGCGATCGGCCTGCGCCCGCGTGGCACGCACGGCCGGCCCCTTGCTGGAGTTGAGGATGCGGAACTGGATCCCGCCCTCGTCGGTGGCGGCGGCCATGGCCCCACCCAGGGCATCGACCTCCTTGACCAAGTGGCCCTTGCCAATGCCACCGATGGACGGGTTGCAACTCATCTGCCCGAGGGTCTCGATGTTATGGCTCAGCAGCAGGGTGTCGCAACCCATGCGGGCGGCGGCCAGGGCCGCCTCGGTTCCAGCATGGCCACCACCGACCACGATCACGTCAAATTCTTTGGGATAGAGCATCGATCAGCCTCACGGCAGAAACAAGATGGCGCGACCCACCAGGGCCGCGCCTACGGCGCGAATTATCCAGCACCACGCGCGCGCCTGCCAGACCACACCCACGGGGTGGTCTGGCGATCCGTTACATGCATCACGGACAAACCCCTGGAGCCCAACGCCCGGCGCCCGCCCACAATCGAGGTCAACATACAGGAGGAACCCATGCACAAGACACCCGTGCCCGCGCTGCTCGCATTGGCCATCGGCATGATGGCCGCCACCGCCCAGGCCAGCATCGACACCAACAGCCTGACGTTCTCGGCGACGTCCTCCCCACCAGACTACAACCCATACAACCCCAACGGCGACCCCGCCATGTCCATCCGGGTTCGCCTCACCGACATCAGCTACTACAGCTCACAGTTCACCTACCGCCGCCCGGAGTCCCTCGCCAGCTTGTGGCGCTTCATCCGTGAGATCAAGTACCTGAGCAGCACCGCCAACCTCACCGGGCGCTGGTACATCGTGCAGCCTGGCGACGTCCTCAACGCCGACGCACGCCCCCCAGGGACGCAGCTCATCCCGGCCCATCAGCTCCCGTCCCCCCGCACACCCGGCATGCCCGTCGGGCGTGAGTTCTGGCTGGGCCTGATCCCCGATACGGCCAACACCCCCTCACCACCCAAGCACTACGGCTGGCTGCGCATCCGCTTCGACCTGTTTGGCAAGCCCGTGCTGATCAGCCAGGCCCTGGCCAAGGATGAAGCCGGCATCGTGGTCGGTCAGACCACTTCTTGCGGGCCCTGCCTGAGCACGGGCGCCGCGCCCTGAGACAGAGCGTCCCCTGACTTCAATCTAGGGATAGTGCAGCTCACTTGAGCCCGATAGCATCAGCGGCTGTTGGTAGAGCACTCGCTCAGGGCATCGTATTCAGTCAGGGGGCCCTTTGGGGCAGTGCTGGGCCTACACTTGCGCCGCATGAACTGTCGACCTCATTGTGGCGCCTGCTGCACGGCCCCCTCCATCAGCTCGGCCATGCCGGGCCTGCCCGGAGGCAAGCCAGCCGATGTGCCCTGCCCTCATCTGGATGAGGATCTGCGCTGCCGCCTCTTTGGCCAGCCGGAGCGTCCGGCCGTGTGCGGTTCGCTGCAACCCTCGGCCGAGATGTGCGGGCCCGACCGGGCCCACGCCATGATCTGGCTCAGCGCGCTGGAGCGTGCGACACGTTGACGGCCTGCAATTCCTCTGTCGTCGGCGTGCGCCCTTCCAGCAAGGACTCCGGTGGCACACCCGCCGCCTGGCCCGTCAGGGCTTTCATCTGGGCACGCAGCCCTTCGGTGGTCATGCCCTGGCCATTGGGCGCCCAGCCCGGGGGCATGACCATGTAGCCCAGCGCGTCGATCACATGGCCTCGCTTGAGTGCCCGGCCCACATCCTTGAAGATGTTGGCCCACTCGAACAGGCAGATCCACAGGGCGTTGTAGGTGGTCACCTGCTTGACCAGCCCATAGCGGATGGGCACGTTGTCCTTCTCGGGCACGTAGGTGCCAAACAGACGATCGAACAGCAAGATGGTGCCGCCATAGTTGGCATCCAGGTATTCCACATTGGCGGCGTGGTGCACCCGGTGCGCCGAAGGCGTATTGAAGATGCCCTCCATCCAGCCGAGCTTGGGCACCAGGTCGGTGTGGATCCAGAACTGATAGACCAGGTTCAAGCCATAGGACAGCGCCACCATCTCAGGGGGAAAACCCAGCAGGCACTGCGGCGCGAAGAAGATGAAGGCGCCAGAAATCTTGCCCGTGATGGACTGTCGGAACGCCGCCGCCAGGTTGTACTGGTTGCCCGAATGGTGCACCTGGTGCGACGCCCAGTACCAGCGGATGCGATGGCCCGCACGATGCATCCAGTAATAGAAGAATTCGGTGGTCAGGAACATGGCCACCCACATGAGGACCACGCCGCCGGTCATCTCACGGACCTGCGCCCAGTCGAACACCCGATGCTCGTAGCACCACATGCCAAAGGGGATGGACGCCCCCAGCACCGCGCCCATGGGGATGGCCTCGACCACCAAGCGCCAGCCATTGATGCGGATCGTGGTCCAGAAGGCCGCCCAGTCGTAGCGCTCACGGCGGGGAAAGCGGTTGATGATGATGCCCTCCAGGGCCGTGATGGCCACGGCCAGCCCGCCCAGCCACAGCATGAGCACGCGGGTTTCATCAAGGTTGTGCCAGTACGCCGCCAACTGCTGCGAAATCGTGTCCAACATGGTCTGAGTTCTCGTTTCCTTACAACAGGTGCACCATAAGGATTTCAGCGCCATTTGTCTCTCGGGGAAGCCCTTTGCAATGGGCGATCACCCCGCGTTCACGGGGCCGAAAGGCGCCGCAAATGCACACGATTTGACGCCGCGCAAAGCCGGCGAGCTGGCCCTAGAAAGGGATCAAGGCGCGTCCAGGGCTCTCACATAGCGCCAGACACCGTCTTCACGCACAAAGCGGCTGACTTCCTCCAGACGATGGGCACGCCCCCCGATCTTGTAGCGCGCGACAAAGGACACGGTGCCCTCGTCCTCCCCCGTCAGGCGTGCCTCGCGCACCGTCAGGCCCAGCCACTTCAAACCGGGCTCCGGCGGCTCGATGGCCGCAGGCCGCTCGCTGGCATGCCAGGTCTCCAGCAGATAGGGCCGAAGGTCCTTGACGAAGGCCGTGTAGCGGGAGCGCATGAGCGACTCGGGATCGGGTGCCTGACCTGCCTGCGGCCCCGCGTGGTAGCGGCCGCAGCACTGCGCGTAGCTCGCTGGGCGACCGCAAGGGCAGGCATCGTCTGGGGCAGAGGAAGGGGTTCGACTCATGGCGGGCCACATCATGGCACGATGTCGTCGGCCGCCCGGCTCGGGGCCGGCGTCACCAGGGCCAGGTAGATCTCGCACACCCCGCGCAGGTAGACCAGCGTGGGCAGCACCAGGGCCAGGGCGAACACCACCCCGCCCCCCACCAGGGCCGCGACCGTGTGCGCCATGGCCGACTTGGGCACCACGGCCGGGTTGATGCTGTGCAGGCCATGCCCGAACAGGCCGGCCATCAGCACCTCGGGAGGCACATCCACCCCGAGCAGCCAGACCGACACCTCGGCCATCAGCCGCCCGCCGGTGAACACCACAAAGCTCACCGCCGCGCCCACCAGGGCCGTGACCAGGCTGAGGCCCACCATCAGCACCGCCGCCTGCAGGACCCGGGCGCGCATGAACCACCACAAGGTGCGCACCGCCTGCCACGACGAGGCCCCGGACCACACGGTCGGCCCGGTCAGGGGCCCCACCACAGCCCCTCCCACAAGAAACAGCAGCCCCAGCACCACCACCGTGAAGGGCACGACCAGGGCATACAGCCAGGGTCCGACCACCGGCAGGTCGGACAGCCAGAACAGCCCGAGCAGACCCGCCAGCACCACGGCAACCCCCGCCAGCACCACCGCCAGGGCCAGAAACACCCGGTGGCCGATGCCCAGGGCATCTTCCACGGCGTCCATCACCGAACGGGGCGGCACACCGCGCGCCCGATCCATCAGGAGCAGCCCAGCGGCATTGCTGCCATAAAAAGCGATGAACAGCGCCGCCGCCCCCTGCCCGACCGCCCAGACCAGATCCTCGCGCCCCAGGGAGGCCTGAGCCGTGGCCGCCGCCAGCCCGGCGCCAGCAAAAGAGGCCAGCAAGACATACATGGCGCGCCCATCGCGCACCGCCTCGATGCTCGACAGCACCCGGACAAGGGCGCGCCACCAATCGAATGGGCCAGGGGAATGGGGGGGCATGGGAAGGTGCGGCATGGAGGCTAAATCTTAGGGGCTAGCCCTAGGTGAAAGTGAGGGCGAGGTGCAACACCTCGCCCAGGTGCTTGACATTTGCAAACGAATTGACTTGATCTCAGCACACACATGTATGGATCAAAAAGAATATTGCACTCATAATGGGGGCCTGTGTCTGGTAGCGGCGCCTTCGATGGAATGGGTCCCGATGGTTGAAAGCTCCACATGGTTATTTAGATAGATAGGAGCTCCTTTCCATGAGCAACAACAAGCTTTACGTAGGCAATCTGGCCTACAGCGTCCGCGATCAGGACCTGCAAGACGCTTTCGGCGCCTACGGCATGGTTCAATCGGCCAAGGTGATGATGGACCGTGACACGGGCCGTTCGAAGGGTTTCGGCTTTGTCGAAATGGGTTCGGACGCTGAAGCACAATCTGCCATCAACGGCCTGAATGGTCAGCCTCTGGCTGGCCGCTCGGTGGTGGTCAACGTCGCTCGTCCCCGTGAAGAGCGTCCCTCCGGCTTCCGTAGCCCCTACGGCGGTGGCCGTGAAGGTGGTGGTGGCGGTGGTGGCGGCTTCGGCGGCGGCCGTCGTGAAGGCGGCGGCGGTGGTGGCTTTGGCGGCGGCGGTCGTCGCGAAGGCGGCGGTGGCGGCTACGGCGGTGGCCGCGGCGGTTACTGATCGCCAGCCCAACCCGGCTGTCTGAACAAAACGGTGCCCATGTGGCACCGTTTTTCATTGGGGGATCCCGGGTCTTGCTTAGCAAACACTTACACAGCACCTGTCATCGTGTGGCATCGTCCTGGCGTTGACAATGAAAGGGGTGACATCCATGCCACCCCGTACCAAGGAGCAAGCACATGAAACGCATTCAACAACTGGCCCTCGCCCTGGGCACCGCCCTGTGTGGTCTGGCTCAGGCCGCCGATGTCGGCGTGTCCGTGTCCGTCAACCAGCCCGGCTTTTACGGTCGCGTCGAGATCGGTGACCGGCAACCTGTGCTCGTCTACCCCCAGCCCGTCATCATCCAGCAAGGCCCCGTGGCCCGCGTGCAACGCCCGATCTACATGCACGTGCCTCCCGGCCACTACAAGCGCTGGGATCGCTATTGCGCCCGCTACCGCGCCTGCGGCCAGCCGGTGTACTTCGTGACCCAGCCCGTCATCGTCCAGCCGGGTCGTGGCGGCTACCACGACCGTGACGATCGCTATGACCGCCGTGACGACAGGCGCGATGACCGACGCGATGACCGTGGCGGCAAGGGCCGACACCACCACCATCACTGATCTGTGATCACGGACGCCGCCGCTTCTTGCGGTGGGTCTGTGCGCCCACCAGGGCATCGAACAGGGCCCTGGGCAGGGCCCGCAGCAGGGCGTACACCACGCCCATCTGCCAGGGGATGACCTTGAAACGCACACCGCGCTCGATGGCATTCACCGCCTGCCGGGCGAACACCTCGGGGCGCATCAGGAAAGGCATGGGGTAGTCGTTGTCCTGCGTCAGTGGCGTGGCCACATACCCTGGCGCCAGGGTCACGACCCGCACCCCTGCGGGCGCCAGCTCGCCCCGCAGGGTTTCACACATCTGCACCACGGCCGCCTTGGTGCCGCAATAGCCGGCATGGCCCGGCAGCCCACGCGCCGCCGCCACGCTGGCAATGCCGACCAGGGCGCCCTGGCCGCGCGCCACCATGGGCTCGATGAAGGGCTGAAAGGTCGCGGCCACGCCCAGCACATTGGTCTCGTACAGGTCGCGCAGCACGCCCAGATCCTCGGCGTAACGCAGATCCACCCCCACGCTGATGCCGGCATTGGCAATCACCACATCGGGCAGGCCCTGGTGCGCCAGACACTGGCGGGCCACCTCGGCCATGTCCTCGTCGCGGCGAACGTCCGCCCCATAACTGCAGGCCTGCTCCTGCGACCAGCCCTGCTGCGCGATCCAGTCCTGCAGGGCGGCCTGACGCCGCGCCACCAGGGCCACCCGCCAGCCTCGGGCCACATACTCGGCCGCCAGGGCCTGGCCGATGCCGCTGGACGCGCCGGTGATGAGCACCAGGCGCCGGTGCGTGCCGACCCCAGCCCTCATGGCGGCGTTACCCGGTAGGTGCCCGTCACACGCCCCCCCACCACCGACACGCCCGCACGGGCATCGTGACGCAGGCTGCTGCCGCGCAACTCACCGGACGGACTGCTCAGATGCACCGGCCGATGGGAGCTCAGCACATGGTGGGCCATGTCCACCTTCAGGGCCTCCCCTTCAAACACCAGGGGGCCGGCCATGCCCGAGCCGGGTGCGGGCGTGGCCACCACGCGCGCACTGCCCAGCAGGTCCACGACGTCATCGCGCCCGGTATAGCGCCCTTGATGCGCCCGGGCCTGCACGGCCTGATTCTGCGGATTGCGAGCCACCAGCTGCAGATCCTGCACCTCCAGGCGATCGCCCTCGGAGAAATGGCTCATGGCCGCCCCTCGCAACAGGGACACGCGCTGGCCCTGGACATCGAAGCGCTCGACCGTGGCGCCCATGAGCTCATAGTCGGGCGCCGTGGCCGGCGGCTCGTGACGCGCTGCGCCCCCCGTGCCCGGCGCGGACTGCACCAGCCACCAAGTGTAGCCCGCCAGCCCGCCCAGGACCAGCAAGGGCAGGGCCGCCTGGAACTGGGCCACCAGCACCACAACCGGACGGGGCCACTTCATGCGCGTGCTCCCGGGGCCGTGGTGTCGAGTGTGGTCAGATGACCATGCAGCAAAGCCTCGTAGTGTCCTGAGGCCTGCAGCAGCAGGTCACAGCATTCCCGTGCCGCCCCCTGCCCGCCCATCAGGGCCGTCACGTGGTGGGCCGCTGCGCGCACCTCCGCGTGGGCATTCAGCGGTGCACAGGCAAAACCCGCCCGCAACAGCAAAGGCAGGTCGGGCCAGTCGTCGCCCATGGCCGCCACCTGGGGCCAGTCCAGGCCCAGCGACTGCAGCAGAGGTTGGGCCGCCGCCAGCTTGTCGTGGGCACCAAACACCGCGTGGCTCAGGCCCAGATCCGCCAGTCGCCGACGCACGGCGGGCGAATCCCGCCCCGTGATCACGATGGGGGTGATGCCGGCGCGGGCCAGCAACTTGAGCCCGTGGCCATCCAGGGCATGAAAGGCCTTGAGGGTCTCGCCATCGGCGCTGATGAAGATGCTGCCATCGGTCAACACCCCATCGACATCAAAGATGCAGGCCCGGATGCCGCGCGCCACGGTCAGTGTGGCCTCGTCAAAACGCAGGGCAGAGGACAGGCTTCGCATCAGATCACCTTGGCACGCATCAGGTCATTGGTGTTGAGCGCGCCCACCAGCACGCCCTGGGCGTCGACCACCAGCACCGTGGTGATGCGTCGCGCCTCCATCAGGGCGACCGCCTCGGCCGCCAGCAAGTCATCGCCAATGGTGGCCGGGCGGGGCGTCATCACCTCGCGGGCCGTGGTGTCACGCAGATCCACCCCCGCCTCAATCTTGCGGCGCAGGTCACCGTCGGTGAAGATGCCCAGCACATGCCGGGCCGCATCCACCACGGCCGCCGCGCCCAGCCCCTTGGCACTCATCTCGCGCATCAGGTCGCCAAAGCGGGTGTCCGGGCCCACGGCAGGCACGGCCTCGCCCGCGCGCATCACGTCGCGCACATGGGTCAGCAGGCGGCGGCCCAGCGAGCCCCCCGGGTGCGAACGTGCGAAGTCCTCGGCCTTGAAGCCACGGGCCTCCAGCAGCACCACCGCCAGGGCATCGCCCAGCGCCAGCTGGGCCGTGGTGCTGGCCGTGGGCGCCAGGTTCAGCGGGCAGGCCTCCTGGGCCACGGCACTGTCCAGCACGATGTCGGCATGGCGGGCGAGCGACGACTCGGCCTTGCCCGTGATGGCGATCATGGGCACCCCCAGACGCTTGAGCACCGGCAGCAGGCCCGTGAGCTCCTCGCTTTCACCGGAGTTGGACAAGGCCAGTACCACGTCCGACGGCGTGACCATGCCCAGATCGCCATGGTGGGCCTCGGCCGGATGCACGAACATGGCCGGTGTGCCGGTGGATGCCAGCGTGGCCGCGATCTTGCGCCCGACATGGCCGCTCTTGCCCATGCCCATCACCACCACCCGACCCGGGCAGGCCAGGATGCAATGCACCGCCGCCAGCAAGGCCCGACCCGGTGCGCCCGCCAGGCGGTCGCGCAGGTCCAGCAAGGCCTGAGCCTCGATCTGCAGGGCGCGCTGGGCCAGGCCCAGCAAGGCCTGCGCGCCGGGGGTTTCGGGCAAGGTCGCCTGATCAGAAGGCAGGGGTTTGGGCATGAAGGTGTGTCCACACAGTAGGATCAGGGGATTCTAGGGACAACATGGCCTCCACGCTCGACCTCACCCTGCTCTATCTGTTCGCCGCCGTCATCGGCGTGGTGATCTGCCGCCTCCTCAAGCTGCCCCCCATGCTGGGCTATCTGGCCGTGGGCGTGGTCATCGGCCCCAACGCCCTGGCCCTGGCCAAGGATTCCGCGGGGGTGCGCTATCTGGCCGAGTTCGGCGTCGTCTTCCTGATGTTCGTGATCGGGCTGGAGTTCAACCTGCCCAAGCTCAAGAGCATGCGCAAGCTGGTCTTCGGCCTGGGCTCCAGCCAGGTGATCCTGACCATGCTGGCCACCGTCGCGGGCTTCGGCCTGCTGAGCCTGGGCATGGCCTGGGCCGGGCTGGACGACAAACACCCCAATGGCCTGCTGGGCTGGGGCCTGAGCTGGTCCAGCGCCATCGCCCTGGGCGGTGCCTTGGCCATGAGCTCCACCGCCATCGTCGTCAAGATGATGGCCGAGCGCCTGGAGCTGGACGCCGAACACGGTCGCCGGGTGCTGGGCATCCTGCTCTTTCAGGATCTGGCCGTGGTGCCTTTGCTGGTGCTCATCCCCACCCTGGGCGCCAGCGGCGCCGACCTCACCATGGCCCTGCTGATCGCCACCGTGAAGGCGGCCGTGCTGCTGGGCCTGCTGCTGGCGGGCGGGCAAAAGCTCATGCACTGGTGGCTCACGCTGGTGGCCCGGCGCAAGAGCGAAGAGCTCTTCATGCTCAATCTGCTGCTGGTCACCCTGGGCCTGGCCTGGCTGACCGAACACGCCGGCCTGTCCCTGGCCCTGGGCGCCTTCGTGGCCGGCATGCTGGTGGCCGAGACCGAATACAAGCACCAGGTGGAAACCGACATCCGACCTTTCCACGACGTGCTGCTGGGCCTGTTCTTCATCACCATCGGCATGAAACTGGACTGGCGGGTCGTCTTTGAGCACTGGATGCTGGTGCTGCTCCTGTCGACCCTGCCGGTGCTGTTCAAGTTCACCATGGTGGCGGGCCTGGCGCGCTGGTTTGGCGCCTCCAGCGGCGTGGCCTTGCGCACCGGCCTGTACCTGGCCCAGGCCGGCGAGTTCGGCTTCGTGCTGCTGAGCCTGGCCAGCGACCACCACCTGATCGCCCAGCGGGCCCAGAGCCCCCTGCTGGCCTCCATGGTGCTGTCCATGATGGCCACGCCGCTGATCATCCTCTACAGCAACCGCATCGTGAACCGCCTGTCGTCCACCGACTGGATGATGCAGTCCCTGGCCATGACGAAGATCGCCTCCAAGGCCATCAACACCGATCGCCATGTGCTGATCTGCGGCTACGGGCGCAGCGGGCAGAACCTGGCGCGCATGCTGGGCATCGAAAAGATCCCCTACATCGCCCTCGATCTGGACCCCGACCGCGTACAGCAGGCCACCGCCGCCGGGCAGAACGTGGTCTTCGGGGACGCCACCCGCTTGCAGAGCCTGAGCGCGGCGGGCCTGGCCCGCGCCAGCGCCGTGGTCATCACCTGGCCCAGCGTGCCGGCCGCCCTCAAGATCCTGGCCCTGGTCCACCAGCAGGCACCTCAGGTGCCGGTGGTGGTGCGCACCATCGACGAATCCGGCATGGACGCCCTGCAGGCCGCCGGTGCCAGCGCGGTGGTGCCCGAAGCCATCGAAGGCTCGCTCATGCTGGCCTCTCAGGCCCTGGCGCTGGTGGGCGTGCCCATGCGGCGCGTGATCCGCCTGGTGCAGGACCAGCGTATCGCCCGCTACGGCCTGCTGCGCGACTACTTTCACGGTGCGGACGACGACTCCGTGGACGAACTCGATCTGCAACGCCTGCAGGCCGTCACCCTGGGCGAGGACGCCGCCTGCATCGGCCTGACGCTCGGTGAGCTCCCCCCCATGCTCCAGGAGGTGGCCGTGGTGTCTCTGCGACGCGCCGAAGGCGCCGTGCTCCATGCCTCACCCGGCCTGCGCCTCCATGCGGGCGACACCCTGGTCCTGTCAGGGCGACCTCAGGCCCTGTCGCGTGCAGAACACACGCTGGTCAACGGTGCACCCTGACTGACAAGTCGCCGAGGGCCGTGCACAATCGTTGCACAACGCCCTTGGCACCAAAACACCATCCACGGGCACTCAACAGGAGGTAAGCCCCATGGACGCGCTCGCTCAGGAGGCATCGACCCGGTCGTCATCCATGCGTCTGCAGGTTCGGCACCTGTGGCGTGGCGCCCTGCTCTGGACCGTGGTGGTCGCGGCCGGCACCGCCTGGATGCTCCATCAGCAGATCGACCGGCACCGCCAGGAGGTCCGCACCAACGCCCAGTACCGGCTCGACAGCCTGCACCGTTCGCTGAACGTGTCCTTCCAGCAACTCGCGGCCCTGCCACGGGCCCTGACCCGGCAGGACAGCGTCAACACCTTCTTGCGCACCGAACACGTCGCGGACTCCAGCCGGGTGGGCGAATCCGACCGCCTGCGCGTCAGGGATCAGTTGACACGCCGCCCCGAGGTGCGCGCCATCAGCCAGTTGCTCAAGGACACGGCCCAGGACTTCGGGGTCAACGAGATCTACCTGATGGACCGCCATGCCACCATCGTGGCCGACAGCCTCTACGACACCCCCATCAACAACATCGGCGGCAACCGTCGCACCCGGCTGTACTACATCAACGCCCTGGAGCAAGGCCAGGGCATGCAGTTCCTGGTCGGCCGCACCACCCACGTGCCCGGTTTTTACTTCTGCGCCCGCGTGGGCGGCGAAGGCACCCCCCAGGGCCTGGTCGTGGTCAAGCAGACCCCCGATGCCATGAAGCCACTGCTGGACGACGCACGCCGACGCCTGTTCGTGACCGACAGCAACGGCGTGATCCTGATGAGCAATGCGCGCGGTGACCTGCTCACCCGCACGGCCCTGCAGGGTCCGCGCCAGCAGAGCGATCAGACCCTCAACATGCTCTACCGCCTGGTCCCGCGCGAGCTGCCCTGGCGCCAGGGCAGCATGAACCTGGGCTCGGACAGCGTTGCCACGGTGGACATCGACGACCGGCAGCACATGGTGCTGTCGCGCCCGCTGGACCATGGCCACCTGACCGCCTGGATCCTGGTGCCGATCCAGGGAGAAAGCCCGCTCATCATCGGCTGGAGCGTGGCTGGATCCCTCGCGCTCATTGCCGGCTACTGGCTGCTGGCCTCCCTGGCCCAGCGCGCCCGACGGCTGACGGCCCTCACCGAGGCCCGCCAGGAGCTGGAACACCTGGCCCATGCCCTGCCCCTGACCGTGTTCCGCTACCACCAGCCACTGACCGGAGAGGGCCGCTTCACCTTCGTCGGACAGGGGGTGCACAAGCTGCTGGGCCTCACCGAAGACGAGCTGCGCATGGACGCGGCGCGCGCCTGGCGCCAAGCCGGTCTGCTCGGCCTGCAACCCCCCACGGAAGGACGCGAGTACCCCATCGAGCAAGGTGGCGTGCGCCGCTGGATCCGCTGCGAGTGCACGCCCACCGTGCACGCCGATGGCAGTTGCACCTTCAACGGCTACTGGCAAGACATCACCGCACGACATCAGGCCGACGCACGCACGGAAGCCGTCTTCACCCACGCGCCCGTCGGTTTCCTGTTCTGCCAGCAGGACCTGACCGTGATCCGCTGCAATCCGGCGCTGGTGCAACTCTTCGGCGCGCCCAGCGAGCAGGCCCTGCTGGGTCTGCACCCCAATCTGCCCCCCATGACGCCGGTCACCCCCGAGACCGATGCCCTGCAACGTGATCTGCTGCCCATCATCCAGGACAAGGTCAACCGCCAGGAGCCCTACACCTTCGAGTGGACCCACGCCCGCCTGGATGGCACCCCCTTCCAGGCGGAAGTGATGATCGTGCCCTTTGAATACGATGGCCAGATCCAGCTGTGCGCCATCATCCAGGACATCTCACAGCGCAAGGCCACGGCCCTGGCCATGGCCCAGGCCCAGCAGGCGGCCGAATCGGCCACCCAGGCCAAATCGCGCTTCCTGGCCAATATGTCCCACGAGATCCGCACCCCCATGAACGCGGTCATCGGCATGACCCATCTGGCGCTGATGGACGAGCTGCCGCCCAAGGCCCGCAACTACGTCGACAAGGCCCACCGGGCTGCAGGCAACCTGCTGCAGATCCTCAACGACATCCTGGATGTCAGCAAGATCGAATCGGGCAAGCTCACCCTGGAGGAGACCGAGTTCCAGCTGGAAAGCGTCATCAACCAGATGGCCGACGTGCTGGGCGTGCGGGCGGAGGAAAAACAGCTCGAACTGCTCTTCACCGCCGGGGCCGACATCCCCACCGCCCTGCGGGGCGATCCGACCCGCCTCAGCCAGGTGCTCATCAACCTGGGCACCAACGCCATCAAGTTCACCCAGCGCGGCGAAATCATCGTGGGCTGCGAGGTCAAGCAGTTGGAGGCCGACGCCGTCACCCTGCACTTCTGGGTCAAGGACACAGGCATCGGCATGAGCCCCGAACAGCTGGGCAAGGTCTTCGAGCCCTTCACCCAGGGCGACAACTCCACCACCCGCCAGTTCGGTGGCACCGGCCTGGGCCTGAGCATCAGCCGGCAACTCGTCGCGATGATGGGCGGCCAGATCTGGGCAGAAAGCCAGCTCGGCCAAGGCAGCACCCTGCACTTCACCGTGCGCATGGGCCTGCAGGCCCAGACCGCGGGCACACGCCGCGCCCTGGCGGCGCACGAGTTGCGCGGCCGCCGTCTGCTGCTGGTCGACGACAACCCTGCTGCCCGCGACATCCTGGGCGAGATGGCGCGCCGCATGGGACTGGACGTGACCCTGGCCACCAGCGGCCTCGATGCCCTGGCCCAGATGCAGGCCGCCATGGCCGAGGGCCGCCCGCACGAGATCCTGCTGACCGACTGGAAGATGCCCGGCATGGATGGCATCGCCTTTGCCCGCGCGGCCCTGGCCATGCCCCCCGAGCAGCGCCCCTGCGTGTTGCTGGTGACCGCCTTCGCGCGCGACGAAGCCCAGCGGGCAGCCAGCGGCGTGGGCCTGGCGGGCATCCTCAACAAGCCCGTCACACCCTCCACCCTGCTGGACAGCGTCAGTCAGGCCCTGGGTCAGGAACTGGCCCTGCCCCCCACCCCACCCCACAGCGGCAAGGTGCTGGAGCAGGCGCAACGGCAACTGGCCGGCGCCCGCATCCTGCTGGTCGAAGACCAGCCCATGAACCAGGAACTGGCCTGTGACCTGCTGCAACGCGCCGGCCTGCACGTGGTCACCGCCAACGACGGCCAGGAGGCCCTCGACAAACTGCACACCCTGGGCCCGTTCGACGGCGTGCTCATGGACTGCCAGATGCCCGTCATGGACGGCTACACCGCCACGCAGCACATCCGCAGCGAACCGCGGTGGGCCGAGTTGCCCGTCATCGCCATGACAGCAGGCGCCATGGCCTCCGACCGCGAACGCGTGCTGGCCAGCGGCATGAACGACCACATCACCAAGCCCCTGGATCTGGCCCAGATGTTCACCATCATGGCCCGGTGGATCAAGCCCTCGCGGCCGCTCACACCCACCGCACCCGGCCCCTTGAGCGAGCCGGCGCCCCCCGCCAGCCAGACCCTGGACACCGTCGATGGCCTGGCGCGCTGCATGGGCAATCTGGACCTGTACCGCCGGCTGCTCAAGGGTTTCGACAAGACCCAGTCCGAGCTGCCCGACCAGATCGACCAGGCCCTGCACACCCAGCAGATCGAAGCCGCCTGGCAACACACCCACAGCCTCAAAGGTCTGGCGGGCAACATCGGCGCACATGCCCTGGCCGACGCCTGCCTGACCCTCGAAGGCCTGTGCCACCCCACGGACGGCGATGTCGACCCAGCCCGACTGCAGGCCGCCGCCGACCAGGTCCGTGCCGAGCTGAACGCCGTCTTGCAGGACATCCGCCAGCTCCATGCCGCCCACGAAGCCGCCACGGACAGCAACGGCCCCGGGCCGACCCGCGGCACGCTGAACGGCTGGTGGGCCCGCCTGGCCCGGCTGATCGACGACCACGACGCACAGGCCCCCGATACCGTCAGAGACATGCTGGACGCCGAACCCACGCTGCAAACCTCGCCCCAGGTCAAGGCCTTGCAGCAGGCCCTGCAGAGCTACGACTTCGATCAGGCCCGCATCGCGCTGGCGGCCTGGCAGACCCACGCAACTCAGTCGCCCTGAAGCCCACGCTCGTCCGAGTACTGGGCCATGATCTGCACGATCTCATGCTGGCGGGCAAAGAAGGCGTCCAGCAGCGTGGGATCAAAGTGCTTGCCCCGCTCACTGGCCATGATCTCCAGGGTCTGGGCCAGCGGGTAGGCCGCCTTGTAAGGGCGCCGCGACATCAGGGCATCGAACACATCGGCGATGGCCACGATGCGCCCGAACAGCGGGATCTGCTCGCCCTGCAGTCCCAGGGGATAACCGGTGCCATCCCAGCGCTCATGGTGGCTCAGCGCGATGGTGCGCGCCACCGACAGCAGTTCGTTCTCATGGGCGCCGATGATCTCCGCGCCGATCTGGGGATGGGTGCGCACCTGCGTCCACTCGTCGGGCGTCAAGGGGCCGGGCTTGAGCAGGATGTGATCGGGAATGCCGATCTTGCCCACGTCGTGCATGGCCGTGGTCTGGAACAGCAGCTGCAATGAGGCCGGGCCCAGACCCGCCTCCAGGCCGATCAGGCGAGCCACATGCGCCATGCGCACCACATGGTTGCCCCCCTCGTGGTCCTTGTACTCGGCGGCACGGCCCAGCCGACGGATGATCTGCTGGCGCGTGGCCACCAGCTCGGCCGTGCGCTGGGCCACCATGCGCTCCAGCTCGCGTGACTGGTCGTACAGCGCCAGGTGCGTGCGCACACGGGCCTGCACCAGCGGCGGGCTGATGGGCTTGGTGATGTAGTCCACCGCGCCCAGGGCCAGGCCCAGGCTTTCGTCTTCGACCGTGCCCATGGCCGTCACGAAGATGATGGGGATGCGGCAGCGGTCCGGATTGGCCTTGATGCGCCGACACACCTCGTGCCCGCTCAGGTCGGGCATCATGATGTCCAGCAAGATCAGATCGGGTGGCTCATCGCCATAGACCAGCTGCAGGGCCTTGTCGCCCGAGGTGGCCACCTTGATGCGGTACTCCGGCCCCAGCACGCGGGACATCAGCTCGATGTTCTGCGGGGAATCGTCCGTCACCAGCACCGTGGGCCGATGGAGCTCGTGCGGGCCAGACATCGGTCGCACTCCCTCAGGCGCTGGGCACCTGCCGCAGCATGTTGGCGCGCATGCGCTGGGCCATGACCGATCCCGCCGCGCGAACCACCTCGACCGCCACCTGCGGCACGCGGGCCGCCAGTTCTTCAAAGCGCGGCAGACGCAGGGCCCAGACCACGCAGGGGGTCATGGCCTCGACATTGGCCATGCGGGGACCGTCGGCAAACAGCCCGGGCTCGCCAATGATGGAGCCCGCGCGCAGGATGGCGATGCGAGATGCCCCTGGCGAGCCCCCGCTGACAAACACCTGCAGGGAGCCCTGGCCCAGGAAATACAAGGTGCGATCATGGTCGCCCTGCTTGATCAGCAAGTCACCCGAGCGCAGTTCATGACGCGTCAGGTACTGACACAGCACACGCCACTGCTGCGCGTCCAGCCGCGGCCGGAAGACATCTTCCGCATTCAGCGTCTGTATCGCGTGAACCAGTTCCGTTGCGTCCATGCCGTTCCTCACCAAGACAAACAGCCCGCTCCGTGTAGGCGGGAATGCACTAATTTAGCCGAGTTTGCTGCACTGCACACGCAGATTACGCTTGTTCACACACCTTTTCAGAGGGTGATGCGCCCGTCGTGGCTCACTTGCCGATGCAGAAGCGGCTGAAGATCTCGCCCAGCAGATCGTCGGCCGAAAACGCCCCGGTGATGCGTCCCAGCGCATCATGGGCCAGGCGCAACTCTTCGGCCAGCAGGTCCAGCGCCCCGTCGGACTGCGCTGCATGGGCTTGGGCCAGCGCCAGATGTTCACGCGCCTGTCGCAAGGCCTGCACATGCCGCTGCCGGGCAATGAACACGCCCTCGGGGTTGTGCTGCCAGCCAGCCAGGTCCAGCAGGAGCCGCCGCAACTCGCTCAGGCCATCGCCCGTGCGGGCGGACAAGGCCACCGCCTGCCCCGGAGGCGCGCCCGGCATGGCCAGGGCCTGCACCACCCGCTCGGGCGCGCAGGCATCGGCCTTGTTGAACACATGCACCACCTGCACCCGGCCCTCGATCGCCTCGGCCACCCGGGCGGCGATGTCGGCATCGGCCTGGGCATACACCGCGTCATCCACCCGGGTCAGGTCGTGCAAAAACAGCACGGCATCGGCCTGGCCGATGGCCTCCCAACTGCGCGCCATGCCGATGCGCTCGACCTCGTCACTGGCCTCATGCTGAGCCCGCAATCCGGCCGTGTCGATCACCTTCAGGGGCACGCCCTCGATCTGGATCGTCTCGCTGACCTTGTCGCGCGTCGTACCCGCGATCGGGGTCACGATGGCCAGCTCGGCTCCGGCCAGGGCATTGAGCAGCGAGCTCTTGCCCGCATTGGGCTGACCAGCCAGCACCACCTGCAGCCCCTCGCGCAGGAGGGCGCCCTGACGGGCCTGCACGAGCACGGCATCCAGGGCGGCGGCCACCGCATCGAGCCGCTCACGCGCCCGCGCCTTTTCCAGGAAATCGATCTCTTCTTCGGGAAAGTCCAGTGTGGCCTCGACCAGCATGCGCAGATCGATCAGGCGGTCACGCAGGGCATTGACCTCGTTCGAAAACGCCCCGCCCAGAGAGCGGCTGGCCGAGCGCGCCGCCGCCTCCGTGCTGGCATCGATCAGATCGGCAATGGCTTCGGCCTGCGCCAGATCGATCTTGTCATTGAGAAAGGCTCGCTCCGTGAACTCGCCTGGCTCGGCCAGACGCAAGCCCGGCAGGCAGGGCCGACCACTGGCCGCATCGATCGCCTCGGCCGCCTCCAGGCAGCGGGCCACCAGCAACTGCAGCACCACCGGCCCGCCGTGGGCCTGCAGCTCCAGCACATCCTCACCGGTGTAGCTGTGGGGCGCCGGGAAGTACAAGGCCAGTCCGTGGTCAATGGCCTGGCCCTGTGCATCCCGCAAGGGACCATAGCTGGCCTGCCTGGGCACCAGGGTGCGCCCCGTCAGGGCGTGCGCCAGGGGCGCGAGCCCGCGACCCGACACCCGCACAATGCCCACGGCACCCCGCCCCGGGGCGGTGGCCACCGCCACGATGGGGCTGTTTTTATCGGTCCATGCCATGACCCGATTCTATCGGGCCCCTCGGCTCAGGCAGCCGGGTGTGCGCTGCCCTGGGCCGGCACCGTCCCCACCGAAGCCGATGCCTGAGGCGGCAACTGCTGTTGCTCGGCGGCGGCCTGGCGGGCTTTCCAGCGCTTCCAGGTGAAGGGAATGATCAACTGGCCCCAGTAGTTGTGCAGGGGGTAGTACAACTCGTTGAACAGGCCCATCTTGGCCGGCCGGGTTCGCCCGGCCGGGTACACGAAGGTGCCGAACAGGTGATCCCACAACATCACCACCGAGAAGTTTTTGGCCTCCTCGATCTTGTCCGAATGGTGCCAGCGGTGAATCTGGTTGGTGCCGATCAGATAGTTCAGCGGCCCGAAGTTGAAATCCACATTCATGTGCGTGATGGCCGCCAGCGTGGCACCGATGGTGTTGGCCACGATGATGGCTTCCGGCGTCACACCCGTCTGATAGGCCACAAACAGGGGCACCAGACGGCGCCACACCAGATCGACCGGGTGCACCCGGCTGGCGTTGAGAAAGCTCAGGCGGTGCGCGCAATGGTGAACGCTGTGGAAACGCCAGAACCAGTCGACCTCATGGGCCATGCGGTGCGTGACGTAGAACATGAAGTCGAACACCCACCAGGCCACGAGCACCTGCGCCCAGAACGGCAGGTGGTGTGCGGCAAAACGGTCGTCGACGATGCCATGCTGGAACAGCAGACCGGCGCCTGCGGAAGACATCAGATGCACCAGCCCGCCCTGCATGGCCGTGACCACCAGCAAGCCAATGTTGTTGTAGATGTCGGTCAGCACCTCGCCCTTTTCGAACTGATTGGGCTGCTCGGGCCAGATGTACTGCATCAGTGTGGCCAGCGCGAAGTACGGCACCAGGAAGTACATCACCACCTTGTTCTGGTCGTAGTCCAGCACCACGGTGGCCCAGATTCCCAATGCGACGGCGATTCCGATGAACGCCCAACTCAACATCAGTTTGCGCATGACCGAACCTTATAAGAAACATCTGTATTACTGCAGATGACAGTGTTGTGACCTCCTCGGGCGACGTCAAAGGGGTTTCTACGTGAGGTGCGCCCCTTTCTCCCCCAAATGGGGGGGATGGCAAAGCGCCAAGGCATCGATCCCTCATGTGCGAGGGTGGGCGGTGCGCGCGCGTGTTTTGTCATGGGCCGTTGATTACACTGGCAAGCATCTTCAAAAAATCGAGGAAGCATCCCATGCGTCATCACGCCCGGTACATCGGCATCGCCACATTGGCCTTGTGCACGGCCCTGCCACTGCATGCCCAGGCTGCCACCATCACTTCCGCGCTGAGCTGCAGCGATGCGCTGAACATTGCCACCAGCAATGCCGATCAAGTGCTTGACATCCAGTGCTCGGGCGATCTGAGCATCACGGGTGGCAACATCAGTGCGGACATCGTCAACATCCAGTCGACCGGCCTGCTGGCCATCGACAACGTCGATTTCGGCAGCAGCAACCTGATCATCAACAGCGGCGATCTGCTGTCGATCACCCGCACATCCGCGATCGATCCGCCTGTCTCCGGTTCTCAAAGTGTCGTGGTGATCGGTGCGACCGACGGCCTGAGCGGTTCTCCCACTCTGACGTTCAGCACAGGCCTTCTGGACACTGTCTCCAATCTGCAGCCCATCGGTTCGTCGGGGAGCCTCACCTTGGTTGGCGGCAGCACGAGCTTGGGCTCAAGCACATCGACGGGCAGCACCACCATCCGCCAGTTCCAGATGGATCTGCAGCAAGGCCTGTTGATCGCCACGCTGTCGAATGGCGACGCACTCACGCTGGCCTCCGTCAGCGCTGGCGTGGTTCCCGAGCCCGCCACCTATGCCCTGATGGGCCTGGGCCTGGTCGGCATCTCGCTGGCCACCCGCCGCCGCGCACCGGTCTGAGCCACCGCCCGCCCTGGCGGGCACAAAAAAGCCGCCTTCGGTCACCCGAGGCGGCTTTTGTCATGGTGGGGCGCCCAGGCGCCCCCGACCTGATCAGGCCTTCTTGGCCGCAGCCCCTTCGATGCTGCGGTTGATCATCCACTGCTGGGCGATCGACAGGATGTTGTTCGTCAGCCAGTACAGCACCAGGCCGGCCGGGAAGAAGAAGAACATCACCGAGAACACCATGGGCATGATCCACATCATCTTGGCCTGGACCGGATCCGGCGGCGTGGGGTTCAGCCAGGTCCGCAGCAGTGTCGACAAGGTCATCAGGGCCGGCAAGACGAAGAAGGGGTCCTTCACCGACAGGTCGGTGATCCAGCCCACCCAGGGCGCATTGCGGATCTCGACCGAGGACAGCAGCACCCAGTACAGCGCGATGAACACCGGGATCTGGATCACGATGGGCAGGCAGCCGCCCACCGGGTTGACCTTCTCCTCGCGGTAGATCTTGAGCATCTCCTGCTGCATCTCCTGAGGCTTGTCCTTCAGGCGCTCACGCATCTCCTGGATCTTGGGGTTGATGGCCTTCATCTTGGCCATCGAGGCATAGGCCTTGGCGTTGAGCCAGTAGAACGCCGCCTTGAGCAGCACCACCAGCAGCACGATCGCCCAACCCCAGTTCTGGATCACGTTCTCATGGATGAAGTGCAGCAGCCAGAACAGGGGCTTGGCCAGGATGGTGACCATGCCGTAATCCTTGACCAACTCCAGCCCGGGCGCGATGGCTTCGAGCTTCTTTTCTTCCTGGGGGCCCACGAACAGCTGGCTCTTGAAGCTGCTGCTCTGACCGGCCGCCACATCGCCCAGCGAGAACAGCATGCCCACGGCATACAGATTGGGGCCCACCTTGTGCGCATAGAACTCGCGGGTGCCCTTCTCATTGCGCAACCAGGCCGAGGCAAAGTAATGCTGCACCACCGACACCCAGCCGTTGTCCGCCGCCTTGACGAACTCCAGCTTGGTCTTGTCATCGCCCGCTTCCTCGATGTGCTTGAACTCGACCTTCTGGAACTTGGCATCGGCCGTATAGAAGGCCGGCCCCGTGTAGGAGGTCGGAGCCCCCAGGAAGCCCGAGGCCGCCGGCACCACGCCGTCACGCACCAGTTGCACATACAGCTGGGGACGCACGGGCGCCGCCGAGGTGTTGAGCACCTCCTGCTTCACGTCGATCACGTAGCCGCCACGCGGGAAGGTGTAGGTCAGCACGCGCTTGACGCCATTGACCGCCGTCGATTCCAGCTTGAGCTCCAGGGCATCGCTGCCCGTGGCCAGCTCGCGCGCGGGGGTCAGCACGGTCATGGGCGTGGTGTGATCGGGCATGTCGCCCGTCTGGCGGTGCACCAGACCGCTCTGGGCCAGGTAGGTGTGCGCCGCAGACTGCTCCAGCACGACCACATGGCGGTCCGGATGCTCCTGATCGCGGTGCTTGAGCAACTCGACCTTGACGAGGTTGCCGCCCAGGGTGTCCACCGTGGCCCGCAGGGTGTCGGTCGACACCACCACCTGCTCACGCGGTGCGGCCACCGGCGCAGACGCCACACCCGCCGGCGTGGCCGCGGCCGTCTGTGCAGCCGTGGGCGAAGGCACAGAGCCCACGCCCGCGCCCGATGCCGCCGCACTGGCTGCCGAAGCCACCTCGGCCACCGGCGTGGGCGCGAACATGGAAGGCTGACCGGTGTGACGCAACCAGCCGTCCCACAACATCAGCAGCGAAAACGCAAACACTGACCACAAGATGGTCCGACGCATATCATTCATGAGTGATGACGCTCTGAAGAAGAAAGAAAAGAAAACAAACGTGGCGCCTGCTCGGGAACGGGGTCATGCCCTCCCGCGCAAGCCGGATGACAACGCAACAGACGCCGCGCCGCCAGATAACTGCCCGCAGCCGGACCATGTGACTGCAAGGCCTGCAAGGCATAGTGGGAACAGGTCGGTGTGAACCGACAGGCCGAGCCCAGCCAGGGGCTCAGAAAGAAACGGTAGCCACGCACGATGCCGATCAGCACCGCATTAACGGCCCGCGACACGCCTTGGACGACAGCACCCATCATCAGGAGGCCCGCCCCGGCACGGAGGCCACACCCTGTTTGACACAATGGGCCAGCATGGCCAGCAACTCGGCACGCACCGCCTGCTTCAGGGGTTCGGACGCCGCGCTGGGAAACTCCTTGACGGGCCAGGGCGCCTTCAGGCGCAGCACCCAGTTGCCCACGGGCTGCTGCTCGTTGAGCCAGCCCGCCTGTTCCAGGGCCGGTGCATGCAGGCGCCAGAGTTCGCGCGCCTGATGCTTGATCAGGGATCGGGTCACGGAGCGACGTGCCATGCGCTTGGGCAGCACCAGACCCAGCCGCCAGACACGATGGTGAGTGCGCACTTCATCCACAGGCTCGACCTGCTCATCGACAGGGCCTGTTGACAACTCGACATCGAGCGCGATGGGTGGGGTGGCATCGCCCCCTGAGCGGGGGGTTTTGCGTGCCAGCGAGGGCACGGCGAAATGCACGGTGAAATGCGCGCTGCGAGCCACCGGACGGGTGCCCAGGGCTTGCTGAAAATCAGCCGACTGAAGGCGAGGCCTCAAAGCCAGGGGACTCAACACGGCAGTTTCTTTCGTGCACCACCCAAAAACTTCAGGCTGCCGGACTGCGACCTGGCCAGGGGCCGGGTGCCGTCAGACAGCCTGCAGGCGCGCGGCCAGAGCCGCGGCATCAGACCGTTGGCAGACCTGTGGGCCTGCCGCGGAATCAGACGGCCAGACGCTTGCGGCCCTTGGCGCGACGGGCGTTCAGAACCTTGCGGCCGCCCTTGGTCTTCATGCGCACCAGAAAGCCATGGGTGCGAGCGCGGCGGGTCTTGGAGGGTTGGTAAGTACGCTTCATGATCTTTCAACCAGCTCGCGCTGGCCTCTAATGTTGGATGTCCCAAGGACCATGCCCAGGACGTTTTTCAAGCCCCTGAAACGATTGCCAGGAGCCCATGACCAGACCCCCTTGAGGGTCGAACACGCGATTACATCAGACTTTTGGGGCACCGTCAATGGGTCCCCCTGCAGGCCCTGCGTGTAAAAGCTTGTGGATAACCTGTCGAATACAGGCCCGTAAGCGCTTAGAATCTGCAGCCCGAGGAAGGACTTGTCCACAACATGAGTGCTGCCGATTCCAGCGCCAGCAGCGACCCCGTCGCCCCGCTGCCCCAGGCCCCTGAAGGCCTTGCTTCGCTCTGGCCGATGTGCCTGGAGCGCCTGCGTGCGGAGCTGCCCGAACAGCAGTTCAACACCTGGATCCGCCCCCTGCCTGCCGCCGATGTGCTGCGCGAGGGCGACACCACCGTGTTCAATGTGCGCGTGCCCAACCGCTTCATTCTCGACTGGATACGCACCCAATACAGCGGTCGGCTCGAAGCCATCGCCACCGAAGTGGCGCAAAGCACCATCCGCCTGGACATCGCCCTGGCCCAGCGCCCAACCATGGCCCGCCCCAGCTTGGGCGGCTCAGGGGGCTCGGGCATCGGCAGTCCGATGCTGCCGCCCAATGCCCTGGCCGCCCGACTGCAAGCGGGGGCTTCCGGTGCCCATGCAGCACCGCTTGTCCACAGCCCGGCCAACCCTTACCAGAACGGTCAGGAGCACGACCAGGCCCCGATGAACCTGGCCGGCGCCCGCCGCGGTGGCGGCCACCCCCAGGTCATGGGGCTCAACCCCGCGCTGACCTTCGACAACCTGGTGCCCGGCCGCGCCAACCAGATGGCCCGCACCGCCGCCCTGCATGTGGCCGGCGCCCCTGGCCAGATGTACAACCCCCTGTTCATCTACGGCGGCGTCGGCCTGGGCAAGACCCACCTGATGAACGCCGTGGGCAATGCCCTGCTGGCCGACAAGCCCGATGCGCGCATCCTCTACCTGCACGCCGAGCAGTTCATCAGCGATGTCGTCAAGAACTACCAGCGCAAGACCTTTGACGAGCTCAAGGCCAAGTACCACAACCTTGATCTGCTGCTGATCGACGATGTGCAGTTCTTCGCCGGCAAGGACCGCACGCAGGAAGAATTCTTCAACGCGTTCGAGGCCCTGCTGGCCAAGAAGGCGCACATCATCATGACCAGCGACACCTACCCCAAGGGCCTGGCCAACATCGATGAGCGCCTCAAATCCCGCTTTGACGCCGGCCTGACGGTGGCCATCGAGCCGCCCGAGCTCGAAATGCGCGTGGCCATCCTGATCAAGAAGGCCCTGATCGAAGGCATCGCCATGCCTGAGGACGTGGCCTTCTTCGTGGCCAAGAACGTGCGTGCCAACGTGCGCGAACTCGAAGGTGCCCTGCGCAAGGTGCTGGCCTTTGCCAAGTTCAGCCACAAAGAGATCACGATCAACCTGGCGCGCGAGGCCCTCAAAGACCTGCTGTCCATCCAGAACCGCCAGATCAGCGTCGAGAACATCCAGAAGACGGTGGCCGACTTCTACAAGATCAAGGTGGCCGACATGTACAGCAAGAAACGCCCGGCCAGCATCGCCCGCCCGCGTCAGATCGCCATGTACCTGGCCAAAGAACTCACGCAGAAAAGCCTGCCCGAAATCGGCGAGCTCTTCGGTGGCCGCGACCACACCACCGTGCTGCACGCCGTGCGCAAGATCAGTGGCGAGCGGGGCAAAGATACCGAGCTCAACCAGCAATTGCACGTGCTCGAACAGACCCTCAAGGGCTGATCACAGCACCCCGAAACCTGTCAAGCCAACAAAGGTGTGGATAAAAAAAGGACAACTACCCTGTTATCCACAGGCCTGGTGAATTTTCTGAAGTTGTTGTCTGTTGTCCCCAAAACGCCAAGCCCATCCACCCACAGGCTTGTCCCAGGCCTAAAGCCTTGATGGATCAGGACAAAATACACTTGTGCACAAAAAAAGCGGCCCTCTACTACGACGACCAATTTGAAAGACTGAAATGATTGTGTTGAAAGCAGCCCAAGAAAAAGTCCTCGCGGCCTTGCAATCGGTCAGCGGCATCGTGGAGCGTCGTCACACCTTGCCCATCCTGGCCAATGTGCTGATCCGCAAGAGCGGCCCCCAGGTCGAGCTCACCACCAGCGATCTGGAGATCCAGATCCGCACCAGCGCGCAGCTCGACGGCGATGAGGGCGACTTCGCCATCACCGTGGGCGCCAAGAAGCTGGGCGACATCCTCAAGAGCCTGCCCAGCGACCAGATCGTCTCGGTCAGCGCCAACCAGGCCAAACTGACCCTGCAGGCGGGCAAGAGCAAGTTCGTGCTCCAGACCCTGCCTGCCGAAGACTTCCCCCTGGTGCAGGAAGCCGCTGATTTCGGCCCCACCTTCAGCGTCCCGCAAAAGACCCTGAAGATGCTGATCGGCCAGGTGCACTTCGCCATGGCCGTGCACGACATCCGCTACTACCTCAACGGCATCCTCTTCGTGGCCGAAGGCAACAGCCTGACCCTGGTGGCCACCGACGGCCACCGCCTGGCCCTGGCCCAAGCCAATCTGGATGTCGACATGCCCAAGCAGGAGGTGATCCTGCCGCGCAAGACCGTGCTGGAGCTGCAGCGCCTGCTCAAGGACGACGCCAAGGGCGAAGAAGAGCAGATGATCGAGATGCGCTTTGCCGGCAACCAGGCCAAGTTCAGCTTCGGGGGGCTGGAGTTCGTGACCAAGCTGGTCGAGGGCAAGTTCCCCGACTACAACCGCGTCATCCCCAAGAACCACAAGCACCACATCACCCTGGGCCGCACCACCTTACTGGCCAGCCTGCAGCGCGCTGCCATCCTCACGAGCGAGAAGTTCAAGGGCGTGCGCATGAACTTTGCGCCCGGCGTGCTGGGCATTGCCTCGAGCAATGCCGAGCAGGAAGAGGCCAAGGAAGAACTCGAAATCGACTACGGTGGCGACACCTTCGAGATCGGCTTCAACGTGGGCTACCTCATGGACGTGCTGGCCAACATGAGCCAGGACATGGTCACCGTGTCCCTGCACGACGCCAACAGCTCGGCCCTGATCACCAACCCTGAGTTCGAGGGTTTCAAGTACGTGGTGATGCCGATGCGCATCTGAGGACCAACGTCCGAAAGGAGCCCCCTTGCCTGAGGGGCTAGAATGAGGGTCCCGCATTGTCTGATGCCGGGACCCTTTTCCATTTCCGGGCCCTTACCGCTGGTCCCACCTTACCAAGCGCTTGACCCCATGACCGACGCCACGAACCCCGAGCAGCAGCCCGAACCCACCGAGCAAGCCGTGCCGCAAACGGCCGCGCAGATCTCGGCCGGTTACGGTGAAGGCAGCATCCAGATCCTGGAAGGGCTGGAGGCGGTGCGCAAGCGCCCGGGCATGTACATCGGCGACACGTCCGACGGCACCGGTCTGCACCATCTGGTGTTCGAGGTGGTCGACAACTCCATCGACGAGGCCCTGGCCGGCCACTGCGATGACATCGTCGTCACCATCCACAGCGACAACTCCATCAGCGTCACCGACAACGGGCGGGGCATTCCCACCGGCGTCAAGATGGACGACAAGCACGAGCCCAAGCGCTCGGCCGCTGAAATCGCCCTGACCGAGCTGCACGCCGGTGGCAAGTTCAACCAGAACAGCTACAAGGTGTCGGGCGGCCTGCACGGCGTGGGCGTGTCCTGCGTGAACGCGCTGTCCAAGTGGCTGCGCCTGACGGTGCGCCGCGACGGGCAGGCTCACTTCATCGAGTTCCGCAAGGGTGTGCCGCAAGACCGCGTGCTTGAAATGCGCGACGGCTTTGAAGTCAGCCCCATGAAGATCACGGGCGAGACCGACAAGCGCGGCACCGAGGTGCACTTCCTGCCCGACACGGAAATCTTTGGTGAGAACAACGAGTTCCACTACGACATCCTGGCCAAGCGCCTGCGCGAGCTGAGCTTCCTGAACAATGGCGTCAAGATCCGTCTGGTCGACGAGCGCAACAACAAGGAAGACAACTTTGCCTACGCCGGTGGCGTCAAGGGCTTTGTGGAGTTCATCAACAAGGGCAAGAACACCCTGAACCCCAACATCTTCCATGCCATGGGCGACAAGGTGTCCGAACACGGCACCAACGTCGGCGTGGAAGTGGCCATGCAGTGGAACGAGAGCTACAACGAAAACGTGCTCTGCTTCACCAACAACATCCCCCAGCGTGATGGTGGCACCCACCTGACTGGCCTGCGCGCCGCGATGACCCGTGTCATCAACAAGTACATCGAAGACAACGAACTGGCCAAGAAGGCCAAGGTCGAAGTGGCCGGTGACGACATGCGCGAAGGCCTGGCCTGTGTGGTGTCCGTGAAGGTGCCCGAACCCAAGTTCTCCAGCCAGACCAAGGACAAGCTGGTCAGCTCGGAAGTGCGTGCCCCGGTGGAAGACATCGTCAGCCGCCTGCTGACCGACTGGCTGCTCGAGAACCCCATCGACGCCAAGATCATCTGCGGCAAGATTGTGGAAGCCGCCCGTGCCCGTGAAGCGGCCCGCAAGGCCCGTGAAATGACACGCCGCAAGGGCGTGCTCGACGGCCTGGGCCTGCCCGGCAAACTGGCCGACTGCCAGGAAAAAGACCCCGCCCTGTGCGAGATCTACATCGTGGAAGGTGACTCCGCCGGTGGCTCGGCCAAGCAGGGCCGTGACCGCAAGTTCCAGGCCATTCTGCCCCTGCGCGGCAAGATCCTGAACGTCGAAAAAGCCCGCTACGAAAAGCTGCTGACCAGCAATGAAATCCTCACGCTGATCACCGCCCTGGGCACCGGCATCGGCCGAGGCGCCGGCAACGACGACTTCAACCCCGACAAGCTGCGCTACCACCGCATCATCATCATGACCGATGCTGACGTGGACGGCGCCCACATCCGCACCCTGCTGCTGACCTTCTTCTTCCGCCAGATGCCCGAGCTGGTCGAGCGCGGCCACATCTACATCGCCCAGCCTCCGCTCTACAAGGTCAAGCACGGCAAGAACGAGCAGTACCTCAAGGACGCCCACGCCCTGGACGAGTACCTGATGAAGGTGGCCCTGGACGGCGCCGTGGTCGAGCCCGGTGCCGGCAAGCCCGCCATTGCCGGCGAGGCCCTGGCCGACCTGGCCCGTGCCTACGTGACGGCCAACAACGTGGTCGAGCGCCTGGGCAACTGGATGGACATCGAGGCCCTGCGCGCCATCGCCAACGGCCTGAGCCTGAACCTGGACACCCTGGCCGACGCCGAAGCCAGTGCTGCCGCCCTCAAGGCTGCGCTGCACAACGCCGAGGTGAGCGCCGAGCACGACGCCCGCACCGACAAGCACATCCTGCGCATCAGCCGCATCTTCCACGGCAACACCAAGTACAGCATCATCAATGCCGACTTCGTGCATGGTGCGGATTACGAAGCGCTGAGCAAGGCCGGCACCACCTTCAAGGGCTTGCTGACCGAAGACGCCGTGGTGCGCCGTGGTGAGGGCGAGAAGGCCAAGGAACAGAAGGTGGCCGACTTCCGTGCTGCCATGGCCTGGCTGATCACCCAGGCTGAAAACAGCGTGGGCCGCCAGCGCTACAAGGGCCTGGGCGAGATGAACCCCGAGCAGTTGTGGGAGACCACGATGGACCCCACCGTGCGCCGCCTGCTACGCGTGCAGATCGAAGACGCCATTGAGGCGGACAAGGTCTTCACCATGCTGATGGGCGACGAGGTGGAGCCGCGTCGAGACTTCATTGAGACGAATGCGCTGCGGGCGGCCAATATTGACGTGTGATCATGTCGGATGACACGGAAAGTGGAAACTGTGCCAAGTAAGTGAAAAACTACTGACACAAATAATGAAAAGAACAGGCACCCCCTGAGAGCAAGAACGCCCGGCATGTCCGGGCGTTTGTCTTGATGGGCACGTGGATGTGAACCGAATGAGGGATCAGGTGTGATCGAGTACATCACGGGAGCCATCGGGCTCTTGAAGCAAGCCCTGGAGGCAGCTATCAAGGTCACGGGATGGTGGTCCAAGAAGCATGACGTGGTTTACCTTCAGGCGCAGCGGATGCTCACAGCGTTTGAGAAACACGAGATTCCACGGCAACAGATTGCTCGGATCCTGCCTGCCCAGTTCGCCATTCCCATGACCGCGTTCTCAACGGCTGAAAAGCTGAAGGATGTGTTGACACCCGCATTGCTGGACTGGACGAGTGAGACGCTTTGCATATCTCGCGCTTGGCTCGACGGGATGCGAGAACATCCGCATGAGTCGGTTCATGTTTACAAGCATCCTCAGCGCATGCACGCCTGGCTGCAAGAGCGCTGCATGGCAACGGGAGACCGAACGATGTTGCTCCATGTCTTCATGGAAGGTTGTGCGGCAGACCTTCAAGGTGTGTCCGGCCCATTTGTTGTCGTATTCGAGGAGTGCTTTGATGAACTGGATCGACGCGGGATGAGCAGGTACTGGGTCATGAGCGAGGGATGGCGCTTTGAGCATCAACCTTGCGCCATGGACCTTCTGTGCTTGATGACGATCGCTGAGTCACTGCACATCACCTCTTGCGGTCACGACGTGGACCGGAGGCTCATCAAAAAATTCGAGGGCGGACATTTGTTTGCGCCTGAGCTCATTGATAAAAGCCGGAGACGCGGCCCAATTATTGAATGGGTGCCTGCTTCGGGTGACGACTCCTCCATGACGCCTTATCACCAAGCAGTGTGGCGTGAGGCCAAGGAGAGGCTGATCAGTTGTGGGCTACAGGACACCTTGTGGTTCGACAAAAGCATGGTCAATCGCAAGATGCGCGCGCCGGCTCAAAAGAGTCCATGACCAGCGATTTGGTAGCTTTGCTCGCAAGTTGATTGCTTTGCCTGCAAGGTTGGTGTTTTGTCCGCAAGATCACTACTTTGATCCCAAAAATACCTTTTAGAATCAACAACTTAGCGAAGTTTTTCGTTGACTGTGTATTTCGAAGGTTGCTATAGTTAATGGCATCCCGGGTCACGCCCCGAACGAGTTGCCAATGAGTCCGTTTTCCCACTTCCTTCACGAGCTGCGAATGCGCAGAGGGATTCGCCAGGTTGAACTGGCGGAGATGACGGGCTACGAGCAGAGCTACATCTCTGCTTTGGAAGTCGGTCTGAAAGGGCCTCCCACGCAAGACTTTGTGGACAAGCTGGTTCTGGCTTTGTCTCTATCGCCTGCAGAGGCGATTGAGGCCCAGGCCATCGCAGAGGCTTCTGATCGGAAGCTGGTCCTCAGTCACCGGAGTCCCCAAGACGTCTACTGGTTGCTTAAGGATCTGAGGGAGCACCTTGACAGGCTGCATCCAAGCCAAGTGAAGGTGATTCGGGAGGTCTTTCAGATGGTAATCCCCCCGCAAAACCAGCGCGTTATCGGTGGTAGTTTCCCTCGAACTCAGCGGGCGTTACATTGCCCAGTGGACACATCAATCGATGTTGGTTGAATCAAGAGACCCATTCAAGCGTTGCCAGCTCGACGCCCTGCTTGGGCTTCTATGGGCCACGGCGGTGGGTCACCCCGGCCTTGTACAAGCCGTTGACGGTCTCGGTCAGCGAGTTGTCATAGCTGTTGCCCATAGAGCCCTCTGAAGGCTTGATCTCTGCCTCG
>NZ_DASUIT010000127.1:0-26368 GCF_036279655.1 Aquabacterium sp. | reverse complement strand
CGCAAACCCATGGCCAGCAAGAGCAATCCCACCGGCAGGGCGTAGATCAGATCGACGGGCACCCGCTTGCCATAGGCCACCAGAAAACTCAGCCACAGGTAGTGGCTGCCCCAGGTGTGCAAGCGCGACCACCAGATCGGGCCCAGCCAGCGGGCCGTGCGGTCAAAGGAGGTCACCCCCATGGACCACAGCAGTGCGTAAGCCAGGCCGCCACTGATGAGGTTGCCCAGAGGCGCCAGGGTCTTGAACAAGGCAGGGGCCTCCAGCGCCAGGGCGGCGATGCCCAGGGCATGGAGGGTGTGGGACACCACCAGCGACCAGCCCCACTGGCGCCGGTACCTGCGCAGCCACTGGCTGACCACGCCGGGCCAGCGGACCCAGAGGGCCTGGGCGGTGTAGGCCATCAGAAAGAACAGCAGCGAGGTGCGTGCCGTGACCCGGATGAGCTGGCGTATCGGCTCCACATCGGGGTTGATCAGCAGATCCATGAGGTTCGCGCTCCTTGATTGAATGGAGGCGCATGGTAGTGGCCACTGTCTCAAGAGCTCAAGCAAAATACACAGTGCTTACATTGAGTGCCACCCCGCCTGACCATGAAGACCGCGACGCGCCCTTATCACCATGGCCATCTCCGGCAGGCCCTCATCGACATGGCCGTGACGGTGGCCGAAGAAACCGGCAAGGACCTCATCAGCGTGCGCGAGGTGGCGCGCCGGCTGGGGGTGTCCTCCGGGGCGCCGTTCCGCCACTTTCCTGACCGTGCATCGCTGATGACCGCCGTGGCCGAAGAGGCCACACTGCGCCTGCGCATCCATGTGGAAGGCGCCTTGCGCAAGGCCCCGGCGGCCCCGCTGGAGCGACTCAAGACCCTGGGCCACGCCTTCATCCGGTGGGCACTGCAGCATCCCACGCAGTTCCGGCTGGTCTCTTCGCGGCGCCTGTTCGACTTCGACAGCTCACCCAGCCTGCAGTTGCACTTCTCGTCGGTCAGAGACACCACGCTGGCCCTGGTCGATCAGGCCGTGCGCCAGGGCACGCTGCCCGCGGGGTGCGTGAACGAGCTGGCCCTGGCCTTGCGAGCGCTGGCCTATGGCCTGGCCCGCATGCAGGTGGACGGGCAACTGCCGCAGTGGCAGGTGCCGATGGCCCAGGCCGAGCAGCACTTGTGCCGCGCACTGGACCGCATCGTCGATGGTCTGGCCCAACCGCCGGAGCGCACGCCGGTCGCACGCATCAGCGCATCAAGGCCACGCCCTTGATCTGCGCAAAGAGCGCTTGCCCCACCCGCAACTGCAGGGCATCACGCGAGCGCCGCGTGATGCGTGCCAGCAGCACGGCCCCGGGCTCGCTGGCCCCCGGCAAGGCGGTCAGGCGCAACTGCAGGGTCACCGTGTCCGGCCCATCCTCGCGCACCCCTTCGATCTGCGCGGGCAGGATGTTGCTGATGCTGCTGTCACCCGCCTGCGTGAGCGTCACGCTCACATCGCGGGCCAGCACACGGGCACGCACCCGCTGACCGAGGGGCACAGCACACTGGCCCACCCACAGGGACTGACCGCCGATGTCGAGCCGGCTCAGGCCATAGGCCGGATCGTGTTCTGCCACCCGGCCTTCCAGGAGAGCGCCTGCCTCGTCAATGCGGCTCAGCGACAGGTCCAATCGCGCCATCAAGGTCGAGGCAGGGCCGTGGGCCACCACGCGGCCGGCTGACAGCAGCACCAGGTGATCGGCCAGACGGGCGGCCTCATCCGGGGCGTGGGTCACGTAGACCATGGGCACCCCAGTCTCGTGGTTGAGCCGCTCCAGATAAGGCAGGATCTCGCTCTTGAGTTGTGCATCCAGTGCCGACAGGGGCTCATCCATCAGCAACAGGCGTGGGCTGGTCAGCAGGGCACGTGCGATGGCCACACGCTGGCGCTCACCGCCCGACAGGCCTTGTGGCTGACGCGCCAGCAAAGGGCCGATGCCCAGCAGGTTCACGGCCTCGTCCAGCGTCACGCGACGCTCACTCATGGGCACCCGCTTCATGCCGAAGTCCAGATTGCCTCGCACGGTGAGGTGCGGGAACAAGCTGGCCTCCTGGAACACATAGCCGATGGGGCGCCGATGGGCGGGCACGAAACGGCGCTCGTCCTGCCAGACCTCTCCGTGCACACGGACATGCCCCCGGGCCTTCTCCAAGCCCGCCAGGGCCCGCAGGATGGTGGTCTTGCCGCAACCAGAGGGCCCGAACAGCACGCTCACCCCCTGCCCTGGCAAACGCAAGGACACGTCCAGCTCGAAGGTCGATCGGGTCAGGCGCAGATCGGCCGTCACCTCATTCATGACCGGCCCCTCGCGCCCGCACCACACGTGCGTTCAGCAGGTACAGCAGGAACATCACACCAAAGCCAAACGCCACCATGCCACCGGCCAGCAGGTGGGCGCGGTCCATCTCCATGGCCTCGACATGCCCGTACAAGGCCACCGACAGCACCCGCGTGGCGCCAGGAATGTTGCCGCCGATCATGAGCACCACACCGAACTCGCCCACCGTATGGGCAAAGCCCAGCACGCTGGCGGTCAGGAAGCCCGGCCGAGCCAGGGGCAACACCACCGTGAGAAAGCGATCCCAGGGGCCGGCACGCAAGGTGGCGGCCACCTCCAGCGGTCGCGGCCCGATCGCCTCGAAGGCCTGCTGCAGTGGCTGAACGACGAAAGGGAAGGAGTGCAGCACCGAGCCCACCACCAGCCCCCAGAAGGTGAAAGGCAGCAAGCCCCAGCCCAGCGCCTGCGTGAACTGCCCGACCAGCCCCTGCGGCCCCATCAACATCAGCAGGTAAAAGCCGATCACCGTGGGCGGCAACACCAGGGGCAGGGCCACCACCGCGGCCACCGGCCCCTTCAGGCGTGAGCGGGTGCGGGCCAGCCACCATGCCATGGGTGTGCCCAGGATCAGCAGCAGCACGGTGCTGAGTGCCGCCAGTTGGGCGGTCAGGCTCAAAGCCTGCAGATCATCGGCCTGCAACCACATCACAGATCGTAGCCATAGGACTGGATCACCGCCCGGGCCTTGTCGCCCTTGAGGTAGTTCAGGAGGGCACGGGCGGGGGCGTGGTGTTCACCACGCGTCAGCAAGGCGGCATCCTGCAAGATGGGCGTGTAACAGCGGGCCGGCACCATCCACCAGGATCCGGTGCGGGGTCGATCGGGCACCGCCACCTGTGACAGCGCCAGCAAGCCCAGCTCGGCATTGCCGGTGCTCACGAACTGCCAAGCCTGCGCGATGTTGTCCCCCATGACCAGCCGCTCGGACAGACGCTCGTACACGCCCAGGCATTGGAGCGCTTGCACGGCAGCGGCGCCGTAGGGGGCCAGCTTGGGATGGGCCAGGGCCAGGCGTTTGAACGCCCCCTTGTGCAGCACCTCCCCCTGAGGGTCGACCAGCCCCGCCTGAGCGCTCCAGAGCACCAGCTTGCCCTTGGCATACGTGAAACGTTGCCCCTTGACCGCCAAGCCCTCGGACTCCAGCTGGCGTGGGGTCTCGTCATCGGCGGCCAGCAGCACGTCGAAAGGCGCGCCTGCGCGGATCTGGGTGTGGAACTTGCCCGTCGATCCGATGATGGCCTGCGCCTGGTGCCCCGTGTCCGCCTCGAAGCCCGCCGCGATCTTCTGGAAGGGCGCGGCGAAGTTGGCGGCCACCGCCACCTGGACGACCCCGGCGTGGGCCGACCCGCCCCAGACCCCCAGCCAGAAGGCCAGCGGCACGCTCAGACGCAGGAGGGACGAAATCAGGCGCATGGTCCAAGGATATAACGGGAACGCCCCCGTTCGTCACACCGTCATCGGCGCGTGCGTGTAGCACTTCTTGGGACAGATCTTGGCGCAGGCCGTACAACCGATGCACAAGGCCTGATGCGCAATGGTCATGACCTTCTTTTCGTACTCTTCGTCCTCATCGTCCTCGGAGTCAATGTGCACGCGTTCGCCCTCGTCATTGAGGCCGACCAGTTCCAGCACGCCGCGCGGGCAGACCTTGAAACAACGACCGCAGCCGATGCAGGTGTTCTCGTTGATGGTCTGAACGAACTTGGGCTCCCAGGTCTCCCCACTGGGCAGGGTCACGAAAAAATGGCTCATGGGGGTGCTCTCCCTTCCTCGGTGGTGGCTCAGGCGCCTGCCGCCGCAGCCGCCTTGCGGGCAGCCATGAGAGCGGCGTGGGCGTCATGACAGCGTTGCGCCACCTCCAGGATCTTCTCCCAGCCGGTCGGCAGTTCTTCAGAGAGGTCATGCAGGTCCATCTTGGCCTGCGTGGCCTTGGCGTTCAGCTTCTTCAGCTGGGTCTTGAGTTCATCGGCGTCCATGCGTCGCTCCTGCGGATCAGGTGCCGTAATTGGCCACGTCGGGGTACTGGCGCACCATGGCAATGCCATCGCTCAGGAACTTGCCGCCCTGCTCGGCCAGCTTGGCCAGGGATGCAAAACCAAAGCGGTGCACATCGCGCAACTGCTTGTTGACCACCACCAGGCGGCCTGCCAGCAGCACGATGCGGCCAAAGCCCTCGTGGCTCATCTTCATCATGGGGGTCACCATGTTGCCGGTCTCCCGCTCGATGGCCACGCCCACGGCGTTGTAGAACAACTCCATGCGCCAGAGAATCTCGGGGTCCGGATCGCCAATGATGGGCAGCTCACGGCGTTGCTCGGCCGTGAGGATGTAGGGGTTCAGCAGGTCGCGATCCGACTTGCCCTCCCAGGTGCCATGGGTGTCCTGGGCGCGCAGCACCTTGATGAGCTCACGCACAAAGGGGGTCTGCAGCAACTGCTCGTCGGTGGGGGCGTCCACGGTGGCTTCAACCATGATTGACCTCGTCTTCCTCTTCAAAGTGGGGGATGGCCGCGCCCGGGTCCTTCAACAAGGCCTTGCGCAACCAGGGAGGGGGGGTGCCCTTGAGCACGGCCTGCAGCTTTTCCAGGATGTCCAGGATGGGCTCGGGCTGGGGCACCTTGATCGGGTGGATCTTCACCGCCACCACACGGGCAGCGGCCGATCCCCCGATGGCGGCGACATAGAGAATGGCGCAGTCCTTGATGGCCTCGAGCTTGGGGGCCAGCTTGTCTTCGTCCCCGTCCTCCTCGAGCTTGCCGCCGAACTCGAAGTTCTCGACAAAGTGGTAGCCCGTGGGGCTGACGTCATAGACGGCGATGTTCTTGGCCCAGCCAAAATGCGCGTCCACGCATTGTTTGTCCTGGGTGCTGAAGGCGACTTTCATGGGGCAACTCCATCGGTGGATGCGGGTTCTCTGACAGGCCAGGGCAAGGGCACGGCGGCAGGCTGTGCGACGCGCTGGGCGGCTTCGGGCAGAGGCCAGTGATCGGGCCCGGCATGGGGCAGGTGCTCCAGCACCAGGTTGGCCACCTCGAAGATGAATTGACGCGTGCCTCGGTAGCCCACCATCACCCGGTGGGCATTGCCGATGCGGTCAAAGATGGGAAAGCCCAGGCGCAACAAAGGCTTGCCCAGGCGCTCGGCGGCCTGTCGGCCATGCGAGTGGGTGATCAGCAGGTCGGCGCCCTGTGCTGCGGCTTCCAGGTCCTCCAGATCACCGATGAGCACCTGATCGACGGGCAACTGCGCCAGCACGGGCGACTGCGTGGTGGTGACACAGCTCACCAACTCGGCCCCCATCTCGTGGAGCAAGGATCCCGCGGCATGCAGCAGATCGGGTTCGGCGCCGATGGCCACCTTGAGCTTGCCTGTGTAGAAGTGGCCATCGAGCATGGCGTCCAGCAACTGGCTGCGCTGGTGGCGGTACTTCTCTGGAACCGGGCGGCCGCTGAGCTGGGAGAGCGTGCTCAGCAGCCGATCGTTGCAAGCCAGTCCGGTGAGGCGATCAAAGAGGTGCAGGGGCACACCGGTGCGCTCGCTCAAGGTGGCACCGGCGGCTCGCATCTGCTCACCGATGGCCAGGGTGGCGATGGAGCGCCCCATGCCCCGGATGGCCTCCACGGTGGTGCCGCCCAGTGTGGTGCCGCGCCAGTCGGGCGGGATGTGCCCATCCAGCGAGCCCGAGACATCGGGCAGCACCACCGCGCGCAGGCCAAACGCCGCGATGATCTCCTTGAGCTCCTCGATGTCGCCCGGGGTCAGGTGGCCGCCCGGCAGCAGGTTGATCTGGTCCTCGACACGCTCGACTGGGCAGAAGCCATCATCGCTGCTCACCGGCTCGACCAGGGCCTGGATGATGCCCGTCACGGCGCGACCAAAACCATCCTCGAAGGCGCCCACATAGTCGGGGGTCGACACATACACCAGGGCCGTGTCGTCCAGGCTGGGCTGACGCTGGCGCACCAAGGCCAGATAGCCGTCCACGTCGTCGCCCTTGGTCTCGGTCAATCCGGTGGAGCAGATGGCGATCAGGCGAGGCTTGGCGCGCTGGCGGATGTTGAGCAGGGCCTTCTCGATGTTCTCGTAGCCCCCCAGGATGGTGGTGACCTCGTTCATGGCCGTGGTCTGCAGCGGAATGGCCTCCTTGAAGTGCCGCACCAGCAGCACCAGACCGAAGGAGGTGCAGCCTTGCGAGCCATGCATGACGGGCATGCAACTGTCCAGGCCCATGAAGGCATAGGCCGCCCCCAGGGGCTGACTCATCTTCAACGGGTTGACCGTGCAGGCCTTCTTGGATTCGACAACGTGGGCCATGGGATCCCCTCAGGCGTGGGCTGTGCTGGCAGCCATGGTGTCGGGCCGCACCAAGGGCTCGGCTGCCAGCATGCCGGCATCCACCTCATCCCATGGCGCGGGAATGCGCACCTGCTGCCATACCGGGTTGTGCAGGGCCTTGTCGATTTCGTCGACCAGCTCGACCATGCCTTCATAACCCGCGTAGGCGTGATGTCGCTCCTGGTTGATGTCCAGCCAGGGCATGCGGGCCTTGAGGGCGATGAACTGTGACCGCCCTCCCGACAGCATGATGTCGGCCCGTGCATCGCGCAGCATGTCGTACATCTGGCGCGGCGTCATGTCATCGATCATGTGGGCGTCATCCCCCATGATCTCCTTGATCTTATCCTTGTCCTCCTTGGTGGACTTCTTGACGCTGGTGCCCACGATCTCCATGCCCACCTCCTGAAGGGCGGAGACCACCGACCAGGACTTCACCCCCCCGGTGATCAGCAACACGCGTTTGCCCTGAAGGCGCTCCCTGTAGGTGCTCAAGCGCTGCCAGGCGCGGGCCTCCTCGACCTCGATGAGGCGCTCGGTGCGATCGATCAGATCGGCCCCGGCACCCCGCTGCACCAGCAGGCGTGCGATCTGTCGCAGGGTGTCGCTCATGTCGCCAATGCCATAGAAGGAGCCCTCGAAGTAGGGGATGTCCCACTTCTGCTGCATGCGCGTGGCGATGTTGATCATCGACTTGGAGCACACCATCATGTTGACCCGGGCGCGGTGGCTGCTGGCCACCTCGTGGTAGCGGCCGTCGCCCGAGATGCACGACAGGATGCGCACGCCCAGGGCATCGAGCAGCGGCTTGATCTGCCAGAGCTCGCCCGAGAGGTTGTACTCGCCAATGATGTTGATGTCGTAGGGCGTGGTGAACTCGGGCTCCTCGGTGCCGATGACATGGTCCAGAATGGACTCGCCTCCGAGCTTGTTGCCCAGGTTCTTGGGCCCCGCAAAGCCCGGGCTGTTGACGGGAATGACGGGCTTGCCGAACTTCTCGGCGGCCCGCTTGCACACCGCCTCGATGTCATCGCCGATCAGGGCTGTGACGCAGGTCTGGTAGACAAAGACGGCCGGTGGGTCGTACTTCTCGATGATCTCTCGGATGGACTTGAAGAGGCGCTTTTCGCCACCATAGATCACGTCCAGCTCGCTGATGTCGGTGGTGAAGCCCGTGCGGTAGAGCTGCGAGCCCGACGAGGCGCTGTGGCGGTTGTCCCAGGAGTTGCCCTCGCAGGCAATGGGGCCGTGAACCAGGTGGGCCACATCCACGATGGGCTGCAACGCGATCTTGGCGCCATCGAAGGCGCAACCACCCGCAGCAGCCCCGGGCGAGAGCTGCTTGGTGCAGCCTTTCTTGCGCTCTTTCTCGCTCTTGCCCTGGTTCTTGTCGCAGCCCGGTTCATCAAAGACCTCGGCAATCTTCTGTTTGAGCGATGCAGACATGGGCAACTCCTTGAGGAACTGCTGCTGTCTTTGCACAATTGGTGCCAGGGCAGGTTTGCCTGGGAAGACCTCGATCGAGGCCCTTCAGAACACTGCGCCACGCGACAAACTCGACAGGCCTTGTCGCGAAGCTGCCAATGCCCCCTTCAGGCCAGAGCCCGGATGCGATCGAAGGTGTGGGCCATCTCGGCCGGATCGACCTCGTGAACCTGGGCAGGGTGCAGAACATCCTCGCCGCTCAGCCAGCGCTGCTCCAGAGACGCATCTCGCAAGGCCATCGTGAGGGCCTGGTTGAGCTCGTAGCTGCCCCAAGTCAGTTGCGCATCGCGCAGGGCCGACTGCAGCGCGTTCTGCACCACACTGCGCACACGCATGTGGGGTTCGGAGTAGGGAATTGCATCGACCCGACCCGACGCGGCCTGCGCGCAGACTCGGCGGTCATACGAGGCCAGGCCCCGGCAGGCCAACGGACGCACCGGGTAGATCACGCACACGCCTTGCGCCACGAAGGGGCAAGGCTGACGAGCCGCCACCCGCCCGCTTTCGCTCAACCCCTGCGTGCGGGCATCCACATCAGCCACCCGAGCAGGCAAGTCAATGCCCCGAGCCATCAAGGCCGGGTGCACTGCGCGAATGAAACGCGCCAGCATCAGCATCTCGGGCGCGGTCGCCGTCACGCGCAAGGTACAACAGGTGGCACAGCCCTTGTGGCAATCCAGATCAGGCAAGCCCTCGCATTGCAACTGAACGTTGTCCTCAAAGCTGTGCCAGGCGATCTGCAGGATCGCATCGAGCACCTTGGGCTGTGCGCGCCAGTGGCTCAAGGCCTGCCCGTAATGCCCATGCAGTTCCCTGAAAAAGGCCAGCGATGACAGGCTGGTGTCGCTCATGTCCTGTGCCGAAAGGGCTCAGTTCTCTGCCAGCACGTCCAGGGACAGCAGTTGCTCGCGCAGCGCATGCAGCGCCCGCCATTGGCCTTCCCCGCTGAAAAATGGATCCTGCCCCTCGATGGCCAACACCGCCTGGGGCTCGCTCCAGTAGATGCGCAGGTCCTTGAGCGGCCCCCCCGTGGGCGCTGGCGCCACGCGCGCATTCAAGGCGGCCTCGCAGGCCGCTTCAATGCGAACGCCCTCGGGTTGATAGCAGCCACGCTCAAGCAGATAGTCCGCGCGGTACAGCGGTGTGTCCAGGCCATAGGCGTCGGCCAGTCGGCACATGCCGGGCACCGTATCGCGCGCCTGCTCGGACCCCGGCACCTCACCGACCAGCGCAAACAGCTCGCGTGCGGTCGCCGTGTCATAGATCTCCCATGCCGACAGGGCATCGCCCACCACCACCTTGCTGAGCAGATCCTCCCCATCGAAGGCAAACCAGGCATGGGCCTCACCGACATGCGGCACTTCAACGACAAAGATCATGTGGCACTCCTGGAGTGGGATCACTCAACGCCTTCGAACTGCGCCTTGGCCCACACCGCCTTGCGAAAGCGATCGGCGATGGCCACGGGATCGGTGGAAAAGACCCGCTTGGCGGCGTCCATGGCCCCCTGCGCAATGGCCGCCTCATCGTGGCGCAAAGGAATGCGGCCGGCCATGTGCGTGGCCCCCGGCACGGCCTGGGCAATCGCCTGGCGATTGGGATGCTCGATCAGCGGGATGAGGGTGTCTGTCTCACGCTGCCCCCCCAGGCACAGCCAGCCATCGATGACTTCAACCTGGCGGCCATCCTGCGTGGTCTTGACGTAGGTGTTCATGATCAGAACCTCACGATGCTGCGATGCCGAGCGCCGCAACGCGGCGCTCGGGGGGCTCCATCAACGAATGATGTCGTAGGAGTAGTCCGTCTTGCCCGGCACGATGGTGTTGGCGTCCAGCGCCTCAAAGTACTCATCGAGCAGGTTGAGCAACACGCGCTGCGCACCTTCATAGCCCCAGGTCGGCAGACGGTGGTAGTGGTGACGATCGAAGATCGGGAACACCATGCGGATCAGCGGCGTGCCAGTATCGCGCTCCAGGTACTTGCCGTAGGTGTTGCCGATCAGGAAGTCCACCGGCTGCGTGTGCAGCAAGGAGCGCATGTGCCACAGGTCCCGCTTGGGGTAGGCCTTGCAGTCCTTGCCATAGGGCGAGGCATCAAAGAGGGCCTGCAGGCGATTGGCCCACTCCTCGGTGCCGTTGGTGGCCAGCACATGGATGGGCTCGGCGCCCAGTTCCAGCAGGAACTGCGCGGTACCGATCATCTGGTCCGGATCACCATACAGGGCGTAGCGCTTGCCGTGCAGGTGGGCCTGGCTGTCGGCCATGGCGTCCACCAGCAGACCGCGCTCCTTCTCCAGCTCGGCCGGCACGGGCTTGCCGGTGAGCCGGGAGATGGCCATCAGGAAGGCATCGGTGCCTGCCACGCCGATCGGGCTGTTGAGCACCACGACTTCCTGGCCTTTGTCCCTGAGGTACTTGATGGTCTTCTCGCAGCAGAACTCCTGGAAGACGATCGTGGCCTTGGCGTTCAGCGCGCCTTCGACCTGTTCCTTGGTGGTGCCGCCGTCATACATGCGGAACTCGCCATCGGTCGGGGTGGCCCAGACTTCCGAGGGATCACAGATGATCGTGTAGTCAGCGCCAAAGAGATTGAAGATGCGCTTGATCTCCTTCATGTTGCCGACGACAAAGCCGTCGAAGCCGCCGATGAAGTTGATCGACTCGTTGGGCACGCGGGTCAGGGCCGGCGCGGTGCCGGACTTGCCGTCCCAGAAGTGCTGCAACACCCCCAGCAGCGCATTGTCATAGCCCGTGATGTGGCTGCCCACGAAGGCTGGGGTGTGCGCAAAAGGCACATCGAACTCGGCAGGCACACTGCCCTTTTCCTTGGCCGTCTTGATGAAGGCGTTCAGGTCGTCCCCGATCACCTCGGCCATGCACGTGGTCGACACGGCGATCATGTCGGGCTTGTACAGGTTGTAGGTGTTGGCCAGGCCGTCGATCATGTTGTTGAGCCCCCCGAACACGGCGGCATCCTCGGTCATCGACGAGGACACGCAGGACGTGGGCTCCTTGAAGTGACGCGAGAAGTGCGAGCGGTAGTAGGCCACGCAGCCCTGCGAGCCATGCACGAAGGACAAGGTCTTGGCAAAGCCATTGGCGGCAAACACGGCGCCCAGGGGCTGGCAGGCCTTGGCGGGGTTCACGACCAGGGAGTCACGGGCGAAGTTTTTCTCCTTGTACTCCTCGGTCTTGGTCCATTCGATGACCTGCTTGATCTTGTCGTCCGGGTGGTTGAACTCGAAGGCCTTCTTGCCCTCGAGCATGGTCTGGTATTCCGGCTCACGGAAGAGAAACTCGTGGTCCAGGATCTTGTCGGCGTTTTGAGGCATGGTGCTCTCCTTCAAACTAAAGTCGGGGTGTCCGCTCAGGCGATCTGCTTCCAGGGGGCCTTGGTCAGGCCCCAGATGGGGCTGCTGATGGCCATGTCCATGTCGCGGGCAAAGATCGCAAAGCCGTCATAGCCGTGATACGGGCCGGAGTAGTCCCAGCTGTGCATCTGACGGAAGGGCACGCCCATCTTCTGGAAGACGTACTTTTCCTTGATGCCCGAGCCGATCAGATCCGGCTTGACCTTCTCGACGAACTGCTCGAATTCGTAGCCGGTCACGTCGTCATAGATCAGCGTGCCGTCCTTGATGTAGTGCGTGGTGCGCTGGTAGTCGTCGTTGTGACCAAACTCGTAGCCGGTGCCGACCACGTTCATGCCCAGGTCCTCGTAGGCGCCGATCACATGGCGCGGACGCAAACCGCCGATGAACAGCATGACCGTCTTGCCTTCCAGACGGGGGCGGTACTTGTCGATGACCGCCTGCATCAAGGGCTTGTACTTGGCGATGACTTCTTCGGCCTTGGCCTTGATGCTGTCGTCAAAGTAGCTGGCGATCTCGCGCAGCGACTTCTCGATCATGGTGGGGCCAAAGAAGTTGTACTCGACCCAGGGCACGGCGTACTTTTCTTCCATGTAGCGGCTGATGTAGTTCATCGAGCGGTAGCAGTGCAGCACATTGAGCTTGGCGCGGGGCGTGTTCTCCAGCTCGGCAATGGTGCCGTCACCCGACCACTGGGCGATGACGCGCAGGCCCATCTCTTCGAGCAGGATGCGGCTGGACCAGGCGTCGCCGCCGATGTTGTAGTCGCCGATGATGGCCACGTCGTACGGCGTGGACACGAACTCGTGCTCCTTCTTGGTCTTGCCTTCGAACACCCAGTCGCGGATCGCATCGTTGGCAATGTGGTGTCCCAGGGACTGCGACACACCGCGGAAGCCTTCGCAGCGCACCGGCACGATGGTGTGGTTGTTGTGTTCCTTGGACTTCTTCTTGGACACGGCTTCGATGTCGTCGCCGATCAGGCCGATCGGGCACTCGGACTGCACCGAGATGCCCTTGTTGAGGGGGAAGAGTTCCTGGATCTCGTCCACGATCTTTTCCAGCTTCTTGTCACCGCCGAACACGATGTCCTTTTCCTGAAAGTCCGACGTGAACTGCATCGTGACGAAGGTGTCCACACCCGTCATGCCGATGTAGTAGTTGCGACGGGCCGCCCAGGAGTACTGACCGCAGCCCACGGGGCCGTGGGAGATGTGGATCATGTCCTTGATCGGTCCCCACACCACGCCCTTGGAGCCGGCATACGCACAACCACGGATGGTCATCACACCCGGCAGCGACTTGATGTTGGACTTCACGCCACAGTCGGGTTTGCCTTCTTCGTAGCTGCCAAGGTGCTTGGCGCGACGCTTGGCCATCTTCTCTGGATAGGCCTTCAGGACTTCATCAATCAAGGCCTTGTTGGTGGCCTTACGCTCTTCAACGGTCATGCTCATGGTGGACTCCGTTAGTGTGTACAGGGGGGGCGAGGAAGGAGGCCCCGCGGCCCCCTTCCTCTCTTACGCGGCGAGTTCGGCAGCGGTCTTGCCGACTTGCGACTCGTCGACGGTCTTCATGATCCCGTGCTCCATCAGCAGGTCTTCCAGCTGGTCCATCGTGATGGGGGTGGGGATGGTGCCGTTGCCGGCGTTGCCATGGACCTTGGTGGCCAGGGTGCGGTATTCCTGGGCCTGCTTGGAGTCGGGGGCGTACTCCAGCACGGTCATGCGGCGCAGTTCGGCGTGCTGCACGATGTTGTCGCGAGGCACGAAGTGGATCAGCCTGGAGCCCAGCATCTTGGCCAGGGACTCGGCCAGCTCCAGTTCCTTGTCGGTCTGACGCTCGTTGCAGACCAGGCCGCCCAGACGCACACCACCGGAGTTGGCGTACTTCAGGATGCCCTTGGAGATGTTGTTGGCGGCGTACATGGCCATCATCTCGCCGGACATGACGATGTAGATCTCCTGAGCCTTGTTCTCGCGGATGGGCATGGCAAAGCCACCGCACACCACGTCGCCCAGCACGTCGTAGGACACATAGTCCACGCCGTCGTACGCGCCGTTTTCTTCCAGGAAGTTGATCGAGGTGATCACGCCACGGCCGGCACAACCCACGCCAGGCTCAGGGCCACCGGACTCCACGCAACGGATGTCGCGGTAGCCGACCTTCATGACGTCTTCCAGCTCGAGGTCCTCCACCGAACCGGCTTCGGCCGCCAGGGACAGGATGGTGTCCTGGGCCTTGGCGTGCAGGATCAGACGGGTCGAGTCGGCCTTGGGGTCGCAGCCGACGATGAGGATCTTCTGACCCATTTCTGCCAGAGCAGCCAGGGTGTTTTGCGAGGTGGTGGACTTGCCGATGCCACCCTTGCCGTAGAAGGCGATCTGTCTCAAAGAAGCCATTGCAGTTCTCCAAAAAAGCTGAGGTAAAAGAAGCAGGTTGCGTAGCCGCGACCCCGATGTGCCTTTGGTGCCGTTATCGGTCTTCTGTATCGCCACACACTGGCCAGACAAAGGTCTGCGCAAGCCCTCTACCGCAACTGGCGTGCCAAGTCGCAGCCACGACTTCAAGCTGTTGATTTGCTTGGGTAAATCAGGTTTGAGAGGCTGCCGACCTGCGCCATTGGGCATTGTTTGAAAGCCGACAAAAGGCCCCAAGGCCGTCGCTAATGACACAGCCCCGCGAGGCAACGCGACAACGCCGACAGACGTGCGTCGAACACCCATGCGATTCAGTCGACATAGAGCGCGCGCCGCCTTGGCCGGGAGGCCTTAGCCGAGCGATCCACGCTGGTATGTGCCTTGCTGTGAAGGTGCACACGCACGAGTTCCTCGTCTTCTTTCTCTGTTGATGCAACCCAAGGACACACCATGAGCACCACCCTCGAACTCTCGCCCATCGAGCAGACCGCCCTGGGGCCCCTCGACGCCCAGAAGCGCCTGCAGAACCCGGTGCTCAAGGCACCGACCCACAAGCCCGGCCGCTTTGGCTTCCGCGGCGAGCTGGCCCTGCGCTTTTCTGCGCAGATGGCCGATGAAGCCCGGCCGCCAGAGCTGACCTGCGATCAGTTCATGGCCATCGCCCAGTTAGGTGAGAAGACCCTTCCCTTCTTTGCGGGCTATCTGTTGTCCTTCGAGCACCTCAAGGATGTGGCCGAGACCCTGGGCGACGCGCTGAGCGCCGGCGGCAAGTACTTCCTGTTTTGCAACAACATCGACCTGAGCAAGAAGTACCAGGTGCCCTACAAGGGCGCGATGTTCTATGTCCTGCCCATCGACGAGGGCACGGTCTACAACGAGCTGCTCGAGCTGCTCTACCTGGAGAAGAACGATCTCAAGAAGCTGGACACGGCCGCCAAACTCGACGTGATCGCCGACACGGCCTTGAAGTTCGATGTGACCTTCGACACCCTCACCTACGCCGAAGGGCTGGAGATCATGGGCCCGGTGCGTAACCCCAACGAGAACCGGCCCGTGTGATCCCTGCGCCCATGCACGAGTGGCTGCTGCCATGCACGGCCACCAACCTGGTGGGGCTCCCACCGGGGCTGCTGGGATCCGTGGACTTCAATGACCATCCGGTCAGGCTGCGCATCCACGGCACGCGGGAGTCGGCACGGGGCCTGTTCAGCGTGCTGGACACCGTGGCCAGTCTGGATGAGGCCAGCGAGGTCTTCAAGCATTTCATGACCTTGAGCTTTGGCTTGACACCCGATCACCAGGCACGCCAGCGCAGCGAGCGCCTGCGCTGGAAGAGCAGCTACCTCAAGGTGCTGGAGGGCTGGGGCTTCGATGCCAATGGCCCGCAAGCCTCGGTGCTCAAGGGGTGGGTTGAGAGCCGCTTCGGACTCGTTCCCACCTACCACCGAGGTCTGCTGGATCGCTTCCCCTCAGAAGCCTGGATGCACTACATCGAAGACAAGTTCAGCAGCCGGTATCACAACAACAACATCGACCAGCAGCTCGACTTGCTGTTCGAGTTCTGTCAGTGGTGTGCGCGGAGGTTTGGCCTGCCCGCACGCACCCGGATCAAGGTCTGGCGGGGCATCAACAAGCTGCACGAGCACCGCCTCCTGCAAGGGAGCCTGCGCGAGCGCCATGGCGTGCTGCTGCTCAACAACCTGAACTCCTTCTCGCTCTCGCGTGAACGGGCCGAGACCTTCGGCGACTGGATCCTGGAGACCGAGGTGCCCGTCCAGAAGCTTGTGTTCTTTCCCGGTCTGCTCGGCCGCTCCTTGCTGGCCGGCGAGGGGGAGATCATTGCGTTGGGTGGTGCCTATCGCGTGAGCGCGCACTATGCCTGACACGACGCTGCATGACCGGGCGCTGGGCGCCTATCTGGGTCTGGCGGTGGGTGATGCCCTGGGTGCCACGGTCGAGTTCATGACCCCGCGCGAGATCGCCCTGCGCTACGGCGTTCATCGTCAGATCGTGGGGGGCGGCTGGCTGAAGCTGCCTGCCGGCGAGGTCACCGATGACACCACCATGTCCCTGGCCCTGGGTCAGGCCATCGTGCAGCAGCCACGGTGGTCGCTTCACGCCGTGGCTCAGGCCTGGGTGACGTGGTTGCTGGGCGGCCCCGTGGACTGCGGCAACACCTGTCGGCGTGGCATCCGTCGCTTCATGCGCGATGGCAGTCTGGCAGGGCCCCTGGCCGATGGCGATGCGGGCAACGGCGCGTTGATGCGGCATCTTCCGGTGGTGCTGGCCACCTGGCGTGATGAGCAGGCCTTCGAGCGCTGGGCGATCGAGCAGGCTCACGTGACCCACCACCACCCGCTGTCGGACGCCGCCATCTTGTCGCTGGGACACATGGTGCGTGATTGGCTGATCGATCCAGACACCGCCGATGCACGCATGCGCTCCCGGGCCCAGGCCCTGGTGGACACCCATCCGGTCTTCCGATTCGATCCGTATCCGGGGCGGGCCAGTGGCTATGTGGTGGACACCGTGCAGACCGTGCTGCACCATGTGCTCGCGTACGAGGACTTCGAGGCCTGCCTGGTGGCCGTGGTCAATCAGGGCGAGGACGCCGACACCACCGGCGCACTGGCCGGCATGCTGGCGGGCGCACGCGGCGGCTGGCAGGCCATTCCCGAGCGCTGGCGGCGTGCCCTGCGACCCCAGGTCAGGCACGCCATCGAACAGCAGGTGAATGAGCTGCTGCGCTGGGCATCGATCTTGCGGTGAATGGACGTCAACGCCACGGATGTCGCAAACACGACAGCACTGCCATGCCCCTGTACGACTACGAATGCCCGGCCTGCCATCACCACTTCGAGTTGCTGGTGCGCTCCAGCACCACGCCACGCTGTCCGCAGTGTGGCTCTGAAGAGTTGATCAAATGCGTGACCGCACCCTCTCCTCCCGGCAAGAGCGCGGCCATCATCAAGGCCAACCGCCAGCGTGCGGCCGCCGAAGGTCACTTCAGCAACTACAGTGCGGCCGAACGCAGCAAGATGTAAGTCACCGGCACCTCAGGGCAGCGACACGCGCCGTCTGGGGTGATCAAGCCGCCTGCCGTCGGCGAGCCTGCAGAAGGTCGTGAACGGACCAGGCAAACTCCCGCCATGCGGCCGCCAGATCCGCCGTGATGGCCTGCAGATAGGGCCCCGAGGGCCGATGTTCTTCCGGAAAATTGGACAAGGCGCACGAGCGTGCATTGAAGTCGAGCGCCTCGTCGACCAGCGTCTTGCTGAAGCCTGTGAAGGCGTTCAGCAACGCCTGAACCTGGGCACGGTGTGCCGGCTCATCGGCTGACGCGGCCATGCCATGGTCCTGTGCGGCCAGTTGAGACAAGGCCTGCGTGTAGACCTGCTCGACCGCATGCAGCAAGGCTCTCTGGGTCAACTGATCGCCCTCCTGACGGGACAGCAGACGTGTCAGGTGCTGGCGATACAGTCCGATCGCATCACCCCGTCGCACAGCCACCCAGTCGTGAAAGAGCTGGGTGGCGCCCGGGCCTTGTCTCGGTGCCAGGGCCCCGTGCACCGGACGCAGCAGATCGGCCAGGCGGGCCGCACTGTCCAGCGCTCCTTCCATGTGTCCGGCCCCGTGACGCGCCGTCTCGCTGCCCCCGAAATACAGTCGGCCAGCCCAGTGGGGGCGCCTGAGCACGGGGTCGCACAGACCGGGATGGACGCCGGCATCCTCACGATCCTGATCGCTGCAGGTCCAGCGCTCGCAGGCCCAGTCCATCCATTCCTGATCATCGCTCTGAGCAGCCATGCCAAAGAGCTGGGCCAGTTGGCTGCTGACGAGCAGGCTCATGCCTCGGCTGAACTGTCGACGCTGCGTCGGCTCCAGTGCCACGAACCCTGCCAGGGCCGCCCCACTCACATCGCTGGCATCCCAGACCTCACGCAATAGGGCCTGGTGATGCCCCACGAAGGCCGTGCCCGAACACCCGTTGTCGTGCCACACCGGCCGATCGAAACGGGCCACGGCCTTGGCCTCGCGCGCCATCCAGGTGGGGGTGGCCCGCAGGGCCGTCATGGTCTCATCGGGCAGCGGAGGGTCGAAGCGAAGGTGCTGCGCCACAAGCCGGGGCGGCATGGCCAGCACCACGTGCCGCGCCCTCACCGCCAGCGGCGCCTCGGACCCTTCGCTGCTCGCGCAGCGGACGAGCAGGTGATCTGGATGGTCGACCACCGCCTCGACGGGACACCCCAGCCGGACGGCGCCGGCCGGCAACAGACCCAGCAGGGCCTGCGCCAAGCGCTCCATGCCTCCGGACACCCGCCGCGCCCCCTGGTGGACATGCTTCAGATCGGCGTCTTCCGGCCCGCGCTGTGGGTCACTCAGATGCAAGACCCGACCCTCGTCGGGCTGCTCGAAGCGGTGCAATCCCAGCGTCTCGATGAGCGCTGCGATGTGCGGCTCGCTCTCTGGCCAGTGCCAGGTCGCCCCCATGTCGACGGATGCGCCATGGGTCGGTGCGTGCCGGGTCAGCATCCGTCCACCCACACGCTCCCGGGCTTCGAGCACCCGCACGCTCAGGCCCATCGCATGAAGGCGATGGGCCAGCGCCAGGCCGGTCAGGCCCGCGCCCACAATCGCAACGTCGATCATGACGGGGCTCCCCCGCTCAGTGCCGGCGAGCTCAGACGAAGCTGAGCAACTCGACGGTCACGGGCTCCTCACCCAGCACCGCCTGGCAGGCCAGACGGGATTTGGAACTCACGCCCACCATCGTGTCGAGCTTCTCGTTTTCGGCGCGCTGGATCTTGGACAAGCTCTTGCGCCCCTCCTGGACATAGACGTGGCAGGCACCGCACTGGCCCTTGCCCTCGCATTTGCTCATGATGCTGGCGCCAGCGGCCTTGATGGCCTGGAACAGGGTGGAGCCGGCCACAGCCTCGAAGGTGATGCCGGCGGGCAGGATGGTCAGGGTGCTCATGTGCGTTTCCTTGGATACAGTGGTTGAAAGATGGCCTTGGCGCTCACGCCCCACGCAGCAGGGACGCCACCTCGGCAAGAGAACAATCGATGCGGGTGACCTGGTTTTCTTCAAGAAAGCGAGCCTCCATGCGTGTGGGCTCTTCGGGCATCACCGCCCAGTGGCGCTCACTGGAGCGCTTCATGATCTGGCGTGCGAAGCTGCGCGTCAGTTGGTCATTGAAGCGGCAGCCCAGGAACAGGAAGCTCCTGCCCGTGCGCAGTTGCTGGACTTCAGCGGGGATGGGGGTCTGGATGTCGATCTCGGTGAGCACTTCGACATAGTCGGAATCGGACACCAGATAGTTGCCCGCCGGCCCATGGCCACCGATGGGTCGATAGACCAGCGAGGTCCAGGCGGGTGAGCAAGCATCGGCCAGGGACCCATCAGCGTTGTAGAAGGCCGTCCAGGTGCCGAAATGCTCAGACTGGGACAAGCCCTGCACCTGACCCCAATCGGCCATGCCGCGCACCTCCTTGAAGGCCTGGGTCAAGGTGTCGTCATACCAGCTCTCGACGATCAGGGGTGGCGCCATCTCGGCCAGCCAGCGATGGAACTCGCTGGGCGTGGGCACCTGGGCAAAAGCCTCGTTCATCAGCCCGACCACCGACTTGCGGTGCTTGAAGTTCTCGATGAACTGCGCGGCCTGCGTCAGCCGGTTGCGGATCTTGTGCGGCACCGTGGCCTTGGCCACCAGCAAGGCCACCAGGGCTTCCGGTGTGGCCGGCACCGGCACCTGGGGGATCAGAGAGAGCATGCCCGGACCCAGATAGGGCACGGCACGTCGGGCTTGCAGTGCCTCTTTCACGGCGGGGAGCCACACCTCGGTGGACGTGCGTGCGGGGGCTTGCGTCAAGGTCATGTCGAACTCCAGCGTTCAAAGGTAGATGGCCGCTCCGGCGCCGACATTGATCGAGGCGTCCTTGAGCGTCTTGACGATGTACTTGACCTCGTCCTGGTCGATGTGGGTGTGAAATGGCAGCACCAGCGAGCGGTCACCGATGCGCTCGGTGTTGGGCAACTGGCCTCGCTGGTAGCCCATCTGCTGGTAGTGAAACTGCTGGTGCAGCGGCACGCAGTACACGGCACATTCCAGGTTGTTGGCGTCCATGTCCTCGATGATCTGGTTGCGCGCGCTGCCGGTGAAGCGCTTGCCCAGGTGGACCTTGTAGAGCATCCAGTGGACCTCGTCGATGTGCTCGGCCAGATAGGGCGGCTTGATGCCCTCGAAGCTCTGCATCTCGGTGTGGTACCAGGACTCGACCCGCTTGCGCTTGTGCAGGATCTCGTCGATGCGATCGAGCTGGGCCAGCCCCACCGCGGCATCGAGCTCACTCATGCTGGCCTGCCAGGGCACCCGGCTGCCGATCGACACCGAACTGCGGTCACGGATGCGGCGCTCGCGCAGATACGCCATCTCGCTGGCCAGGGCGCTGTCATGGGTGACGACCATGCCACCCTGCCCGCTGCACAGCGCCGAAGGCTGCGAGAAATCGAAGATGGCGACATCTCCGAAGGAGCCCACCAACTGGCCCTGATAGCGTGACCCCACGGCCTCGGTGCTGTCCTCGATCAGCCGCAGGCCATGCGCGTCGGCCAGGTGACGCAAGGCAGCCCAGTCCGCAGGATGACCGTTGACGTTGGTGCCCAGGATGGCGCGGGTGTATGGCGTGATCTTCTCGGCCGCCTTGGCCGGGTCGATGCACCCCGACCAGTAGTCGATGTCGCACAGCACGGGCTTGGCCCCCACCAGGGTGATGGCATGGGCGATCTGATGCCAGGCATAGCCCGTGGTGATGACCTCGTCCCCCGCGCCGATGCCCATGGCCTGCAGGGCCAGGCAGGCACCCAGGGTGCCACTGGCCACCCCCACGGCATGCGGGCGCCTGAGCCAGTGAGCGAAGGCACGTTCGAAGTCTTCGACCACCGGACCTGCGGACAGCTGGGCGCTTCTCAGCGTCAGAATGACCCCTTCGAGCTCCACCGGCGTGATGTCCGGGTCGGACAATGCCATCCAGTCGTCGTCTTGCATGATGTCACCCTTGTGTGAGAACCAGGGCCGAGGCCCGCGTCAGCTCCGGCGTCACCGACCAGCAGTGCCCGTCGGTGGACATGAGGTAGAGCGCCCGCTGCTCCATGCGACGCGCCGGTGTCTCCCCCCGCATGTCGAAGGCATCAAGTACGAGGGCGTGCAGGGGCGCCAGGCGCTCGCGGATCTGCGCTGCCGCGCCACGCAGGGACTCGGCGGCCCCCACGATCCGTGCGGCTTCTTCCAGTTGCTCTGGGGTGATGGCCATGGTGCCCTCCTTCAGTCATCGCCCTGGGAGGTCCGGCGAGCCTCCACGGTGATGGGCAAGGTGGTGCCGTCGGCCATCTCGGGCAGCGCCAGCTCCCAGCCATTGGCCAGGGTCACAGAGCCCCCCCACATGCCGGGACGCTCCATGGACACGATGGGCTCTTCCAGGTCCTTCTTGGGAACATAGGCGGACAGCACGCCCTTGGCGTCCTTGCGGATCATGACCTTCATGCGAATACTCCTGTGGGGGAAACGGTCGGCGCGGAGAGCCCGGCGGGCGCCTCCATGAGGGGGGCCAGGGCCTGAGGCAGCCCGTGCAACACGTACTGCACCTGCTCGTGCGTGGTGGCCGGCGAGAGGGACAGGCGGATGGCGCACAGCGCCTCGGCCCGCGGCACGCCCATGGCACGCAGCACCGCCGAAGGCTCTTGCCCGGAGGAGGAGCAGGCGGCGCCAGACGATGCCATCACGCCCAACTGCTCCAGGCGCTGAAGGACCACATCGGCATGCAGCATGCCAAAGCGCAGATAGCTGGTGTTGGGCAGGCGCGGCTGACCGATGCCGTACACCACAGTGCCGGGCAGGCGCGCCATCAGGCCCTGCTCCAGTTGATCCCGCAAGGCGCCCACGCGCGTGGCCCGCTGCATCCAGGCATCGACCGGCAAGGTGTGGGACTGCGCCGCCGCCGCCATCCCCAGGATGCCCGGCAGGTTCTCCGTGCCCCCTCGGCGTCCGCGCTCCTGGGAGCCCTGGAACAGCGCGGGCCAGTTCAGGCCCTGTCGCACGATCAAGGCCCCGACCCCTTTAGGGCCACCGAACTTGTGGGCGGACACCGAGACCAGATCCGCGCCGCAGCGACCAAAGTCGAAAGGCAGCTTACCCACCTGCTGCGTGGCATCGACATGCAGCAGGGCGCCCTGGGCGTGCGCCAGGCGGGCCATTTCACCGATCGGCATGAGCACGCCGGTTTCATTGTTGGCGGCCATGACCGACACCAAGGACACCTCATCGGTGATCAGTTCGGCCGCATGCCGGACATCCAGCCCCCCCTCGGGTGTCAGGCCAATCCACCCCAGGACCACACCCGCCCGCGCCTCCAGGCTGTCGGCGAGCTTGCGCACACCGGCATGCTCGCCAGCGCTGAGCACCAACCGGTGCCGACCATTGAAGCCCACCGCGCCTCGCAAGGCCATGTGATTGGCCTCGGTTGCCCCGCTGGTGAACACGACCTCGGCCGGCTTGCAGTTCAGAAAGCGCGCCACATGGCCCCGCGCCTGTGCCAGCACCTGCCTGGAGGACTGGCCCATCGCATGGCTCGACGAGGCATTGGCCCAGTGCTCGCTCAGGCCACTCATCACCGCCTCGACCACCTCGGGCAAAGGCGGCGTCGTGGCATTGCTGTCCAGGTAGACGCTGTCGGTGCTCATGGCCAGAAGGTCCTTCCCGCATCGGCGCACAGGGCTTGGAGCAAAGGCTGCAGACGGGGGTGCTCGGCATGCAGCACCCATTCCCCTCGGTGGTGATCGCAGGCGTAGATCGCCCAGCCCCCATCGGCCGTGCGCTGCAGCCAGGCGATCGAAATCTCGCCCCCCGTGGGGTCGACATTGCGCGAGCAGCAGGGGCTGGTGACCAGCCAGCCATCCTTGACGAGCTGAACGCGGGGCTGCACATAGCGATAGCGCTCGCGTTGGCGCAGCGCACGCTCGATGCGCCAGCGGGTCAGGTCATGCACGCTGCCGGCTGACGGCGGCACGCGGTGAGCCAGTGCATTCATGGTGTGGCCTGTTCCAGCGGCAGGACCGCCTGACCACGTGCCTCCTGCGCCAGGTGTGCCAGCTCATGCACCAGCAGGATTTCCTCTTCCAGGCAGCCCACCACCAGGCCATCGAAATCCACCATGTAGACCGGCTGGTTGGATTCCTGGTGATGCCCGACCTGCACGACCTCCCCTTCGCTGCCCATCTCGACCAGCACGGCATCGACAGGACAGTCCGGGTAGGAGCCGTCGTTGATCATGTCCGCCAGCGCCACCACGCGCTGGCCCCAGTCATACAGAGGTTCACGAGGTTCGATCATCATGGAGGGCTCCTTAGCGCAGAGATTGAAGTTCACTCGCCCGTTCACCCAGCTGCTGCAGGATGTCTTCGGGCAGGTTGTCCAGGGTCATCAGCTCCTTGGCACGCATGCCCACGCGGTAGCCGTGATCCGTGAACTCGACGGCGTAGATGTAGAACTGCTGCAGGAAGGTGCCGATGGACACCACATAGCCCACATCACCCTTCCTGACCAGGACCTCGCCGATGTCCTTGCCGTTGAAGGTGCCGTCATTGCGGATCACCGTGCGGCTGACCACGCGCTCGCCAAAGGTGAAGCGCGGAGGGAAGGCCACTTCGATGACATCGTCATCGCGATTGATATCAGCCATGGCGGGGCTCCTTGAGAGGGTCGGCGGGCATCAGGCGCTGACGCGCCACGCATCGGATCTCGTCATCGGGATCCTTGAGCATCACCACCAGCACGTCACGGAGGGCACGTTGAGCCACCTCCCAGCGCACCAGCAGATCGGCGTCGGACACCAGATGCCCCAGCAGGCCCTGGGGCAGACGCTGTGCCACCACACGGCGGACCTCGGGCGCAGGGTCATCGACCAGGCGCAGCAGGGCAGGCATGTCCAGCCGACTGGCCACTTCCTGGCGCACCTCGCTCTCGGGGTCTGCCGCCAGCAGGGGCAGCAAGGCCACGGGCAGGCGCCGCGCCACGATCTGGCGCACGTAGTAGTCCTCGTCGTGCAGCATGCTGGGCAGTTCAGCCACATCCAGGCGCTGCGCCACGCGGATGCGCACCTCGCGATGAGGATCCTCTCGCAGCCGCCGGAGCATGCGTTGCGGCAGGCGCAAGGCCAGATGCAGACGCACGGTCTCATCGGGGTCGTCGATCAGGTCCGGCAGGCGAAAGACATCGGCATGCCGAACCGCGATGGCCCGCACCTCGAAGTAGGGATGTTGAAGCAACTCATTGCCCAATGACGGATTCCATCGCAGGAATCGGTCGATGCGGCGCGCATACCGGTCTTGCACGCAGGCGCGCCCGATCTCGCAGCGCCCCTCGGCACGCAAGGCCTCGTAAGGGCAATGCTCGCAATCGATCGCCTGGCCTCTCCAGTCCATCGGCAGGATGTCGTCGGCGGTGCTCATCATGGAGCGCTCCAACCGCGCGCCTGCGAAGGGCGCTCTTCATCGTCCGACTCATCCCGACCACGCCACACACCTGCCTCGGCGATCAGCGCCTGGACTTCGGGGGCCAGCCCTCCGCCCAGCACCGCGGCGTCGAAGTCCATGTCAGACGCAGGAGAGGTGGACGCACAGAGCATGGGCAACCCCGATCGCCACTCAGTTCACCGTCCGCGGCATGGCGGACTTGATCGAGCCGATCTCGATCTTGGCCACCGCCGGCGCACTGGCACTGCTGCCCTCGCTGCTGCTGCAGCCGCATGCACCCGCGTTGGGGTTGAAGAAGGTCAGGCCCGATTGCGTGGGTGTGTCGGCAAAGTCCACCGTGACACCATCGAGCATCAGGCGGCTTTCGGCCGGCAGGAAGAGGGTCAGGCCGTTGAGGTCCATCGCTTCGTCGCCCGCCAGGGGGCTGGCCTCGACGGTGAACTCGGAGTTGTAGCCCGAGCACCCGCCAGGGCTCACGGTGAGGCGGAATCCGGCGGTGGCCGGCAGGCCCGAGAACTTGACCATGCGTTTCATGAAACGCTCGGCAGCCTGGGTGACCTTCATGGTGGGCAGCATGGTGAGGATCTCCTTCAGGCGTTGACGATGCAGCCGTCGACGGGGCACACCGCCAGGCACTGGGGCGAGTCGAACTGCCCTTCACACTCCGTGCACTTGGCCGGATCGATGATGAAGGTGCCACCCTTTTCACGGATGGCGACATTGGGGCACTCGGGCTCGCACGCGGAGCAGCCGGTGCAGGTGGAGGCGATGATCTTCAAGGCCATGATGGTTCTCCTTCAGGTCGTCAGTGGGGGATGGGTTTCAAGCGGCTGCTTCGGTGGTGTCGGCGGTGTAGGCACCCTGGCGGATCGAGGCATCGCCCCGTGCCTGGTGGCTGATCTCGCCACGCGCCACACGGTCGCAGTAGCCGGCAAACCAGCTCAAGGCCGCCTTCTCGATGAACTCGTGGGCATAGGCGTCCACGGGTTCGATGCCCGCCGCCTGGAGCTCATCGCGGGGGCAAGCCCCGATCTTGGCCACCAGCACCGCATGGCAGTCGTTGATGGCGCGCACGATGGAGGGCAGTTGTTCGTCCTCCCCGTAGCCGCCCTGGCAATAGAGGTCCACACGGCGGTGCCCCACGAACAGGGCCTGTGCGGCGGACACCTCGAAGATCTGGAACTCGGTGGCATGACCAAAGTGCAGGTTGACGCGGCCATGGCCTTCCGTGGCCACCGCCACCAGCACCTTCATGTCGGGATCCACACCGGCCACCTGGGCCTGGGCGCTGAGCAGGGCCTCCTGCTTGGCGGCGTGCTGGGCCTGGCGTTCGGTCTCGACCTGATCCTGGTAGCTCTTGCGCTTGTCCAGGTCATAGACGATCTCCATCTCTTCGATCTTGTCGAGCGTGAACTCCTCGCTGCGGTCCTCACCCAACAGGCCCACCGCATCGGCACGGCACTGGCGGCAGTGACGCATCAGGTTGGCGCCGCCCATGCAGGCGTCCTGAACGGCCTTGAGCTCCTGTGCGGTGGGGCCACGCTGGCCCGCGAGGCCGAACACGGTGCCGTGCTCGGGCTCGGAGATCAGCGGCATGATGTTGTGCAGGAAGGCACCGCGCTTCTTGACCTCGCGGTTGACCTCGATGAGGTGCTCGTCGTTGATGCCTGGGATCAGCACCGAGTTGATCTTGGTGAGCACGCCACGCGCGGTCAGCATCTCCAGGCCCAGCATCTGGCGTTCATGCAGAATTTTTGCGGCCTCATAACCGGTCACGCGCTTGTGATCCCAGAAGATCCAGGGGTAGATCTTCTCGCCCACGGCCGGGTCCACCATGTTGATGGTGATGGTGACGTGGTC
>NZ_DASUIT010000126.1:0-2641 GCF_036279655.1 Aquabacterium sp. | reverse complement strand
TTGATCAGCAGCGCGCGTGCAATCGAGATGCGCTGGCGCTCACCACCCGACAAGCCCTGGCCACGCTCGCCCACCAGCGAGTCATACCCTTGCGGCAGGCGCAGGATGAACTCGTGCGCATGGGCCGCACGGGCTGCAGCCACGATCTCTTCGCGGGTCGCATCCGGCTTGCCGTAGGCGATGTTCTCGGCAATCGTGCCAAAGAACAAAAACGGCTCTTGCAACACCAGGCCGATGTGCTTGCGGAAGTCCGACACGCCAATGCGGCGGATGTCCACACCATCGACCTTGATCGCGCCATCGGTCACGTCATAAAAGCGGCAGATCAGGTTGACCAGCGTGCTCTTGCCCGAGCCGCTGTGGCCCACCAGGCCGATCATCTCGCCGGGCTTGATCTCCAGGTTCAGGCCACGGATCACCGAGCGGCTGCCATAGCGAAAGCCGATGCTCTCCATGGTGAGGCCGCCTTGCAGCGAGGGCAGCTTGACCGGGTTGGTGGGCTCGGGCACGTTCGAGACGTGGTCCAGGATGTCGAAGATGCGCTTGGCGCCCGCCGCCGCCTTTTGCGTGACCGACACGATGCGGCTCATCGAATCCAGCCTGCCGTAGAAGCGGCCGATGTAGGCGATGAAGGCGGTGAGCACACCCACGGTGATCTGTTCCTTCGACACCAGCCAGATGCCAAAGGACCACACCACCAGCAGCCCGATTTCCGTCATCAGGGCGACCGTGGGCGAGAACAGCGACCAGGTCTTGTTGAGCTTGTCGTTGATCTCCAGGTTGTGGGCGTTGGCGTCATGAAAGCGCCTGGATTCGCGGTGCTCCTGCGCAAAGGCCTTGACCACGCGGATGCCGGGAATGGTGTCGGCCAGCACATTGGTGACCTCGCCCCACACACGGTCGATCTTCTCGAAACCGGTGCGCAGCTTCTCGCGCACGAGGTGGATCATCCAGGCGATGAAGGGCAGGGGGATCAAGGTGACCAGGGCCAGCCAGGGGTTGATGGAAAACAGGATGACGGCGGTCATGCCGATCATCAGCACATCGGTGGCGAAATCGAGCGCGTGCAGCGACAGGAAGACGCTGATGCGGTCTGTTTCGGAGCCGATGCGCGACATCAGATCCCCCGTGCGCTTGCTGCCGAAGTAGTCCAGCGACAGGTTGAGCAGGTGGTCGAATGTGGTGGTGCGCAGATCGGCGCTGATGCGCTCGGACACCAGGGCCAGCAGGTAGGTGCGTGCCCAGCCCAGGCCCCAGGCCAGCAAGGCCGAGCCCAGCAGGCCACCCATCAGCATGGCCACCAGCCAGGGATCGATGGTGCGGGTGGTCTGGAAGGGAATCAGCACCTTGTCCATCAGCGGGATGGTCAGGTAGGGCGGCACCAGGGTGGCGGCGGTCGAGGCCAGGGTCAGCAGGAAGCCGGCCAGCAGTTGCCCCTGGTAAGGCTTGGCGAAGCGCCACAGGCGCAGCAGCACCCAGGTGGAGGGGGGCGTCTGCAGTTCACGGGTGCAAACCGGACATTCATCGCTGTCCGGTGGCAGCTGGGCCTTGCAGGTCGGGCACTGGGTGCTGTCGTCCTCTTCGGGGGCTTGTCCGGTTTTCAGGGTGAGCTGGCGGCGTTCGAACTGTTCCAGCAGGCGCAGCACCTGCACCTGAACGTCCAGCGTGAAACGCCAGAATGCGACACGCTGATCCGCATTGTGCAATTCCAGGGTGCCGACGCCGGCGTGATCTTGCTGGCGCAGTTGCAGATCCGGCGTCAGGGGCCAGCTTTGCCAGGTGGTTTCTCCTGGGGCACGGGCCAGCAGACGCTGGTCGGTCAGCACAATCGGGGACGCTTTGAACCGAAGTTGAGCGTCCAAGTCAACCTCCAGCCGACTCAATACGTTTTCATCTGAGGCCAGCTGCAATTCTGCGCTGGTCGGGTCTTGGTCGGCATGATGCCTGTGGGCGTCAACTGGATGGTTTTTGTGCATGGTTCGGTACTAACGCGTGAGGGCACCTGTTCGGATGACCTCCGAGCGAAGCCCGCCATTTTCCCCCATTGCCAGGCGATGGGGCGCGTTAAGCAAGGCACAATCACGGGTTTACCCGATTCCCCAGCCGGTCCGACTGACCAAACGGACGCTTTACCCCCGCTGGACATGAGCAAAAAGAACGACATCAAGCTGCTGCGCATCAACTACCTGCGCGGCCCCAACATCTGGACTTACCGTCCGGTGCTGGAAGTCTGGCTGGACCTGGGCGAGCTGGAGGATTACCCCTCCAACAAGCTGCCCGGCTTCAATGAACGCCTCACCAAGCTGATGCCCGCCCTGGTGGAGCACCACTGCGGCGTGGGCGAACGGGGCGGTTTCATCGAGCGTTTGACCGAAGGTACCTGGGCAGGGCACATCCTGGAGCACGTCGTCATCGAACTGCTGAACCTGGCGGGCATGCCCACCGGTTTTGGCCAGACCCGCAGCACCTCGCAGCACGGCGTTTACCGCATGGTGTTCCGTGCACGTGACGAGCAAGTGGCCCGCACCGCCCTGAAGGAAGGCCACGCCCTGCTGATGGCCGCCATCAACGACGAGCCCTTCGATGTGGCCAAGGCGGTGGAAGAAGTCCGCACGCATATCGACGATTACTACCTCGGCCC
>NZ_DASUIT010000125.1:0-33802 GCF_036279655.1 Aquabacterium sp. | reverse complement strand
GAGCACGCCAGGCTCATTGCTCAAGGCTACGGCCTTGAGCTTGAAATCATCGGTGTACCGATTGACGAGTTTGCGGCTAGGTTTTCCCATGGGGGACATTCTCCGTTAGGTTCGAATGTCCACAAAAGTCAGACAAGCTCCGCGTCCGCGTTGAATGATGGGATGGACTCCCCCGCGTTTTTCGGCATCAATGTGCCAGCCGGCTTTCATTTGGCGTGGGAGACGGCACTCAACCCGAAGGAGTCCGAAATGAATGCTACAGCCCGCATCCAGAAGATTCAATCGTGCACTGGCGTGGTTGTTGGTGTTGACATCGCCGAGTCGGTGTTTCAGTTGTGTGAGGCTGACACGAGCTGGCGCCGGCGCGGCAGCCATCGGCTGAGTCGCACGCAGTTCGAGCGGTGGTTTGACAACCGAGACGTGGCGCTGGTGATCATGGAGGCGTGCGGGACGGCGCACCACTGGGCTCGCTGGCTGCAGCGGCGTGGCATCGACGTGGAGTTGCTGCCGCCGCATTACGTGCGCGCCTACGTCAAGCGCAACAAGACGGACGCGGCCGATGCGGCGGCGCTGCTGGAGGCAGCGCGGTGCGCCGACATCCAGGCGGTGCGCATCAAGACGGTGGAGCAACAGGCGCTGCAAGCCTTGCACCGCACGCGCTCGATGTGGATGGGCTGGCGCACGGCGACGATCAACGCGATGCGAGGTGCGTGCAGAGAGGCGGGCTTGCAGGTCTCCAAGGGTGCCAAGGCGGGGCTGAGCCAGATGGGCAAGCTGATTGCCGACGAGCAAAGCGCGATACCCGCGCTGCTGAGGAACACGATGAAATCGATGCTCGAAGAAGTGCGTCAACTGGAGGTCCGCATCGATGGCATCGAAAAGGAGCTCAAGGCGCTGGTTCCGCACAGCGAGCCGTGCCAACTGCTGCAAAGCGTGCCGGGAGTGGGGTTGCTGACAACCACGGCGATGGCGGCGGCCACAGGAGGCGATGTCACGCACTTCAAAGACAGCAGAGGCTTTGCGTGCTGGTTCGGCATCACGCCCAAAGAGCACTCCTCGGGGCAGAAAAGAAAGCTCGGGCGCATCAGCAAGCAAGGCGACACCTACCTGCGCATGCTGCTGGTGCACGGGGCGCGCAGCGTACTCAAGGCGGCAGCGGCGGCGCAGGCGCAAGGTAAACCGCTGGATGCGCTCAAGCGCTGGGCGCTGCAAGTGCAGGCCCGCACGTGTCACAACAAGGCCGCCTGTGCGCTGGCCAACAAGCTGGCGCGCATTTGTTACGCGTGCCTGAGAGACAAGAAGCCCTACCAGGCCAAGCTGGCGTGACGCCTGCAGCCCGAAGCCCGTCTTGAATGAAGAAAACCCAACTCCCTTCCCAGCGTTGCGACGAGATTGATCTCCCATCATGGCAGCACGGGTTACACCCACACAGCATGAAGCCGGTAACTGGCGTGGCAGCTTGCCTGCCGCTTGCACCGATTGGCTCCGCTGTGACGCAGATTCCATGTCGGCACGGGCCACTTCACATGGGCCCAACCAAGATGCCGGATATACGACTGCAGGCGCACCCATCACGGCCAACAACTCGATCAGTCTCTTGCGTTTGCGGGGGAGTCCATATACGCCCAGTTAGGCTGGTGACAGGTGTTTGGACGGCGCATGGAGCTATTCCCATTGAATTTCTTGCGCATGGCTACTCACAAATGCTTTGAGCGGATGCGCACTATTGCTCCAGGATTTCGCGAGAGAACGCAACCCAGCGCCACCGTCGCTTGCGTACATTGTGCCTATGCGAAGCCATTCAACGACCAAAGACGGCGTAGTGGTGGCGGGAACAGCTTCAATAAAGTGTGAAACCAAATCTGCATCTCCGCAGAGAAACCTGTCGCCGCCAAAAGCCATAGAGACTTCGTGAACCAGTGCTGGCGTTTCGTATATGTCTTCGCCGCGATCCAGCTCGTTCTTAAGGATGGCGAACGAATGTTCTAGTGATGCACTCATTTGCAGCTCTTCGTCGTTATGTGCGGCCTAACGCCAAGTTCACCGGCGCCGGAGCCCGTAAGGGCGGAGGGCACAAAAACCGGCCATGAAAATGCCGAAGGCATGGCCGGTTTTTGCGTCCGCGTGCAACGTACAGTTAGGCTGAGGCGCGGAGTGGAAGGTTTTTGATGAGAGCATTGCCTGTGTTAAGGTGTTGCGCTTCACGTGTTAATCTGCGTGTGGCCCTCGATATGTCAATCCACGCGATTATTTAGAACGGCTCAAGTGTTTCGGCCCTCGGAATATGCCAAGGGTCATGCCCGTCGACCGAGTAGAACTCCAGTTGTGATGGGCGACCATTTATTTCCCACAGCAGCACTCCAACCGGGGCTCCTGTTTCGTCTTGTCCAAAGTAAGAGGCAACTTCTTTTTCAGGCTCTTCTTGCAATTGAGGCTGAAAGAAGATGGTTGGGCAACTGCCGCAACCACAGCGGCCCACAACCTCTAAATCGTCAACGAGCAATAATTGCTTCGATTTGAGGTCTTGAAGGATGCGCAGCAGCACCTCTCGCTCCGCTTGTGCGATGCGTCTGTGAGTTGTTGCGATGTAGAAAGGTGGTGCTTTGGTCATGAAGCGCCTAACGACGCCAGGGTTGATGCGTCGCTCACTGTGTTGCACTCGCTATGTGAATTCAAGCGGGATACTCCTTCTGTGCTGCGTTGCAAATCGATTTAGGCATTGTTGCCGCGGCAAACGCACCTCCGAGGGCGCCAAATGCCGCAAAACGGGAAGCTGCCTGTATAATATCTTCTGCTAGTCGTATTAACGCGGGTTGCTTGAAGAATAGCATTCCAGGATGACCGGTAATGTGGGTGGCAATAAAGAGCAGAATTATCAGAGTGGCCGCAATAGGTGCTCCAAGACTGATTCCAACCAAAGCGCGAAACCATCTTTTTGTCGGGATGGGCTTGTTTTTGTAGATGCGAGCATAGGTTATGCCGGTAATTGCTGCAGGTATGCAGCCGAATATGTACGAAAACGGAAGTAGCCATGGAATGGGGAATACAAATGCCGGGCCAACCAAGAGGAACCAAAACATCGTTAGTACGTGAAATTTGATTGGGCGCTTCATGCTTTTTTCGTAAAAGGCCTAACTGTAATATGGGCATCACCCACAAGCATCCACATCTATCCAGATATGACTACATCGATCTCTTTGTGGATAGATATGCAAGCCACATATAGCCACATCGCTGAGCCACCATCCAGCCCCAGCAAGGCGCACCGCTCCCAACCACGATCCCTCGCAGCCCTTCCCTATCGTGGATATCCCGAACGTCATCTGCGCCCCCCCATGGATTTGGCATCCATGGTAAACGCATTTCGTAACGTTTAACCCTGGCGCTGATGTGCCAGCGCCATCACCTCGGCTGCTGTCAGATCCTTGAGCGTGTGGTCTGACCACACCTGGCGCCAGCGCCGTGCGCCGTTGATGCCGTGGTACAGGCCCAGCACATGGCGCATCACCTGCTGCCAGCGCACTTCGCCGTGCGCCCAGCCCTTGGTGCGGGCCACTTGGGCATCGGTGTAGGCCGCCATGGCCGCTTCCACCGCCTCGCGGGTCAGCGCCGCATCCCGCGGCGCCTGATTGAACAGCAGTTCATCCCACTCGGCCATCATCCAGGGGGTGTGATAGGCCGCGCGGCCCACCATCACGCCGTCCAGCGCCACGCCATCGAACACCGCGCCCGGCTGCAGTTGCGCCAGGCATTGGGCGTTGTCGGCCAGGCCGCCGTTGAGCACGATGGTCAGGTGCGGAAAATCCCGCTTCAGCTGGTGCACAAACTCGTAGCGCAGCGGCGGGATCTCGCGGTTTTCCTTGGGGCTCAGGCCTTTGAGCCAGGCATTGCGCGCATGCACGATGAACACTTGGCAGCCCACATCGGCCACGGTGCCCACAAAATCCCGCACAAAGTCGTAGCTCTCGATCTTGTCGATGCCGATGCGGTGCTTCACGGTGATGGGCACCTTGGCGTCGCCCCCGGTGGCATCGATCATGGCCTTGACGCAGTCGGCCACCAGGGTGGCCTCGTTCATCAGGCAGGCCCCAAAAGCGCCGCGCTGCACGCGCTCACTGGGGCAGCCGCAGTTCAGGTTGACCTCGTCGTAGCCGCGCTCCTGGGCCAGTTTGGCGCAAATGGCCAGGTCAGCAGGCTCGCTGCCCCCCAACTGCAGGGCCACCGGGTGCTCCTGCTCGTTGTAGTCCAGAAAGCGCATCATCTTGCCGTGCACCAGGGCGCCGGTGGTCAGCATCTCGGTGTACAGGCGCGCGTGTTGGCTCAACTGCCGATGAAAATACCTGCAATGGGTATCGGTCCAGTCGAGCATGGGCGCCACGCAGGCGCGCCAGGGGCTCAGGCCGGTGGCCGCATCGATCAAGGGGCTCGCACTCATGGTCGCAAATCGCGCAACGGGTGGGCATGGGCGGGCCACGCCGGCTCAAAAAAGGCCTCGGCCATGGCAGGTGTCACCTCGGCCAGGGTGGCAGGGTTCCAGCGGGGCTGGTGGTCCTTGTCCACGGCCAGGGCGCGCACGCCTTCCACGGTTTCGCTGGCGGCGCCTTTGCGCAGGGCAAAGCAGTGGCGCACCATGGTGCGCTCCATGCGGAACTCGTCGGCCAGCGGCATGCTGCGTGCGCGGCGGATCTGCTCCAGCGTCACGCACATCATCAGGGGCGAGTTGCCGGCCATGTGTTGCAGGGTCTGGCGGGCCCAGTCGCTGTCGTCTGTGCGCAGCGAGGCGTCGATCTCCTGCAGGGTGTGCAGGCTGAAATGTCGGTTGATGCGATCCAGCTCGGCCGTCACGGTGGCGGCAGGCAAGGCGCTCAGGCCATGGGCGCTCAGGTGAGCCTGCACGCGCTGGCGCACGTCGTCCGCATTGTGGGCGGGCTGGGCCTGAAAGGCCTGCAGCAGTTGGGGCAGGCTTGCCGCCTGCGCATGGCCATCGGCCAGGCCCAGGGTGAGCGCATCCGTCACATGCAGGTGCGGGCCCACGATGCCCAGGTACTCGCCGACCGATCCGGTGCAGCGCGACAAGAAGTAACCCCCGGCCACATCGGGGAAGAGCCCGATGCGGGTCTCGGGCATGGCCATGCGCACGGATTCGGTCACCACGCGCAGGCTGCAGGCCTGGGCCAGGCCCATGCCGCCGCCCATGCAGATGCCCTCCATCCAGGCCACCACCGGTTTGGGGTAGACATGGATGAGGTGGTCGAGCGCGTACTCTTCGGTGAAGAAATCATCGATGGCCAGATCACCGGCCATCGCCGCCTCATGCATGAAGCGGATGTCGCCCCCCGCACAGAAGTGCGTGGCGCTGTGTTTGCCCTCCACCGGAGGGCGGGCCGAGCCGCGCAGGAGCACGCCCTGCACCTCGGGATCGGTGGCCCAGCCTCGCAGCACGATGGTGAGCTCGCGCACCATCTCCAGCGACAAGGCGTTGAGGGCCTTGGGGCGGTGGAGCGTGATCACGCCCAGGCCGCCCACGATCTCGGTCAGGATCAGGCTGTCCATGGCTGCCCTGCCCTTTGCCGATCAGGCCTCGCGCGAAGCGCGCTTGCGATCGTGTTCCTTCAGGTGGCGCTTGCGCACACGGATGGACTTGGGCGTGATCTCGACCAGTTCGTCGTCGTCGATGAAGTCCACACCGTATTCCAGCGTCAGGTCGATCGGGGGGGTGATCTTGATGGCGTCTTCCTTGCCGCTGACACGGAAGTTGGTCAGCTGCTTGGTGCGGGTGGCGTTGACCACCAGGTCGTTGTCGCGGCTGTGGATGCCGACGATCATGCCCTCATACACCGGGTCATTGGGCTTGACGAACATGCGGCCACGGTCGTCCAGCTTGCCCAGGGCGTAGGTGAAGATTTCACCGTCGTCCATGGAGATCAGCACGCCGTTCTTGCGGCCGCCGATGTCGCCCTTGTGGGCTTCGTAGCCGTCAAAGATGGACGAGATCAGGCCCGAGCCACGGGTCAGGTTCATGAATTCGTTGCTGAAGCCGATCAGGCCACGGGCCGGGATGCGGTATTCCAGGCGCACACGGCCATGGCCGTCCGGCTCCATGTTGATCATCTCGCCCTTGCGCAGGCCCAGGGCCTGCATCACGCCACCCTGGTGAATTTCTTCGACGTCGGCGGTGACCAGCTCCATGGGCTCGCACTTCACGCCGTCGATGTCCTTGAACATCACGCGGGGCTTGGAGACGGCCAGCTCATAGCCTTCACGGCGCATGTTTTCCAGCAGGATGGTCAGGTGGAGTTCGCCACGGCCGCACACCTCGAAGATGCCGTCTTCGTCGGTTTCCTTGACGCGCAGGGCCACGTTGTGTTGCAGCTCTTTTTGCAGACGATCCCAGATCTGGCGGCTGGTGACGTACTTGCCTTCACGACCGGCCAGGGGCGAGGTGTTCACGCAGAAGTTCATGGTCAGCGTGGGCTCGTCCACCTTCAGCATGGGCAGAGGCTGAGGGTTGGTCGGGTCGGTCACGGTCACGCCGATGCCGATCTCCTCGATGCCGTTGATCAGCACGATGTTGCCGGGGCCGGCTTCAGTCACCTGCACGCGGTCCAGGCCCTGGAAGGTCAGCACCTGGTTGATGCGGCCATTGACGGTCTTGCCGTCGGGGCCTTCCATCACGACCACGTTCATGCCGGGCTTGATGGTGCCCTGGCTGATGCGGCCCACGCCGATGCGGCCCACGAAGGTGGAGAAGTCCAGCGCCGAGATCTGCAGTTGCAGGGGGGCCGCGGGGTCACCCTTCTGGGCAGGCACGTGCTTGAGGATGGTGTTGAACAGGGCCGACATGTCGGGGCCCCACTTCTCGCCAGGAGCACCTTCTTCCAGCGAGGTCCAGCCGTTGATGCCCGAGGCGTACACCACGGGGAAGTCCAGTTGCTCGTCGGTGGCGCCCAGCTTGTCGAACAGATCGAACGCGGCGTTGATCACGGCATCGGGCTTGGCACCGGGCTTGTCGACCTTGTTGACCACGACGATGGGCTTGAGACCCAGGGCCAGGGCCTTCTTGGTCACGAAGCGCGTCTGGGGCATGGGGCCTTCTTGCGCGTCGATCAGCAGCACCACGCCGTCCACCATGGACAGGGCGCGCTCGACTTCGCCGCCGAAGTCCGCGTGGCCCGGGGTGTCGACGATGTTGATGTGGGTGCCTTCCCAGCTCACGGCGCAGTTCTTGGCCAGGATGGTGATGCCACGTTCGCGTTCGATGGCGTTGTTGTCCATCACGGTGTCGACGACCTTCTCGTGCTCGGCGAAGGTGCCAGACTGGCGCAGCAGTTGGTCAACCATGGTGGTTTTGCCATGGTCAACGTGGGCAATGATGGCGATGTTACGGATTTGAGTGCTCATGGAGGGCTCGGTTTCTTCAAAAATCGGTCGTACTGGGTTCAGGTCTGGCAGCGGCGTCCAGTTGGCTTTGCACCTCGAGAGGGCTCAGCAGGCGGATGGGGATCAACTCCCCCTCCTTGACGTGGGCGCTGCCCAGGAACACCTGCGGACGCTGATCCAGCGTGGCCGCGGGCGCGGGCCCGTACACACGTACAGCTTCGGCATTCGGCAGGCGCACGCGGCGGCGCAGGCCTGTCAGAAAGCGTGTGGCATCTTCTTCGTTCAAGGTCACGGCGGGCCAGTGGGACACCAGCACGTCGATGGGTTGCAGCAGGGCTTCGCGCTCTGCCTCGGTCAGGGTCTGCAAGGCCTCGATCGTGACGGCGCCCTGCAGCGACACCTGGCCGCTGCCGGTGCGGCGCAACCCGATGAGGTGGGCGCCGCAGGCCAGATGCTCGCCGATGGTTTCGGCCAGCGTGCGGATGTAGGTGCCCTTGGAGCAGCGCACATCGATGACGAGTTCATCATCGTGCCAGCTCAGGATGTCGATACCGTGAATGGTGATGCGGCGCGAGGCGCGCTCGATCTCGATGCCCTGGCGGGCGTATTCGTACAGCGCCTTGCCCTCGTGCTTGAGGGCCGAGTACATGGGGGGCACCTGGTCGATCTCGCCAGTGCAGGCTGCGCAGGCGGCCTCGATGGCCTCGCGCGTGACCTGGCTCACGGCCTCCAGGCGAGTCTGGACGACATCGCCCTCGGCATCGCCGGTGGTGGTGGTCAGGCCCAGCTTGAGCGTGGCGGTGTAGCGCTTGTCCGCGTCCAGGGACACCTGCGAGAACTTGGTGGCCGCGCCAAAGCACAGCGGCAGCAGGCCGGTGGCCAAGGGGTCGAGCGTGCCGGTGTGGCCGGCTTTTTCGGCGCGCAGCAGCCATTTGACCTTCTGCAAGGCATCGTTGCTGGACAGGCCCAGGGGCTTGTCCAGCAGGATCACCCCGTGCAGCGCCCGGCGCGGGCGGCGCACAGGCCGACCCCGGGCTGCAGCGGGAGCAGCCACGGTCGGCGTCGGGTCGATGACGGGGGTCTCGGTGTTCACGGTGCTTCAGTCGTCCTTGGCCTTGTCGGCCACGGCCTTGGTGATCAGTGCGCTCATCTCGGCCGCGCGCTCGGTGGTGCGGTCGAAGTGGAAATGCAGGGTCGGCACGGTGTGGATCTGCAGGCGCTTGAACAGGCTGTTGCGCAGAAAGCCGGCGGCCTCGTTGAGGCCCTCTTCGCACAACTGGGGGTTGCCCACCAGCAGCGAGAAGTAGACCTTGGCGTGAGCATAGTCGGGTGTCACCTCCACGCTGTTGATGGTGACCATGCCGATGCGCGGGTCTTTGAGCTCGCGGATGAGCTCGGCCACATCACGCTGGATCTGGTCGGCCACGCGGTTGCTGCGGTTGGGTGTGGAGCGTTTATGGCGCATGGTGAATTCCTGCTGTCCCGATGGGCCTGCGCTTTGAAATGCAAACCCCGCCTGGACTCAGGCGGGGTCGGGGGTAAGCGCAGGCTGTGAGGTTTCTTACAGCGTACGGGCCACTTCCTTGATTTCAAAGAATTCGAGGATGTCGCCTTCCTTGATGTCGTTGTAGTTCTTGATGCTGAGACCGCACTCGAAACCTTCGCGCACTTCCTTGGCATCGTCCTTGAAGCGCTTGAGGCCTTCGAGTTCACCCGTGTAGATGACGATGTTGTCGCGCAGCAAGCGCAGCTTGGCGGTACGACGGACCACACCGGAGGTGACCATACAACCGGCGATGGTGCCGATCTTGGAGGCCACGAACACCTGGCGGATCTCGGCGTGGCCGATGATTTCCTCGCGCTGCTCGGGAGCCAGCATGCCGGACATGGCCGCCTTCACATCATCGACGGCGTCGTAAATGATGTTGTAGTAGCGGATGTCCACGCCGTTGTTCTCGGCCAGCTTGCGCGCACCAGCGTCAGCACGGGTGTTGAAGCCGATGATGACCGCCTTGGAGGCGATGCTGAGGTTGACGTCGGACTCGGAGATGCCACCCACGGCGGCATGCACGATCTGGACCTTGACCTCGGCCGTCGACAGCTTGAGCAGCGAGGTGGCCAGGGCTTCTTGCGAGCCCTGCACGTCCGCCTTGATGATCAGGCCCAGGGTCTGGACATCGCCCTGACCCATGTTCTCGAACATGTTCTCCAGCTTGGCGGCTTGTTGCTTGGCCAGCTTGACGTCGCGGTACTTGCCTTGACGGAAGGTGGCGATTTCACGGGCACGGCGCTCGTCGGCCAGGACCATGAACTCGTCGCCAGCACCCGGGACCTCGGTGAGGCCCTGGATTTCGACCGGGATGGAGGGGCCGGCTTCGGTTGCGTTCTTGCCATTTTCGTCGAGCATGGCGCGGACACGGCCGTAGCTGGAGCCCGCCAGGACCACGTCGCCACGCTTGAGGGTGCCGGACTGAACCAGCACGGTGGCCACAGGGCCGCGGCCCTTGTCCAGACGGGCTTCGATCACCAGACCCTTGGCCAGCGAGGTGGTGGGCGCCTTGAGCTCCAGCACTTCGGCCTGCAGCAGCACTTGCTCGAGCAGGTCGTCGATGCCGGTACCCACCTTGGCCGACACGGGCACGAAGGGAGAGTCACCGCCGTATTCTTCAGGCACGACCTCTTCAGCGACCAGCTCCTGCTTGACGCGGTCGAGGTTGGCACCGGGCTTGTCGATCTTGTTGATGGCCACGACGATGGGCACCCCCGCCGCCTTGGCGTGGTGGATGGCTTCCTTCGTCTGGGGCATCACACCGTCGTCCGCGGCCACGACCAGGATGACCAGGTCAGTGGCCTTGGCACCGCGAGCACGCATGGCCGTGAAGGCCTCGTGACCCGGGGTGTCAAGGAAGGTGATCATGCCGCGAGGCGTGGTCACGTGGTAGGCGCCGATGTGCTGCGTGATGCCGCCGGCTTCACCAGAGGCCACACGCGTGGTGCGGATGTAGTCCAGCAGCGAGGTCTTGCCGTGGTCGACGTGACCCATGACGGTGACCACCGGTGCACGGGAGACGGCCTCGGCAGCTTGATCTTCGTGTTCTTCCTCGAGGAAGGCATCGGGATCGTCCAGCTTGGCGGCGAATGCCTTGTGGCCCATTTCCTCGACGAGGATCATGGCCGTTTCCTGGTCCAGCTGCTGGTTGATGGTGACCATCTGACCCAGCTTCATCATCTGCTTGATGACCTCGGAGGCCTTCACCGACATCTTGTGAGCCAGATCGGCCACGGAGATGGTTTCGGGGATGTGGACCTCGATGATTTGCGGCTCGGTCGGTGCGACGAAATTGGACTGGCTCTCACCACGGTCACCGCGGCGACCGCCACGGCCACCCGGCGCCTTCCAGCTGTTGCGGCCAGCAGAGGTGTCGGGGCGGCCCTTGGAGGCCGGTGCGCCACGCTTCTTCTCGTCGGAGGCCCAGCTGGAGGACAGCTTCTCGGACTTGACCGATTTCTTGTCGCCAGGCTTGGCGGCACCGGCGGGTGCGGCACCCGGGGCGCCAGGGGCACCCTTGGGCTTGTGGATGGTGCCCTTGATGCCTTCCTTGCCTGCGGCTGCGGCAGCAGCGTCCGGCTTGGGCGGCTCAGGCTTCTTGGCGGCGGTCAGCACCTTCTTGGGTGCGGCCATCATGGCGCGAATGGCAGCGGCCTCGTCTTCAGCGGCCTTGCGGCGGCGAGCGAGTTCACCCAGACGCTTTTGTTCTTCGGCTTCGATGTCGGCGGCCTTGACCACGCGCACCGAGGGTGCAGCGGGTGCGGCAGCGACCACAGGTGCAGCCGTGACGGGCTCGGCGGCGGCAGCGGCAGCCGCGGCAGGTGCAGCCGCTTCAGCGGCGACAGCCGCCTTGTGGGCTGCGACGTCGGCATCGGCTTGCGCCTCGGCCTCGACGGCAGCAGCGGCAGCGTCAGCACGCGCCTGCTTGGATGCGCGGGCAGCGGTGTTGATGGCAGCGGCCTCAGCCTGCGCAGCCGCTTGAGCAGCGGCACGGCGGGCAGCGGCCTGGGCCTTGGTGGCAGCCTCTTCAGCGGCGGCATCGCCACCCTTGCTGGCCGCCACCGCCGTAGCGGCATCGGCTTCGCGGGCAGCGGCCTCGGCGGCTTCAGCAGCCTCCTTGGCGGCTTGCGCTTCGCGGGCAGCGGCTTCGGCAGCAGCAGCCTGGGCTGCAGCGGCTTCGCGTGCAGCGCGCTCTTTTTCCTCTTCGCGCTGACGGCGCTGCTCGGCCAAGGCCTGCTCTTGACGAGCCAGCTCTTCGGCCTGGGCGCGCGCTTCTTCTTCGCGGCGTTGCAGATCGGCTTCTTCGGCGGCTTGTTCAGCCAGACCGGATTCATCGCCGCCCTCATCTCGCTTGACGAACACCCGCTTCTTGCGAACTTCGACCTGGATGGTGCGAGCTTTGCCAGAAGCGTCGGCCTGCTTGATTTCGGTGGTCGACTTGCGCGTCAGGGTGATCTTCTTGCGGTCAGCGCCGGACGAGCCGTGCGAGTTGCGCAGATGTTCAAGCAGACGTTCTTTGTCGGCCTCCGTGAGCACGTCATCCGAGGCGCCCTTGGGGACGCCTGCAGAATGAAGCTGCTCCAGCAGTGTCGCAGCCGGGCGATTGAGCTCCGCGGCGAATTGTGCGACGGTGGTCACGGCCATTGTGTTAATCCTTGCGATGCGTGTAGCGAGAGTGAGGTCGTTTTTGGTTTGAAACAGCCAGCGATCAGTTGACGAACCAGTGTTCACGGGCCTTGAGGATCAGCGCCTTGGCAGCGTCGTCGTTCATGCCGGTCAACTCGACCAGCTCGTCGACGGCCAGATCGGCCAGATCGTCACGGGTGTGAATGCCACCTTCCGCCAGTTTGGCGATCAGGTCAGGCGTCAAACCTTCCAGGTCCTTGAGGTTCTCGGACAGTGCCTCGACCTCTTCTTCCTTGGCGATTTCCATGGTCAGCAGAGCATCCTTGGCGCGGGTGCGCAGCTCGTTGACCGTGTCTTCGTCGAAGGATTCCATTTCCAGCATTTCCTGCAGCGGCACGTAGGCCACTTCTTCCAGGCTGGTGAAACCTTCGGCGATCAGGATGTCGGCGACCTCTTCGTCCACATCCAGTTTCTCCACGAACAGCTTGCGGATCGAATCGGATTCGACCGCCTGCTTTTGTGCCGATTCCTCGGCCGTCATGATGTTGATGCGCCAGCCGGTCAGCTCGGACGCCAGGCGCACGTTCTGACCACCACGACCGATGGCGATCGCGAGGTTTTCCTCGTCGACGACCACGTCCATGCCGTGCTGCTCTTCATCGACGAAGATGGACTGCACGTTGGCGGGAGCCAGGGCGCCGATGACAAACTGTGCGGGGTCTTCGGACCACAGCACGATGTCAACGCGCTCACCGGCGAGTTCATTGGTCACGGCGGTGACGCGCGAGCCGCGCACACCGACGCAGGTGCCGATGGGGTCGACACGCTTGTCGTGCGACAGCACGGCGATCTTGGCGCGCGAACCGGCATCACGGGCGCAGCTCTTGATGTCGAGCAGACCTTGTTCGATCTCGGGCACTTCCTGGCGGAAGAGCTCGATCATGAAGTCAGGGGCGCTGCGCGAGAGCATGATCTGGGGGCCACGGGCCGCCGAGTCGATGCCGCTGATGTAGGCGCGAACGCGGTCACCCGTGCGCAGGTTCTCTTTGGGGATCATCTCGGTGCGCTTGAGGCGACCCTCGACGCGGCCCGATTCAACGATGATGTCACCCTTGTCCAGGCGCTTGACGGTGCCCACGAAGATCTTCTCGCCACGGGCGAGGAAGTCGTTGAGCAGCTGTTCGCGCTCGGCATCACGGATCTTTTGCAGGATGACCTGCTTGGCGGCTTGCGCACCGATGCGGCCGATGGGCACGGATTCGACGGACTCTTCGATGTAGTCATCGACTTCGATGTCGGCGATCTGCTCCTGGGCTTCGAACAGCAGGATTTCGGCGTCGGGCAGCTGCAGGCCAGCCTCGTTGGGCACGACGTGCCAACGACGGAAGGTTTCGTACTCGCCGGTGTCACGGTTGATGGACACGCGAATGTCCACCTCGCCGGAGTAGAGCTTCTTGGTGGCCGAAGCCAGCGCAGACTCAACGGCACCGAACACGACGTCACGCTCCACGCTCTTTTCGCGGGAGATGGCGTCCACCAACATCAACAGTTCACGGTTCATTTGTTTTGATCTCCGAGTTCCTGAGCCTCATCGACGGAAACGTCCTGGGCCGCCGGGGTTGCCGCCCGACGACCGCGCCCCTTGAAGTCCACCACAGGCACCAGACGGGCCTCGCGGACTTCATCGAGCGTGAATCCCAACGCTTGCTCGACGGCGTTCTTGCCTTCACCCACCTTGAAGATGAGCTGCCAGCCCGCCTGGGCGCCTTCAGCACCCTCCTGGGCGGCAACGGCTTCCAGAACGCCTTTGTATTTCTTGCGCCCCTGGAAGGGGGCCTTCAATGTGATTTCGACGTCCTGCCCGGCAAAGCGCTCGTAATGCGCCGCGGTCTTGAGGGGACGGTCGAGCCCTGGCGAGGAGACCTCAAGCCGGGCGTAATCGGCATTGGCCACTTCCAGGGCGTATTGCAGCTGGCGGGTGACCTTTTCACAGTCTTCGACGGTGACAAATTCACCAGCCTGATCGTATTGACCGCCCGGCAGGCGGTCGATGTACACGCGCAAAAGGCCCTGCGGATTGCGCTCGCAATCCACCATTTCGTAACCCAGACCGGTCACGGTGTCTTCTACGGCCTTCAACCAGTTCATCGAATACGAATCACCCAAACATGCGCCCAATGCCAAAGCAAAAGCGCCAATGCAAAAAAAATGGGCAGGATTCCTCCGCCCATCACGAGACGTGCCGACCAGCAACTCCAACCTTGCTACTGCGCCACACGTATCACCCGGTGGCACCACTGCAAGGCCAAAGCGGCCTATCGAACCAAACCAGGATTTTACCCTGAGGAATGCGCTGCAGCAAGACTCGGGCAGCAAATTTCATCAAACAGGGGACAGCCGTGCCAAAATCCGCCCCTGGTTTAGTTCCACAACGGAGACCCCATGGGCTTTCTTGCCGGCAAACGCCTGCTGATCACCGGACTGCTGTCCAACCGTTCCATCGCCTACGGCATTGCCAAGGCCTGCAAGCGCGAAGGCGCCGAACTGGCTTTCAGCTATGTGGGCGAGCGTTTCAAGGACCGCATCACCGAGTTTGCCAAAGAGTTCGACACCGACCTGATCTTTGATTGTGACGTCAGCAATGACGAGCAGATCGACGCCATGTTCGCTGATCTGGCCAAGGCCTGGCCGCAGTTTGACGGCTTTGTGCATTCGATCGGCTTTGCCCCGCGCGAGGCGATCGCAGGCGACTTCCTGGAAGGCCTGTCGCGCGAGAGCTTTCGCATCGCCCTGGACATCTCTGCCTACAGCTTCCCGGCCATGGCCAAGGCCGCCCTGCCCTATCTGCGCGAGGATGCCGCCCTGCTGACCCTGTCCTACCTGGGGGCCGAGCGCATCGTGCCGTCCTACAACACCATGGGCCTGGCCAAGGCCGCCCTGGAGGCCAGCGTGCGCTACACCGCCGCCAGCCTGGGCCCCAAGGGCATCCGGGTCAACGGCATCTCGGCCGGCCCGATCAAGACCCTGGCCGCCTCAGGCATCAAGGGTTTTGGCAAGATCCTGGACATCGTCGAGCAGAACGCACCGTTGCGCCGCAACGTCACGATCGACGACGTGGGCAATGTGGCCGCCTTCATGCTGTCGAACCTGTCCGCTGGCGTGACCGCCGAAATCACCTATGTCGATGGTGGCTTCAGCCACGTGATGGCCGGTGGTGCGGACGCAGCCTGATATACTGCCGAGATCATGGAGCGTTGTGTGCAGCGCTTCCGCAGCCCGGTCGGCCCCATGCCTGCCGGGCATTTTGTTTTTGCCCCTTGTTCCGGAGATAGGCCCCATGGCAAAAGAAGAACTCATTGAAATGCAGGGCGTGGTCAACGAAGTCCTGCCCGATTCCCGTTTTCGCGTCACGCTGGACAACGGTCACCAACTGGTGGCCTATACCTCCGGCAAGATGAAGAAGAACCACATCCGCATCCTGGCTGGTGACAAGGTCTCTCTGGAGCTCTCGCCCTATGACCTGAGCAAGGGCCGGATCACCTTCCGCCACATCGAAAACCGCGGCCCCGGCCCCGGCAGCTTCCGCCGCACGCACTGAACCATCGCGTTCCGTCTGGCCATGAAAAACGCGCCCCGAGGGGCGCTTTTTTCATGGGGTCGTTTGGCACAATGGTGACATTGCCAAATACCGACAGGACACCGCATGACTTCCGCCGAACTCAAAGACCTGCTGAGCCGTTTGCAGCAGGAGCTGGAATCCGGCCAGGCCGTGGCGCCAGAATTGCGCCAGCAGCTCCAGGCTCTGGACAGTGATATCCAGAAGGTGCTGGCACAGAGCTCGAACACCGACGAGTCACAGGCCGAAGACGATGCGCCGCTGACCGCTCGCGCTCAGGAGATCGAAGCCCGCTTTGCGGCAGACCACCCCACCCTGGCCGCCTCTTTGCGCAACATGATGGATGCCCTGGGCAAGATGGGAATCTGAGCGGGCAAGCATCGATGAGCTGGCATGGCCATCTGAGCCTGAATTACTCGCGTGACGGCGAACGCACCATCGCGCTGGATCGACACAATGGCCCCCTGAGGGTGCTGCAGCGCCTGTATCCGGAGGGCGATGCCGTGTGCCACCATGTGCTGGTGCATCCGCCCGGCGGCATCGTCGGCGGGGATGTGCTGGAGGTGGATGCCACCTTGCAGGCCGGCACCCACGCCCTGATCACCACCCCCGGCGCGACGCGCTTTTACCGCAGCTCGGGCGCACCGGCCCGTCAGAGCGTGACCGCCCGGCTGGCGCCTGGCGCCCGGCTGGAGTGGCTGCCCCTGGAGACCATTGCCTACCAGAACTGCCTGGCCGACAACCACCTGCGGTTCGAGCTGGATGCGGGCGCAGAGATGATCGGCTGGGATCTGCTGGCCCTGGGCCTGCCGGCCGCGGCACAGCACTTTGATGCCCCCGGCTGCGAGCAGGGGCGCTATACCCAGTGTGTGGAGCTGCCCGGCGTGTGGCTGGAGCGTGGCACCGTCCAGGCCCATGACCGACTCTTGCTGGACAGCCCCCTGGGCTGGGCCGGTCACCGTGTCATGGGCACCCTGTGGCTGGCGGCGGGCAGTGCCCTGGCGCCACAACGGCGCACGGCCTTGCTGGAAGCCGCCCGGGGGGTGATCGACGCGGCACAGCCGCCCGATGTTGCGCCGACCACGGCTTGCCATGTCGGGGCCACCAGCCCCCATGAGCAGGTGGTGGTGGTGCGGGCACTGGCGGATCGGGTCGAGCCCCTGATGCAGATGTTGAGCACGATCTGGGGTCAATGGCGTGAAACCGCCTGGCAGCGACCGCCCTGCCCGCCCCGGGTCTGGCGGACCTGACCGCCCCAGGCTCAGGCCGTGACGGAGTCCATCTCGGCCCAGTCGATGCACTGAACCTGGTTGCGGCCGGCCTCCTTGGCAGCGTAGAGCCCCTGGTCAGCCCGCTCGATCAGCAGGTGCAGGTTCTTGGCGTCGCCCACGCCCAGTTGTCCCACGCCGAAGCTGGAGGTGATGCGCAGATTGGGCACGGCGTCCACGGCCGGACCGGCCTCCAGCTCGATGGCCGCACGAATGGCCTCGGCCACGCCGGCCGCCTTGTCCAGGTCGTAGCCGGGCAGCAGGATGCAGAACTCTTCACCACCGTAGCGGCACAGCACGTCCTGCGGGCGCATGGCCCGCTTGAGCAGCTTGGACACCTGCTGGATCACCAGGTCGCCCACGGCGTGGCCATAGGTGTCGTTGAAGTTTTTGAACTTGTCGATGTCGCTCATCACGCAGGACAGGGGCTCGCCCGAGGCCTCGGCATGCGCCATCATGGCCTCGGCGCGCGCAAAGAAGGCGCGGCGGTTGAAGCAGCCGGTCATGGGGTCGCAGTTGGCCAGCATCTGCAGCTCGTCGTTCTGCTTCTGGATCTGGTCTCGCGAGACCTCCAGTTGGCCCAGGGCTGCACGCAGTTTGGCATTGGCCTGATCCAGGGCGGTGATGTCGTCCAGGGTGACCAGCGCGCCCCGAGGGTTGCCGGTGGCGTCGCGGATGGCGGCGCAGTTGAGCAAGGCGCGGCGGTGGTCGCCTCCTGGCTCGGTGAGGTCGATGTGGACACCCAGGATGGGCTCGCTCATCTTCATGACGCGCTTCCAGGGGGGCTCGACGTCGCCGTCTTCGCGCAGGCCCTTGACCAGCCACTCCACCTGGTCGATGGAGCGTCCCAGCAGCACGGAGCTGGCCTGGGGGTGAAAGTTGCGGAAGGCGGAGTTGGCCAGCAGGATCTGTCCGTCGATGTCCAGCACGAGCAGGCCTTCCGTCAGGGTATCGAAGGCGACACGCACCCGCTCGGGGATCGCCTTGGAGGGGTCCAGATGCTGCAGAACGCGCCGCAGATACAGGTAGAAGGACAGGAAGGTGGCCGTGCTCAGAATGACCACCAGTTGGACCGTGGGCTGCTTGGTCCAACCCAGCAGCGTGGTCGGCCAGGGCGACTTGAACCCGACCTCCAGCTGCCCCCATTTGCCCGAGGTGGTGTTGAGCGGCACCACCACATTGGTGATGGTGGACAGGCCCAGGGAGGGGTTCTTCCAGAGTTCGACGTGGCGGGAGGTGGACACCACCAGGGTGCCGTCGACCTTGCGGATCCCCACGGATTCGACGTCCTTGGAGTTCTCGACCAGGTCGCTCATCATGGGTTGCAGCATCGCCACCATGCCGGGCTCGCGCAGCATGCGCTTGACCTGCAGGGCCAGGTGCACGGCCACCTCTTCGCGCAGGGTCTGCGTCATGGAGCGCTGGTCGGGCAGGAGCTTGAGGACCAGGTCGAGCACCATCAGCAGGCCGATGAGCAAGGACACCAGGCCCAGGCTGATGCGCGCCGTGGGGCTCAGGGACCATTGCGGCAGTATGTTCCCGAACTTCATCCAGTACCTTCCGTCCTGCCAGCGGTGCAGGCGTGATCAGCGCAAGGAGAACATGGGGCGATCTTCGTCCAGAGACGACTTGCCGCGCACCGTCATGTTCATGCTCATGCTGAGCTTGGGTTCGCGCGAGGCGATGTACTGCTTGACCAGCATGCGCTCGGGCGCCTGACGGGCCTTGACGACATGGGTGGAGATCAGCACAGGACGGGGCGCAGAACTGGCAGAGACTGCATTCAAGGCGGCCAGGATGCCAGGGGCCACGGCGGGCGCAGGTTTGCGAGCGGGCACGGGTGCCACGACCGGAACGGGGTTTGCCGCCCGCGGTGCGATGGTCTGGGCGGCCACGCTGACACGGCCACTGCTGTCTTGGCCACTCGGGCGCCCTGAGCGAGACACCGCCGCAGGCTGCACCGCAGCCGGTGCAGCGGGCGTCGCGCCCGACTGCGGGGCCACGGCGAAATCGACGCGACAACGCAGACCGGCAGGGATCTTGCGCTCCGGGTTGGGCAAGGTCAGGCGCACCCGGAAGCTGTTGGAGGCCGGATCGATCACGCGGTCCACCAGCACCACCTTGGCTGACATGGCGCTGTAGCTGGCCAGATCGGTCTTGATGGTGGCCACCTGACCGGCCTGGATCGAGCCAAACTGCGAGGCCGGCACGATGGCCTCGATGCGAAGGGGGTCGATGCGCGCCACACGGACCACAGGCTCGCGCTCGATGCGCTCGCCTTCCGTGCGGTAGCGCTCGATGACGATGCCATCAAATGGGCTGCGCACGTCGCGCTGGCTCAACTGAGCCGTCGAGAGTCTGAATTCGCGCAAGGAGACACGCTGTGCCTCGCGGGCCTGAACGACCCGCTGCGACGCGACGCGGGCTTCGGCATCGGCCTGGTCCAGAGCCTGGTCCGAGACGAAGTCCTGCTTGAGCAGATCACGAGCACGCTCCAGCTTGCGCTGGGCCAGCTCATAGGCGGCCTCGGCCTGCCGAACCTCGGCCTCGGCCTGGGATCGGGCCTCGGCCACGGACGCAGATGCGCGCTCGACCTGGGCACTCAGACGGGCCACCACCTGGCCGGCGCTGACGTTATCGCCACGCTCGACCATCAGGCGCTCCAGGACACCCACCGATTGGCTGCCAACATCAGCAACACGATCGGGTTCGACCAGGCACCCGACAGCCTCGGCATGAGCACCCGTGCATGCCAGGCCTGCGGCCAGCATGGTCACCATCGGTGTCAGATACCTCATAGTCACAACTTGGCTCCTGTCACGACCAGCACACGAGCGCGCTTGTCGTTGGTTCTTCTCAGGTTCTTATCGGCACAGCCCGAAAGGACTTGAGGCCTGGTCACCATGATGATGACCATTTGATGACATTCATCGTCTGAAAAACCACGGGTTTCACACCCAGTCGTCCCGCCCGGCCCAGGCGGTCTGCCGTCGCATGGCCTGCTGCATCTGCAGCAAAGCCCAGCGTTGTCGTGCCGTCTGGCGCCCCGCCCAGAACTGCAGAACCCCCACCACCCAGCGCACGGTGCGGGGCACGGGCCGCTCCCTCCCCTGGGGCGGGCAGGCGGCCTTGACCAGCGCCGTCAGTGCGGTATGCCGGGTGAGCGGGGTCAGGGTCTCGTCTTCCCAACTGAGCACCCACAGGTGGCTGCCCGGCTGCCCCTGACGCCCTGCCCGCCCGTAGAGCTGACGGTCGATGCGCGCAGAGGCATTCAGATGGGTGTTGATCACATGCAGCCCGCCACGTGCCAGCACGTCCGCATGGGGCTGGATGTCGGTGCCGCGACCCGCCATGTGGGTGGCCACGGTGATGGCACCGGGCAGGCCGGCCGCATCGATGACGCTGCGCTCCTCTTCACCAGCGTGGCCGTCATGGCTTGCATTGAGCACCCGATGCGGCACGGCCTGGGCCGTCAGCAAGGCCGACAGCTTTTCCGAGTCCGAGACGCTGTCCACCCCCACCAGCACAGCCCGGCCTTGCGAGGCGGCCTGCCGCGCATGGCGGACCACGGCCTGCCATTTGGCAGTGTCATCGTCCAAGAGCAGCAGCCCCTGGTCCAGCCGCTGGCCCGGGACGCGCAGAGGCACCTTGACCACGGGCACGCCGTAGATGGCCAGGAACTCGCGGCGCTCCTCCCACAGCGTGCCACTGAGGCCGCAGATTCGATGGTAGCGGGGGAAGAACTCCTGGTAGGTGGTCTGCAGCAAGGTCTGCGTTTCGGGTGACAGGCGAACCTGCTCCTTGATGCAGACCATCTGATGCAAGCCCCGGGACCAGGCTCGCCCAATGGCCAGGCGGCCCGTGGTGCCATCGATGATGTGGACCTCCTCGTCGCGGACGAGGTAGTGGACATCACGCTTGAGGGCCCACAGCGCCGTGAGGGCCAGACCCACCTGCTCTTCGCGGAAGCGCTTGAGCCGCCAGGGGCCAGGCAAGGCGGCGGCCGCCTGGGCCAGGCGCTGGGCACCCTCGTGGCGCAGGCGCAGTGGTCGGTCCGGTTCATACAGAAAATCACGCCCGGACTTGAGCTTGCGCGCCAGATAGATCGCCAGGCGGTGACGCTGCTCGGCGTCGGCACTGTCCACGGCCTGGGACAGCACCAGCGGGGTGCAGGCCTCGTCAATGAGGATGCTGTCCGCTTCATCGATGATGGCCATGCACAGGCCACGCAGCACCTGATCGGCTTCGCGCCCCTGTGCGCGTGCGACCCGGTCGCGCAGGTGATCAAAGGCGAATTCCTTGGCGGTGGCGTAGACGATGTCGTGCTGATAAGCACGCCGGCGGTCGGCAGGCTCATCGGCCGACACCACCCAGGCCACCCGCAGGCCCAGGGCCGCGTACAGCGACAGCCATTGCTGGGCGTCGCGCCGGGCCAGGTAGTCATTGGCGGTCATGACGTGCACGGGGATACCGGCCAGTGCCGCCGTGGCCGCGGCCAGCACCACGGTGATGGTCTTGCCCTCGCCCGTGGCCATCTCGATCAGCCGCCCGCCCAGCATCCACCAGGCTGCCTTGAGCTGCACATCATGCAACTGCCACCCCAGCTGTCGCTGGACCACGCTGGCCACGGCGGCAATGGCCTGGGCTGTCAGGGTCAGATCAAAGCCCTGCACGGCCAGCCGGGCCTTGAGCGCGGACAACTCGGCGTCGAACTGGGCTTCTGTCAGGCGGGCCCACCGGGGGCTGTGCTCACGCACCAGCTTCACCAGCCGATCGGCCGCAGCCCGGCCTGGCGGAGGGGGGCTGCGCAACCAAGCCGCCGCCCAGGCCACCAGGCTGCTGGAGGCGAATTCCGGGGCATCACGCAATGGGTAGGGGCCGTACACCGGCCCGGGCATGGGCAGACGCTTGCCTGGCGAGACGTGCTGTGACCACGTGGTGGCGGAGGGTGTCGGCTCCTGGGCCATGGATGCTGTGCTCATGCCTTGACGTCAGAGAAATGCTTGAGCAAGAGCTGACGCGCACGCTGTGTCAGCGTCATCCACAGGCTCTGGGGCGCCAGGTCCAGTCGGACACGGGCCAGCCCCCCCGCACGCGGCAGGGTGTCGTCCAGCACCACGTCGATGACAAAGGTGGGCTCGGTGGGACGCAGCTCGTCCTTGTCGGCCGGGTCGGTGGGAACACGCCCTCCCATCCGATCGGCCATGGCAGGCAGGGGCAGGCGGTCCGCCGCCGCAGGCACCTCCCGCAGCCAGGAGGCCTTGAGCGATCGGCCGGGCTTCTCGTCGAGCATCACGGTGATGGATTTCAGGCGATGGCGGACATCGTCGATGTCTCGCTGCGGCACCAGGGCCCGCACGACCGTGGGCTGCGCCCCCAGGACATAGGCCAGCACCTGCCCTCGGGTGACCTGGTGGGCCTCCAGATCCTGCTCGCGCGGCAGCACGAACTGCCCGGACACCCCCGCACGCAGGATGTGGCCCGCCAGATCCTTGTCCAGTTGACGCAGGGCGGCACGGTCGCGCGCCAGGTCTTCCTGCGCATTCTTCATCTTGAGCGGATCCTTGCCGAACGAGGCGTTGTACTCCGATTCGGCCCGCTCGATCTGCGCCCTCAGGACCTGGCGATCGGTCTCCATCACGGGCGCCTTGAGGGTGATCAGGGCCTCACCGGCGATCACATGCTGCTGGCTGCGCACCCAGACGGTTTCGACTTCGCCATCGGTCGAGGCGCGCACCTGAGCGTCATCGGGCAACCAGACCACACCTTCGATCACCATCGTGTGGGGCACCGGCACCCAGGCCACCGCCAGGGTCAGCGCCAGAACCATCACCGTGACCATCAGACCGACACGGCCACGCATCTGGGACAAGCCCGGCACCGCATCGAGCGAGCGGACCCAGGCCAGCAAGGGCTGAATGACCAGCGACCAGCCTGACCAGGCCGCGACCAACAGCCCGAGCAGCGCCGCCTTCTGTGCGCCCCAGCTCACGATCAGAACCGCGACGCCCAGGCGGTAGAGCCAAGAGGCGGGTGAATACAGCCGCAAGGCCCAGCGTTCCAGGGCATCGGCCGCCGTCAAGATGCCGGTATCGTCCGGCCCGGTGTCGACACGCAGCACCCTGGACAGCAGGTTGCGAGCCCCCTGCCCGAACAGGCGGCCGCTGCGCCCGGCCAGATTGGGCAGGTCCAGGACGTCGCACAGCACGTAGTAGCCGTCGAGCTTCATGAGGGGGTTGCCATTGAACAGCAGGGATGACAGCCCACCCAGGCTCATGACCACAAAGGCCCCCTGGCGCACCAGGCCGTCCTCGACGTTCAGCCACACCAGGGTGGCCAGCGCCGCCAGGCCCAGCTCGACCCAGATGCCGGCGGCACTGATGTGCGCGCGTTGCCAGCGGTTGACCAGGCGGTTGGACGCGCTGGCGTCCACATAGGGCATGGGCACGAACATGAAAAAGTTGATGCCGACCTCAGGCACCTCGCAACCGTACCGGCGCAGCGCCAAGGCATGGCCCAGCTCGTGCAAGGCTTTCATGATCGGGTAGGTGACCCAGGCGGCGGCCAGATAGCCTGGCGTCAGGAAGAACTCACGGCCATAGCTCATCACTTCCCGCAGGTCCAGCATGACGGCCCAGGCGGCAAACAGCACCAGCAGCAGCCAGGGCCACTGCACCCAGGGGGCCCAGAGCATGCGGCCAAAGCCCGAGAGGTATTCCAGGATCAGGGACGGATTGAACAGACCCAAACGAAAGGCCAGCGGGTTCAGACGCGCGCGACGCTCCTGGCGGTTGCGCACCTCTTCCGTCTTGACCAACTGGCGGACGTCAGGCGTCACTTCGGCCTGAATCAGGCCCGCATCGGTCATCTGGCCGAGGATGCGGATCACGTCATGCTGGGATGGGGCGTCATCCCCCAGTTGGTCCAGCAGGACCTGCCAGACCTCGTCCACACTGTGACGACCATCCATGCGGCCCACCAGCTCGTAGGCCTGTGCGTTCACCCGGTGGTGGCGCCCCGTCGCCTGGTTGTAGAGCACATACCAGGCTTGCCCGCGCGTGGTCTGCATGCGCACCGACACGTGAGGTCGCAGGCGGGGATGCAGCCCCGAGATGCGGAACCAGTAGGGGGACATCAGGGTGTCTTGCATGCTCGATGCCGCTCAGAGCCAGGTCCACACCATCATGCGCAGCCATTGCCACGCCTTGACCGACCAGCGCCAGAGCACGGGCCGCTCGGGCAGATCGATCTTGGCAATGCCCTCCAGCCCGGGTCGCAGACCGGCCAGACCCGCCCCGACCCCCGTGGGCCTCGCCTCCACCTCGTAGCGCACCCCGTCTGCGGTGCTGCGTGCCACCGGCGTGATGCGATCGATCACCAGGGCGATGGGCTGACCCGGCATGGCCGCCAGGCGCAGGCTGGCCGCCTGGCCACGCTGAAGCTCGGGGACATCCGACTCGTCCACTTCCAGCACCACGCGCCAGTCCAGCCCCGGAGCCAGCGTCAACAGCGGATCGCCCCGCTTGAGCGGTGCCCCCAGTTGCTGATGCAGATCACCGGCGATGACCACGCCGTCAAATGGCGCCGTCACGCGCACACGCGCCAGTTGCTGCTCGACCAGGGCCAGTTGGGCCTTGGCCTCGGCCACCTTGGACTGCGCCATGGCGGCCTGTCCCCGGTCACCCCGGGCAAAGGCCTCGGCGAACGTGTTCTCCTGCTGTGCCACCTCGGCCAGTCGCGCGCGCTTGGCAGACTGCAATTCATCGTCGGACAACTCGGCCAGCAACTGGCCTTGCTTGACGACATCGCCAGGGCGCACATGCACCTCGCGCAGGAAGCCATCCTGCGAGGCGCTGAGCACCCGCTGAACCGCCCCTTCCAGGCGGGCGGACGCATTGACGCGGTTGGGCATGGGCCACAGCAGCCCGTAGGCCAGGGTCAGCGCCAGGGCCACCATCATCCAGCGCAGACGACGCTCGGAGGGGTCGCGCAGGCGGTGCTTGAACAAGGCCACATCGTCACGGATGCGCTCGCTGACCGGGCGACTCAACTGGTATTGCAACCTCAGCAGCGGTGCCAGGCCCTCGGCCACCACTTCCAGCCACTGCACCTCGTGGGGTTCAAAGGCGCCACGGATCAGTTCCTGCTGCGCGCTGGGCCTCAGGGTGTCGGACGGCACGGATCGCTCGCAGGTGAGCACACCAATGACCTGGCCCTGGTGCGCCAGCGGCACGCTCATCACCCCGGCCAGGCCCTGGGCCTTGAACAGCATCTGATGCGCCAGCGTGATGCGCGACGCGCTCTTGCTGGGCTGGGGCCAGAACAGGGTGGCATGCTGGTGCACGGCCTCCAGCATGGCCTGGTTGAGTTCGGGAATGGCAGCGCCCTCTTCCAGCACCACGCCATCGGACAGGGCCACGATGCGCAACTGGCCGGCACTGACCCAGCCCAGGGAGACGCGCAGACAATGCAGGCGCTGGCTGATCTCGGAGACCACCTCGGCCCCGCTGCGGCGCCAATCCTGCGCGGCCAGTGAGGTCTGAAGACAGCCCAGCAAGGCCAGCGAAGACTCTGTCGGCAGCCCCTGGGCGCCCGCACTGTGCGGGGCGAGTCCTGCCATCACCGGAGGGTCAGCGCCATGAGCTGCACCGCCGGAAACAGGCTCCTGAGGGGTGCTGCGAGGGCTCAAAGTGTGCATGGTTTGATCTGGAATCAGTCGTCCGCGTCTGCAATAGGCGTCACCGGCCCCGGTTTCTAACGGGAGTGCCCCTATCATCCGCGTTGCACATGATGTTGAATTGCGCAATAAGCACGGAAAACACCCCATAAAGACATCACAGTCAAGGAGTTGAGATGAAGGTTTTGCTGATCGACGACCACCCCCTGATCCTGGCGGCACTGCAATCGGTGATCCAGGGTCTGGGTGACCACGTGGAAGTGGCCTCGGCCTCCAGCGGCCGGGCCGCCCGCGAGTTCCTGCAAGCCGACTCGACGGTCGATCTGGTGCTGCTGGACCTGCATCTGGGAGACGCCGACGGTTTCGATCTGCTGGCAGAGTTCCGATCCACCTACCCCGCCCTGCCCGTGGTGGTGATTTCCGCCTCGGACCGCACCAGCGACGTCATCCGCTCCATCGACATGGGCGCCATGGGCTTCGTGCCCAAACGCGCCAGCAACGAAACCCTGGTCGATGCCCTGCAGCAGGTCATCTCCGGCGGGGTCTATGTGCCCCCCATGAGCATGGGCAGCGACGTGATCGGCAGCGCGGCATCGCAGCCCGTACAGCACGAAGCCGCCAGCGCGGGCTTCCAGACCACCCCCTCGCTGTCGCAACTGGGCCTGACCCCGCGCCAGACCGATGTGCTGGCCCTGCTGCTCAAGGGGCAACCCAACAAGCTGATCGCCCGAGAACTGGGCCTGTCGGTCGAAACCGTCAAGGACCACGTGGCGGCCGTGCTGCGTGCACTGAACGTCAGCTCGCGCACGCAGGCCGTGATCGCCGTGAGCCAGATGCTGCAGATCCAGGGCACCAGCGCCCCGGATGGCTTCTCGGCCTGGCAGGCCGTCAGGCGCTGACACCCGGGTTAACGCGTCATCCACATGGATGACGCGCATGCTGCACTCGCGGCGTAGTCTCCAGCCAGCGGTGCACCCATGCACCCCTGTCAGGAGACCCCATGAAACAAACCCCACCCTGGCGCCGCCTGCTGATCACCGGCCTGTCCGGCCTGATCATCAGCCCATTGGCCCAGGCGCTTGACACCCGCTGCCAGCTTCAATACCCGGTGGTGCTCTCGCACAACTGGAGCATGCAGCGCATCTGCAAGACCCCTGTATCTGCCAAGGGCACACCCTGCGAGCAGTTCGAGGACTTTGAGCGCTATTGCGCCGACAAGGCCACCCACCCGGACGGCTCCAGGTGGTGCAAGCTGTGGCAGGTGCCCGATGACGAGGCCGACCTGCCACCCCGCGATCGCAACGTGGCCGACCCCGGGCTGACACGGCAGCTGAGGGGGCACTACCGATACTTCAGTCGGCCCATCGTCGACCGACTCAGCCAGACCTGTGGCAACCGGGTCTACATCGCCGACAAACCACCCTATGCCACCAACGCCGTGCGGGCACGCTCTCTGAGGGGCACTGTGCTGCAAGCCCTGCGCGAGACCGGTGCGTCCAGAGTGATCCTGATCGGGCTGTCGCAGGGGGTGCAGGACGCACGCTACATGAGCGCCGTGCTGCCCGTGGACGATGCCGATCCGCAGGGGCCGCGCATGTCGTCCCGGGTCGCCGCCGTGGTCAGCCTGTCCGGAGAAGATGGCGGTGCCGAGGCCGCCTCCCTGCAGCTCGATGCCATCTACCTCAGCACCCTGGGCCGCTGGAGCGACCAGGCCAAGGCCTATGGCGACTGGAACGACACCGATGTGGATGCCGGTCTGTGGAAGCGCAGCGGCGACCCCGATGGCCCGCGAGCGCTCATCGAGGGCTGCCGTGGCAGCGACGAATGCGCCATCGGCACGGTGGATCAGCGCTACCGCTGGTATCTGCGCTCGGTGACCGACATCACCACGGCCTACATGCGACCAGACCTGACGCAGCGCCTGGGTGTGCTGGGCCCCATGTGGACCAGCCTGCGTCAGTTCATCGGCAAGACGGAGCGCCACTGGGAAGAGGTCGTGCCCCCGCGCCTGGAAGCCGCATCCACCGGGGTGCGCTACTTCTCCTATGCCGCCGGCCTGCGGCAATGGAGCGATGGTCTGGAGTTCCCCGAGGTGTACTGGGCCATCACCCTCACCGCCGGCATGAACGACGGCTTCGTGAGCGTGGATCGGCAGCGCTTTCAGCGCCTGGGCATGGCCTCCGAACACATCCGTACCTTGAGCGGCCAGCATGGCGGCTCGGGCTACCACCACATGTTCTTCAGTGGTCGCAACGATGCCTTGTTCGCCCCGCTGCCCGGCCTGCGCGAAGGCCCGCCGTATCAGGGCGGATCGGCTGATTTTTTCCAGCAACTGGCCATCGATCTGCGCCAGCGTGGCTTGTGAACCCAGGAGCCCTCCATGATGAACCACCCCCTCCTTCTCGTCCGCCACCTGCTGGCGTCAGCACTCGCAAGCTGGTGCCTCAGCGGGCAGGCCGCAGGCCCCACGCCTGCCGTACCGGACAGTGAGCAGATCTTCCAGTGGGTCAATGACATCACCAGCTTCGGCGTGCGCAGCTCGGGCAGCCCCGGCTCGCTGGGTGCATCGCAGTATGTGCACGATCGCTTTCGTGAATGGGGTCTGGAGCGCGTGGCCTTTGAAGAGGCCGACACCAAGGTCTGGAGCGCGTCCAACTGGGGCCTGCGCGTCGATGGCAGCCCCATCGGTGCATCACCGATGCAGCACACCTTCCACCAGGGCCTTCCGACCACCTTCAGCACCGGCACGGGTGGGCTGCAGGGCGATCTGGTCTACGTGGGCGGCGGCAGCGCCAGCGACTTCTGGCTGCGGGACGTGAAGGGCAAGATCGTGGTGGCCGATGCCCGGTTCGGCAAACGGCCCTTGTGGCTGTTCAAGCCCCTGTTGTTGGGGCTGCAAGATAGCGATGGCACCTTTGACAGCAACTACTCACTGGTGGACCCCTATGCAGGCGGCAACTTCCCGGACAGCTACTACCGTGCCATGAACAAAGGGGCGGCAGGCTTTGTCGGCATCCTGAGCGACTACTTTGACAGCCACCAGTACCGCAATGAAGGCTACAAGTCCTACGATCCGGGCCAGGCCATGCGCATCCCCGGGCTGTGGGTGTCGCCCGTGGCGGGTGCTCAACTGGCCGAACGCATCCAGGCCACGACCTTCAGAAAGGACAAGCTCAAGGGCGCGCTGACGCTGGAAGGCCAGCTCACGGCCCAGAAAGGCCGGGCCGTGCTGGGCTACCTGCCGGGCATGAGTGACGAGATCATCCTGATCGAATCCCACCACGACTCAACGACCACCGGAGCCACCGAAGACGCCTCGGGCACGGCCAGCGTGCTGGCCCTGGCACGCTACTTCTCGCAACTGCCCCGAAGCGAGCGCCCGCGCACCCTGATGTTCGCCACCATGGACACGCATTTCACCGACTACGCCGTGCACAAGGCCTTTGCCAAGCGCCATCTGCGTGCCAACAACCCGCTGGGAGAAAAGGTCATGGCCGTGATCACCCTGGAGCACATTGCCCAGGAATGGATGCCAGGCAAGGACCGCCGCCCCACCCCCACCGGCCTGCTGGCGCCACGCGTGTTCATGGTCTCCACCGAAGTGCCTGGCCTCAAGGACATTGCCCTGTCGGCCATGAAAGATCACCAGCTGGAGCGTTCGGTGGCGGTCTCCACCGCATTGACCGAACTGGTCAACGGACAGCCGGGCATCCCGGCCGACAGCAGCGATTTCCTGACCGTCGGGGTGCCGGTGATGGCCTTCGTGGGCGCCCCGCTCTACCTCTATGACGACATCGACACCCCTGACAAGGTCGCCAGGGATGAACTGGGAAGGGTGGCCAAGGCCTTTGTCGATGTGGTCAACCAAGTCAGCCGTCTGCCGAGCAGCCACTTCAAGCGCCTGCCCGACAAGGCCGATTTCTGAAGCAGACTCAGCCCTGACACAACTGGCGGCGCGCCTCATCGTACTCGGCGCGCAGGCGGGCCACCAGTTCGGCCACGGGCACGACCTTCTTGATGGCGCCAATGCCCTGACCACAGCCCCAGATGTCCTTCCAGACCTTGCCGCCACTCTCGCCACTGCCGAAGCTCATCTGGCTGGGATCGCCGTTGCCCAGGGCATCGGGATCCATGCCGGCGTTCACGATCGAGGGGCGCAGGTAGTTGCCGTGCACACCGGTGAACTTGCTGGTGTAGATGACATCGGCGCTGGCGCAGTCGACGATCATCTGCTTGTAGGCATCGACCGCACGGGCTTCTTCGGTGGCAATGAAGGCCGAGCCGATGTAGGCAAAGTCAGCCCCCATGGCGCGCGCAGCCAGGATGGAGCGGCCATTGGCAATGGCGCCCGACAGGGCCACCGGACCCTCGAACCACTCGCGGATTTCCTGGATCAGGGCGAATGGGCTGGTGGTGCCGGCATGTCCGCCCGCACCGGCCGCCACGGCAATCAGGCCGTCGGCACCCTTCTCGATCGCCTTCTGGGCGAACTTGTTGTTGATGACATCGTGCAGCACCACGCCGCCATAGCCGTGCACGGCATCGTTGACGTCGGTGCGAGCCCCCAGCGAAGTGATGATCACAGGCACCTTGTACTTGACGCACATCTCCAGGTCGTGATCGAGCCGGTCATTGCTCTTGTGCACGATCTGGTTGATGGCAAAGGGTGCCGACGGCTGCTCGGGATGCGCAGCATCCCAGGCGGCCAGGGTTTCGGTGATCTCGGCCAGCCATTCGTCGACCTGCGAGGCGGGTCGGGCGTTCAGCGCGGGCATGGAGCCCACGATGCCGGCCTTGCATTGCTCGATGACCAGCCGGGGTGTGCTGACGATGAACATCGGCGAGGCGATCACCGGGAAGGAGACTTTTTTCAGAACGGCAGGCAGCATGACGATAGAACCTCAATGAAACGTGGAGCCCACAAACCATCGGCCGCATGAAGCGGCCGATGAGTCAGGTCATTGTGACACGCCTGGTGTCATCCGATCAGGACGCGATCAGAACAGATCCACCGGCATGGCGGTCACGCTCTCGCCACCCTCCAGGATGGTGTCGCGCAGCGAGGCCGTGCGGGGCAGGATGTGATCCCCGAAGAAGCGCGCCGTGGCGATCTTGGCGGTCATGAACTCGACGTCCTCGCCAGCCTTGAGCTTGTCTTCTGCCACGATCAGGGCGCGGGCCATCTGCCAGCCCGACACCAGGGTCGAGGTCAGGAACAGGTAAGGCACCGAGCCGGCGAACACGGCATTGGGGTTGCTCTTGACGTTGGCGACCACGAAGTCCACCACCTGCAGGAAGGCCTCGCGGGCTGCCTTCAGGCGCTTGGCCATGGTCTGGCTGGCCGCGCTTTCGCGGGCCGCCAGCGTGCCTTCCAGATCGGCGATCTGGGCGGCGATGGCCTTGGCCGTGGCGCCACCATCACGGGCGGTCTTGCGACCCACCAGGTCATTGGCCTGGATGGCGGTCGTGCCTTCGTAGATCGGCAGGATGCGGGCGTCACGGTAGTACTGCGCAGCACCGGTTTCCTCGATGAAGCCCATGCCACCGTGCACCTGCACGCCCAGCGAGGACACTTCGACGGAGTTCTCGGTGCCGTAGCCCTTGATCAGGGGCACGAGGAACTCGTAGAAGGCCTGGTTCTGCTTGGCCACGGCCGCATCGGGGTGGTGGTGCGCGAAGTCGTAGGCGGCAGCGCCGACCAGGGCCATGGCACGGCCACCTTCGGTCAGGGCGCGCATGGTCATGAGCATGCGCTTGACGTCGGGGTGATGAATGATGGCGGCCGAGCCGGGCTGCGAGCCGTCCACGGGACGCGATTGCACGCGGTCACGGGCGTAGGCCACGGCCTTCTGGTAGGCGCGCTCGGACAGACCGATGCCCTGCATGCCCACGTCGTAGCGGGCCGCATTCATCATCACGAACATGTACTCGAGGCCGCGGTTTTCTTCACCGACGATGTAGCCGATGGCACCCTCGCCCACGTCGCCCTTGTTGTCACCGTAGACCAGCACGGCGGTAGGCGATGCCTTGATGCCGAGCTTTTCTTCGATCGAGGCGCAGTAGACGTCATTGCGCTTGCCCAGCGAGCCGTCGGCATTGACCAGGAACTTGGGCACCACGAACAGGCTGATGCCCTTGACGCCTTCGGGCGCGTCAGGCGTGCGAGCCAGCACCAGGTGCACGATGTTCTCGGACATGTCGTGCTCACCGTAGGTGATGAAGATCTTCTGACCGCTGATGCGGTAGGTGCCGTCGTCCTGCTTGACGGCTTTGGAGCGCACCAGGGCCAGATCCGAACCAGCCTGGGGCTCGGTCAGGTTCATGGTGCCGGTCCACTCGCCGGTGATCATCTTGGGGATGTAGCGGGTCTTGAGCTCGTCGCTGCCTGCGGTCAGCAGGGCCTCGATGGCGCCGCCGGTCAGCATGGCGCACAGCGAGAAGCTCAGGTTGGAGCCCACCAGGATCTCGATGCAGGCCGCACCGATGGTCTTGGGCAGGCCCTGGCCGCCGAAATCGGTGGGCTGATGCAGGCCTTGCCAGCCGCCTTCAGCCAGTTGCTTGTAGGCTTCCTTGAAGCCGGGCGAGGTCTTGACCACGCCGTTGTCCCAGCTGCCATGGTCCTGATCGCCGCTCCAGTTCAGGGGGGCGGTCACACCCTCGTTGAACTTGCCGCATTCTTCAATCACGGCAGCAGCGGTATCGACGCCGGCGTCCTCGAACCCGGGAATCTGGGCAACCTTGTCCAGGCCGGCCAGCTCGGTCACACAGAAAAGCAGATCCTTGACGGGTGCGCGATAGCTCATATTCATTCTCCGATAAACGACAAAGGGGGCGTCTCAAGAGACGCCCCCGGTCAGGTGTTCAGGCAGACGTATCGTCTGGCATGAGCCCTTGTATTACAGAGCCTTGACCAGTTCCGGCACAGCCGTGAACAGATCGGCTTCCAGACCGAAATCGGCCACCTGGAAGATGGGGGCTTCGGGATCCTTGTTGATGGCCACGATGACCTTCGAATCCTTCATGCCGGCCAAATGCTGGATGGCGCCGGAGATACCGCAGGCGATGTACAGCTGAGGTGCCACGATCTTGCCGGTCTGACCGACCTGCAGGTCGTTGGGGGCGTAGCCAGCGTCCACGGCAGCGCGGGAAGCACCCAGGCCAGCGTTGAGCTTGTCGGCCAGGGGCGACATGACTTCGTTGAACTTCTCGGCAGAGCCCAGAGCACGGCCACCGGACACGATGATCTTGGCAGCGGTCAGTTCAGGACGAGCCGACTTGGTCACTTCACGGCCCACGAAGGACGAGGAGCCCGAGTCAGCCACGGCAGCCACGGTCTCGACAGCGGCGGAGCCACCGGTGGTGGCGGCAGCGTCGAAAGCGGTACCGCGAACGGTCAGCACCTTCACCGAGTCAGCCGATTGCACGGTGGCAATGGCGTTACCGGCGTAGATGGGACGCTCGAAGGTGTCGGCAGAGATCACCTTGGTGATTTCCGACACTTGAGCGACGTCCAGCTTGGCGGCCACGCGGGGCGACACGTTCTTGCCGGAAGCGGTGGCGGGGAACAGCAGGTGGCTGTAGCCCGAAGCCACGGCCAGCACTTGAGCAGCCACGTTCTCGGCCAGGCTGTCGGCGAATTGAGCGCCGTCAGCGTGCAGGACCTTGGAAACACCAGCGATCTGAGCAGCGGCAGCGGCAGCGGCACCGGCGTTGGAGCCAGCGACGAGCACGTGCACGTCGCCACCCAGGGCCTTGGCAGCGGTCACCACGTTCAGGGTGGCGGCCTTGATGCTGTTGTTGTCGTGATCAGCAATAACGAGAGCGGTCATGGGTTATCTCCTCAGATCACTTTGGCGACGTTCTTGAGCTTGTCGACCAGGGTCGCCACGTCGGCCACCTTGATGCCAGCGGAGCGCTTGGGAGGCTCGGCGACGCTCAGAGTCTTGATGCGGGGGGCCACGTCCACACCCAGATCCGCCGGCTTGACGGTGTCCAGGGGCTTCTTCTTGGCCTTCATGATGTTGGGCAGCGTGACGTAGCGCGGCTCGTTCAGACGCAGGTCGGTCGTCACGACCGCAGGCAACTTCAGCTTCACGGTTTCCAGACCACCGTCAACTTCGCGGGTCACGATGGCGAAACCATCGGCCACTTCCACCTTGGACGCGAACGTGCCTTGCGGCAGGTCA
>NZ_DASUIT010000124.1:0-2521 GCF_036279655.1 Aquabacterium sp. | reverse complement strand
CTGCATGAGCGGTATGGGCTGGCCGCGCACGGTGCCCACCACGACCTGCTTGAGGTCATCAAGGCGGTTGGTGCGGCCGATCTGGCGCACCAGGTATTCGCGGCCATTGGCCTGCAGGAAGCCACCGCTGGTGTTGCTGCCGAAATCCCGCAGTGCCAGCGCCACCTGCTCGCGTTCGATGCCCAGCGCCTGCAGGCGCTCCGGCAGGATCTCGATGCGGTATTGCCTGACTTCACCGCCGATCGGGATGACCTGGGCCACGCCGGGGATCGTCAACAGGCGCGGGCGCATGACCCAGTCGGCGTAGTCGCGCACCTGCATGGGGCTGGCCTGGGCTGGATCTGCCGGCAGGGCGATCAGCAGGATCTCACCCATGATGGACGAGATGGGCCCCAGTTGCGGTGTGATGCCCGCAGGCAGTTGTTCGCGCACCAGGCCCAGCCGTTCGTTGACCTGCTGGCGGTTGAGGTGGATGTCGCTGCCCCAGTCGAACTCGACGTTGATGACCGACAGCCCGATGCCGGAGACCGAGCGCACCCGGCTCACACCGGGCATGCCGTTCAGGCTTGATTCGATCGGGATGCTGATCTGCTGCTCGACTTCTTCCGGGGCCATGCCGCCGGCCTCCGTCATCAAGGTGACGGTGGGTTTGTTCAAGTCGGGGAAGACGTCGATGGGCATCTGGCGCACGGTGAAGGCGCCATAGAGCACCAACAGCATGGCCAGGGCCAGCACGATCAGGCGCTGGCGCAGGCTGGTATGGATGAGGGCGTCAAACATGGTTCATCCTTGTGGTCTCAGCGCACCTGGCCCAGCAGGTTGGCGCCTTCGGTGACCACGCGGTCGCCTTCCCGGAGGCCCTTGAGCACGATCACGGTGTTGTCACTCAATGGCATGGTGCTGACGATGTGCGGCGTGAAGCGCTCGGCTTGTTCATGCAGCCAGACCATGGTGTCGCCACTGGGCAGGCGCTGAAGGGCGGCGCGAGGCACGGCCATGCCGCGCACGGTCTGCTTCGTCTGTGCGGTGATCTTGAGTGCCTGGCCGATGGCCAGCGGGGCCTGCGTCTGCACGACACGGAAGAGCACGGGCATGGCCTGATCGCGCAACTGCCTGCCTGCGCCGGCAAAACGCAAGGCAACGGCGCCTGAGGGTGTGCTGGCGCTGGCCTCGGTCATACCGTCAAGCTGGCTGGTGTCATAGGCCAGTGCTTCGACCATGAGCCGGCTCGGGTCCATGATCTCGAACACCACGTCGTGGGCCTCGATGACCTGCCCCAGGGTGGCGCTGCTGCTGGCGATGACGCCGCTGACCGGGGCCAGCAAGGGCTCGGGCGCGCCGAGGCTGCTGCGGATGGCCTCGCGCCGCCGTTTCAGGGCATCGCGCTCGATGCGGGCGATGTCGATGTCCTTCTGGGCGATGGCGCCTTCAAGCTGGGTATAGCGCGCCAGCTTGCGTTCGGCCACGGCGTACTGGGCATCCAGTTCGGCCAGGGATGCTTGCTGATTGCCTCGCTCCAGGCTGGTGGCCGCTGGATGCAGGTAGGCCAGCACCTGGCCTTTGCTCACGCGTTGGCCCAGCACGGGCAAACCTTGCGGGCCGGCTTCGATGCGGCCGGTCTGGGTGGTCTGCACGCGCCCGCCGGCGTTGGGGTCGGGCAGCACCTTGCCGTTGAGCTCGATGGCCTGCGCATGGTTCCGGGCGACGGTGCGGATCGTGCGCAGGCCCAGCCTGTATTGGGCGGGCTTGGGGACCCAGATGCTGCCATCGGGCAGGCGCTGTGGTGCGGCGCCTTGTCCGGTCGTTACCGCGGGGGCAGCCGGCGCGTGATCGCCATGGTCTTCACCGCCGTGTGCCCAGACGCTGTGGGTGAACAGCAGGGCCGTCAGCCCGTGCAGGATGCTCATCAGTGGGGATTTCATGCGGGCTCCTTGCGAGCGGCGGCGCGGCGTCGTAGTCGCCATGCCGCGGTGATCGTGAACAGCAGGGCGGCTGCGGCGGCCCACCTGGGCCAGCGACGCGTGCTGCTCGTGGGGTGATCCGCTGCGTGATCTGAAGGCGCTTCGACGTTCAGCGTGGCGTCCATCAGATCGGCGGTGTCGGCGCTTTGCACGGTGATGGCCAGGGGGTAGTGGCCGGGTTTGGCCAAGGCCTGGGCAGGCAGGGTGTACACGCCGGGTTCGATCGCCTTGGCTGTGCCTTTGAAGGCGCCGCTTTCGACTTCGATGCTGGCGCCCGCCACGGGGGCGTTGGTGTCGGCACGGTCGAGGTACAGGGTGAGGGTGGGTGAGTCGCCCGCCTGCAGCACGGCGACCAGCTCGAAGCTGTCGGTCCGAGCGGTGGCGCGAGGGGCTTGTGGCGCGGCCGGTGAGGCAACGGCGGGCGCTGCTTCACCGTGGTCTTCACCACCGTGGGCCCAGGCCGCAGCCGACGCGAGGGTCACCACGATGGCTGCAAGGGCATGCGTCAACAAGGCAAGGGATGGACGGGGCAAGTTCATGGATGGGCCTCCTCGGGCAGC
>NZ_DASUIT010000123.1:0-8768 GCF_036279655.1 Aquabacterium sp. | reverse complement strand
CCGTCAGAACTACACCGAGCTGCAAATCAGCTCCGTGAACGTCTGATTGCGTCGAATCACCAACTTTTAGCCCCCAAGGAGTAGATCCATGGCACAGAAAAAAGGCGGCGGTTCCACGCGGAACGGCCGTGACTCCCAACCCAAGATGCTCGGCGTGAAGGTGTACGGCGGCCAAGTCGTGCCCGCCGGCTCGATCATCGTTCGTCAACGCGGCACCCGCTTCCATGCTGGCGCCAACGTCGGCACCGGCCGCGACCACAGCCTGTTCGCGCTGGTCGATGGCACCGTGTCGTTTGCGGTCAAGGGTGCCCTGAACCGCAAGACCGTGGTCGTGACCCCGGTCTGATGCACCCAGACAGGCGGCCGCAAGCTCTGCTTTCGGTCGACCGATGTAAAGCCCCGGCATGCCGGGGCTTTTGCGTTTCTCTCTCATGCAGCCTTTGACCCCTGTCACGGGCGACCCACCAGGACAACACAGCCATGAAATTCGTCGATGAAGCCACCATTGATGTGGCCGCAGGCAATGGCGGCAGCGGATGCATCAGCTTCCGCCGCGAAAAATTCATCCCCTTTGGTGGGCCCAACGGGGGCGATGGCGGCCGTGGCGGTCACGTGTATGTCGTGGCTGACCGCAACATCAACACCTTGATCGACTACCGCTATGCCCGCCGCCATGAGGCGCGCAATGGCGAGCAGGGCCGTGGCTCCGACCAGTTCGGCGCGGCTGGCGAGGACATCGTCCTGCGCATGCCCGTGGGCACCATCATCCGCAACTTCGAAACCGGCGAAGTGATGATGGAGTTGCTGGAGCATGGCGAAAAGCGCCTGCTGGCCAAGGGCGGCGACGGCGGTTTCGGCAACCTGCACTACAAGACCGCCACCAACCGCGCTCCGCGCAAGAAGACGCTGGGCTGGCCTGGCGAGCTCTTCAAGCTCAAGCTGGAGTTGCGCGTGCTGGCCGACGTGGGTCTGCTGGGCATGCCCAATGCCGGCAAGTCCACCTTGATCGCGGCGATCTCCAACGCCCGCCCCAAGATCGCCGACTACCCCTTCACGACCCTGCATCCCAACCTGGGCGTGGTGCGTGTGGGCCCTGAAAAGAGCTTCGTCGTCGCCGACATTCCCGGCCTGATCGAAGGCGCCTCCGAAGGCGCCGGCCTGGGCCACCAGTTCCTGCGCCACCTGCAGCGCACGCGCGTGCTGCTGCATGTGGTCGATCTGGCCCCCTTTGACGAGGGTGTGGACCCGGTCAAGCAGGCCAAGGCCATCATCAAGGAACTCAAGATCTACGACAAGGCGCTCTACGACAAGCCCCGCTGGCTGGTGCTCAACAAGCTGGACATGATCCCGGCGGACCAGCGCGTGGCCAAGGTGGTGAGCTTCGTCAAGCGTTTTGGCTGGAAGGGCCCGGTCTACCAGATCTCCGCCCTGACCCGCGAAGGCTGCGAGCACTTGGTGCAGTCCATCTACCAGCACGTCGCAGCCATGCAGGAGCACCATGAAGAAGCCGACATCCGCTTCGACGAGGAGCATGCCGGCCATCTGATCGATGCCGAGGTCAAGCCCAAGGCCGCCGCCAAGGCGTCGGCACGCGAGACGGCTGCGTTCGAGGCGCTGGTGGCCCACAAGGACGACGAGACCGAAGCCCCTCAAAAGCCAGCCGCCAAAAAGCCTGCGGCGAAAAAGGCCGCAGCGAAAAAGGCGGTCGCCCAAAAGGCCCCGGCCAAGAAAGCCCCCGCCAAGAAGGTCGCAGCCAAGAAGGCGGCCGCCAAGCAGGACAGCGCTGACGAGGCCTATGTGCCCGACGTCGACGATCCCCGCTTCCGCTGACCCCATCTCACGAGCTTGCCCATGAACGATGTGTTGAAAAACGCCCGCCGCATTGTCGTCAAGGTGGGCTCCAGCCTGGTCACCAACGAAGGCAAGGGCGTGGACGCCGACGCCATCGGCACCTGGTGTCGCCAGATGGCGGCCCTGGCGGCCGATGGGCGCGAGGTGATCATGGTCTCCAGCGGGGCCATCGCCGAGGGCATGAAGCGCCTGGGCTGGCGCACCCGCCCCAAGGAACTGCATGAGCTGCAGGCTGCCGCGGCCGTGGGGCAGATGGGCCTGGCCCAGATGTACGAGACCAAGCTGCGTGAACACGGCATGGGCAGTGCCCAGGTGCTGCTCACGCACGCGGATCTGGCCGACCGTGAGCGTTACCTCAATGCCCGCTCCACCCTGCTGACCCTGCTGTCGCACCAGGTGGTGCCCGTCATCAACGAGAACGACACCGTGGTCACCGACGAGATCAAGTTCGGCGACAACGACACCCTGGGCGCGCTGGTGGCCAACCTGGTCGAGGCCGACGCCCTGGTCATCCTGACCGACCAGAAGGGCCTGTACAGCGCCGATCCGCGCAAGGACCCCAGCGCGCGCTTCATCGATGTGTGCACCGCCGGGGATCCGGCGCTGGAGCAGATGGCCGGTGGAGCCGGCTCAGGCGTGGGCACGGGCGGCATGATCACCAAGGTGATCGCCGCCAAGCGCGCGGCCGGCAGCGGGGCGAGCACCGTGATCGCTTGGGGCCGCGAGCCTGATGTGCTGGTGCGCCTGACCCAGGGCGAGTCCATCGGCTCGCTCTTCATGGCGGCCACCGCCAAGCTCACGGCCCGCAAGCAATGGATGGCCGACCACCTGCAACTGCGCGGTGCGGTCGTCATCGACGATGGCGCTGTCACCAAGCTGCGCGACGAAGGCAAGAGCCTGCTGCCCATCGGCATGGTCGAAGTGGTGGGTGAGTTCCACCGCGGCGATGTGATCGCCGTGCGCAACCTGCAGGGGCAGGACGTGGCCCGTGGCCTGGCCAACTACGCCAGCAGCGAGGCGCGCCTGATCGCGCGCAAGCCGTCCTCAGAGATCGAAGCGGTGCTGGGCTTCACCAGCGAGCCCGAGATGATCCATCGGGACAATCTGGTGCTGGCCTGACGGGGTGCATGCCCCGTCAGGGGCGTGAGTGTGCCGGGTCTTGAGCACTCAGACCTGCCCCCAGCGGTTGCAGCAGCCAGTCCAGATCAGATTCCGTCAGTGCGGCGGCCTGCGTGCCGGCGTCACCATGCAGGCCTCGCGCCAACTCGGCCTTGCGCTCTTGGAGTGCCAGGATGCGCTCCTCCAGCGTGCCTTCAGCCACCAGCTTGTACACAAACACGGTCTGCGTCTGCCCCAGTCGGTGTGCTCGATCGGTGGCCTGGTCTTCCACCGCCGGGTTCCACCAGGGGTCGAAGTGGATCACGGTGTCGGCCTGGGGCAGGTTCAGCCCCACGCCACCGGCCTTGAGGCTGATGAGGAACAAGGGCACCTCACCGCGGGTGAAACGCTCGATCAGCGCCTCGCGTCCTGTGCTCTGGCCCGTCAGTGTGACCCAGTGCAGACCCAGAGCGGGCAAGGCCTCCTCAATCAACTCCAGCATGGACGTGAACTGAGAGAACAGCAACACCCGGCGCCCCTCGGCGATCATCTCGGGCAGGTTATCGATCAGCCAGTTGAGCTTGGCAGATTGTTTGACCTTGCTGGCCGCCGTCAAAGGGACCAGGCGCGGGTGGCAGCACACCTGGCGTAGCTTGAGCAGGGCGTCAAGCACGGTGATGTGCGAGCGAGCCAGGCCTTTGCTGCTCAGTGCCTCACGCACCTTCTTTTCGGTTGCCAACCGGATGGTTTCGTACAGCTTGGCCTGGGCGGGCAGCAGTTGCACATGCTCAACCGTCTCGATCTTGGGCGGCAGCTCCGAGGCCACCAGCTCTTTGGTGCGCCTGAGCATGAAGGGCGCTAGCCGGTGGCGCAAGATGGCCAGCCGCTCCGGGTCGCCTTGCTTTTCGATGGGGGTACGAAAGAGTTGCTTGAAGCGTGTTTCGGTGCCTAGGTAGCCTGGCATCAGGAAGTGGAACAGGCTCCAGATTTCGCCGAGGTGGTTTTCCATCGGCGTGCCGCTCAGGCACAGTCGCTGGCGGGCGTCCAGGGCTTGAACGATGCCTGCAGCCTGGGTCCTGGCATTCTTGATGGTTTGCGCTTCGTCGAGCACCACCACGGACCAGACTCGTTTGAGCAAGGTCGCCTCGTCACGGGCCAGCAGGGGGTAGGTGGTGACCACCACGTCGCTGTGCGTGATGTCGTCAAACTGTTCGCTGCGCTGGGCGCCGTGCAGCACCAGCGTACGCAGGCCAGGGGCGAAGCGCTGCAACTCGTTGCGCCAATTGCTCACCAGGCTGGTGGGTGCGATCACCAAGGCGGGCAGCGTTAGTCGCCCGGCCTGCTTCTCCACCCACAGGTGGGCAATGGTTTGCAAGGTCTTGCCCAGCCCCATGTCATCGGCCAGAACGCCCCCGAGCTGGTGATGCGCCAGGAACTGCAACCAGTTCAGACCCTGTTGCTGATAGGGGCGCAGTTGGGCATTCAGGCCCTCGGGGATGATCACCTCTTGCTGCAGGCCCCCGGCCTTGAGCGATTGCACCATGCCGCTGAGTGACTGGGCCTTTGCGCCGGAGAGGCTCAGCCCATGGCCGGGTGCATCGGTGGTGGCCAGACGCATGGCCTCGTAGCGGCTCAGTGGGAGGTGGCCCTTGGCCAGTTCACCAGGCCGTTCACCCACCAGTTCGAGCATGGCTGCCAACCAGGGCCGCAAGGGGGTCATGGGCACGTGCCACCACTGGTCGGGTTCGGCGTGCAGCCAAAGGCGATCATCTTGTGGATCTGTGGGACTGGCGTGTGCCAGGTGGTCGAGCAATTGCGGCAACCAGGGCAGCAAGTTGATGCGTTGCCCATCAACCTCGAAGCCCAGCGACAGGCTGAACCAGCGGGCACTGGCCGAGTCATCGTCATCAAGCACGCTGCCATCCGCTGCCAGGCCATCCAGGCCCAGATCCAGCGTTTCGACGCTACGCATCCGTGCGCTCAGGTCTGGCTCAAAGCGGATGATGAAACCTTCGCCTCGGAGGTGCTGCACTCCCTCTGCCAGCAGCGCCTGATCGCGCGCTCGGGCCAATACCCCATGAGGATCGCCCGCTGAACGTCGGCCCAACCACAGTGCCGGGGGCGCCCGATCCAGTGGCAGGTCGGGCTCGTAGCCCAGCTCGAGCAGGGGGTGCAGCCAACGGCGTTCGGCCTCGATGTCGCGGTGCAGCAGCACGCGACCCTCGGGGAGATCCAGCCACTGCTCGGCCGGTGCATCCAGTGCCCAGATACCTTCAATGCCCGCATAGTCAAAACTCAAATGCAGCGCCAGCCATCCCGGGGCACTTTCTGGGGCTTGCCCGATCCTCAGATGAGCCTGAGGCGCCACGTTCTGAACCACGCGAGCGAGATCACCCACCACGGGTGTGGGCAAGGGCGGTGTGAGGCTCAAGAGCTCCGGCACATGCTGACGCATCCAGTCCTCGGGCAAGGGGGGCAGCCTCAGCCAGTCGATCAACTGCTCGCGGCTCTGAGCGCTTTGGACCAGACCCATGGTTTGTGTGAGGTGATCCATGTACACCGCCGGGTGGGCCAGGCACAGCACGCTTTGCTCCGAGCCGATCTCGGGCAGCGTCTGCCAGCGCGGGGTCGTATCACCAGGCCGCAAGGGCAAGGACTGCCAGGACCAGTTCAACACGCGGGGGGCGCCCCACTGCCAAGTTTGATCAATGTAGCCCTGCGCATTGAGTGTCACGGCCTGGCCGGTTTGCAGTACCTGTTGCAGCACTTGCAGCCCAATGGCATCTTGCACCGCGTTCGTCGGGCCCGGCAATCGGTCGGCAAAGCTGTAGCCGGAGTTGGTCTGTCCCAGCAGCCATCGGCGCAGCAGTTTGAAAACCTCACCTTCGCCTTCTGACTCGCTGAACAGACGTCCGTAATCGCCGCGCAGCAACACCGGCTTGCTCCATTGCCCCGGTTTGGCCTTGAGGGGCTTGGTCTTGGCAGGCCACAGACACAGCCAGTGAGCCTGACCTGATTCAGGCAGACGCAGGTCGGGGCCGTGGGCCGTGTGTGCCTGGGTCGAGATCACGTAGATCAAGCGCTGTGGCTCAGCGGGCTGTGAAGGTGTGGTGCGCTGCCTGCGTGCCAGATCCTGGGTCCGCAGCCAGCGATCGAGTAACTCGTGCTCTTTGGGGTAGACCGGAGTGCTTGGGGCGGCTGGCGCTGGCGCGGTCGAGACGGAATCAACCCATTCTTGCGTGACGGCCGTGATGAGGGTCGCCACGACGTGTTTGCATCGGTGTGCCATCGGGCAACTGCAGGTCGACCTCATGGACAGGGATTGACCCAGTGTCCAACTGAAATTCACGGAGACTTCATAAGGTTCGGATGCCGAACCCCAGACATCGGCCGAGACGCTCCACCACCCCGGAGAAGGATCGTTGGGAAGCACCTCGATCACTTCTGCTTCGCCCGCACGAGCGTAGGCTTCGCCTCTTGCCCAGGTGGTGTGATCGAAGTGGGGCTTGAAAGCGGCAGCCGGCGGCAGGGTGTGCGGGCTCACGCGGAAAGCGGTCTTCGGTTCGCTGGTTGGCGCACTTAGTCCTCGGGTGTCCAACGGTCGTGGGGTAGTGGGGATGAGCTCCCCACTTTGGCCCAGGCCTGATCGGCTGCTTCACGGGTGGTTTGGGCTGCACGCTTTTCGAAGAACTGGGCGGTCTCCATGGCGCACACCTTCTCCGCAATGGCCATCACGAAGAACTGGTTCATGGTGGTGTCGTCCTCTGCGGCAATGCGCTTGACGGCTTGCTTCAAAGACTCTGGCAGACGCAAGGCGTAGTGACTCATGAAGGGCTCCTGGGGTGGGCGAGGCCGAAGCGCTTGAGCACGTTTTGTGGCGTCAGTACTTCAATGCCGAATCGGTGTGCGGGGGCAAAATCTTTCAGGTTGTAGGTCACGATCCACGGGGCGGCGCCGTTGGCGGCGGCCTCCAGCACCATTTCGTCAGCCGGGTCGCGCAATTGCGGCCGCCATTGGTAGTGGGTGTGTACCGCATCGATCAGACCCGCCAGATCATTCAGGATGGCGTCCACATCGGTGCGGGTCAAGCCGGAGGCAGCCAACTGCTCTGGGCGTTTGAGCACATCCTCGTACTCCAAGAACAGGGCGGGGGTGCAGCACATGCAAAACACCCCCTGGCGGACAGACTGAACCAGTGCAAAGGATGGCCCAAGGCGGTTGCGTGTGGCGGCGACCAGCACATTGGTGTCCAGGACGATTCGACATGAAGTCATATCGCGGACGATATTAACACGTCAAAGTCTTGGCCGCAACACGGCGTGCTTGAGCCCGCCTTACTTCAACTCCGCCGAACTCTTGCCCAGCAGTCGCCGCGCAATGATCAGCAACTGGATCTGCTGGGTGCCTTCGAAGATGTCCAGGATCTTGGAGTCTCGCGCCCACTTTTCCAGCAGGGCCGTCTCGGTGTAGCCGATGCTGCCGGCCAGCTCCACACACTTGAGTGCCACGTCCACGCAGGTGCGCCCGGCCTTGGCCTTGGCCAGGGAGGCGTGCAGCGAATTGGGCTTGGCGTTGTCGGCCATCCAGGCGGCCTGCAGGGTCAGCAGGCGCGCGGCTTCGTAGTCGGCCTGCATGCGCACATACTCGGCCACTGCATGGGGTTGGCGGTGCATGGGGCGGTCGTAGTCCGGCGTGAGGCCGCACTCCTGGAGGATGCGGCCCATCTCTTCGATGCAAGCGCGCGTCAGGCCCACGGCCATGGAGGCCACCAGCGGGCGCGTGTTGTCGAAGGTCTGCATGACCCCGGCAAAGCTCTTTTCCGGGTTGATCTCGGGGTCGCCCAGCAGATTGGCCTTGGGGACGCGGCAGTCCTTGAGCAGGAAGGCAGCGGTGTCCGAGGCGCGGATGCCCAGCTTGTGCTCCAGGCGCACCAGATCAAAGCCCGGCGTGCCCTTTTCGACCACGAAGGACTTGATGGCGCCACGGCCCAGGCTGCGGTCCAGCGTGGCCCACACCACGACCAGGTCAGCGCGGTCCCCCGCCGTCACATAGATCTTCTCGCCATTGAGCACATAGTGGTCGCCGTCCAGTCGAGCAGTGGTGCGGATGGCGGCCGAGTCCGAGCCGCAGCCCGGCTCGGTGATGGCCATGGCGGCCCAGCGGCCCTTGAAGCGTTTGAGCTGCTCGTCGTTGGCCACGGAGGCGATGGCCGCATTGCCCAGACCCTGGCGGGGCATGGACAGCAGCATGCCCACATCGCCCCAGCACAGTTCCATGATGGACAGGCAGGTGGAGATGTTGGTGCCGTTGCGGTTGACGCTGGGATCGGCGCGGTCGTCGCGGCGCACGCCGGTGGCGCCGGTGCCGCCGACTTCGCTGTTGCCGTCGTTCATGCCGTCGATGACGGCGGCCAGCATGTCGAGCTCGACCGGGCGCTCGTGTTCGGCTCGGTCGTATTTGCGGGAGATGGGGCGCAGCACCTCGCTGGCCACTTCCTGGGCCTGGCGCACCAGGGGCTTGAACTTGCGGGGGGTGTCGAGGTTGATCATGACTTCAATCGGGTCAGTAGGCGGTCTCAGATCCGGCGCGCGGAGCGCTGGGGGGCTTAGAGCAAAATCGCGCCTTCCATGAGGCCGACGGCGCGCAAATCGCGGTACCAGCGCTCGGCCGGGTGCTCCTTCACAAAACCGTGGCCACCCAGCAGCTGCACACCGGTGCTGCCGATCTGCATGCCCTTGTCGGCACACAGGCGGCGCGCCAGGGCGGCGGCTTCAAAGAAGGGCTGATCGGCGTCGGCCAGGCTGGCGGCGCGCCAGGTC
>NZ_DASUIT010000122.1:0-40791 GCF_036279655.1 Aquabacterium sp. | reverse complement strand
CGTGCCGGTCTCGGTGAACATCGAAGAAGTGCGCAAGCCTGAAGTCGATGCTCAACTGATCGCCGACTCGATCACGCAGCAGCTGGAAAAGCGCATCATGTTCCGCCGCGCCATGAAGCGCGCGATGCAGAACGCCATGCGTCTGGGCGCCCAAGGCATCAAGATCATGTCCGGCGGCCGTCTGAACGGCATCGAAATCGCCCGTACCGAGTGGTACCGTGAAGGCCGTGTGCCCCTGCACACCCTGCGCGCCGACATCGATTACGGCTTCTCCGAAGCCCACACCACCTACGGTGTGATCGGTGTGAAGGTGTGGGTCTACCGCGGTGACCGTCTGGCCAATGGCGAGGCTCCCGTGCTCAAGGGTGACGATCGTGAAGACGACCGTCGCAACCGTCGCGGCCCCCGTGGCGATCGCCCCAATGACCGTCGTGGTCCTGGCGCCGGTCGTGGTGGTCCTGGCCGTGGCGCGCCCCGTGCTGATGGTGCTCCGAGCGATGGCAGCGACAAGCCTGCCGTGGCCGCTGACACCACCGGTGCCAAGCGTGTTCGCAAGGCTGCTCCCGCAGCCGAGGCGAAAGGAGAATAAACATGTTGCAACCTAATCGTCGCAAGTTCCGCAAGGAACACAAGGGCCGCAACACCGGTGTGGCCACGCGCGGTGCAACCGTTGCGTTCGGCGACTTCGGCCTGAAGGCCACCGAACGTGGTCGCATCACCGCTCGTCAGATCGAAGCCGCACGTCGTGCGATTTCGCGTCACGTCAAGCGCGGTGGCCGCATCTGGATCCGTGTGTTCCCGGACAAGCCGATTTCGAACAAGCCGGCTGAAGTCCGTATGGGTAACGGTAAGGGTAACGTCGAGTACTACGTCGCGGAAATCACTCCCGGCAAGGTTCTCTACGAGATCCACGGCGTGCCCGAAGCACTCGCTCGCGAAGCGTTCACGCTGGCAGCTGCCAAGCTGCCGCTGAGCACCACGTTCGTGTCCCGCCAGTTTGGCATCTGATAGGCGCTAGGAGAAAGCTATGGCGAAAGCCTCTGAACTGCGCGCCAAGGATGTGGCCGCACTGGAAACCGAAATCAAGGACCTGCTGAAGTCTCACTTCAACATGCGCATGCAACGTGCGACCCAGCAGCTCAACGACCACTCGGCTCTGAAGAAGACCCGTCGCGACATCGCTCGCGCTCGTACGATTCTGACCGAGAAGAAGCAAGGAGCCGCCAAATGACGGAAGCTCAAACCAAGACCAAGGTCACCCGTACCCTGGTTGGTAAGGTCGTGTCCGACGCCCGAGCCAAGACGGTGACCGTGCAGGTCGAACGTCGTTCGAAGCACGAGCTGTACGGCAAGATCGTTGCGCACTCGCGCAAGTACCATGCTCACGATGAGAACAATGAGTTCCACATCGGCGACGTGGTCGAGATCACCGAAAGCCGTCCTCTGTCCAAGACCAAGAACTGGGTCGTGACCCGTCTGGTCGAGAAGGCTCAAGCGGTCTGATGATCAGGGTGTGACGTTCGCGTCATGCCTCCCAAAACCGGCTGTCCAGGAAACTGGCAGCCGGTTTTTTTTGGGCGTTCGCGAAGGCGACGTGATCGTGGGTCGAGGCACCCCGATGCGGGCGGGGTGATCTGGGCACCCCTCGCACCTGTGCGGGCGCCTGCCCGCATACTCACGCCCGGTATCGTGATCAACAACGGAGCACAGCATGATCAAGGTTGGAGATAAGCTGCCTGGCGGCACACTGTATGAATATCTGGATGTTGAGGGTGAGGGCTGCAGCATCGGCCCCAACCCGGTGGACATCGCCACGGCGGTGGCTGGCAAGACCGTGGCCATCTTTGGCCTGCCCGGCGCCTTCACGCCCACCTGCTCGGCCCAGCATGCGCCGGGCTTCATCGACGCCTACGAGCAGTTCAAGGCCGCTGGCGTGGACGAGATCTGGTGTGTCTCGGTCAACGACGCCTTCGTGATGGGGGCCTGGGGCCGTGAACTCAAGGCCGCGGGCAAGGTGCGCATGATGGCCGATGGCAGCGCGGATTTCGCCAAGGCCACGGGCCTGACGCTGGACCTGAGCGCCAAGGGCCTGGGCCTGCGCTCAGGGCGTTACGCCATGCTGGTCAAGGACGGCGTGGTCACGCAGTTGAACGACGAGCAAGGCGGTGGCTATGCGGTCAGCGACGCACAGACCCTGCTCAAGCAGATCCAGGGCTGACGCCCACCGCGCCAAGGCGTGATCAGCGCAGCGCACCTGCGCGGCTGATCACGGCCTGATGGACTTCCGGGCGCCAGCCCAGCAGAAAGCCCAGTTCGGCCACCACAAAGAGCGGGCCGATGGCCAGGCCGATGAGGTCATCGACAAAGGCGGGCTTTCTGCCTTCGAAATAGTGGCCCAGGAACTGGATGATCCAGCCCACCAGGAACAGTCCCAGCCCCCAGGCCAGCCAGTGCAGCACGCTGCCTTGGGCCAGGCTGCTGCCTTCCGTGCAGGCCAGCGCCAGCAGGCCCGACATGACGAGTCCGTAGCGCAGATCCAGTCGCAGGTAGAACACCGCCATCACGGCGCTGACCAGCGCGGCCACGGTGAGCTCCATCCCTGCGCTGCCAATGGGCAGGGACAGCACGCTCCAGCGCGACAGCAGGGTGGCAACGGACAGCACAATCATGGGGATGCCAACAAAGTGGGTCCACACATTGCGCTGGTCGCGGTGGTAGCTGGCATATTGAGCCAGTTGATCGGTCAGGGATTTCATGGGCAGTCACTCCAAACTGGTTGGATGGTAGCAAGTCCGCTCGCCTCCAGTTGTCGCGAAACGGACGCTTGGGACGCGCGCCTGCAGGCCTGACCCGGGTTCAGTAATGCGGCGGCAATTCGTCACGCAAACTGCGAAACGGCGCACTGCCTTCATCGGGGCCTTGCTGCCGCAGCTCCCGCAGTTCTCGCAGCAGGAGGTCGATCTGTTGTTGCTGGCGGATCACGATCTCGTTGAGGTGATCGACCAGATCTTCGGTGAAGCCGGACTTGATCTCGAGCTCGGTCAGTCGTTGTTCGATGTCGTGTGAGGTGCTCATGGCGCTATTGGACGTCAATTTGAGGCGATTGACCATGAAGGCGGGCGTTGATCGAGCGTTCAGGCGCCGCCGGGCTGGCTCACACTGATGGGCGATGCCGCCTGTGTGCGGCCCCTGCCCTTGGCGATGGAGGTGGCTGGTGAGCCCCATGAACCGTTTGAGCCGTTCCGTCCTGCACACCTGGCTGGCCACCGCACCTTTGTGGCTGCTGGCGGCCTGTGCGGAATTGCATGTGCGCAATGTCTCGCCGAGCCCTCACGCCCCCGCGTACGAGCTCAGAGGCCCCAGCGTGGCGCATGTTCAGGCTGAGGTGTCTCGTCTGTGTCCGCATGGACACGAGGTGCTGCGTCAGTCGGAGCGCCAGACTCGGGTCGCGGGCGACCACATGGCGGCGCGCTGGTGGAACCGCGCTGCAGCATGGCTGGACGACGACGACACCCAGGTGCAGATGGCCGTGGCGTGCAAGGCTGCGCCCACGCCCACGCCCACGCCCACGCCGTGACCTGCGGCTAGCGTGCGATCGCGCTCAGGATGGCTCGCAACAACTGCCAGGTCCGCGCAACCGAGGCCACGTCCACCGCCTCTCCCGGCGCGTGTGCTCCCCGGATGGTGGGCCCAAAGGACACCATGTCCATGTCGGGGTAAGTGGCGCCGATGATGCCGCACTCCAGTCCCGCGTGGATGACCTGGACCGTGGACGCCTGAGCAAACTCGTCCAGGTAGACCTGCTGGCAGGTGGCCAGCAGGGGAGAGTGGGGGTTGGGGGTCCAGCCCGGGTAGGCCCCGGAACACTCTGCCCGGGTGCCCGACAGGGCCCAGAGGCTCACGATTTCGTCGGCCAGCGCACGGCTGCCACTGTCCAGCAAGGAGCGCACCATGAAATTGCAGTGTCCGCCTTCGGGGCCGAGGTCCACCATGCCCAGGTTGTTCGAGGTCTCGACCACACCGGCGACCTGCTGACTCATGCGCTTGACGCCGTGTGGCGCCGCGTGCAGGGTGTTCAGCCAGAGGGCCTGCTCTGCCAGGGTCAGGGTCTGGTCGGCCTCGCAGGCCTCCACGGTCAGGCTGAGATCCGGCTCCACGCCCACCAGTTCTCGGCGCAACAGCTGTTGCCACAGCGCCAGCCCCGCAGGCAGTGCCGCCGCATGTTCCTCCGGGATGGCGATGACGGCGCTGGCCTCGCGGGGCAAGGCATTGCGGGCCGTGCCTCCGCGCAACTCGATCAGGCGCAAGCCAGTGCGCTGCTGCAGATCCCACAGCACCCGCACCAGCAACTTGATCGCATTGCCTCGCTCCTCGTGGATGTTGACGCCGGAGTGACCGCCTCGCAGCCCGCGCAGATGCAGGCGATGCACGCGGTGACCCTTCGGCACCGCCTCGGCGGCCGCGGGGCGCTGGACGTTGACATCCAGACCGCCGGCGCAGCCCAGATAGAACTCGCCCCACTCCTCGGTGTCCAGATTGAGCAGCAGGCGCCCTTGCAGCAGTCCCCCTTGCAGGCCGTGTGCCCCGCCCATGCCGGCTTCTTCGTCAACGGTGAACAGGGCCTCCAGCGGCCCGTGTGGGAGGGTGTCATCCTCCAGGGCGGCCAGGATCAGGGCCACGCCGATGCCATTGTCGGCGCCCAGGGTGGTGTGTTCGGCGCGCAGCCAGCCCTCCTGCAGAACCGGGCGGATGGGGTCACGGCTGAAGTCGTGGCTGCTGTCGCTGTTCTTCTGGCAGACCATGTCCAGATGCCCTTGCAGCACGACGCCGGGGGCGTGTTCATGCCCGGGGCTGGCCGGCTTGCGCACCAGCAGATTGCCGGCGCCATCCACCTCGGTGGACAGGCTGCGTTGCGTGGCCCATTGCCGCAGGTGATCGCGCAGTGCGCCCTCCTGCTTGGAGGGGCGGGGGATGCGGCACAGCGTGGCGAAATGCGACCACACGATGGCCGGGGTCAGGGTGGCAAAAGGCAGGTCTTCGCGGGACATCGGGGAGGGCTTGGCGTGATGGGGGATGGCCTATGGTACGGCGGGGCGCGACAATATCGGCCATGACTGTGATGAAGACCCCTGAACTGCTCCTGCCCGCCGGCTCGCTCGACAAGATGCGTGCGGCCTATGACTTTGGTGCCGATGCCGTCTACGCGGGCCAGCCCCGCTACAGCCTGCGAGCGCGCAACAACGAGTTCCGCCTGGAGCAGTTGCAGCAGGGCATCGACGAGGCCCGTGCACGGGGCAAGAAGTTCTACGTCACCAGCAACTTGCTGCCTCACAACGACAAGGTGCGCACCTATCTGCGCGACATCGAACCTGTGATCGCCATGCGCCCGGATGGCTTGATCATGGCCGATCCGGGTTTGATCATGATGGTGCGGGAGACATGGCCGGAGGTGGCCGTGCACCTGTCCGTGCAGGCCAATACGGTCAACCATGCCGCCGTGAAGTTCTGGCACCGCATGGGCCTCAAGCGCATCATCCTGTCGCGTGAGCTGAGTCTGGACGAGATCGCTCAGATCCGTCAGGAATGCCCCGAGATCGAACTCGAAGTCTTCGTGCACGGTGCGCTGTGCATTGCCTACTCCGGGCGATGCCTGCTGTCGGGTTATTTCAACCGCCGCGACTCCAATCAGGGCACCTGCACCAATGCCTGCCGCTGGAGCTACAAGACCCACGCGGGCACGGATGACACGGACACGGGCGAGGCGCAGGCCCTGCGACTGGAGGGCGATTTCAACTTCGAGCAGGAGCAAGGCCAGGCTGCGGACAGCTTCTCGGCCTGTGGCGATGTGGCGCGTCACCCGCTGGCCGATCGCGTGTATCTGCTGGAGGAGTCCGAGCGCCCCGGTGAGCTCATGCCCATCATGGAAGACGAGCATGGCACCTACATCATGAACTCCAAGGATCTGCGGGCCGTGGAGCATGTGGAGCGCCTGGTGCGCATCGGGGTGGATTCACTCAAGGTGGAGGGACGCACCAAGTCCCTGTACTACGTGGCGCGTGTGGCCCAGGTCTACCGCCGTGCCATCGACGACGCGGCGGCGGGGCGCGCCTTCAATCCTGATCTGCTGCTGCAGCTGGAAGGACTGGCCAACCGGGGCTATACCGGCGGCTTCCTGGAGCGTCATCCTGCACAGGATTATCAGAACTACATCACCGGACACTCGGAGTTCCAGCGCAGTCAGTTCGTGGGCGAGGTCAAGGCCCTGGCGGGGGGCTGGGCCGAGGTCGAAGTCAAGAACCGTTTCCAGGTGGGCGACACGCTGGAGGTCATCCATCCGGGCGGCAATCAGGTGCTGACGCTGGAGACGATGCGCGATCTGGAGGGGGAGGCCATCGAGGTGGCGCCAGGCAGCCCCTGGCGGGTGCGCATCCCCTTGCAGGAGCGCTTTGCGGGCGCCTTGCTGGCACGCCGCCTGAAGGCGGACTGAGCCTGCAAGGGCGGCGTCAACGCAGGGCGATGGGCCGGGACATGGCCCTGCCTGCGTTGGGCGCCTGAAGGCGAAGGGATCAGCCCTTCTTGGCCTTCTTGGCCGGAGCGGCGGCCTTCTTGGCAGGCTTGGCAGCGGGCTTGGCATCCGCAGCCTTGGCGGCCTTGCGAGCCGCAGCCTTGGGATCCACGGCGGCCTTGAAGGTGGCGCCAGGAGTGAACTTGGGCAGCTTGGCTGCGGCGATCTTGATCTTCTCGCCGGTGCTGGGGTTCACGCCCGAACGTGCGGCACGTGCGTGCTGCTTGAAGGAACCGAAGCCGGGGATGGTCACGGCGTCGTTCTTCTTGACGGCGGTCACGATGGTGTCCAGCAGCGTTTCCAGAACGCGGCCTGCTTCGGCCTTGGACAGTTGGTGCTTGTCAGCCAGTTGCTGAATCAGATCGGTTTTATTCATGATGTGGTCATGTGGCTATACCCACACGGTGTGGGCCTTCTGATTGTGCACCGGTTGTGCACCCGTTCTGACCCGCAGGGACCCGATGAGATGGGTCGGATGGCGATCAGAGGGTCTTTTTCGCTTCTTCACGCACCGCCAGCGGGGTCAGACCTGTCCAGCGACGCACAGCGCGGTGGAAGGAGCTGGGCTCGGCATAGCCGACGCGCTGGGCCACTTCGGCCAGGGGCATGTCGGTGTGGCGTAGGTGGCTGAGGGCCTGCTCCTTACGCACCTGCTCGACCAGATCCTTGAAGCTCAGACCCTGCTCGGCCAGACGCCGCTGTAGTTGCCGCATGGAGGGGCCGGTGTCGGCGTGCCCTGGGGTGGCCAGTTGCTGCGCCATGCTCTCCAGGGTGGGGACGCTGCCCTCACGCAGGCTCAGCACGATGCGCTGTGAGAGCAAGGCCACGACTTCATCGCCACGGTGCTGGATGGCCTGCCACTGACTGCTGGCCAGCGAGGACATCAGGCCGTGGACCTGGGGGTCGGCATTGGGGTTGGCCCAGTCCAGCCAGTCCGCAGGGAAGACTTCGCGGCAATCCGGGGTGTCAAAGCGCACAGGTCCGCCCAGGAACTGCTGCAAAGGGGTGGGGTCGACAGGGGGCGGGCACGGCAGATCGATGCGCAGCGGTGACATGACCCGACCCGACACCCAGCGCGCGAACGCCAGGCGTGCCGCCACAAAGAAGATCCAGAAGCCTGTGTCGCGAGGCACGGGCCCCAGCAACTCGTGGCGTGTCTCCAGCAAGGAGGCCGTGACCTGGTGGTGGCCCCGGATTTCATTGCACAGCAGCGCTTGCATCTGCTCGAACATGGCCAGACCGACGCGCCCTTCGGTGCAGCTCATCAAGGCATAGCCCAGGGCTCCCATGTGCGCGGGCCGCACGAAGCAGCCAATGCGCAGTGACACCAGCGGGTCGTTGCACAGGCGTGCAGCGATGTGGATCACGTGCGCCAGGGTCTGCGACGGCACCCGTTCGCTGGGGTCGCTCAACTGGGCATCGTTCAGCCCGAAGGCTTCGTACAGGGGGGCGGTCTCGATGCCTTGCGCCTGCACGTAGTCGACCACCACGCGCACGAACAGCGCGCTGAAGCCGGGTTGTGGAAGACGGGGTGCGTTCATCAGGCGTGCATGTTAGCGCGCCCTCCGCCCACGCCAGGCTCCACGGTCAATGCGCTGGTGTGTGCTGACAGTGACGCGGGGCGTGTCATTGCCCACCATGGCGCCATACCGTTGCATTGATGAAAGGGTCCCGATGTCCACTGCCCAGGCGATGTTTGAAGACGTTGTGCCTTCGTCCCCTCCCCGGCGCCATGGGGCCGATCTGCCCACCACCCGCCGCATCGCCCGCGGATTGCGCCTGAGCATTCGCGGCGATTGCGAACCGTCGCCCGCGCAATGGCAGGCCCTGGGCATGGCCTTGTGGCGTGGTGATCCCCTCGCCGACGAAGTCGTGGCCTGGCTGCACAGCGAAGGCATGAACTCGGCGCGACCCAAGCTGGAGCGTGCGATTGAGCAGGGTCTGGCGGCCGTGCCCGATGCGCCACCGGCCCTGCGTCGCTTCATCGAGGCGGTGGAGCGCACGCCCGCCTGGGTCGATCCGGACCTGCTGGCCGCGGGGGCGCGCTTCATCCACAGCACCGGGCGCTACGGCATGCTGGTGCTGCGCGATGCCGGCCTGATGGCGGGCTATCAGGCCGGCGCCATCAATCAGACCCTGGTGATGACAGGCTCCCTGCAGCGCGGGGCTCAGCGGCGTGTGGCCGAGACGACCTCGTGGTGGATCGACTGCACCAGCGAAGGTGGTCTGGCACGCCATGCGCCCGGTTTCAAGACGACCTTGCGCGTGCGGGTGATGCATGCGCTGGTGCGTCAGAATGTGCGCCAGCGACCGCAGTGGGATGCGCAGGCGCTGGGGCTGCCCATCAATCAGGTGGACATGCAGGCCACGTATCTGGGTTTCAGTGTGGTGCACCTGCTGGCCCTGAAGGTGACCGGGGTGGTGGTGCCGGACGCCGATGCGCGCGCGATGATGCACTTGTGGCGCTACATCGGCTGGTTGATGGGGGTGGAAGAGGGCTTGCTCTATGACGATGAGATGGCCGGGCGCATTGGCCTGTACCACAACGTCATCAGCCAGGCCCCTCCCGATGAGTCGAGCGTGGCCCTGGGGCGCGCCTTGATGGACGAGCCTCTGCAGCGACACTACCCCTGGGGCGGCGCCTGGGTGGGCCGCTTCAACAAGCAGCGACATCTGAGTGTGGCGCGACTGTTTGTGGGGCGGCAGGGCATGCGCCATCTGGGCCTGCCGCCGACGCTGCCCTGGTATCCGGCCCTGACGTTCGGGCCGCGCCTGCTGTGGACGGGCCTGCATCGGCTGGTGCCTGGGGCTTACCAGCATCTGGTGCGCGGTGGACGTCGGCGACAAGTGGCCTATTTGCCCATCATGTTTGGAAATCATCAACCGGGTGTCGCGGGGCACTAGCCGACCCGTCGCGGGCGCTGCTAGCATGAAGCCATCGTCATCGCGACGGCTGGAGATCATCATGCGCGTGGGTGTGCCCAGAGAGATCAAGGTGCAGGAGTTCCGCGTGGGGCTGGTGCCCTCGGCGGTGCGAGAGCTGGTGCTGCAGGGTCACGAGGTGCTGGTCGAGACCGGCGCGGGCGAGGGCATCGGGGCGTCGGATGCCGACTATGCGGCGGCGGGCGCGGTGATCGCCGCCGATGCGGCCCAGGTGTTCGCCGCTGCCGAGCTGATCGTCAAGGTCAAGGAGCCTCAGGCCGCCGAGCGGCGTCTGCTGCGCGATGGGCAGATCCTGTTCACCTACCTGCACCTGGCGCCAGACCCCGAGCAAACGCGTGAGCTCATTGCCAGCGGCGCCACCTGCATCGCCTATGAAACCGTGACCTCGCCTGCAGGGGGCCTGCCCTTGCTGGCGCCGATGTCCGAGGTGGCAGGACGCCTGTCCATCATGGCCGGGGCGCAGTCGCTGCTGAGACATCAGGGTGGCTGCGGCGTCTTGCTGGGCGGGGTGCCCGGTGTGACGCCGGCTCAGGTGGTGATCCTGGGAGGCGGCGTGGTGGGCATGCACGCGGCGTCCATGGCGCAAGGCCTGGGTGCCCGCGTGGTGGTCATCGACCGCAGCCTGGACGTCTTGCGTCGTCTGTGGGCACAGTTCGGTCATGCCGTGCAAACTGTCTACGCCACGCGTGATGCGATCGAGCAGCACTGCATGCAGGCCGATCTGGTCATTGGCGGGGTGCTGGTGCCGGGCGCGGCCGCTCCCAAGCTGGTGACGCGGGATCTGGTCCGGCGGATGAGGCCGGGATCGGTCATCGTGGATGTGGCCATCGACCAGGGCGGATGTTGCGAGACCTCGCATGCCACCACCCACGACGATCCCGTCTTTGTGGTCGATGGCGTGGTGCACTATTGCGTGGCCAACATGCCGGGGGCCGTGCCGCGCACGTCGGCCCATGCGCTGGGTCATGCCACGCTGCCCTTCGTGCTGGCGCTGGCCGCCAAAGGGCGACAGGCGCTGCGGGAGGATCCCCATCTGCTGCGCGGGCTCAATGTGCACCGCGGACAGATCACGCATCCCGGTGTGGCCCAGGCGCTGGATCTGCCCTTGATGGATCCTCTGGCCGCACTGTCGGCGTGAGCGGAGCCACCCATCTGGGCGAGATCGTGCATTCCGGTGGAGAGTCGCTTGCGCGCGGGCCCTCCGCTCGTGCTACATTTCTACGCATGCACATGGCAAGCTTTTATTTTTGGCACTTTGAACTCCCGCTGAACACCGGCGCAGGAGTGGCCAACGCTTGAAGCAGCCACTGAACATCCTGAAGACCGCCGGAGTCCCCGGCGGTTTTTTTTCGACCCGAGCCCACCCTCTTCCCTTCATCCTTCGAGAGAGCCCACGATGAGCAAGTCCAGCGCCTCCGCCGGTTATGAACCGCCTGCCGACAGAACGTCCAGCACGGATGACCAACGGATCAAGAACGTGACCCCCCTGCCCCCGCCGGAGCACCTCATCCGCTTCTTCCCGATCCGCGGCACGCCGGTGGAAACACTGGTCTCGGGCACACGCAAGGCCATCCGCAAGATCATGACGGGCAAGGACGATCGCCTGCTGGTCATCATTGGCCCCTGCTCCATCCATGATCCGGCGGCGGCCATCGAGTACGCCCGCAAGCTGGTGACCCAGCGCGAGAAGTACGCCGACACGCTGGAAGTGGTCATGCGCGTGTACTTCGAGAAGCCCCGCACCACCGTGGGCTGGAAGGGTCTGATCAACGATCCCTACCTGGACGAGAGCTACAAGATCGACGAAGGTCTGCGCATGGCCCGTCATCTGCTGCTGGAGATCAACCGCCTGGGCATGCCGGCCGGCAGCGAGTTCCTGGACGTGATCTCGCCGCAGTACATCGGCGACCTCATCAGCTGGGGCGCCATCGGTGCGCGCACGACTGAGAGCCAGATCCACCGTGAACTGTCCTCGGGCATCAGCGCGCCCATTGGCTTCAAGAACGGCACGGATGGCAACATCAAGATCGCCACCGATGCCATCCAGGCGGCGGCGCGCCCTCACCACTTCCTGTCGGTGCACAAGAATGGCCAGGTCGCCATCGTCGAGACGGCCGGCAATCCGGACTGTCACGTCATCCTGCGTGGGGGCAAGGCGCCCAACTACGATGCCGCCAGCGTCGACGCCGCCTGCAAGGATCTGGAGGCTGCCAAGCTGCGTCCCTCGCTGATGGTCGACTTCTCGCACGCTAACAGCTCCAAGCAGCACGAGCGTCAGGTCGTCGTGGCCGAGGACATCGCCGAACAGGTGCGCGGCGGGTCGGACAAGGTCTTCGGTGTCATGGTGGAGAGCCACCTGTGCGCCGGTGCCCAGAAGTTCACTCCGGGCAAGGACGATCCCGCCAAGCTGGCTTATGGCCAGAGCATCACCGATGCCTGCATCGGCTGGGACGACTCCGAGAAGGTACTGCAGATCCTGTCGGACGCCGTCAAGGCGCGCCGCAAGGCTTGATGCCGCCCCTGCACACAGGGGGGTGGGCTTGCCGAGGCGCATCGTTGTCGCTTAGGGTGTCATGAACATGGAGACGCCTCAAGCCACCCCCCTGGTGCTGTTGATCGATGACCACGCCTTGTTCCGCACGGGCTTGCGTCTGCTGCTGGCCGATCACTGGCCGCAGGCTGTCCTGCGAGAGGCCGATTCGCTGGATCAGGTGCTGGCGGAGCCGGACTGGCCCCGGCCCGATCTGATCGTGCTGGATCTGCACCTGCCCGGCATGGATGGCATGACGGGGTTCAAGGCCCTGCGGAGCCATCTGGGGCCGGTCCCCGTGGTGGTGGTGTCATCTTTTGGCGACGAGACCATGATGCGGCGCGTGCGTGAGCAGGGTGCCGCCGGTTTTCTCACCAAGTCCGTGTCGGCCGATGTGCTGGCCGAGGGCTTGCGTCGAGTCTGGCAAGGCCAGTCGGTCTGGATCGGGCAGGCGGGCACCTCTGCTGTGACAGGGGGGCTGAGCCTGGAGACCGCAGCCGGTGAGCCGGGGGGCTGGACGCCGTCGCCCTTGCAGCGGCGCATGCTGACCCTGTGGCCGTCTCACCGCTCCAACAAGGCGTTGAGCCGGGCCTTGAACATGAGCGAGCAGCAGGTGCGCGCCGAAATGTCGACCGTGATGGAGCGCCTGGGTGTCATCAGCCGGGAGGCGGCCCTGAAGGCGGCGACGAAGCTGGGGTGGATCGAGCCCGGGGAGGCCACGTCGCCTCAGTCGCTCGAGAAAGGACGCCTGTTGTGAACGTCTGGCAACGCTGGCGCGGGGCCTTCCACTTTGACGAGCCGCGCCTTCTGGCCTCCCAGGTGGCCCTGATCCATCGCAATCTGCCGTTGGCCATGCTGGCGTCCGCACTGGTGGGCGCCATCATGTCGGCCATGCACTACTACATGAGCCGTGATCCGTATGTGCTCGGCTGGGGTGTGTGTGCGATTGTGGTCAGCGTGCTGGGCTGGCGGATCGGGCAGCGGAATCTGAGCCCCGGCCATGAGCTGCAGATGCAGCGGCAGGCCCGTCTATTGCAGGTCGCTGCGGTGCTCATGGGGAGCACCTGGGGGGCGCTGGCCTGGTTCTTCATGCGCACCGAGGTGCCCCACACCACCAACCTGGTGCTGGGGGCCACCGCAGGGCTCAACTCCGGTGGCATGGTGCTGTTCGCGCCGGCCTGGCCCTTGTCGGTGGCCTATCTGCTGACCACGATTCCGCCGGCCATCTTCAGTCTGCTGGCCTCTCCCAACCCCCACGATCAGACCCTGGGTGTGGCTGTGCTGATCTACTTGGTGGTGATGCTGGTCTTTTCGTACCACGCAGCCCGGTCGGTGCGCGAGTCCATCGAGCTGCGCTTCGAGAATGCCGATCTGGTAGGACGCCTGAGGGATCAGACCCAGCGGGCGTTCAATGCGCGGCAGGTGGCCGAGGAGGCCCTCATCGAGGCTGAGTCGGCCAACCGCGCCAAGGTGGTGTTCATGGCGGCCGCCAGTCACGATCTGCGCCAGCCCTTGCATGCGCTGGGACTGTTTGCCAGCACCTTGCGGCGCACCTATCTCTCGCCGCAGCAACGCGGGTTGCTGGATCAGATCGATCACTCCGCCGAGGCCGCCCGCGACATGCTGGGTACCTTGCTGGATTTCTCCAAGGTGGATGCGGGCGTGGTGACGCCCCACCCGCAGCCCTTCGCACTGCAGCCCATGCTGCACCATCTGGAGCAGGAGTTCGCGCCCCAGGCGGCTGCCATCGGGCTGGTTTATCGCACACACGACACCAAGGCCGTTGTGCTGGCGGATGCGGCCCTGGTCGAGCGCATCCTGCGCAACCTCATCAGCAATGCCCTGCGCTATACCGAGCGTGGCGGCATCCTGGTGGGCGTGCGTCGGCGGGGCGTGCTGGCGGTGGTGGAGGTGTGGGACACCGGCGTGGGCATCGAAGCCGGGCAGCACGAGGCCATCTTCCGTGAGTTCCACCAACTGGGCAATCCGGAGCGTGACCGCCGCAAGGGCCTGGGGCTGGGGCTGGCGATCGTCGAGGGTCTGGCGCGCGCCATGAGCGTGTCGGTGACCCTGGCGTCGGTGCCTGGTCGGGGTTCCGTGTTCCGTCTCACCTTGCCTCTGAGCCAGGAGGCGGTGCTGGACATGGCGCGACCCCTCCCCGATGGCTCGGATCTGGCCGGTGCCCGCGTGCTGGTCATCGACGATGACGAGGGCGTGCGCGCGGCCATGGCCGAGCTGCTCACAAGCTGGGGCGCCTGGTGCGAGGTGGTCGAGTCCGCCGAAGATGCCTTGGCCCTGATGGCGCGTTTCACGCCTCAGGTCATCGTGGCCGATTACCGCTTGCGGGGGCACCGCCACGGGCGCGAAGCCATCGAAATGGTGCGTGCCCAGGCCGGGCAGGAAATCCCGGCTGTGCTGGTCACCGGGGACACCGCGGCGGACCGCTTGCGTGAGGCTCAGGCCAGTGGTCTGCCTTTGCTGCACAAACCGGTGCCGTCCGCGCAGTTGCATGAAGCCCTGCTGGAGCTGCTGCGCGGCGATGTGCTCAGCAATCGTCAGTGGGGGACGACGGGCGTCGGCCCTGCATCAGCAGCAGACTGAGCGCCAGGGCGCCGAGCCACCAGCCCTGCCCCCCGACACCGAAATGGTCCAGCATCCATCCGCTGACCAGGGGGCCCAGGGCCCCGCCGGCCGTGTAGCCGGCGATCATGGCCGAGGTGCCTGCCAGGGCCGACGTGTCCGCAAAATCATGGGCCACGCGGATCATGCTGAGCGTGTAGAGGGCCCCGCCCACCGCACCCCAGACCACGGCACACACCCAGATCAGCACGGGCCAATGTGCAGCCTGCACGAAGGCCAGCGCACTCAGCAGCAGCAGCGCCGCCCCCGAGGCAAAGAGGTGGCGTGAGCGGACGTGGTCGGCCAACCAGCCCGTGGGGTATTGCAGGATGAAGCTGCCGATGCCCACCGCCCCGGCGATTGAAGTAGCGGCCGCCAGGTTGAGGCCGATCTGCGAGCCATAGGCCGTGGTGATCGAGCCCAGGCCGACCTCGAACACCCCGCCCACCACGGCCGCCCAGCCCAGGGCGGGCCGAAAGCGCCAGGCCGACAGCAGGCTCATGTGGGCCTGATCGACATGGCTGGCACGCAGGTGGCGCACGGCGGGGCTCAGGGTCAGTGCCAGACCTGCCGCCAGCCCCAGCGCCGCCAGGACATTGGCCATCACGGGGCTCAGGCGCAACAGGCCGGGCAGCAGGGGGCCCACGGCCATGGCCGCACCCAGCAGGGTCTGGTAGAGCCCCGTCAGGCGCCCTCGGTGGCTGGGTGGCACGTTGTGCGCGATCAGGCCTTCCGTGGCGTTCCAGGCGGCGGCGGCCCCCATGCCGGCCATCAGGCCCAGCACGCACCACACCCCATAGTGGTCCGTGAGCAGGTAGCCGAGGCAGGCCACCAGCTCCAGCGCCAGCCCCAGGCGGTAAGCCTGCCCCACGCCGATGCGCGCAAACAGGGCGGGCACGATGGGCACCAGCAGAGCCACGGCCACGAAGGGCAGCATGGCGACGATGCCGATGGCCGTGCTGCTGGCGCCCGCCTGTTGCAGGCGCACGGCCAGCACCGGGTTGAGCAGGCTGTAGCTCAGCACCACCAGGGTGGTGCCCAGCATCACGCGCCCCAGGCCGGCGGGCAGTTGCTTGAAAATCGCGGCGGTGTTCAGTTCAGCCAGCCTTTGCGACGGAAATACAGGAAGGGCGTGATGGCCGAGGCGATCATCACGATCACCGCAAACGGATAGCCCCAGCGCCAGTTCAGCTCGGGCATGGCGTTGAAGTTCATGCCGTAGATGCTGGCGATCAGCGTCGGGGGCAGGAAGGCGACGGAGGCCACCGAGAAGATCTTGATGATCTTGTTCTGATTGATGTTGATGAAACCGACCGTGGCGTCCATCAGGAAGTTGATCTTGTCGAACAGGAAGGCCGTGTGGCTGTCGAGTGAATCGATGTCGCGCAGGATCTGGCGGGCTTCTTCGAATTGCTCGGCGCTCAGCATGCGCGCGCGCATCATGAAGCTCACGGCGCGGCGGGTGTCCATCACATTGCGCCGGATGCGGCCGTTCAAGTCTTCCTGGCGGGCGATGGCGGCCAGCGCTTCGGCGGCGGCCTGGTCATGGACCTCGTCCTGCAGCACGCGCTTGCTGACCTTTTCCAGGTCGTCGTAGATGCCCTCCAGCGTGTCGGCCGAGTACTCCGCATCGGCGTCGTACAGCTTGAGCAGCACGTCCTTGGCATCCTCGATCAGGGCGGGGATGCGGCGCGCGCGCATGCGCAGCAGGCGGAACACCGGCAGGTCTTCCTTGTGGATCGAGAACAGCACGTTGTTGTGCAGGATGAAGGCCACGCGCACGTTGCGCGGGGTCTCGTCGTCGTCGATCAGGAAGTCGGAGCGGATGTGGATGGCGCCGTCTTCTTCATAAAAACGCGCGGATTCTTCCAGGTCATCGTCGATGATGTCCTGGGGAATGACGAGGTTGAAGCGCAGGGCGATCCAGCCTTTTTCTTCCGGGGTCGGGTCTTCGAGGTCGACCCAGACCGGGTTGACCGGCGGCAGATCGGCCAGTTGGTCGATTTCTTCCTGGAACAGCCGGCCGTTGGCCAGCGTGAAGACGTTGAGCATGGAAACTCCAGCACGTGGGCGCCAGACCGCATCAGGCCTGAGCGCGCTCACAGGGTCGAAAGGGGGTGAGGTGTGTACCGCCCCCTCCCGCAGGACAGGCCCGCGCGGCGGCCCTGATCGTCAGGGGCTGGCCGGGGCCTGAGTCACCGGGCTCCACACCCTCATCAAGCTCGGGGCGGGTTGACCTGGTGGCTGGAGTGGGCGGTCACCGAGGGTGACTGTCCAAGGTGATGGCTCCAAAAGCGCCGATGTGTCGGCATGCCCATATTATGGCCCACGCCTCGATAATCCAGCCATGACCACCCCGGCTTCGCGCGTCGATCTCAATCTTTTTCGTGTGCTCGATGCAGTGCATGAGCATGGAGGCATCTCGGGCGCGGCCCGCCATCTGCACCTGAGCCAGCCAGCCGTGAGCCACGCCCTGGCCCGCCTGCGCCGACTGTGGGGTGACCCGCTCTTTGTGCGCCACGGCAATCAGATGGTGCCCACGGAGTTGACCCGCCGGGTGATTGGCGAGGTGCAGGCCCATCTGCGCGGATTGCAGGCCTGCCTGGCCCAGGCGGACGCCTTTGATCCACGCACCTTGAACATGACCTTGAGGCTGGGCATGCGCGATGTGCTCGAAGCCATCACCCTGCCGCCGCTCATGGCCCGACTGGCCGAAGTGGCGCCCGGGGTGCGCCTGAGCAGCGTGCGGGTGCCGCGCGAGACGCTGGAGCGGGCCCTCACGCTGGGCGAGGTCGATCTGGTGATCGACCGGCAGCGCCGTGTCAGTGCCCGGGTGCATGGCGAGCCGCTGGCCCAGGAGCGCCTGGCCGTGATCCTGAGGCAAGGGCATCCCGCCTTGCAGCATGGGTTGAGTGTGAGTGATTACTTTCAGGCATCCCATGTCATGGTCACACTCCGGCCGGATCAGGACGATCCTCTGCAGGCGGTCTGGGATGCCCTGGGGCTGGGCACCAGACGGGTCACGCTGCGCTGCCAGCATTACTTTGCCGCGGCCAAGGTGGTGGCCCACAGCGATGCCTTGTTGACCTTGCCGCACACCTATGCCGAGCAACTGGCGCAGACCTTGCCGCTGACCGTGTGCGAGTTGCCCGTGCCGGTGCCGCCCATCGCCATCTGGATGTACTGGCATGCCGATCGGGAAGGCGATCCGGTGCACCGCTGGATGCGCGAGAGTGTGGCGCAAGGCGCTCGCGATGCCATGCAGCAAATGCATGACTTGCGATGAAAATTCATCATTTGCTGCACAACCTGGCGGGGCGTAGCATCTCGCCATTCCCACCGGCCCTTGGGGCCCCTTTCAGGAGACGGACATGAACTTCCAGCCCAGCGAGCGCGCCGCCAAGACGGCAGCGAAGGTGCGCGACTTCATCAAGGCCTACATCGAGCCGGTCGAGAAGGAGCACTGGGAGGGCATCTTCCGTGAGCGCCATGGTGAGGACTGGACCCAGTGGACCATCCCGCCCCGTGTGGAAGAGCTCAAGGCCAAGGCGCGTGCCGAGGGCCTGTGGAACCTGTTCATGCCCGATCCCGAACTGGGCGCCGGCCTGAGCACCCTGGAATACGCCTTCAGCGCCGAAGAGACCGGCAAGAGCATGATGGCGCCCGAGATCTTCAATTGCAACGCGCCCGACTCCGGCAACATGGAAGTGCTCTGGAAGTACGGCAATGCACAGCAGAAGGCGCAGTGGCTCCAGCCCTTGCTGGCCGGCGAGATCCGTTCCGTCTTCTTCATGACGGAGCCGGATGTGGCCTCGTCGGACGCCACCAATATGGAGGCCACGGCGGTGGTCGATGGCGACGAGATCGTGCTCAATGGCAAGAAGTGGTGGTCCTCCGGTGTGGGTGATCCGCGCTGCAAGATCGGCATCTTCATGGCCCTGACGCCCAACCCGGAGGCCGGGCGCCACAACCAGCACTCCATGGTGCTGGTGCCCATGGACACCCCGGGTGTCGAGATCAAGCGCATGCTGCCTGTCTTTGGCGAGTGGGATGAGCCCCATGGCCACGGTGAGGTCCACTTCACCAATGTGCGTGTGCCCGTCGAGAACTTCATCGCCGGCCCCGGCCGCGGCTTCGAGATCGCGCAAGGGCGCCTGGGTCCGGGCCGCATCCACCACTGCATGCGCTGCATCGGTGCGGCCGAAAAATCCCTGGAGCTGGCCATCCAGCGGGGCATCGCGCGCACGGCCTTCCGCAAGCAGCTCATCAATCTGGGTGGAAACCGCGAGCGTATCGCCGATGCCCGCGTGGCCATCGATCAGGCCCGTCTGCTGACCCTGCAGGCGGCCTGGAAGATCGACAACCTGGGCGTCATGGCCGCGCTGACCGATGTGTCGGCCATCAAGGTGGTGGCCCCCACCATGCTGCAGAACGTGGTGGACTTTGCCATCCAGATGCACGGTGGCATGGGTGTCTCCCATGATGTGCCCCTGACGGCCTTTTTCAACCAGGCGCGCAGCCTGCGTCTGGCCGATGGCCCCGATGAGGTCCACAAGGGCATGATCGCCCGTCTGGAGCTGATGAAATACGGCGTCATGAAATAAGTGGGACCAAGCTTGAGCGACACACACCACACCGGTTTGCAAGACCAGGGCGGCCGCGTTCGGGCCGGGGAAGAACTCGATACCGCCCGGGTCGATGCCTGGCTCAAGGCCCGGGTTCCGTCGTTGCAGGGCCTGCCCGAGGTCACGCAGTTCTCGGGAGGGGCATCCAACTGGACGTATCGCCTGAAGTACCCCAACGGCGACTACATCCTGCGCCGACCGCCCAAGGGCACCAAGGCCAAGGGGGCGCATGACATGGGCCGCGAGTTCCGCGTCCAGCAGGCGCTCAAGCCGGTCTACCCGGTTGTGCCCACCATGATCGGCTTGTGCGAGGACGAGGCCGTCACGGGCTCCGAGTTCTACGTGATGGAGCGCATTGCCGGCATCATCCCGCGCAAGAACTTGCCGCGCGGTCTGGTGCTGGACGCGGGCACCACCCGCCGCCTGTGCACGAATGTGCTCGACAAGCTGGTCGAGCTGCATCAGGTGGATGTGCAGGCCGCCGGGTTGGCGTCCCTGGGCAAGGGCAGCGGCTACTGCCGCCGCCAGATCGAGGGCTGGAGCGAGCGCTACACCCGTGCCCGTACCTGGAACGTGCCCAGCTATGCCCGCGTCATGGCCTGGCTGAAGGAGCGCACGCCCGAGGATGTGGCCAACGTCGTGATCCACAACGATTGGCGCTTTGACAACGTCGTGCTGGACGAGCAGGACCCCACCCGCGTGATCGGCGTGCTGGACTGGGAGATGGCCACCTTGGGCGATCCGCTCATGGACCTGGGCAATTCCCTGGCCTACTGGGTGCATGCCGATGACAACATGCTGTTCAAGGCCGTGCGCCGCCAGCCCACCCACTTGCCGGGCATGCTGCGCCGCGAAGAGGTGGTGGCGTACTACCTGGACAAGAGCGGCTACCGAGTCGACCGCGCCGACTGGACCTTCTACGAGGTCTATGGCCTGTTCCGCCTGGCGGTGATCGTGCAGCAGATCTACTACCGCTACCACCACCATCAGACCCGCAACCCTGCGTTCAAGAACTTCTGGATCCTGGCCAACTACCTGGACTGGCGCTGCAAGGGCTTGATCAAACGCGCCAAGCAGTGAGCCACACACCATGGGTGCCATCTACCTTCTCCGCCACGGCCAGGCCTCGTTTGGCAGCAACAACTACGACCAGCTCTCGCCGATGGGGCAACGGCAGTCCCGGGTGCTGGGTGAGGCCCTGCGGCGTCGGGGTGTCCTGCCGAATGTCGTCATCAGCGGCACCATGCAGCGCCACCAGGAGACTGCGGCCGGTGCCCTGGCGGGCCTGGAGCTCACCAAGGACTTGCAGCCACACCCCGGGGTCAATGAGTTCGATCACGAAAACGTCATCGAAGTGGCCCAGCCCCGTTATGCCGACAAGCTCGTGATGATGGGCGAGATGGCCGCCTCGGGCGATCCTCGTCGCGCCTTTCAGAAGTTCTTTCAAGATGCCGTCTCGCGCTGGGTGGGCGGCAACCACGACGACGAATACCAGGAGCCCTGGTCGGTCTTCAAGCTGCGCTGCGTGAGTGCGCTGGAGGATCTGGTGCAGCTCACGCCGCCCAAGGGCGTGACCCTGGTCTTCACCTCGGGGGGCACCATCAGCGTGATCTGCGCCCACCTGCTGGGGCTCAATGACGCGCAGGCCTTCACCATCAACTGGACCCTGGCCAACGCTGGCATCACCAAGATCCTGTCGGGTCGAGATGGGCTGCATCTGGTGTCGATCAATGAACACGCGCACCTGGAGGGCGGTGAGCCCGGCTTGTTGACGTATCGTTGAGGCCCTGCTGACTCATCCGGACCGCTGCCCATGAAGACATTGTTGAAGGCCACCCTGGGGGTGGTGTTGCTGGCCCTGTTGGCGCTGGGCGTGGGGCTGGCCATGAACTGGGCGCCTGATCGCAGCGTGGCCGAACTCTCGCCCCGCTGGGCGCCCCAGCCCTCGCGTTTTGTCCTCATCGACGGCATGCAGGTCCACCTGCGCGACGAGGGCCGTCGCGATGACCCCGAACCCATCGTGCTGCTGCATGGCACCTCGGCCAGCCTGCACACCTGGGATGGCTGGGTGGCCGCCCTGGCGCCGGGCCGCCGCGTGATCCGGATGGATTTGCCGGGCTTCGGTTTGACCGGGCCTGCCCCGGATGGGGACTACAGCCTGCCGCGCTACGCCACCTTTGTCACCCACCTGATGGACCAACTGGGTGTGCAGCGCGCCGTGCTGGTCGGCAACTCCTTCGGCGGCGCGGTGGCCTGGAAAACCGCCGCAGACCACCCCGCACGTGTGAGCCGCCTGATCCTGATCGATGCCGGTGGCTACCCTTATGAATCTGCGTCCGTCCCCATTGGGTTTCGGTTGGCGCGCTATCCCGCGCTCTCGCCCATTCTCAACAATGTGCTGCCTCGCAGCATGATCGAATCCAGCGTGCGCAACGTCTACGGGGATCCCGAGCGTGTCACGGCCGAGTTGGTCGAGCGTTACTACGAGCTGACCCTGCGTGCGGGCAACCGGCAGGCCCTGGTCGAGCGTTTCCGGCAGTCGCCCGGTGGCGAGTTTGCTGCGCAGATCCCGCAGATCCAGGCGCCCACGCTCATCCTCTGGGGTGGCCGCGACCGCCTGATTCCCCCCAGTACGGCACAGCGTTTCCGGCAGGACATCCGGGGCAGTGCACTGGTGGTATTTGACACCCTGGGACACGTTCCCCATGAAGAAGACCCAGCCCACACCGTGACCGTGGCGCAAGCGTTTCTGGAGACCCCGCGATGAGCACACGTCAGACCATCCTGATCACGGGCGCCAGCTCGGGCCTGGGGGAAGGCATGGCGCGTCAGTTCGCCGCCATGGGCCGCCACCTGGCGCTGTGCGCACGGCGCATCGACCGCCTGCTGGAGCTCAAGGGCGAGCTGGAGGCGCGGCACCCTGGGGTCAAGGTGTCCGTGCGCTCGCTGGACGTCAATGACCACGCCCAGGTGTTCGAGGTGTTCAAGGCCTTTGCCCAGGAGTTCGGCACGCTGGACCGGGTGATCGTCAATGCGGGTCTGGGCAAGGGCCAGCCCATCGGCAAGGGGCGCTTCGATGCCAATTTGCAGACCGCACAGACCAACTTCATCGCGGCGCTGGCGCAGTGCGAGGCGGCGGTGGAGATCTTCCGTGCGCAAAACAGCGGTCATCTGGTCAGCATCTCATCGATGAGCGCCATGCGGGGTCTGCCGCGCAACCTCACCACCTACGCAGCAACCAAGGCGGGGCTGGCAGCGCTGACCGAGGGCATCCGTGCGGAGCTGATGCACACGCCCATCCGGGTCACCACGATCTTTCCGGGCTACATCGAGACCGAGCTCAGCAGCAAGGCACAGAAAACGCCCTTGATGGTGGACACCGTCTCGGGTTGCAAGGCCCTGGTGGCGGCGATCGAGCGTGAACCCGCCACGGCCTGTGTGCCCGCCTGGCCCTGGACCCTGGTGGGCTGGTTCATGAGGAATGCGCCCCTGGCTTGGGTGGCACGAAGCTCGTGAGCCCCGGCAGGCGGACCCCGGGGGCTGTCCGCCGCGCCTGAACCTGGCGCCGAGGCAGCCAGAGCAGGGCGATCCAGTGGTGTTGGCGAATCACGTGGGCCAGGCCCAGGCTCAGACCCAGGCTGCTGGCCCAGCCAAGGGTGCCGCACAGCCAAGGCGAGTGCGGCAGTGCCATGCTCCAGAGCTGAAAACTCAGGGTCTGCAAGGGCGAGTGGAACAGCAAGATGAAGAGGCTGTCGCGTCCGCACTGTGCCAGGCCTGAGCGCAGCAGGGGCAGATGGGCCAATCCGGTGGCCACAGTCACCAGCATGGCCATGCCCGCCAGCGGCACCAGCACCGACCAGGGTGAAGGGGACGGCTCTGCGATCGGTGTGCCAGGCAGGCCGTGGGCCAGGGTGTAGGTGGCCAGGAACAAGGCGCTGCTTCCGATCAGACGCCAGGCCGAAAACTGCCAGTGTCGCAAGAGCGCCTGGCAGCGTTGGCCCAGCAGGAAGAACACCAGATTGCAGGGCAGCTGATCCAACTGGAAGGGCACGCCTCGCCAATGGGCCTCTGTGGGCGCTTGTGTGGCGGGCATGTCGCTCAGCCAGTGCTGGGCGTTCAGGGTGTGCCCCAGGGCAAAACACCCCAGCAGGAAGAGCACCTGAACGGGCGCAGACCATCGATGGAACTGGCCGCGCACCACCAGGGCGTGCCCTGCGGCAAACACCCACCACAGATGGGTGAGGTACCACAGCGGGAAGATCCAGACCAGATAGGCGCCGCCGCCGGCCAGCACCCCTGCGGTCAGAGCTTCGGGTGAGGTATGTCCCAGCATCAGTCGAAGCGGGGCCTGCAGCAGGGCCATCACCACGAAGGGCTTGAGCAGCGCATCGGCCTTGTCGATCAGCATGTCACGCCAGGACATGCGGGTGTTCAGAAAAGCCCCTGCGATGAAGAACATCAAGGGCATGCGAACGGTGCTGAGCATCGTGTCGAGCACACTGTCGGAGAACACGGGGTTGTGCCCGAACACCACCAGGACGATGCACAGACCCCTGACGATGTCGATGGCTGCAATGCGCATACGGTTTTCCCCTGGCTGTGTCGTTGTGATTTCGTTCTTTGTGTGAATTCTGACCGGATGGAGGGAGGAACAACCTTGCCAACTTGTAAGCATTGCTACGCCTGGCAAGCGTTTTCCCTTAGATGAAAAAAAGGCCCTCTGCATTTGAGGGGGGAGGGTCAGCCACAAGCTAGGGGTATCGAAGGCAGGAGCGCAGGTCTAGGATGGGTTGGTCGTCCCATGTCGGGGCGGTATTCATCCTTGAGGAGTGATGTCATGCCAGCGGTCGCCAGCTACAGCGTGTTGTTTTACGGGTCCCCGGAGGGCTATCAGACCAACCGGGCGCAGATCCAGTTGATGGATGCGGCCGGCAAGTCGGTGGCGTGGGTGCGTTTCAATGACCCGGGCATGATTTTCGAGAACGATGTCGAAGAGAACGGCATCATCCGGATGCATCTGCCATCCACCATGTTCCAGAACGTGCTGGACGTGCTGCGCCATGAAAAGCCGATCAACGTGTATTTCGCGCAGGGCCGCGGCTTCCTGGGCACCGGGGCGGAGCCCGTGGGCGAAGGTGAATGAGCCGGCTCTGAAAGCAACAAAGGCCCGCGAGGGGCCTTTGGGGTTGTGAAGCGCGGCACGGGCCGCGCCAGGGATCAGGCCTGCGCCTTGGCCTTCTGACGCCAGGCGTGCAGCAGGGGCTCGGTGTAGCCGCTGGGCTGCTCCTTGCCCTTGAAGACCAGATCCAGGGCCGCCTGGAAAGCGCAGCCTTCGGGGTGGGCCACCAGGGACTTGTACAGCGGATCGCCCGCGTTCTGGCCGTCGACCACGGCGGCCATGCGGCTGAAGGTCTCGCGCACCTGGGCTTCGGTCACCACACCATGGTGCAGCCAGTTGGCCACGTGCTGGCTGGAAATGCGCAGCGTGGCGCGGTCTTCCATCAGGCCGATGTTGTGGATGTCGGGCACCTTGGAGCAACCCACGCCCTGGTCGATCCAGCGCACCACATAACCCAGGATGCCCTGGATGTTGTTGTCCAGCTCCTGCTGCTTGTCGGCGGCAGACCAGTTGGCTTCAGGGGCCACAGGGATGGTCAGCAGCTTGTCCAGCAGGGCTTCGGGAGACTCGTTGAGCTTCTCGATCTCGATCTGGACGGCGGCCACGTTCACCTGGTGGTAGTGGGTGGCGTGCAGGGTGGCACCCGTGGGCGAGGGCACCCAGGCCGTGTTGGCGCCAGCCTTGGGGTGGGCGATCTTCTGCTCCAGCATGCCAGCCATCAGGTCGGGCATGGCCCACATGCCCTTGCCGATCTGAGCGCGGCCGCGCAGGCCGCATTGCAGGCCGATCAGCACATTGCGACGCTCATAGGCAGCGATCCAGGCGCTGTTCTTGATGTCGCCCTTGCGCATCATCGGGCCCGCCAGCATGGCGGTGTGCATTTCGTCGCCGGTGCGGTCCAGGAAGCCGGTGTTGATGAAGGCCACACGGCTGCTGGCTGCAGCGATACAGGCCTTCAGGTTGGCGCTGGTGCGGCGCTCTTCGTCCATGATGCCCAGCTTGACGGTGCTGTCGGGCAGGCCCAGCAGTTGTTCGACACGGCCGAACAGCTCGTTGGCGAAGGCCACTTCCGCGGGGCCGTGCATCTTGGGTTTGACGATGTAGACCGAGCCCGTGCGCGAGTTGGTGATGCCGTTGCGGCCATGGCGCTGCAGGTCGTGCAGGGCGATGGTGGTGGTCACCACGGCGTCCATGATGCCTTCGGGGATCTCACGCCCTTCGGCGCCCCACAGGATGGCGGGGTTGGTCATCAGGTGGCCGACGTTGCGCACGAACATCAGCGAGCGGCCATGCAGCTTGACCTCGCCGCCGTTGGCGCCGGTGTACACGCGATCGCCATTGAGAGCGCGGGTGAAGGTCTTGCCACCCTTGTTCACTTCTTCCGTCAGGGTGCCCAGCTGGATGCCCAGCCAGTTGCTGTAGCCCAGCACCTTGTCTTGCGCGTCCACGGCCGCCACGGAGTCTTCCAGATCCAGGATGGTGGAGACCGCCGATTCCAGCACCAGGTCGGACACGCCTGCCGCGTCGGTCTTGCCGATCGGGGTGTCACGGTTGATCTGGATGTCGATGTGCATGCCGTTGTTGACCAGCAGCACGCTGCTCGGTGCGGTGGCGTCACCCTGGAAACCCACGAACTGGGCCGGGTTCTTCAGGCCGGTGGTCTTGCCGTTGATCAGGGCCACGACCAGCGTGCCGCCCTCGACACGGTAGCCTGCGGCCTCCTTGTGCGAGGCGCCTTCCAGCGGTGTGGCCTGATCCAGCAGGTTGCGGGCGAAGGCAATGACCTTGGCGCCGCGCACGGGGTTGTAGCCCTTGCCCTTTTCTGCACCGTCCGCCTCGCTGATGGCATCGGTGCCATACAGGGCGTCATACAGGCTGCCCCAACGGGCGTTGGCGGCGTTCAGGGCGTAACGGGCATTCAGAATGGGCACCACCAGCTGAGGTCCAGCCATCGTGGCCAGCTCGGCGTCCACGTTGGAGGTGGTGATCTGGGTGTCGGCAGGCACGGGCACCAGGTAGCCGATCTTCTCCAGGTGGGCGCGGTAGGCGGCCATGTCGGCGATCGGACCGGGGTGGGCCGTGTGCCAGGCGTCCATCTCGGCCTGAATGCGGTCGCGCTCGGCCAGCAGGGCGGCGTTCTTGGGGGCCAGATCAGTCACGATCTTGTCGAAACCGGCCCAGAAGGCGGCGCTCTCGACACCGGTGCCCGGCAGCACCTTGTCTTCGATGAAACGGTAAAGCTCGGTGGCCACTTGGAGGCCGTGGACGGTGGTGCGTGCGGTCATGGTGAACCTCGTCAAAGGATGGGATGGAAGCGGGGGAGGAAGTCAGGCGGATGGCTCGGCGCAAGGCGGAGTGTGCCCCTTCCCCATGACGAGAGTTTATTCGATACTTATCCGCGCATTACCAGTCAAAAAAGTCATTGATTGATGACCAAATGACATGTAATTGCCTGGGAATTCAGTGAAGCACCGCAAAATCGCTGTCACTGGTGCGGGCTTGAACGGGGCGGACGGCAGACGGTTGTGGCTGGGGATGCAGCAGGATGCTCAACTCCTCGGGCGGCATGGGTCGAGCAAACAGGAAGCCCTGCAGTTCATCGCAACCCAGTGCCAGCAGCGCCTGATGCTGGGTTTCGGTTTCCACCCCTTCGGCCACGACCTTGAGGCGCAGGGCATGGGCCAGTCGCACCACGGCCTCCACGATGGCCTGGGCATGGTGGCTGTCTTCGAGCTCCATCACGAAGCTGCGGTCGATCTTGAGCTGGCTGGCGGGCAGCTTGCTCAGGTAGCTCAGGCTGGAGTAGCCCGTGCCAAAGTCGTCGATCGACAACTGCACGCCGATGGCGGCCAGCCGCTCGAACACTTTCAGGGATGCCTGAACGTTGTCCATGGCCACCGACTCGGTGATCTCGAAGATCAGCAGCCGAGCTTCGATCCCATGCTGCTCGATGGTGTCGCGGATGCGGTCGGCCAGATCGGGCTGGCGCAACTGGTGAACCGACAGATTCACGGCCACCTGCAGCTCGATGCCCTCATCCTGCCAGGCGCGGATCTGGCGGCAGGCTTCGGTGATCACCCAGGCGCCGAGGGTGCTGATCAGGCCAAAGCGTTCGGCCAGGGGGATGAAGACACCCGGACTGATCATGCCCCGTGTGCCGTGCTTCCAGCGCAGCAGGGCCTCGGCGCCACTGCATTGGCCTGAGCGCGCATGGCGTTTGGGCTGATAAAAGAGCATGAGCTCATGGCGATCGATGGCCTGGCGCAGATCGCGCTGCAGATCCAGCTCTTCGGTGTTGCTCGTCGTCATGCCCGCTTCGTAAAAGCATTGGACGCCGCCGCCGGCCGCCTTGGCATGGCGCATGGCCGTTTCAGCCCGACGGATCAGTGTGCAGGCATCAAGGGGTACATCGCCAGGCGCCAGCTCGGGTGAGGATGTGCCGGTGGGTGGATGCAGCATGATTCCGATGGAGCTCGACAAGGTGATCTCGTGCTTGTCCAGCAAGAAGGGCAAAGACAGGGCCTGATCCACCCTGCGTGCAAGGTTGCTGGCGCTGCCCCGGTCGATCTGACCCTGAAACAGCATCACGAACTCGTCGGCCGCCACCCGTGCCACCAGATCATCCCGGCGGATGAGGTCGCCCAGCCGCTGGGCCGCCTGCTTGAGCAGTGCATCGCCCTGCCCGTGTCCAAGCGACTGGTTGACCATCTTGAAGCCATCCAGGTTGATGAACATCAGCACCAGATCGTGAGGCATGGATGACGCGGCGGACAGCAGCTGATGCAGGTGGCGTTCGACCCCCTGGCGGTTGAGCAGTCGCGTCAGTGTGTCTCGGTGGGCGGAGTCTTGCAGTTCGTGGTGGGCATCCTGCAGGGTGTGGGTCAACCGGTCGTGTTGCTGACGCATGCGCTGGTCCAGCAGGATGGCCATCTGGGTGCTGACAAACAGCAGCACGATGGCGCCGGTGACCAGCCCGACCATCGCATCGCCCGACAACTGACCGGATGACAGGCTCTGTGCTTCGAAGGGGAAGTTGGCCGACGCCAGTGCCGCGTATTGCACACCGCGCACGCCAATGGCGCAAGGCGTGGCCAGCAGCAGCCGCCGCGCTGCGGTGATGGGGATGCCGCCATCGAGGGTGCGGCGGATCATCACCGATCCCAGGGCCATGACCGCCAGGGACGGCAGGCCCACGACCAGCAGGATGCTGGCATCCCAGTCGATGCCGGTGTGGATGCCCATGGAGGCGATGCCCAGGTACAGCGTGAGGCTCACCCCGACTGCCCACACCAGCCCGCCGACGATGCGCCAGTGCGCAGGCTGGTGGGGTCGCCCCATGAAAGAGAGGATCACGGCGATGGACAGCACGCTGGGCAACCACGACAGGACGGTCAGGGTCTTGTCGTAGCCCACCTCGATGGGCAGATCCAGCGAGAACAGGCCCAGAAAATGGGCCGCCCACAGACCGCTGCCGATGCTCAGGGCGCCGTGAAGGGTCCAGCCGATGGCCAGGTCACGCTCGGCCAGCCGAATGCGTCGAATCACTTCGATCAGCATGACGCACGCGTACAGCGCGACGATCGAGGCGATCAGGCCGCTGCCAGCGTGGAAGCTCTTGCTCAGGTACTCGGCGGCCACATCCACTCCAGGGTCGGGGTTTGTTGTCAGCAGTCCATGGGTTTTGTTATCGGGCGTCACAGATCTCGACTTGAGGGGGCGCATGGACAGCGTGTCGACAAAGGGCGGGCACGGTGTGGATTGCATGCAGAATGAAGGTCACCGGCGGACATCTTTCCGACCGGATCGATCAGGCGTGCTGGTGATGGACCGTCTCAAGCAGATTGAATCGTTCGTGGCCGTGGCCACCAAGGGGAGCCTGACTGCCGCAGGGCAAGCTGAAGGCGTCGCACCGGCGGTGATCGGGCGTCGCCTGGATGCGCTGGAGGAGCGCCTGGGCGTCAAGCTGCTGGTGCGCACCACACGTCGCATCAGCCTGACCCACGAAGGGTCGGCCTTCCTGGAAGATGCGCAGCGTCTGCTGACGGATCTGGCCGATGCCGAGGCCAGCGTCAGTGCGGGCAGCGTGCAGGCCAGTGGCCACTTGCGCATCACGGCTCCGGCGGGTTTCGGCCGCCGGCATGTGGCGCCTCTGGTGCCGCATTTCGTGGCACGGCATCCGGAGGTGTCGATCTCGCTGAATCTGTCGGACCGACTGGTGGACCTGGTCAACGAAGGCATCGACTGCGCCGTGCGCGTGGGCGATCTGCCCGACTCCAGTCTGGTGAGTGTGCGTCTGGCGGACAACCGGCGCCTGTGCGTGGCCAGTCCGGCCTACCTGGCGGCGCGTGGCGTGCCGGCGCATCCCGCGGACGTGGTGCGCCACGAGTGCCTCACCCTGAGTTCGGAAGCCAGCCAGACGCGGGGCTGGGCCTTCACCGTGGACGGCGTGGTCAGCCATGTGCGCCCCCCCGCCCGGCTCGACTGCTCCGATGGCCAGGTCTTGCATGCCTGGTGCCTGGAAGGGCTGGGGCTGGCGTGGCGCTCGCTCTGGGAGGTGGAGTCCGATCTGCGCCGCGGTCGGCTGGTGAGCGTGCTGGAGGACTTTGCCGCTCCGCCCACGGGCATCTACGCCGTCTTTCCGCAGCGCAAGCATTTGCCCTTGCGTCTGCGTCTGTGGATCGATTTTCTCAAGAACACTTTCGGGGATACCGCTTATTGGTCCGCCCCGGCTCAGGAAGGCGCCTCGACATGCTGATGGAATCCCTGCTGGCCTATGCGCACATCGCGGCCATCTTGATGCTGGTGGTTTTTGTCACCGGTGAGGCAGCCTTGTGTCGGCCCGAGTGGCTCAATGCGGCCATCGTGCGGCGGCTGAATCGCCTCGATGCACTCTATCTGGTGTCAGCGGTGCTGGTGCTGCTCACGGGGCTGGCGCGCACCTGGTGGGGACTCAAGGGCTGGGGGTGGTACTGGAGTCAGCCCCTGCTGCATGCCAAGGTCTCGGTCTTTGTCCTCGTCGCGCTGATGTCGATCAAGCCGACCCGGCAGTTCCGCCGCTGGCGTCGTGAACTGGACCTCACGGGAGCGCTGCCACCCGAGACGGAGATCCGGGCCGTGAGGCACCGGATCATGGTCCAGACCCACCTGCTGGTGCTGGTGCCTCTGGCCGCGACCTTGCTGGCCCGAGGGGTCTGGACGCGCTGAGCTTACTTGGACGATGCGGCCGAGGCGGCGGGTGCTGCAGCATCCTTCTCGCACTTCTTCATGAAGCTGTTCTTGGCGGCGCCAGCGAGCTTCTTGTCGGCGGCCGTGGTCACGCAAGCGGCCTTGGCTGCCTCACGGTTACAGCGTTTGAGGAAGCTGGTTTTGGCGGCGCCAGACAGCTTGCGTTCAGCGACTTTGGCATCACAAGTGGCGTCAGCGTGGGCCAGGCTCGCGGTCATGGCGAGGGTCAGAGAGGCAATCAACAAGCGCATGTCAGCACTCCTAAGTTGTGTTTCGAAAAATGGGCAGACAAAGCAGTCTACGTTCAGGTCACAGATGGCGCCAGGGTTTAACGCTGCAGGCGTGGCCTGCGGTTGACACCGGCATGAGGGTGTTGTGTCACATGATCCGGCGCGGGTGGGCCAGCGCCTCGTGCGCGGCGTGCAGACGCCGCACCAGCACACGAATGAAAGCCTCATCGAACAGATGTCGACAATTGGGGCTGACCTGCCCCAGCGATTCCGGCGTGAAGGAAATCGTTGTCGCCGGCTCCGACACGATCACATCCGTGCTGTGTCGCCGCAGTTCAGGGTTGGGCGCCAGGTAGGCCATCTCGCCCACCGAGGTGCCGGCCCCCAGCAGCGCCACGCGCTTGCCCGTGCGGAAGACCTCCACACTGCCCTGGGCAATGATGTGGAAGGTGCGCCCCTCCTCGCCACGGCGGTACAAGGCATGCCCGAAGCTGAAGCGCTGCCAGCGTGCCCGGTGCACCACCTCCCACAGCTCGACATCGCCGAAGCTGGTGAAGAAGTCCAGCGATCGCAGCAGGTTGAAGCGCTCCGAATCGAGCACCCCCTGCAACTGGCCGCGAGGCACCTTATGGTCGGCGATCAGCCCCGACAGGGCCTGGGCAAAGGCATCCCAGTTCGCATAGCGGTCCTTGGGGTCCTTGGCCAGGGCCTTGAGGATGACCTCGTCGACGGCCTGGTTCACGCCCGAGCGCAGCCCTGACAGTGGGCTGGGATCCTGGTTGTAGATCAGGTTCATCAGCACGGCCTGCGAGCTGGCCTCGAAGGGGGGACGGCCGGCGATCAGGTGGTAGAGCACGGCCCCGAGCGAATAGATGTCGGCGCGGCAGTCCAGCACCTGTCCGTCCAGTTGCTCGGGCGACATGTAGGCCAGCGATCCCACCTGATGCACCTGGGTGGCGTCGGCGGCCATGTTGAGCACGCTGCCGAAGTCGGTGATCTTGACATCCGTCACCAGCCCCTGCTCATTGGTGATGGCCAGGATGTTGGCCGGTTTGACGTCCCGGTGGATCAGGCCTTCGCGGTAGACATAGCTCAGGGCCATGGCCAGCTTGAAGCCGATTTCCACGATCAGCTCCAGGGGCAGCAACTGATCGGGTCGGCAGAAGGCCTTGAGCGTGGTCCCCGGCACATACTCCATGACCAGGTAGGGCGCGGTGGGGTCGGCCACGGCGTCGTAGATCTGGACCACATTGGGGTGCTGCAGGCGGCCCACCAGGGCGGCCTCGGCTGCGAAGAATCGCGCGTAGACCGGGCCGTCCACGGCATCCATCAGCGCTGCCGATCGCACGCGCTTGAGTGCGACATTGCGCTGAAAGAACTCGTCGCGACACAGGAAGACTTCGCTGGTGGCGCCTTCGCCCAGCCGACGGATGACGTCGTACTTGCCGATCTGGCCCGTCACGCTCGTGTCGATGTCGATGCCTTCCATGGATGCCTGTGTCCTGTGAATACGCCGATCTTTTCACGACGCCCTGCCTTTCATGGCGCGAAAAGCGCCAGAGGGCCGTGGCAATTTACCGCTTTTCGGTGTCCTTGGGGGACAGTCGAGGCTCCCCGTAGAATCCCGGGATGATTCAAGCCAAGCGTGAACTCCTGAAGGCCCTGGGTGAGGCCCTGCGCAACGTTGCGCCCGATGCAGATGCATCGTTCACCCCCGTCTTCGAGGCGCCCAAGCAGGCGGCCCACGGTGACCTCGCCGTGACGGCGGCCATGCAACTGGCCAAACCCCTCAAGAAAAACCCCCGCGAACTGGCCACGGCCCTGGTGGCTGCGCTGCAGGCCCAGAGCGCCGTGCAACAGTGGGTCTCTGCACTGGAGATTGCCGGCCCGGGTTTCATCAACCTGCGTCTCAAGCCCGAGGCCAAACAATCCATCGTCAGCGATGTGCTGAGCGAGGGCGAGCGTTTCGGCCGTCAGCCCGCCACCGGCCGCAAGGTGCTGGTCGAGTTCGTTTCGGCCAACCCCACGGGCCCCCTGCACGTTGGCCATGGTCGCCAGGGTGCCCTGGGCGACGCCCTGTGCAATCTGTTCGATACTCAGGGCCAGGACGTCACCCGCGAGTTCTACTACAACGACGCTGGCGTGCAGATCAGCACCCTGGCCTGGTCCACGCATGCGCGCATCAAGGGCTACAAGCCCGGTGACGAGCATTGGCCCGAGTCGGCCTACAACGGTGACTACATCGCCGACATCGCGGCGGATTTCCTGGCCAAAAAGACCGTCAAGGCCGACGACCGCGAGTTCACCGCCTCGGGCGATCCCGAAGACATCGATGGCATCCGCCAGTTCGCTGTGGCCTATCTGCGTCATGAGCAGGATCTGGACCTGAAGGCCTTCGGGGTGCGCTTTGACAACTACTACCTGGAGTCCAGCCTCTACACCTCCGGTCGGGTCGAGGACGCCGTCCAGCGCCTGAGCGACGCCGGCAAGACCTTCGAAGAAGGCGGTGCCCTGTGGCTGCGCTCCACTGACTACGGTGACGACAAGGACCGCGTCATGCGCAAGTCCGACGGCGGCTACACCTACTTCGTGCCCGATGTGGCCTATCACATCGCCAAGTGGGAGCGCGGCTTCGAGCAATGCGTCAACATCCAGGGCTCGGATCACCACGGCACCATCGCCCGCGTGCGCGCCGGCCTGCAGGCCGCCGGTGTGGGCATCCCGCAGGGCTGGCCTGACTACGTGCTGCACAAGATGGTCACCGTGCTCAAGAATGGTGAGGAGGTCAAGATCTCCAAGCGGGCCGGCAGCTACGTCACCTTGCGCGATCTGATCGAGTGGACCAGCAAGGACGCCGTGCGCTTCTTCCTGATCAGCCGCAAGGCCGACACCGAATTCGTCTTCGACGTGGATCTGGCGCTCAAACAGAACGACGAGAACCCGGTGTTCTACGTGCAGTACGCCCATGCGCGGATCTGCTCGGTGCGCCAGCAGTACGCCGACAAGGGGGGCGATCTGTCATCCTTGACCCAGGCCAACTTGTCGTTGCTGACAGCCGACACCGAACTGGCCCTCATGACGCGTCTGGCCGAATACCCTGGCATGCTGACTCAGGCGGCGCAGGGGCTGGCGCCCCACGACGTGGCCTTCTACCTGCGTGACCTGGCCAGTGCCTTCCATAGCTACTACGCGGCGGAACGTTTCCTGGTCGACGATGTCGAACTCAGCCGTGCCCGCGTGGCCCTGCTGTCGGCGACGGCGCAGGTGCTGCGCAATGCCCTGGCACTGCTGGGTGTGAGCGCGCCCGAGAAGATGTGAGCACCCCGGTGACCCGAAGCAAAGGACCTATCTTGATGAAATCCCAACGTGGCGGCTTTTTCCTGGGCATGATCGTGGGCCTGTTGATCGGCCTGGCCATGGCGCTGGCGGTGGCCCTGTACGTGACCAAGGTGCCCTTGCCCTTTGTGGACAAGGTGCCCCAGCGCACGGCCGAGCAGGACGCCGCGGAAGCCGAGCACAACAAGAACTGGGATCCCAACGCGCCGCTGTATGGCGCCAACCCCGCCAAACCCAAGGCCGTGCCCAAGCCGGTGCTCGAAGAGATTGCCTCCGAGCCGTTGGCCGCAGCGTCGGCGCCAGCGGCGGACGAGGCCGCATCCGCTGGCGTGTCGCCGGCATCGGCCGCACGTGCTGCCAAGGCCGCCAGTGCGACGGCACCTGCTGTCCGCAACCCGGCGGCCATCCTTTCTGGCGAGGCCGTGTCCACCAATCCACCGGCTGATCCGTTGACGTACTACGTGCAGGCGGGTGCCTATGGCAGTTCCGCCGAAGCCGAGCAGCAGCGCGCCAAGCTGTCGATGATGGGCATGGAGCCCCGCATCTCCGAGCGCGAGGTCAACGGCCGCACGATGTACCGGGTCCGGGTGGGCCCCTTCTCGCAGCGTGAGCAGGCCGAAGAGGCGCGCGTCAAGCTGTCGGGCAGTGGCATCGACTCCGCCCTGGTGCGCATCCAGAAATAAGCTGACTGTCTCGTCTGAAAGGGCACCACATGAATCGCCGTGAGTTTTCCAAGCAGACCGCCGCCATGACCGGCCTGGGGCTGGCCGCCGGCATGGCCCCCTGGGGTCTGGCGCATGCTGCCGATCCGGTCGAAGGCAGCAACTACGTCAAGTTGTCTCAACGTGCGCCGGTGTCGGCGCCTGCCGGCAAGGTCGAGGTCGTCGAATTCTTCTGGTACGGCTGCCCGCATTGCTACCACTTCGAACCCTCGCTGCTGCCCTGGATCGCCAAGCTGCCGGCGGACGTGGTCTTCCGCCGCGTGCCGGTGGCCTTCCGCGAGAACCCCTTCGGCATGCACCAGCGCCTGTTCTATGCCCTGGAGGGTCTGGGCCTGTTGTCGACCCTGCATGCCAAGGTCTTCCATGCCATGCACGAAGAAAAGCTGCGCCTGGACACGCCGGAGTCCATCACCGAATTCGTGGTGCGTCACGGTGTGGACGGAGCCAAGTTCCAGGCCATGTTCAACTCCTTCGGCATGCAGAGCAAGATCAAGCAGGCCCGCGCGCTGGCCGAGGCCTACAAGATCGATGGCGTGCCCGCCCTGGGCATTGCCGGGCGCTTCTTCACCTCGGTGTCCCTCAACGGCTCGCCTGAGAAGACTCTGGCCACCACGGATTTCCTCGTGGGCCAGGCGCGCAAGAGCAAGTGATCGCACGGCCCTGGTGCGCCAGGGCCCGTCACCGGCGCCTTGGTGTGCGCTTTGGCATGCTGCACTGCGGAAATCACTCGGACATCCGTGCGTTCAAGCCGCTTCATGGCTACAATGAATGCAATTTTCATGCCGATGAAATCGCCCCGCATGCACGCCCCTCTGTCCCTGCTGACTTTCCTTCGATTCACGGTGCGTCTGCGCGTCGTGCTGACGCTGGGGCTGCTGTGCGGGCTGAGCGTCGCTCACGCCGACAAATCCGATCGCATGCAGCCGCTGAACTTCGCGGCCGACAGCGCGCGGGTCGACGACAACCAGCGCGTCAACATCCTCACGGGCAACGTCGAGATCACCAAGGGCAGCATTGTCCTGCGCGCCCATCAGGTCGAGGTTCGCCAGGGGGCCGATGGCAGCCAGACGGCCGTGGCCTCGGGTGGGCAGGGCGGGCGAGCGCTCTTTCGTCAGCGCCGTGAAGGGCTGGATGAGTTCATCGAGGGTGAGGCCGAAAAAGTCGAGTACGACGGTCGCTCCGATGTGGTGCGCTTCCATGGTCGTGCCGTGATGCGTCGCCTGAGCGGCGGTGTCGTGGCCGACGAAGTCGTCGGACAGAGCATCATCTACGACAACAAGACCGAAGTCTTCCAGGTGGTGGGCGGGGCGGGCTCCGCCGCTCCCAGCGGGCGTGTTCGCGGGGTCATTGCACCTCGCAAGACCTCGGCGGAGCCGTCGGGTGCGGCGGAGGGCGAGACCCGCCTGGCCCCCACGCGCACCCTGTCCAAGCCAGAGCTGGAGAGTGCGCGCTGATGTCCTCTCCCGAACATGCTCCCGTCGACACGGCGGCGCCGGTCAGCCGTTTGCGCGCCGAAGGCCTGAAAAAGCGCTACGGTGCCCGCACGGTCGTCCATGATGTCCACGTGGCGGTCAGCGCTGGCGAGGTCGTCGGCCTGCTGGGCCCCAACGGCGCCGGCAAGACCACCAGCTTCTACATGATCGTGGGCCTGGTGCCCGCCGATGCGGGCATGATCGACATCGACGGGCAGCGTGTGGAGCGACTGCCCATCCATCAGCGCGCGCGCATGGGCCTGAGCTACCTGCCCCAGGAGGCCTCGATCTTTCGCAAGCTCAATGTCGAGGACAACATCCGCGCCGTGCTGGAGCTCCAGCACGACGAGCAAGGCAAACCGCTGCGCTCGGCCGAGATCGAGCGGCGCCTGAACGCCCTGCTGCACGACCTGAGCATCGAGCGCCTGCGCACCAGCCCGTCCATGGCCTTGTCCGGTGGCGAGCGTCGTCGCGTCGAGATCGCCCGGGCCCTGGCCACCCAGCCGCGCTTCATCCTGCTGGACGAGCCCTTTGCCGGGGTCGATCCCATCGCGGTCATCGAGATCCAGCGCATCATCAGCTTCCTCAAGGCCCGCGGCATCGGCGTGCTCATCACGGACCACAATGTGCGCGAGACCCTGGGCATCTGCGATCGTGCCTACATCATCAGCGAAGGACGTGTGCTGGCCGAAGGCCGACCGTCCGACATCGTTCAGAACCCGGAAGTCCGCAAGGTCTACCTGGGTGAGCATTTCCGCATGTGAGGCCTGGAGCCGGTCATGAAACCCGCCCTGCAGTTCCGCCTCTCCCAGCACCTCTCGCTCACGCCGCAACTGCAGCAATCGATCCGTTTGCTGCAGCTGTCCACGCTGGAGCTGCACCAGGAAATCGAGCAGATGCTCGAGCAGAATCCCTTCCTGGAGCCTGAAGACGACGGCAGTTTCGACAATCTGGTCAGCCTCGACGCCGAACGCCAGCAGGCCGAGCGCCTGACCCGTGACGAAGTTCGCGACGAACGTGCGGCCAGCAGCGAGACCCCCGAGCGTGACGGTGACGCGGCAGGCGTGGACACCGCCGAGCTGGGCACCACCGAGCGCGACGACTGGGAAAACGGCACCGAGCGCGATGACTTCGACGGCATTCGCGAAACCCCCTCGCGTGGTGATGACGATGACTACGACCCGCTCGAGCGCAACAGTGTCGCCATCAGCCTGCAAGAGCACCTGCGCGAGCAACTGCGCGGCACCCGCCTGGGCCCCGAGGAGATGGCCGCAGTCGACATGCTCATCGAATCTCTCAACGAGGATGGCTATCTGGCCGACCCGCTGGAAGACATCGCCGAGTCCCTGCTGACGCCCGAGGCCGATGAAGACACCCGCGACGAGCTCATGTCCCGCCTGCGTTGCGCGCTGCGCTGGCTGCAGAACCTCGATCCATTGGGGGTGGGCGCAGCCGACCTCTCCGAGTGCCTCATCCTGCAGTTGCGTGCCCAGCCACGCAGCGAGGCCCAGGCCATCGCCATCCTGATCTGCAAGAGCCACCTGGATCTTCTGGCCCGGCGCGACTACAAGAAGCTGATGGCCGCCACCGGTGCCGACGAGGAGCTGCTCAAGCAGGCCCAGAGCCTCATCGTGCACCTCGAGCCCAAACCTGGGCGGGCCTTCACCCGCGCCGAGGCCAACATCATCGTGCCCGACGTCATCGTGCAGAAGTCCGGCCGCGGGTTCAAGGTGGTGCTCAACCCCGATGTGATGCCCAAGCTGCGCATCAACGACCTGTACGCGCAGGCCTTGCGGCAAAGTCGCTCGCCGCGTGGCACGGCGGCCACCGAGGGGCACACCAATATGAGCGCTCGCCTGCAAGAGGCACGCTGGTTCGTCAAGAACATCCAGCAGCGCTTTGACACCATCCTGCGGGTGTCCCAGGCCATCGTCGATCGACAGAAGAACTTCTTCACCCATGGCGAGATCGCCATGAAACCCCTGGTGCTGCGTGAGATTGCCGACGAACTGGGCCTGCACGAGTCCACCATTTCGCGCGTGACCACGGCCAAATACATGGCCACCATGTTCGGCACTTTCGAGCTCAAGTACTTTTTTGGCTCCTCGCTCAACACCGAGGCCGGGGGCAATGCCTCCAGCACGGCGGTGCGCGCCCTCATCAAGCAACTGGTGTCGGCTGAGGATGCCAAGAAGCCCCTGTCCGACAGTCAGCTCAGCCAGATGCTGGAAGAGCAGGGCATCCAGGTGGCGCGCCGCACCGTGGCCAAGTACCGTGAAGCCCTCAAGATCGCTCCGGCCAATCTCCGCAAGTCGATGTGAGCGCCGCCGAGAGAGCCTGAACCATGCCCGTCTTCCTTGAGCGCCTGCTGATCCTTCTGCCCTGGCAGGACTGGGCTGCGCTGGCCCTGTTCGTCTTTGGCTGGATTGCCTATGCGGCATTCGCCAGTTGGCGCGCCAAAGTGGCCCGCACCCTGCTGTCGAGCACCAACCACTACCGCAAGCTGTGGATGATGCAGGTCACCTACCGTGATCAGCGCATCGTCGATGCTGCCATCACGCAGAACCTGGCCTCCAGCCCCTCCTTCTGGGCCTCTACCACCATCCTGGTGCTCGGCGGCTTGCTGGCCGTGCTGGGCACCAGCGAGAAAGCGACCGAGCTGGTCAAGGACCTGCCCTTTGCCGCACGCACCTCCATGCTGGTCTTTGACCTCAAGATCATGGTGCTGCTGGCGGTCTTCGTCTACGCCTTCTTCCGTTTCACCTGGTCGATGCGGGTCTACTCCTTCGGCGCCATCATGGTGGGCTCGGCCCCCAACGTCGAGCTCTTCGATGAAGGCAAGGCCGATCGCATCGAGTTCGCCAACCGGGCCGGCCAGCTCATGGGCATGGCCGCCGAAAGTTTTGCCGATGGTCTGCGCGCCTACTACATGTCCTTTGCCGTCATCGGCTGGCTGGTCTCCCCCGTGCTCTTTGCCTTGCTGACGCTGGCCGTCCTGTTCGTTCTCTATCGCCGGGAGTTCCGCTCCGATGTGTCCGTCGTGCTGCGTGCCGACGCCCCCATGGGCGGGTCCGTCCACTGACGCTTCTGACGATCGCAGTCCCGCATCCGGGGCGATTCCTGCGACACTTGCGCCCATGAGTTCCACGCCTCCCCGCCGCCCCCCTGTCCGCATCCCCGCCAGTGCCGCACGTCACGACGATCGTCGTGGTCCGTCACGCCCGGATGCGCGCGGCTCGCGCCCCTTCGACGGCGCCCGGCGCCCCGCCCCTCCTGTGCGTCGCGATCTGACGCCGGCCTTGTTCCTGTCCTGTGCCATGGGGGTCGAGCCCCTGTTGCAGGAAGAAGTGGCGCCCTTGCTGGCCCACCTGCCCCTGACGGTGTCCGTCGACAAAGGGGGGGTTCTGGTCAGTCCGACCTCACAGGGTCGCCTGCCGGCCGACCTGCCCTACGACATGGGCAGCGAACTCACCCCCACCATTGTCCAGGCCGTTTTCCTGCTCAACCTGCACAGCCGTCTGGCGCAGCGTGTGTACTGGCGCGTGGCCCTGGGGCCCTACGCCAGTGAAGAGCAGCTCTATCAGCTGGCCCGCTGTGTGGTCTGGAGCGACTGGATCACCCCCCGACACACCCTGCGCGTGGACGTCACGGCCCGCAACAGCCCATTGCAGAGCCTCAACTTTGCAGGCTTGCGCATCAAGGACGCCGTCTGCGACCAGTTGCGTGAGGAGCACGGCGAGCGCCCCAGCGTCGACACCCGTCACCCCGACCTGAATCTGCACCTGCACCTCGACGGCGAGGCCGCGCACATTTCGGTCGACACCTCGGGTGAGGCCTTGTTCAAGCGGGGCTGGCGAGAAGACAAGGGCGAGGCACCCCTGAAGGAAACCCTGGCCGCCGCCATGCTGGCTGCCGCAGGCTGGAAGGGGCGCGCCGAAGATGGGCCGCTGCTGGATCCCTGCTGCGGCTCGGGCACCATCGCCATTGAGGCGGCCCAGATCGCCTGCGGCATCGCGCCCGGCATGAAGCGGCGCTTTGCCTTCGAGCGCCTGCTCCCCTTTGCAGGTCATGAGGCGCTCTGGCACCAGTTGCGTGAACAGGCGCGCGCCCAGGTCCACCCGCCGGCCGTGCGCATCTACACCGGCGATGTGGCCTTCCGCATGACCGACTTCGCCACCCGCAACGCCGAGCGGGCGGGCGTGCTGCACGCCATCGAATTCAAGACGGCCGATGCCCTCCAGCGCCCTGCGCCGGGTCCCTCCGGCGTGATGATGTTCAACCCGCCTTATGGCGAACGCATCGACCCCAAGGGCACGGGCCATGGGGGCGGCGCACGGGCGGTGCGCGAAGACTTCACCGAGCGTGATGCCGGTGACTTCTTCAGCCGCCTGGCCAGCCACTGGAA
>NZ_DASUIT010000121.1:0-2882 GCF_036279655.1 Aquabacterium sp. | reverse complement strand
GTCACCGGCAAGCAACAGGAAACGCCGTCGGCCTGCACCGTTGTGCTGCAGGCGGGCCCGGCCTTCACCGGCCTCACCCCGGGCCAGTACGTCATGGTCGGCGTGACCATCAACGGCGTGCGCTACCGTCGCGCCTATTCGCCCCGCGCCATCGACGGGCGGGTCGACCAGTTCGCCATCACCGTGCAGCGCCAGGCCGATGGCCGGGTGTCCAACCACATCCATGACCACCTCCAGGTGGGCGACATCATCGAGATTGAAGCCGCCGCGGGTGACTTCACCCTGCCCTCGCCGGTGCCGGCCGAGGTGCTGATGATGGCCGGCGGCAGCGGCATCACGCCCTGCATGTCCATGATCGAGCACCTGCGTCGCAGCGCCTCGAACACCCGTGTCACCCTGATCTACTTCGCGCGCAGCCAGGCAGACCGCATCTTCGCCAAGGCACTCGAGACCCTGGCATCGCAGTGGTCCAACTTGCGCTATGTGCCGCTGGAGAGTGTGGCCAACACGGCCGGCAACGCCGCAGGCCCCCAGGCCATGCTGGACGTGGCCCTGCTGGATCAGCAGGCCCCCGGCTGGCGCACTCTGCCGGCCTGGTGCTGCGGCCCCGCCCCCCTGATGGATGCCGCCCGCCAGATCTGGAAAGACGCTGGCATCGCCGCCCGACTCAAGCTGGAGGCCTTCGCGCCGGCACGTCCCTCGGGCGATCCGTCCGTGCGCCACCACATCGAGATCGCACGTGAAGGCCAGGCCCTGCAATTCGACGCCCCCGGCAACGAGACCCTGCTGGTCTCTGGCGAGACCGCAGGCTTCGCCCTCAAACATGGCTGCCGCCAGGGCATCTGCCACGAGTGCACCTGCCGCCTCCACAGCGGCTCGATCAAGGACTTGGTCACCGGCGAGCGCATCGACGGCGATGGCCAGCCCGTGCGCCTGTGCGTGAGTGCCGCGCTCAGTGACCTCAAGCTCGAAGCCCTCGGCTGAGCGAACCGAACGATTCTGACTTTCTGGACATCATCATGAACACCAAAACGATGACGATCGGCCCCCGCAGCATGGAAGAAATGGCGGCCTTCGAGCGCGAGCTCGACGCCATTCGCGAGGAGGTCAAGCCCACCCTCGGTGAGCGTGACGCACGCTACATCCGCGGCATCCTGCGCCTGGTGCGCACCACCGAAACGCTCGGCCGCGCTCTGCTGATGTTTGGCTGGTTCCCCCCCACCTTCCTGCTGGGCGCCTTCCTGCTGGGCATCAGCAAGATCGTCGACAACATGGAACTGGGCCACAACGTCATGCATGGCCAGTTCAGCTGGATGAACGACCCGCGCTTCCAGGGCGACACCTTCGACTGGGACAACACCTGCCCCAAGGAGGAATGGCGTCACGCGCACAACTTCGTGCACCACACCTACACCAACGTCATCGGCAAGGACCGTGACTTCGGCTACGGCATGCTGCGCCTGTCCAATGACCTGCGCTGGAGCTGGCTGCACCCCTTCCAGTTGCTGCTGACCTTCCTGCTGGCCGCTTTCTTCGAGTGGTTCGTGGCCATCCATGACATGCAGATGGACAAGGTGGTCATTGGCCGCCGCAAGTGGGCGGATGTGCAACCCCAATGGAAGCTGGTGCGCGCCAAGATCTGGCGTCAGGTCCGCAAGGACTACATCGCCTGGCCCCTGGCCGGTCTGGCCGTCGGCGCCCTGTTCGGTCACGCCACGGACACCGCCCTGGCTGTGCTGTGCGGCAACCTGATCGGCAACTTCATCCGCAACTTCTGGGCCTGGGCCATCATCTTCTGCGGCCACTTCACGGACGACATCTACACCTTCAGCCGTGAGTCGATCGAGAACGAAACCAAGGGCCAGTGGTATCTGCGCCAGATCCTGGGGTCGAGCAACATCAAGGGCAGCAAGCTGCTGCATCTGCTCAGCGGCAACCTGAGCCATCAGGTCGAGCACCACCTGTACCCGGACATCCCCGCCAACCGCTACATCGAGATGGCGCCCAAGGTGCGCGCCGTGTGCGCCAAGTACCGCGTGCCCTACAACACCGGCTACTTCATCCCGCAACTGCTGACGGTGTTCAAGCGCATTGCCCGCTACAGTCTGCCCGGTGGCTCGCAGAAGGCCGTCACCATCGAAGTCGACTCGATGCTGCCCGAGAAGGCCTGAGCGCGGTGAACACCCGCACCGCCCCAGGACCTCAGACCACCGAAGCCTTCGCGGCCTTCGCCCGGGAACTCGACGATCTGCGCGAGGAGACCCGCCAGCAACTGGGCGAGGCCGATGCGCGCTACATCCGGCGGCTGCTCTATGCCATCCGGGCTTGCGAATCGGCCGGTCGGGGTCTGCTGACCCTGGCAGGCACCTGGTGGCCGGCGTGGCTGCTGGGCTCGGGCCTGTTGGGCCTGTCCAAGTGCCTGGAGAACATGGAGTTCGGGCACAACGTCATCCATGGCCAGTACGACTGGCTCAATGACCCGCGCTTTGACGGTCAGTCCCATGACTGGGACAACGCCTGCTCCAAGGAAGACTGGCGCCACTTCCACAACTACATGCACCACCACTACACCAATGTGCTGGGGCTGGACCGCGACTTCGGCTACGGCATGCTGCGCCTGTCGGACGACGTTCCCTGGGAGCGACGCAACCTCACCCAGGCCATCTACTCGGTGATCGTGGCCTTCCTGTTCGAGTGGGCCATCGCCATCCACAACATGGAGATGGAGCGTCTGCGCACCACGCGCGAGGCCACCAAGGCCCGCATCAAGGCCTTGTGGCCCACCACCCGCGCCAAGATGTGGCGCCAAATCAAGAAGGACTACCTCCTGTGGCCACTGGCTGCGGGCGTGGTCGGCCTGGCCCTGGGTACCGGCTTCTGGG
>NZ_DASUIT010000120.1:0-28958 GCF_036279655.1 Aquabacterium sp. | reverse complement strand
GCTGAGCAATGCGATCAAGTACGGCCCCTCGGGTGGTGTCGTCCGGATGCGAGCCTGCCTGGAGCCGCCCTGGTTGAGGATCGTGGTGAGTGATCAGGGGCCTGGCCTCACGCCAGAGCAGCAGGCGCAGTTGTTCCAGCCCTTCAACCGCCTGGGCGCCGAGCGGACATCGACCGAAGGCCATGGCCTGGGGTTGGTCATCACCCGCAATCTGGTCCAGCTCATGGGCGGGCGCATCCTGGTCAACAGCGTCCCGGGGCAGGGGGCTTGCTTTGGCGTGCTTCTGCCGCAGGCGGCATCGAGCGCAGCGCAGGCGATCAGCGGCACAATGTCGTCTTGACCGAGGCGGCGTTCGCGGACGCCGTCATCGGGTCCGCTCTGTCCACCCATTGATGCCGTCATGACTTCTGCCCTGCACACTTCTGCCCTGACCTCCCTGCCCTTGCTTGCCCGTGGCAAGGTCCGTGACAACTATGCCGTGGGTGAGGACCGCATCCTGATGGTGGCGTCCGACCGCATCAGCGCCTTTGACGTCATCATGGGCGAGCCCATCCCCGGCAAGGGCGCGCTGCTCACCAAGATGGCCCTGTTCTGGTTCGATCTGCTCAAGGATGTGGCGCCCAATCACCTGACGGGCCAGGATCCGGTCAGCGTGGTCACCCCGCAAGAGCGTGCCCAGGTCGAAGGCCGCGCCATGCTGGTCAAGAAGCTCAAGCCCCTGCCGGTCGAGGCCGTGGTGCGCGGCTACCTGGCGGGCAGCGGCTGGAAGGAGTACCAGCACAACGGTGAAGTCTGTGGTGTGAAGCTGCCCGCCGGCCTGAAAAACGCCAGCAAGCTGCCCGAGCCCATCTTCACGCCTGCCACCAAGGCCGACGTGGGCGATCACGACGAGAACATCAGCTACGACAAGATGAGCGAGATCATCGGGGCCGACATGGCCGCCCAGGTGCGCGATCTGGCCATCAAGCTCTACAAGACGGCCGCCGACTACGCGCTGACCAAGGGCATCATCATTGCCGACACCAAGTTCGAGTTCGGCCTGGACGAGCACGGCACCCTGACCGTGATGGACGAGGTGCTGACACCGGACTCTTCGCGCTTTTGGCCGGTCGAGGGCTATGAGGCGGCCTTCCAGGCCGGCGCCAATCCGCCCAGCTACGACAAGCAGTTCGTGCGTGACTGGCTCGAGCAGGCCACCGTCAACGGTCAACCCTGGGACAAGACGGCGCCGTCGCCCGCCTTGCCGCAGGATGTGATCGACAAGACGGCGGCCAAGTACCAGGAAGCGCTCACGCGCCTGATCGGCTGATCAGTCCGGCAGGTCGCCGCCGTCCTCGCCCTCGTCCCTGTCTTCGAATTCCGGGGGCAGCGCCATGAGGCGTTCCTGGGCGATGCGCTGGGCCTCCTCGGTCGAGGCGGCCCACTCCTGCAGGATCAGGGCCACATCGCTGACGCCCTGTTTCTTGAGGGCCGAAAAAAGCGTGATGCCGATGTCAGATTCCTCCGTGCTCAGCTCGGCCAGCACCTCCTGAGCCTTGCGCAGCGACTCGGCCGCTTCCTTGCGGTTGAGCTTGTCGGCCTTGGTCAGCAGCACCAGCAGCTTGACCTCGCCGCTTTGAACGCGCGGGGCCACGAATTCCAGCAACTGTCGGTCCAGATCGGTGAAACCGTGGCGCGAGTCGATCATCTGTACCACGCCCGAGAGGCTGCGCCGGATCTCGAGGTAGCGTGCCATCACCACCTGCCAGCGCAGTTTGGCTGAGCGCTCCACGGCGGCGTAGCCGTAGCCGGGCAGGTCGGCCCAGAGCTGGTTGGGGGCATCGCGCGGCCCGAGGTGGAAGAGGTTGATGTGCTGGGTGCGCCCCGGGGTCTTGGAGGCGTAAGCCAGTTGTCGTTGCTGCGCCAGGGTGTTGATGGCGGTGGACTTGCCTGCATTGGAGCGGCCCACGAAGGCGATCTCGGGCAGGTCATTGACGGGCAACTGCTCGATCTGCGCTGCCGTGGTGAGAAAACGGGCCGAATGGGCCCACGCCAGGGCTTGCTGGGCCGGGCTGGCCGGGCCGCTGCGCGTGGGTTGGGGGGTCTTGTGCACCGGACGTGGTGCCGGTTTGGACTTGGGGGGGGTTGCTCGGCTCATAGTGCATTGTAGAATCCCAAAGTTTGGCGTCGATGACCGACACCTTGGATCACCCCACTGATCACCATGAAGCGCTTTTCCTCCTTGATCGCTGTTGCCGCCCTGGCCTCTTCCCTGACCGTCGCCCTGACGGGTCTGGCCCACGCCGCCGAGCCCGCCAAAGCCGCCAAGCCGGACCTGGCTGCCGGTGAGGCCAAGGCCACCCAGGTCTGCGTGGCCTGTCATGCCGTGGACGGCAGCCGTGGCGCCCCGGGCTTCCCCATTCTGCAGGGCCAGCACGCCCAGTACCTGGTCAAGCAGCTCCAGGAGTTCAAGTCGGGCAAGCGTGCCAACCCCGTCATGTCCGGCATGGCTGCGCCCCTGAGCGACGCCGACATGGTCAATGTGGCCGCCTTCTACGCCAGCAAGAAGGCCAAGCCGGGTGTGGCCACGAACAAGGATCTGGTCGCCCTGGGTGAAAAGATCTACCGTGGTGGCATTGCCGCCAAGTCGGTCCCCGCCTGTGCAGGCTGCCACAGCCCCAACGGTGCCGGCATCCCTGCCCAGTACCCCCGTCTGGCTGGCCAGCACGCCGAGTACACCAAGGCTCAACTGACGGCTTTCCGTCAGGGTGACCGCACCAACAGCGTCCAGATGACCTCCATCGCTTCCATCCTGAGCGATAAGGAAATCGCCGCGCTGGCCGACTACATTTCCGGTCTGCGTTGATCCCGGCCCCTTGGGGGTGTCCGGTGAGCCCTGCTTGCAGGGGCGCAACCCAAGTACACATCAGGCGGGATCCTCATCGGGGGTCCTGCCTTTTTTTTGCCCAAGCCAGGGCGACGATGGTCGCCCCGGCGACCGTGTCGGGATCCTGGCGCGGCTATAGTGCGGCACGAGGGTGGTGAGTGCCGCCTGCCGCACCCGTCACCGCGAGTCCTCACGCTGTCATGTCCACCGCTGTTTCGCCGAGTTCGCTGCCACGTCAGAGTGCCTGGGCCGACGCCCAGGAGTTGCTGGCCTCCATGCGCTTTGCCATCGCGCTGCTGACCATCATCTGCGTGGCTTCGGCCATTGGCACGGTGCTCAAGCAGGGCGAGCCCCTGGTCAACTATGTCGATGCCTTCGGGCCTTTCTGGGCCGAGGTGTTCTCGGCCCTGGGCCTGTTTCGGGTGTACAGCTCGGGCTGGTTCCTGCTGATTCTGGCGTTTTTGGTGGTGTCGACCAGTCTGTGCATTGCCCGCAATGTGCCCAAGATCCTGGCCGACCTCCGGACTTTCAAGGAGAACATCCGCGAGCAGGCCCTGGGCGCCTTTCACCACAAGGCGCAGGGACGCGTGGACGCCCCACTGGCGGTGGCGCGCGACCAGGTGCTGGGCACCCTGGGGCAGCAGGGCTGGCAGCTCAAGACGCAGGAGCGCACCGGCGAGTCGGGGGCTCAGCCCGGGGTGATGATCGCGGCGCGTCGGGGCACGGCCAACAAGCTGGGCTACATCGCGGCGCACTCGGCCATCGTGTTGGTGTGTCTGGGGGGGCTGTTCGATGGCGACATGATCGCCAAGGCCCAGGCCTGGTGGTTCCACCTGGAGCCCTACAAGAGCGGCGAGGTGCTGGACAAGCACAAGCTCAGCCTGTCCAACCCGGCCTATCGGGCTCAGTTGATGGTGGCCGAGGGACAGCGCTCCTCGTCGGCGGTGCTCAGTCTGGATCAGGGCATGCTGCTGCAGCCCCTGCCTTTCGAGGTCGAGCTCAAGAAGTTCATCGTCGATTACTACGCCACGGGCATGCCCAAGCGCTTTGCCAGCGAGATCGTGGTGCACGATCCGCGCGACCAGTCCAGCCACGCCGCAACGGTCGAGGTCAACAAGCCCTTCATCTACGACGGCATCACCATCTTCCAGTCCAGTTTTGAGGATGGGGGGTCGCTGGTGCGACTCAAGCCGGTGTCACTGGGGGCGCGTGCGGCCCAGAGCACGGCGGTGTTGTCCGGGGTGGTGGGTGGCGAAGGACAGATGCTGCCACGTGAGCTGACCGGGGGCGAAGCCCTCAGCCTGGAGCTCACGTCGCTGCGGGTGATCAATGTCGAGGACCTGGCCGCGGCCGACAAGCAGCGCCAGGACGGGCAGGGCACCACCGATGTGCGGGGTGTGAACCTGCAGGATCTGACCCGCCATCTGGGCTCTGGTGCGCGGGCGCCGGGCGGTGACAAGCGACTGACCAACATCGGCCCGTCGGTGACCTACAAGCTGCGCGATGCCGCCGGGCAGGCGCGCGAATTCCAGAACTACATGGTCCCGGTGATGCTGGACGGACAGGCGGTGTTCCTGCTGGGGGTGCGCAACACCCTGGCCGAGTCCTTCCGCTTCCTGCGGGTGCCGGCCGACGAGAACATGCAGATCACCGGCTGGTGGCGGCTGCGCCAGGCCCTGTCCGACCCTGCCTTGCGCCAGGAGGCGGCACGTCGCTTTGCGGTGCGTGGCGCCTCGGCCGATCGCCCTGAACTGATCGGGCAATTGCAGGTGTCGTCACAGCGTGTGCTCGATCTGTTTTCTGGCGCTCAAGCGGTGCCGGGCGTCGCGGCCGGCGCGCCGCCGATGGCGGGCTTCGAGGCCCTGTCGGAGTTCATCAATAGGGTGGTGCCACCGGCGGAGCAGGAGCACACCTCGGCCACGCTGATCCGCATCCTCAATGGCAGTCTGTTCGAGTTGCTCAATCTGGCGCGTGAGCGCGCGGGCTTGCCGGCCCTGTCGGCCGACGAGGAGGCCACGCGCAGTTTCATGACCCAGTCGGTGATGTCGCTGTCCGATGCGCAGCACTATCCCGCGCCCCTGATCCTGATGCCCGAGAGCTTCGAGCAGCGCCAGGCCAGCGTTTTCCAGGTCACGCGTACCCCCGGTCGCAACGTGGTCTACCTGGGCTGCGCCTTGTTGATCATCGGGGTCTTTGCCATGCTCTATGTGCGCGAGCGCCGCGTGTGGGTCTGGCTGCAGACCGATGCCTCGGGCGGCACCGCCGTGAAGATGGCCCTGTCTTCGACCCGACAGACGCTGGACACCGACCATGAATTCGACCGTCTGCGTCAGGCCATCGTGCCTGCCGCAGCCGCTCCTGCTGTTACCGATCGCACCCCAACATGACCACCACCACCCAGGCCTTGCCCGCGCCCCTGATGTCCCGCCGCAGCACGCTGGACTGGGCTTTTGCAGTCATCATCCTGCTGACGGCCGGCTGGGGCTTCCACCGCTACGGCGGATCCATGGACGTCTATGAAAAGGGCATCTTGCTGTGTGCCGTGCCCTCGGTGATCGCCCTGGGCTGGCTGTGGCAGCCTTTGCGGGCCCTGACGGTGCTGGCGGGGCTGGCCGCAGCCGCCGCCATGGCGCTGTACATGCGCTCGACTGACGACTATGGTGCCGATCTCGCTGCGGCCGACCAGGTCTTCTGGCTCAAGTACATGCTCTCCAGCCAGAGTGCCATCTTGTGGATGAGCCTGCTCTTTTTCATGAGCACCGCGTTTTACTGGGCCTCGGTGGGGCTCAATCGCAGCACGCCCGGCATCATCGGCTCTCGTCTGGCCTGGGGCGGTGTCTTCATGGCCCTGGTGGGCACCGTGGTGCGCTGGTTCGAGAGCCATCAGATCGCGCCAGACATCGGGCACATCCCGGTGAGCAACCTCTATGAGGTCTTCGTGCTGTTTGCGTGGATGACCACGCTGTTCTGGCTCTATTACGAAGACCGCTACCGCCAGGCCGGCCAGCCGCTCACGGGCCTGGGGGCCTTTGTCATGCTGGTGGTCAGCGCCTCGGTGGGCTTCTTGCTGTGGTACGCCCTGGCGCGCGGCGCCAGCGAGATCCAGCCCCTGGTGCCGGCCCTGCAGAGCTGGTGGATGAAGATCCATGTGCCGGCCAACTTCGTGGGTTACGGCACCTTTGCGCTGGCGGCCATGGTGGCCCTGGCCTATCTGCTCAAGACGGCGGCGCCGCGTGCCCTGTGGCTGGGTCTGGTGGGGGTGCCAGCCATCACGATCGCCTTGCCTTTGCTGGGCTTTGCGGTGCTGGGTGATCTGTCGGCCGAGACCATGGGCTCGGTGATCAAGGCAGGCCGCATGGTCGGTGGCCTGCTGCTGTTTTTTGTGCTGGTGATTCCGGCGCGGCGCTGGATCAATGAGCGCACCCCCGCACCCGAGGTGGCTGATGACGTGATGTACAAGGCCATCGCCATGGGGTTTGCCTTCTTCACCATCGCCACCATCCTGGGGGCCTTCTGGGCAGCCGAGGCCTGGGGCGGCTACTGGAGCTGGGACCCCAAGGAGACCTGGGCCCTGATTGTCTGGCTCAATTACGCGGCCTGGTTGCACATGCGGCTCATGAAGGGCCTGCGTGGCACGTTTGCGGCCTGGTGGGCCCTGGTGGGGCTGGTGGTCACCACCTTTGCCTTCCTGGGCGTGAACATGTTCCTCTCCGGCCTGCATTCCTACGGACAGCTGTGATCGGTGTCGCATGAGCAGTGATCCTTACGCCCGATCCTGGATCACCCCCGAGATCCTGAGCTTGCTGCGCAAGGACCCCTGGTTCGGCAGCCTGCCCCAGACACTGGAGGACGCGCTGCTGGCGCGGGCCACGCCGCGGCGCTTTCCCCACGGGGCGCAGATCTTCTTTCGCGGGGATCCGTCGGACGGGCTCTACGCCGTGCTGGAAGGCTCCTTGCGTGTTTCCGGAGTGACCGAGGCAGGCAAGGAGGCCATCCTGACCATCGTGGAGTCGCCCAGCTGGTTTGGCGAGATCTCTCTGTTCGATCAGTTGCCCCGCACCCACAACGTCACCACGGAAGGGGCCACCCGCCTGCTGCATGTGTCTCAGGTCGAGCTGGAAGCGCTGCTGGACCGGGAGCCGCGCCACTGGCGCGAGTTCGGCCGGCTCATGGCCTTGCGGGTGCGGCTGGCCTTCATCGGCATCGAGGATCTGGCCTTGCTGCCGGCCGAAAGCCGGCTGGCGCGTCGCCTCTTGCTGCTCAGCCAGTCGAGCCCGGCCACGACGGGGCAGAGCTCCTGCGTGGTGCCCATCAGCCAGGCCCAACTGGGCATGATGCTGTCGCTGTCGCGGCAGACCACCAACCAGGTGCTGCAGGGGCTGCAGGACCTGGGCATTGTGCAGGTGGCCTATGGCCGCATTGAGGTGAAGGATCTGTCCAGACTGATCGAGGTCGCAGACCTGTCCGGCACCGAAAAACGCATCCTGGGACACCTGCAGTCGACCGCTCGCGGCGACGAATGATCCTGGGGTTTGCCCCAGCTTTGTCGGCGCGGAGACACTGGCAAGGTCCAGGTGTTCTGATCATGCGCCCCCATGGCTGACCTCTCTCCCGCTCAACTCGACACGCTGCGCTCCGATCTGTGGTTCGGCTCCTTGCCGCCCGATCTGGCGACCGACCTCATCGCCAAGGGCGTGCTCAGGACCCTGGCGGCGGGGCAGCACCTGTTCTTTCGGGGGGATCCGCCAGATGGGCTGTACGCCGTGCTCAGTGGCACCTTGCGCGTCTCCGGCCTGACCGAGGCGGGCAAGGAGGCCGTGCTGTCGCTGGTCGAGCCCCCCACCTGGCTGGGGGAGATCGCCCTGTTCGATCGCCTGCCGCGCACACACGATGTGCTGGCCGAGGACGAAACCACCGTGATGCATGTGCGTCTGGCCGACATCGACCAGATGCTGCACAAGACACCACAGTATTGGCAGCAGTTCGGGATCCTGATGGCGCTCAAGACCCGCCTGGTCTTCATCAGTCTGGAGGACCTGTCCTTGCTGCCTCCCGAGGGGCGCCTGGCGCGCCGCCTGGTGTGGATGGTGCAGTCGGCCGCAGCCACGCAGCGTGAGGGCAAGGTGCGCCTGAACGTGAGCCAGGGCAATCTGGCGCTGATGCTCTCCATGTCGCGTCAGACGGCCAACCGCGCGCTGATGGCGCTGCAGGCGCAGGGCATCATTCGGGTCGCCTACGGGGTCATCGAGGTGCTGGACCGTGAGGCTCTGGCCGATGTGGCGCACCTGACGTTCACAGAGCGCAAGGTGCTGGCGCATCTGCTGGGTTCGGCGACAGACGGCCAGGGGAAGTGAGCCAGACCGGCGGGTCTGACCCCGGTGTTTCCCTGATCTGTCGCTTGGACGACAGCGCCTGCATCGGGGTGTCCTGATCATCGCATTCAGCATTTGCTTGACGTGCATCAGGAGACCCCTATGAAACACACCTTACCGCGCATTGGCGTCGTCACATTGGCGGTGCATGCCGCACTGGCGCAGGCTGCAGCGCCCAACTTCCCCAACCAGGACACCGTCTGCGGTTTCAATGCCGCGCGTGAGCAGCAGAGGCAGGCCTCGGCGCAGAACTTTGCGCAGCCGGTGGTGCAGCAGATGCTGGTCAATGGCGCGCTGGTGTGGACGGCCGGTGCGGCCAATGCCCGGCCCACGCTCAAGCCGGGCGATACCGTGACACTGATGGGGTCGGGCTTTGGCGCAGGCACCGACATCGACTTCAGCAAGATCCTGATCGGCAACAGCCGCGTGCTGGAGACCGATCTGGTCATGTACGAGCAAAAGCTCGACATCGCATCGAGCACCAATTACGAGACGGGCGTGGTGCGCAGCAACTGGCCCAAGGATGTGCTGAGCTGGAGTGACAGCAAGGTCGAGTTCCGCGTGCCCGCCCATGCGAGCAAGGGCCCGCTCAAGCTGCAGGTGCAAAAGCGTGTGGGCTACAACACTTCGCTCAAGAAGCCGGGTCAGCCGCACAACATCATCGACGCGCAGCGTTATCGCCTGGAAGCCCCGGCCGATCCGAACTGCGATGTGGTGTCGGTGCTGTCCGACGAGACCAAGGCGATCACACCGATCGATGTGGCCGTCAACAACGCCAGTTTTGCCGAGATGGTGGGCCTGGGCCGCAAGGTCTTCTGGTCCTACGAGTACGGTCTGGGCGTGGCCCACAAGTTCAAGGGGCTGGACTGGGACAAGATCTTCGCGGGGCAGACCACCGATCCTTACACCCGCCTGAAGGCCGATCCGGCCACGGCATTTGGCGCGGTCAAGACGGTGCGCGGTCAGGTGCCCGATGAAGCCATCGACGATGTCTACTTCGACCCCTATCCGCAGGAAAGCCCCATCCCGGGTTTTCTGCTGATCGACAAGCAGCTCACCAAGGGCAACACCTCCAACACTGGCTGGGTGGGTTACCGGTACGCGGAGTCCTCGCATCCGCTGATCGGGCGCGGCAAGTGGGCGGGCTTCAACTGTGCATCCTGCCATGGCTACCAGATCAGCTACAGCAAGGGCAGCAGCGCCGTCACCAAGGTGTTCCCGGGCCTGCCCAACCCGCGCTGGACGCAGCGCTGGACGGTGCTGGGTGACAAGACAGGCGACACCACCGCGACCTTCTCCTTCATCGTGGGCGACGAGCCTGGGCCCAGTTGGGCGCCTGGCACCAAGAAGGTCGACAAGACCCCTCTGCTCTACCTGATGCCCGGTGGCACGGCCGAGGCCGCCATGACGCGCACCGCCGGGGAGGGCAGCCTGTACGACAACGACTATCTGTTCTCGCCGACGGCGATTCCCAATGTGACCAACCACCTGCCCATTCGCCGGGCGCTGTCGCACACCGAATCCTATGTGGGCTTTGAGGGCTCCTATGTGCATGCGCAGGAGCCGGACGGTGCCATGGGCTCGATGGACCAGAAGTCGCTCAAGGCCCTGACAGCCTACATGTCGGTGCTGGACCAGGACGACGACGATCTGCGCAATGTGGGCATGTTCCGCTGGCTCAAGTCCAACGGCAAGCTGATCCAGACGGGCAGCACCAGCACCACCGAGGGCGCCTTTGTCCAGAAGGGCTGGAAGAACTACCCGGCCGTGGCCGCCACAGTGGCCATGGGCAAGGTCACCTTCGATCAGAACTGCGCGTCTTGCCACTCGGACAAGGTGGGCGCCAACACCAACGAGAAAATGATCCGCCTGGACCAGGTGGGCCGCTTCTTTGCGCCCACCGATTTCCAATACAAGCAGCAGTCCATCCGGGCGACCTACCTGCGCAATATGTACTGGGTCAGCTCGCGCGGCCTGCTGTCTGATGGACATGTGCGCAATCTGGAGGATCTGGTCCATCCCGATCGCTGTGACGAGGGGTCGGCCTTGTACAAGCAATACTACACCCTGCATGCCCCAGCGCGACCTGCACCAGGCACGGCCGATCAGCCGACACCGGCACCCGATCTGAACCGCAAGGGCGATGTCTTCCGCGTCTACAAGGCCAAGAAGAAGAACATCTTCGACACGACCTCGGATGCCCGCAACCTGTTTGTTGAGCGCCACAAGTACTTTGTGCCGGTGGCCTGGGATGCCAACCACTATTACTGGGATTACCAGAAGATGCGCCGCGAGTTCGGCCCGGAGATCGGCGCGCCTGGCCCGATCGGCATGCCGGCATCGCCCCATCCCTGGTGCGCCAAGTCCTCGTCAGAGGTGGCCAACCTGGTGCAGTACCTGTTGACACTGTGATGATGCCCCGTTAAATTCTCCCCGACGCCTCTGGGCGTTTTCACGGCCGCCGGATTGCCCGGCGGCCTTTTTTCTGAGTCTGGGCAAGAGGTAGTCTTCCATCATGTCGGTGCAGTGGGGTGGTTCGCGATCGCGCTCCAGCGGTCGCATGGTGCTTTGGATGGTGCTGGTGCTGGGCGTGCTGGCGGTCGTGGTCGGGTGGTGGATGCAAGGCGCCCAGCCGACGTCTGAAGTGCGCCCGGTATCCAGCGCGTCGCAGGCTTCTGCCGCACAGGCGGTACCTGATGTGCTGGCGGCCAGCGAGGAGCCAGCAGCGCAGCCCTTGCCACCTCTGGAGCCGCGCGACGGCGAGATACTGGCCAGCGAATTGATGGTGCAGTACAAGGCCACGCGCGGCACCATCGATGCGCGCTTCAAGGGCCAGCGCCTGCGCATCCTGGGACGCATCTCGCGCTTGGAAGAGGCCGACTCGGGCCTGATCATGGTGAGCATGGAGTCCGATCAGGGGCTCAGCATGCTGCGCGCCGTGATGGCCAACGACGCCGCCGCCAAGCAGGAGTTGCTGATGGAGGGCCGTGCGCTCGTCCTGGATTGCCAGCACCAGGGCATGGTGATGGGCGAGCCTATCCTGAACGACTGCCGGGTGACGCGGCAGTGACGCCTCCGAAGGTTTGACGCGGGTCAAGAGCGGCGCGCCGGGCTTGTCGGTCCGGCGACAGTCGCGGACAGGGGCGGTGGGTGATGATGCGCTTCATTGACATTTCCAGTCGATCCCCGCATCGTTTCATCCATGGCAAGCGCACTCCGTACCGAGACCCTCGTGGTGGGCGGCGGCCTCACGGGCATCGTGGCGACGCTGGAGTTGCTGTCGGCAGGCAGGCAGGTCATGCTGGTCGATCGCGGCGAGGAATCGCAACTGGGTGGGCTGGCCCTGCAGGCCTTTGGCGGCATGGCCCTGGTGGACACGCCCCTGCAGCGTCTGTCGGGCATCCGTGACAGTGCCGAGCTGGCCTTGCAGGACTGGTTGGGCTTCGCGCATTTCGGGCCTGAAGACGTCTGGCCCCGCCGGTGGGCCGAGCACTATGTTTCTCGCTGTGTGCCCGAGGTCTACGACTGGTTGAAGACCTGGGGCTTGCGTTTCATTCCGGCGGTGCAGTGGGTGGAGCGTGGGCTCATGAAGCCGGGCAATTCGGTGCCTCGCTACCATGTGCTGTGGGGCACCTCGCGCCACATGACCTTGACCCTGCTGCAGGCCCTGTGGCGGCACCCGCGTCGTGCGGCCCTGACGGTGCGCTCGCGCTGTCGCGTGACCGCGCTGAGCCGTCAGGGCGCGCGCATCCAGGGCTGTGAAGCGGTGGACGAGCGCACCGGGCAGCCCTTGTCGATCGAGGCCGAGCAGGTGCTCATCGCCGCGGGTGGCATCACGGGGGATTTGTCGCGTGTGCGTCGGCACTGGCCGGCCGACTGGGGCGTCGCGCCCCCCGATACCCTGCTCAATGGTTCGCATCCCTGGGCGGACGGCAGCCTCCATGATGCGACGCGCGCCGTGGGGGGGCAGGTCACCCACCTGGACTGGATGTGGAACTACGCGGCGGGGGTGCGCCACCCCCATGCGCAGTTCGAGGGACATGGTCTGAGCCTGATCCCGGCCAAGTCCGGGCTGTGGCTCGACCCGCTGGGCCGACGCATCGGGCCGATGCCCCTGGTCACCGGTTTCGATACCCGCGAGATGGTGGCGCAGATCGCACGGGCGGCCTGGCCCCACACCTGGCAGGTGCTCAACCGCCGCATCGCCGAGCGCGAACTGGCGGCCTCGGGGGCCGAGCACAACCCCCTGATCCGCGATCGCCGTGCACTGGCTTTTGCCTGGCAGATGCTCCGAGGCAATGCCAGCCTGATTGACGAGTTGCTGGCGCACTGTCCGGATGTCGTGCAGGCGCCCACGCTGGAGTCCCTGGCCGAGCGCATGAACGCGATCGCCGGGCCCGCCGGCCCGCAGGTCGACGCGCAGACCTTGGCGCAGGAGATCGCACCCTACGATGCGCAGATCCGCCGTGGGCCGCGTTTTCACAATGACGAACAGTTGCGGCGCATCGCCCAGTTGCGTCGCTGGCTGGGAGATCGGATGCGCACCTGCGATCCCGCACCCCTCCTCGACCCCGCGGCGGGGCCGCTGATCGCGATCCGCTGCCAGTTGCTCACGCGCAAGTCCATGGGGGGCATCCAGACCGATCTGGACAGTCGGGTGCTCGACGCCGGGGGCCAGGCCATCGAGGGGCTGTATGCCGCGGGTGAGGCCGCCGGTTTTGGTGGTGGCGGGGCCAATGGCGAGGGCTCGCTGGAAGGCACCTTCCTGTCAGGATGCATCCTCACGGCGCGAGCGGCGGCGCGTCACATGGCCAGACAGGGCGGGCACGTACGATGACGATGGAGACCAATCTATGAAGCAGACCGGTGCGCAGCTTGTGCGCCATGCCCTGGAGCAACTCGGGGTGCGCTACACCTTCGGCATCCCCGGGGTGCACAACACCGAGATCTACGATCAGATCAGCCAGTCCGAGACGGTGCGGCCGATCCGGGTGACGCATGAGTGTGCAGGGGCCTTCATGGCCGATGCGATCAGCCGCACCACCGATGGCGTGGGCACCTTGCTGATCGTGCCGGCCGCCGGCGCGGCCATGGCCAGCCCGGGCATTGGCGAGGCTTTCATGGCGGGCGTGCCGATGATCGTGATCTCGGGCGGGGTGCGTACCGACCATGGCTTTCGCTACCAGTTGCACCAGATGGACCAGTTGGCGATGGTCAAACCCATCACCAAGGCCCAGTGGCGGATCACCGAGCATCGCGACATCGTGCCCACGCTGTACGAAGCCTGGCGCGTGGCCACACAGGGCGAGCCTGGCCCGGTGTTTGTCGAGATCCCCGTGAATGTGCAGCTGTTTCCCGGCGAGGTCGAGGGGCTGCCACCCTTCGTGCCCGTGGTGTCGACGCCATCGATCGATGCGGCGGCCGTGGAGCGTGCGGCCCAGCGCCTGGCGCAGGCCCGTCGGCCGGGCATCTTCGTGGGATGGGGGGCGGCCCGGGCCACCGAGCTGGTGGCCGCCCTGGCCGATCGCCTGGGCGCGCCTGTGGGCACGACCTTGCAGGGCCTGAGCGTCTTCCCCTCCACCCACCCCTTGCACACGGGCATGGGCATCGGCCCGGCTGCGGTGCCGGCCGGCGAAAACGCCTTTGCCGAGTGTGACGTGCTGCTGGCCGTGGGCACGCGATTTGGCGAGATCGCCACGGGCAGCTTCGGGCTCAAGCCCACCTGGTCGCTGATCCACGTCGACATCCAGCCGGAGGTCTTCGGGGCCAACTACCCGGCCGAGATCGCCATCGAGGGCGATGCCCGGCAGGTGCTGGGCGCACTGCTCAAGGCCTTGCCCGAGGTGCCCGCGGGTGCGGTGCGGCGCGACGCGGTGGCGCAGGCCATTGCACGGGACAAGGCCGCCTATACCGCCGAGTGGCTGGCCCATGACAATGGCCACCGCGTCAACCCCGCGCGTTTTTTCACGGCCTTGCGCACCCGCCTGCCCGACGATGGCTATCTGGTGACCGACGACGGCAACCACACCTTTCTGGTGGCCGAGCTGTTCGGGGCCACGCGCAGTGGCCATGTGTTCTCGCCCTCTGACTTCAACTGCATGGGCTACTGTGTCCCGGCGGCCATCGGCACCAAGCTGGCCCACCGGGACCGTGAGGTGGTGGGGGTGGTCGGGGACGGCGCCTTCCTGATGACGGGTCTGGAGATCCTCACGGCCAGCCAGCTTCAATTGGGGGTGGTGCTGTATGTGTTCAATGATGGCGAGCTCTCGCAGATCTCGCAGGCGCAGACCTTGCCCTACAACAAGAAGGTGTGCACGGTTCTGCCCGAGGTGAGCATCAAGGGCATTGCCGATGCCACCGGGGCGAGCTATCTGGCGATGGACAGCGATGCCTCGATCGCGCAGGTGATCGAACGCGCCCATGCCCAGGCCGCGCAAGGCCGCCCGGTCGTGGTCGACGTGCGGATCGACTACAGTAAGGCCACCCGGTTCACCAAAGGCATCTTGCGGACCAATTTTGACCGGCTCTCGCTGGGCAACAAGGCGCGCATGGTGGCTCGGGCGGCGTGGCGGCGCATCAGTCCACCTCAAGTTTGAGTCGAGGTGGACGATAGCTGACACACCAGCGTTGTCCTTTCCCAACCGGGCCCCCAGCCATGCGCCATGTCCTGCGTGATTCCGATGGATCCATCATCAGCGTGCACCGCGATCCCGTGCCGGGCTCGCAGGTGCTGCCGGTGAGTCATCCCGAGGTGCAGGCCTTCCTGATCGCCGGAGAAGAGGCCCGCTCCTTTGCGGGCCTGGACGCCGATCTGGTGCGGGTGCTGGAGGATCTGATCGACGTGCTGATCGAGCGCAACATCCTGCGCATCACCGATCTGCCCGGCGAGGCCCAGCAAAAGCTCTTCGAGCGCAAGCATTTCCGCAGCAGCATGCAGTCCAAGTCCCTGCGCCTGTTCGGCGCCGAACAAGATGCCATGGGTCAGGATGGCGTGGTGGCCTCGGACATGATGGAGTTGCTCCCCCTTCCCTCGCCCGAAGACGACCGCTGAGGCAGGTTCACAGCACCCGGTGCGACAAGGCCGGCAATTGTCGGCGCAGCAGGGCCTGCCGAGCCTGATCCAGATCGGCCAGCGCCATCCCCGGGCCTTCCGCCTGGACCGCCATCACCTGCCCCCAGGGGTCGATGACCAGGCTGTGCCCGAAGGTGCGGCGGCCGCTGGCATGCACGCCGCCCTGCGCCGGGGCCATCACGTGACACAGGTTTTCGATGGCGCGAGCACGCAGCAGCACCTCCCAGTGGGCCAGCCCCGTCGTGTGGGTGAAGGCGGCGGGCAGCACCAGCAGATCACAGGGCTGCTCGCGGCTCAGGGCGCGAAACAGCTCGGGAAAGCGCAGGTCGTAGCAGACCGACAGGCCCACGCGCCAGTCCAGCCCCAGCCGATCCCGGAGGGTGAAGGCCACCGGGGTGTGTCCGGGTGTCAGCGTGGCGGCCTCGTCGTAGCGCTGCTGGCCATCGTCAAAGCAGAACAGGTGGATCTTGTCGTAGCGCGCCACGCGCTGGCCCTGCGGATTGAAGACCAGCACGCTGTTGCTGACACGGTCGGGCACGGTGCTGCGCAAGGGCAGGGTGCCACCGATCACCCACACCTGGTGTTCGCGCGCAGCCTGGGCCAGGGCGGTTTGCAGGGGGGTGTCGCTGCGCTCCAGTGCATTGTCGGCCGCATCCTCGGCGATGCGCAGCTTGTCGCCATCGCGCAAACCCATCAGGCAGAAGTACTCGGGCAGGGCGACGAGTTCGGCTCCGGCGGCGGCGGCCTGGGCGATCAGGGCCCGGGCCGTGGCGAGGTTCTCGGCCACGTCGGGAGTGGAAACCATCTGCAAGGCGGCGACTTTCATGAGCGGCATCGTACCGTCTTGCCGCTATGCTTGCGAGCATGACGAGCTCGGTTGACCTTTCTTCCCCGGATGTGGCGCTGGCCGCGACGGATCCGCAGGACCTCTCGGCCCCCGTGCGTGCCTGGCTGGACCAGATCCGCGAGGCGCGCGAGCGACGGGTCTGCCTGCGGGTGCGCGGCGCAGGCAGCAAGGACCATCTGGGTGACCTCGGCCGCGGCGAGGTGCTGGACACGCAGTCCTGGCAGGGCATCGTGGCCTATGAGCCCAGTGAGCTGGTGCTCACGGCGCGTGCCGGGACCCCGCTGGCCGAGGTGGAGGCCGCGCTGGCCTCGCAGGGGCAGTTTCTGGCGTTCGAGCCGCCACGTGGGCGGGCCTCACCTTCGGGCAGCACCCTCGGGGGGGTGGTGGCGGCGGGCCTGAGCGGCCCCAGTCGCGCTTCGCGTGGGGCCGTGCGTGACCACGTGCTGGGCGTGCGCATGCTCAATGGGCGCGCGCAGAGCCTGCGTTTTGGCGGCTCGGTCATGAAGAACGTGGCGGGTTTTGATCTGTCGCGTTTGATGGCGGGCTCCATGGGCACGCTGGGAGTGCTGACCGAGGTCACGCTCAAGGTCCTGCCCCAGCCGGTGGCCACGGTCACCCTGCGTTTCGAGCTGTCGCAGGAGCGGGGCATCGCTCTGATCAACCAGTGGGCCGGTCAACCGGTGCCCCTGGATGCCTCGGCCTGGTGGGACGAGTTGCTGGTCGTGCGTCTGCGTGGCGCGCAGGCCGCGGTGGCCTCGGCCGGCCAGCGTCTGATGCAAGAGGCCGGAGGGCAGGAGGTGCCCCCGGAGCTGGCACAGACTTTCTGGGATGGCCTGCGTGACCAGCAAGACGAGTTCTTCGAGCGGGCCCGGGGGCTGGTGCACAGCGGCCGGGTGGCGGGCGCGACGCTCTGGCGCCTGTCCGTGCCGGCCACGGCCAAGCCGATACCGGTGCCTGGCGAAACCTTGATCGAGTGGTTCGGGGCGCAGCGCTGGCTGTGCACGGCGGCGCCTGCGGCCGTGGTGCATGAGGCCGCCGCCCGTGCGGGCGGCCACGCGGTGGCTTGGGTCAGCACCGTGCCCCCTGCCGTGGTGTTGCCGCCTGTGCTGCTGCGCCTGCATCGACAGGTGCAGCGCGCCTTTGACCCCGATGGGGTGTTTGACACCGGGCGGCTGTGGCCGCGCGCCGGAGCTTGAGATGCAGACCCGCTTGTCCCCCCTCTACCAGGGCACCCCTGAAGGCCAGCAGGCCGACCGGGTGCTGCGTTCCTGTGTGCATTGCGGTTTCTGCAACGCCACCTGTCCGACCTACCGCGTGACGGGTGACGAGCTCGATGGGCCACGGGGTCGCATCTACCTGATGAAGCAGGTCTTCGAAGGGCAGACCCCGACCCGCACGACGCAGGAGCACCTGGACCGCTGCATCGGCTGTCGCCACTGTGAAAGCACTTGCCCCTCGGGCGTGCAGTACCACGAGCTGCTGGAGGTGGGGCAGGCCGTGGTGGACCAGCAGGTCCAGCGACCCTGGGCCGAGCGCCTGCGCCGCTGGGGCATCCGCACCGTGGTGCCCTCGCGGGCCTTTGGCCCCTTGCTCAAGCTGGGCCGCTGGTTGCGGCCCGTGCTGCCCGGGGCCGTGGCCCGCCACGTGCCGGTGGCGCCGCCCCTGCCGGCGGGGCCCTGGCCCGATGCGCGCAAGAGCGTGCATGCCCGGCGTGTGCTGATGCCGCAGGGCTGCGTGCAGCCGCACCTGCGCCCTCACATCGATGCGGCCACTGCCCGCGTGCTGGATGCCATCGGCATCCGTGCCGTGCCGGTGACGGGGGCCGGGTGTTGTGGTGCGATCAAGGGGCACCTGGGGGATGTCGAGGGCGCGCGAGCGCAGGCGCGCCGCAACATCGATGCCTGGTGGCCCTACATCCAGAGCGATGCCACGGTGGAGGCCATCATCGTCAATGCCTCGGGCTGCGGAGCCTGGGTCAAGGACTACGACCATCTGCTGGCGGGCGACCCGGCGTATGCCGACAAGGCGCGCCGCGTGGTCAGCCTGGTCAAGGACCCGGGCGAGTTGCTGCCGCAGTGGCTGCCCATGCTCAAGGTGGTGATGCGCCGGCGCGTGGGTGGGCTGGGCGCGGTGACCTTCCACCCGCCCTGCAGCCTGAGCCATGTGCTCAAGCTCAGCAGTGCCGCGAAGGCCGGGCCCATTGAAACCTCCTTGCGCGAGCTGGGCTTTGAGGTGAAGCTGGCGGCCACCGACAGCCACCAGTGCTGTGGCGCCGGTGGTGCCTACAGCCTGCTGCAACCCGAGATCGCCGAGCCCTTGCGCCAGGCCAAGGTCGCCGCCTTGACGGCCACGGGCACCAATGTGGTGGTCAGCGCCAACATTGGCTGCATCACTCACCTGCAATCGGGCACCAGCGTGAGTGTCAAGCACTGGATCGAGCTGATCGACGAATCCCTGGGACAGGGCCGGGGCGAGCTGGGACCGGCGGGCGGTTGGCGCTGAGTTCGACCACGGCCACGTGTTGTCTGAAGGGGGGATGTCATGGTGATGCCTGACGTGCCAGACGCGCCTGAGGCACCTTATGCCCTGGCCCGCCTACCGGGCGAGATGCCCCGATCCCGCCTGCTGTGGCAGGGGCAGGACACAGGGGTCGAGCTCGACGGCGTGGCCTTGGTTCACCAGGGCGTGGTGTCGGCCGGGATGCTGCTGTTCATCACGGAGGACTGCCCCTACGAGGAGGCCTTGCATGTCTATCTCGTGGGGCCGGATCATCGGGTGCGGGACGCGCTGGAGATCGGCGCACCTTATGTGCCAGGCCTGCTCACTCAGGTGCAGTGGCTGGGCGGCGACGAGGTGAGCTTTGTCTTCCCGGCGGACGAGCACTGGCGCTTGCGGGTGGCCCCCGAGCCCCGCAGACGCTGGCGCTGGCCGGGTCTGCCGGGGGTGAGGCACCCGGGCGCGTGGTGGCGCCCGACCTGTTTGCACCTGGTGCGTCAGGACGAGGGGCGGCCAGTTCCCTGAGGCACAATCCCCGCCATGATCGAGTCTTCTCCCCTGGAGCCGGGCGACGCCTCCAGCTTTGAGAGTTATTTCCGCGATCCGGCCCTGGCGCCCGAGCAGCCCATGGCCTGGGTGCTGGCCCAGCGCCTGGATGTGATCGATGCCTTGCGCGGGCTGTTCAGCGGCCCGCAGGCTGTGGTGCAGTTGCGTCTGTGGTGTTTTCTGGAGCTGGCCAGCCAGCCTCAGGGGCGCATCGCGCGTGAGGACCTGGGCCAGCTCTTTCACATGCTCTGGCCCGAGGCGCTGGAGTCCGTGCTCAAGCGCCTGCGCGATCTGCAACTGCTGATCTGGGATGCCTCGGCGCAGGACTACCACCTCTCGCCGCTGGCGCAGCAGGTGCATGGCCTGCTGGCCTCACTGACGGCCGCGCCCACCGAGCAGGACGACATGGCCGCCCTGCTGGCCCAGGTGGCCGGTGCACAGCAGCTCGGGCTGGTCGATGCCCACCAGATCAAGCACCTGCATGCCCAACTGGCGCGCCTGCACGACGAGTTCGCCGAGGCGATCGCCAGCGGTTCGGAAGCCCGTCTGCGGGCGGCCCAGCCCCGCTTTGATCGGGCGCTGAGCCTGGTCGATCGCGCCGGGCAGGCCTTGAGCGCCCTGATCCGGGCCGAGCACGACGACCCGCGCCTGGAGCGCGAAGCCCGGGCCCTGGGGCAGGATCAGGCCCGCTTGCTGTCCATGGCCAGCCAGTTCACGCGGGCGCTGCAGCAGGCCGATCGCCAGCGTGTGACGCTGGGCAGCACCGGCCTGACCACCTCGGATGTGCGCCACTGGCTGCAGCACCACCCCGCCCTGCACGAGCTGCTGGGCGAGGCCCTGTCCATCGGCGTGCGCCCGGTCTTTGTCAGCCAGCACGATCTGGTCGATGTGACCGAGGGCGAGTTCGAGCGCGATCGCCCGGATCCGTCCCGCCCCAGCGGCCTGCCCCCGGCCACAGAGGCCGGTGCGGGGCACCTGGAGACCCTGCACATGCCGGTCGAGCTGGGCGCCCTCATCGGCCTGCTGGACCGCTGGCGCCAGGCGCCCTTGCCCGTGTCTGACGATGCCCTGGCCGAGCCCGAGCGCGCACCGCGCCCCATCGACCAGGCCGTGCTGGGCGGTCGCTTTGCGCAGGCCGCCTACCGCCTGCAGCTCATGCCCCTGCTGGGCGATGCGCAGGCCTGCACCCTCAAGGGCATGACAGGCGATCTGGCCCGCTCGGGCTGGCACATGCAGCTCTCCACCACGGTGCGCACCGTGGATGACCCCGATGTGGCCCGTCTCAGCGACGGCCACTTACACCCCCTGGATGCCGAGTCCGAATGAGCTCTTCTCTTGACGATGCCGCCGTGCTGGCGGCCGAACTGCTGGCACGGCGCTGGTTGCCGCGCCAGCACCCCCGGGTCAAGCGTGCCCTGATCGATGCCGACCTGTGGCAGGCCGTGCAGGACCGACTGGCCCAGGTGGGCCTGCGCCTGATCGACAACCTGCATGCCGACCATGTGTCCGTGGCCCTGCTGCGCCCGGCCGAACACGCCGTGTTTGGGGAGGCGGGCCTCAACAGCCACAACAACATCGATCTGCCGCGTGATGCTGTCTCACTGCTGGTGGTGCTGTGGTCCCAGATCATCCTGCCCAAGCGGGAGCGCCAGGCCGCGCGTGCTGCCAGCTTTGAATCTGACGGGCAAAACGAGATGTTCCATACCGATCGGCCCTTGCCGACGGCCGCCAGCGTCAGCCCCCTCGTGTCCTACCGCGCCCTGCTGGCCGACTTCGGAGTGCAACTGGGCAAGAAGACGCGCATGGACGGCAACCTCAAGCGCCTGGAGAACCACGGCTTCATCGTCCGCAAGGGCGAGGACATCGCCGAAGGTCCCTTGCTCGACCTGCTGCTGGACTACGACCTGCTCGCCTCGCGCATCCTGGAGGGTACGCTCAGCGAGGTGCTGGCCCAGGCCCAGTCGGGCCCGGCCGGCACCTCTGGGCCCTCTGACACCGCCCTCACGGCATCGGAGGACCCCGCCGAGCCCGACGACGACCCCCTTTCTGTCTGACCACGATGTTTCATCTGCAAAGCCTCGAACTGCTGCACTGGGACTACTGCCAGCGCCTGACCCTGCCGCTCGATGGTGCCATCATCACCGTGGCCGGCCCCAATGGCTCGGGCAAGACCACCTTGCTGGACGCCATGCGCACCTTGCTGGGCCTGGAGTGCTCGGGGGGGCGCAGCTACAAGACCTATGCGCGCCACGCCAATGCCGACAGCGCCTGGCTGCGCGCCACGGTCGACAACCGCCCCCGCACGCGACAAGCCTCGAATCGCCCCTTTGCACGCTGCCTGCTCTATGCCGACACCGTCACCCTGGTGTGCCGCATCGAGCGCAATGGCGGAGATTGGCAGCGTCGCTACATCATGGTCGATGGGGATGTCGCCATCGAGACCCTGGTGGGCGTGCCCGACAAGGACTGGCTGGGCATCGAGCACTGGCGCAAGCGCTTGGAGGGCGCGGGTCTGAGCCGCGCCATCGCGCGGGTGCTGGCCTTGGAGCAAGGCCAGACCGACCGCCTGTGCGAGTACTCGCCCAAGGAGTTGCTGCGCCTGGTTTTTGACGTGTTCGGTGACCAGGAGGTGCTGGACCGCTATGAAGAGGCCCGGGGCCACCAGCGCCAGTTGAGCGATGAGGTCGAGGCGGCCGGGCGTGAGCTGGCCCACGGCCAGGCCCAGCGCGCACAGCTCGAAGCGCGTGCCAACCTCTACCAGCAATACCAGCTCAAGCTGCGTGAGCGCGAGACCCTGGCCACCGAGGCCATTCCCGTGCTGGCCTGGCATGAAGAGCGCCAGCAGCTCACCGCGCGCTTGCGCGAGATGCAGCGCCAGCGCCACCACCATGCCGCCGAAGGCCGCCAGCGCGCCGAGCTCAAGGCCGAGTTGCTGCGCCTGCTCGACGAGCAGACCGCGACCGCCGCGCGCATGGAGGCCCTGGACGCCGAGCGAGAGGCGGCCCAGCGCACCCTGAGCGCCGCCCGTGAAGCCGAGCGGCCGCTCGAAGCCCTGATCAAGCACGCCCAGGAGCTCGAAGCCCTGGCGGCCGTGGAAAGTGATGCCTCGCAGTTGAGCTCGCGGGTGCAGGAACTGGAAGCCCGCAAGCAGGCCCTGGCGGCTGACTGGCAACGCCTGAGCGATCAGCGCCAGGCGGCCGAACAGGCCCTGGCCCGCCTGCAGGGACAGCGCCAGGCGCCGCCGCCGCCTGAGGTGCTGCGCTTTCAGCGCCGCCTCAACGACGCGGGCATCACCCACCACCTGATGGCCGATGTGATCGAGATCGCCGATGAACGCTGGCGCGCGGCGGCCGAAGGCGTGCTGCGCGGCGTGCGTTGGGTCGTGGTGTTGCAGCGCGCCAGTGACGAGGCCCAGGCCATGGCTCTGGCCGAGCGCGAGCGTTACCGCCACTACGTGGTGGCCGACGCCGCCGAGGCCCCGGCGCAGCCCGATCCTCAGAGCCTGCTGGCCGTGCTGCGCCTGTCGGCCAAGGCCCCCGTGTGGCTGCTGCGCCAACTGGGCCAGATCCAGCGCGTGGACAGCACCGACGAGGGTGTCCGGCAGGGCGGGGAGTGGATCACGCCCGAAGCCTATCACCGCGATGGCCGAGGGGGCCGCAGCGTCTGGGTTGACCCGGGCGAGCATCAGTTCGGCGCGGCGGCCTTGGCCTCACGTCGCCAGTCGATCGAGCAGCGCCTGGCCCAGCTCGACGGCCAGCTCACCACCCTGGCCCAGGAGCAGGCCACCGTGCAGCGCCAGCTCAAGGATGCGCAGCAGGCCGCGCAGGGTCACCGCGCGGCGGAGGAGCTGTCCCGCCGCAGCGAAGAGATCGCCCAGGCCCGTCAGGCCCTGCCCGAGCTCAGCCGCGCGCGGGCCGATGCCGGCCTGCGCTGGCAGAGCGTCAACCAGCAGCACCAGAGTGTGGTGGTGGCCCATACCACGGCCCGCCACCAGTACGAGCAGGTGCAGCAGCGCCTGCACGCCAGCGAGCAGCGCGCCGACCAGTACCACCGCGATTGGACCCAGCGCTGGGACGATCTGCGCAACCGCACGGCCAACTCGCGCACGCTCAAGCAGCGCTTTCCCGCGCGCTGGATCACCGCCGAGGCCATCGAGCATCTGCGCGATCGTTTTGGCAATGCCACGCAGGCCCGCCTGCGCATCGAGGCCCTGGAGCGCGAACTGGAGGGGGGGCACTGGGAGACCGATGCCAGCGTCGAAGAGAAGCTCACGCTGATGACCGCCGCCGTGCAGCGTCAGGAAGACCAACTGGCGCAGCGCAAGGCCAGCAACGAAGCCGCCCGAGTGGCCGTGGGCAATGCCCGTGAGCGCTACATCGATGTGCTCAAGGCCACGGTGCGGCGTTACCGCAAGAACATCGTCGAGCTGGGCCACCTGGCCGGGGTGGAGGTGTCGGCCGAGCTGCCGCACCTGGACAACGATGACACGGTGCTGCGCCAGGCCGAGCTCAAGGTCAATTTCAATTTCGATGGCAAGGGCTCGATCGGCCTCAATGATGGCGAAGCCTCGGGCGGCCAGCAGGTGATCAAGTCATTGATCCTGCTGGTGGGCCTGATGAAGGACGACGAAACCCCGGGCGGCTTCGTCTTCATCGACGAGCCCTTTGCCCACCTGGATGTGCGCAACATCCAGTTGGTGGGGCACTTCCTGAAATCGACGCGGGCGCAGTACGTGCTGACCACGCCCATCACGCACAACGTCGAGGTCTTCGAGCCCGCCGACATCACCCTGGTGACGGCCAAGAAGCCCAAGGGCGCACGCTGGGCACCGCCCATCGGCGTGCTTCAGCGTCGGCCCGAGGTGTCGGTGATCTGAGCGTTGCTCAGGCGGCCCCGAGGGTGGCCGGGCGACGGCGGCGTGCGCCCAAGGCTACGCCAACCAGACCCAGACCCATCATGGCCCAGGTGGAGGCTTCGGGCACGGCACGCACGACGACGCTGGACGCCAGCGTGCCAGTGCCTCGCTCGTCGTAGCGCACCAGTCGGTCCGTGAGGGTGAGGGTGTACTCACCCGCAGCCAAGGTCAGGGCGTTGCCTTCGTCCGCCGAGAACCACAGGGGTGAGTCCGCTGCATGGCTGACATATGCGAAGGATGTGTGCATGATGCCGACGTTGGGTTCCGGGATGACCAGGTTGGTGGTGCGCTCCAGCACCAGGGTGGTGGTGGCATCCAGCCTGAAGGTGATATCCATGCTGGCGCCAGCGAGATCCGAGTAAGAGAAAGGGTGGGAGCGCTGATTCTGGTGTGCCAGTTCGGCCGACACCTGCAGTGAGATCCGATCCGACTGAAGGCTGCTGCTGGCCGTGGCGGTGGACGTGACGGAGCTGTCTTCATAGATGGCATGGGCCTGAACCGTGCCGCCGAAATCACCGAAGTTGTCCGCCTCGGCCTGGAGTGACTGGCTGTCGGTGTTGCCTACGCTCCGAGGGATGTAGCCGGAGATGTATTGCCCCCCGCTCTGCGGGTCGTAGGGGTTGTAGGGGTAGTAGGAGTAGATGGGTTCCAGCTCCACGCCGTTGGCATTGGCAACGGCGGAAATGCTTCGGGACTGGGACAGGTAGTTGAATTGAGCATGGGCGCCTGATGCGGCGCAGACCAGTGTGGCTGCAGCCATACTGATCCGCGCCATGTGAGTCAGGGACAGGTGAGACATGTGTGTTCCTCCGGTGCTTTGGTTGGGATGGAGCCAGTGTCCTGAAATCACCGGAGCATGACATTGGTGTTAACCTGTGTTTGCTGATAAATGGCAACAATTTGACGTCATGGTGGCATTTCGATTGTCCGTCGACGTGAAAAAACCCGCCGTCCCATCAAGGGGAGGGCGGGTCAGGCGCGGCCCGGGAGGGCCGCCACCAGGGGTCAGGTGATCACAGCCCCGTGGTCAGGTAGCGCGAGATGTTGGTGGCAGGCGTGCTGTCCTGGATGAAGGGCTTGTAGCGCGCATCGTTGTCCATGAAGACCTTCAGCCAGGCGGTGGCCATCTTGCCGTCCACGGCCTTGTTGATGGCTTCGGTGTTGCTGTTCACGCAGAAGTGGTCCTCACCGGCCAGCTCGAGCATGGCCTTGGGCGTGGTGGCCGGGATGGCGTTGTAGAAGGTCTCGGCGTGGGTGTCGACCGGGGCGATGAAATCGTTCTCGCAGGCGATGATCATGGTGGGCACCTTCACGCCCGACCACGTCTTGATGGTGTGCCAGGGTGCCAGGGGGATGGCAGCCTTGAGCGTGGGGTTGTCACGTGCGGCAGCCAGTGTGCCGCCACCCCCCATGGAGTGACCCATCACGGCTTGCTTGCTGCTGTCGATCTTGCCAGCGAAGGGGCCAGAGGCACCCAGAGAGACGACCTGCTTGAGCGCGGCGGCCAGTTGCTTGCCGCGGCTCTCGGGCTGGTCCAGAGTGGTCTTGGTGCCCATGGTCACGACCACGAAGCCGTGCGAGGCCAGGCGGGGGCCCCACCAGCTGATCGCGCTCTGGGTTTCAGTGAAGCCGGGGGCCACCACCACCAGGCCGTATTGACCTGCCGTGGTGGGGTAGTAGACGGTGCCGGAGCCGTAGCCGCTGGGTGTGGCCACCTTGGTATTGGCGGTGGCGAAGGGGCCGGCCGTGGCTTCCAGGGAGGCCTCGGTGGGGTTGGGGCCGATCTGGGCGTGCGCGGCCACGGCCAGGGTCATGGCGCTGAAGGCCAGTGCGAATTTACCGAAGGTGTTCATGGCAGTGCCGTCCTCGACGTGTAGGGTGCTGTTGTGGAGTGTTGAATGAAGATCGTTGGATCACATTCGTGACGTCCACATGCTAGAAACCTGCGTCTGGAATCGATACGGGGGTTTGTACCGTTTTGGACAAACTGAGGCCCCCCTCATCCACGGGGTGAGCGTGCCTAACGCGACATGGGGTGCTCAGGGATGGCGCACCAGGCACTCCACGAGCCGGCATACAGGCGTGAGCCTGGCAGGCCCGCGATCTCCATGGCCAGCAGGTTGTGACAGGCGGTGACACCCGAGCCGCATTGGTGGACCACGCTGCGGGTGTCACGTCCATCCAGCAGGGCATCGAAGGCCTGCCGCAACTCATTCGCAGGGCGCCAGGCGCCTTGCGCGTCCAGGTTGAGTTGGAAGAATCGGTTGATCGCGCCAGGGATGTGGCCACCCACAGGGTCGATGGTTTCGTTCTCGCCCCGGAAGCGGTCGGGGGCGCGTGCATCGATCAATTGCATGCGCTCGGGTTGGTCCAGGTGCGCCAGCACGTCGTCGGTGCTCAGCACCCAGTCCAGGTGGGGCTTCAGGTGAGAGGTGTCCCCGGCCGGGCGGTGGGTGGGGGCGGTGCTCAGGCTGGCACCACTCAGACCGGCCCAGGCGCGCCAGCCGCCATCGAGCACCTGCACGGCGTCATGGCCCATCCAGCGCAGCATCCACCAGGCCCGTGCGGCAAACATGCCACCGGCATCGTCATAGACCACCACCTGGGTGGCGGGGCGCAAGCCCCAGGCCCGCAAGGTCTGCGCAAAGGCCTCGGGCGCGGGCAAGGGGTGGCGGCCGTTGAGCCCGGTCTTGGGGCCCGAGAGATCACGGTCCAGGTGGGCATACACGGCGCCGGGCAGGTGGCCCTCCAGGTAGGCGCGCTCGCCCGCACCGGTGTCGGCCAGGCTGAAGCGTGCATCCAGGATCAGCAACTCGGGTGCCGGGTCTGTGCGGGCGATGAGGCTCAGCAACTCGGGGGCGGAGATCAGTGGGAACATGGGGGCTCCGGATCAGTGGGTCAGGGCATGCGCGATGGCGGTCGCCACGGCCGCCGGATCTTCGTGGACCAGCCAGTGGCTCAGGCCGCTCAGACGTGTCACCTGCAGGTCGGGCACATGCTGGGCCAGCCCGTCCAGCAGGCTGGGTGGCAGGGCGGTGTCGGCCTCGCCCCAGATCACACGGGTGGGCACGACCACATGCAGCAGGGCCTCGGGCAGTTGCAGCCGGTGGATGGCGTCGTCCGGGCTGGTGGGCGGATGCAGGGGCGAGGCGCGGTAGTAGTTCAGCGGGCCAGTGAGCGGAGACGGGGCCGCAGGTGTGCCAGGGGCCGCCAGAGGTGTGGCGGACCAGGCGGCGCGGTAGCGTTCGCGCCAGGCGGGGGTCAGCCAGGCGGCACCGCCAAAACGCTCGAAGAAGCCCCACATGAGCCGGAAGTCATCGGCCGCCAGACGGTGCTCGACACCCGGTTCACGCAGCAGGTTCATGTAGCTGCTGGCGGCCTGCTGGGCGGGATCGTCTCGCAGGGCCTGCAGGAACAGGCCCGGGTGCGGTGCATTGAGGATGATGAGCTTGCGCATCAGCTGCGGCGCCAGGGCCGCCAACCCCCAGGCCAGCGCGCCACCCCAGTCATGAGCGATCACGGCCTCGACGGGGGCGCCTTCGTGCTGGATCAGGGCGATCAGGTCGCCGATGACTTCCTGCGCCTTGTAGGCCGCGACCCCCTCCGGGGCATGCGAGCCATCGTAGCCGCGCAGATTGGGGGCCACGCAGCGATAGTGGGCGCCGAAGTGCGCCAGCATGTCGTCCCAGGCAAAGGCCGCCTCCGGAAAACCGTGCAGGAACAGCAGCACCGGGGCACCTGCCGGGCCGGCTGTGCGGCAGTTGAGCCAGGGCGCCGTCTCGGCGCTGGCGCCTGGCAGGGTGACGCGCTCGAGGGTGATGGAGGCAGGTGGATGCATGGGCGGCGGTGGGATCAGAACAGCGCCATGCTCAGCTTGCGGCGGTACTGGTCGATCACCGGATCGGCCGGGGCCATCGCCACCTTGCCGGCCACTTCCAGCTTGGGTTTGTCCCCTTGTGCCGCAGCGGCTGCGGCTGCCGCCTTGGCCGACGGCTTGGGCACGGGTTTGCTCATCACCTCCAGAATGGCCACATAGGTCTTGCGCGCCCGCTCATCGCTCCAGCCCTTGTCGCGCATGATGATCTCCAGCAGCTCGTCCATGGCCTGGGTGAACTGGCCGGTGGCAAAAAAGAGCTGGGCCAGATCGAAGCGCGCCTCGAAGTCGCGCTTGTTGGCCTCGATGGCAGCCGCCAGCTCGGAGGGGCGGCGGCACTGCCGCGCATGGGCCAGGGCCTCGATGTAGCGGCCAAAGGCCGTGACGCGCTGCTCGGCCAGCGGGCCCGTGGCGCGCGAGGCGATGGGCTCGAAGGCTGCCTGGGCAGGCTCCAGCGCCCCTTCGGACAGCAACAGCTTGATCAGATCGAAGCGGGCCTCGTCGTTGTCAGGGTCTTTGGCCAGGGCGTCTTCCAACAGGGCCAGGGCCGAGTCGGCATCGCCCGCGTCGGCCAGATGTTCGGCCTCTTGTGTCTCCACCAGGGATTCGATCTCGCCTTCGCCGGGCACATGCTTGGCCAGGAATTCGCGGATCTTTTCGGCGGGCAAAGCCCCCACAAATCCATCGACCGGCTGCCCCTGTGTGAACATCACGCAAAAGGGGATGGAGCGCACACCGAACATCTGCGAGAGCTGGCCGGCAATTTCCGGTTGCTCGTCCGCATTGAGCTTGGCCAGCACGAAGCGTCCGGCGTACTCCTGCTCCAGCTGTTCCAGCACCGGGCCCAACTGCTTGCAGGGGCCGCACCAGGGGGCCCAGATGTCCAGCAGAACAGGCACCCGGGCCGAGGTGGCCAGCAGGTCGGTTTCGAAGTTTTCGAGGGTGATGTCGATCATGGTGTGAGCCTGGT
>NZ_DASUIT010000119.1:0-5004 GCF_036279655.1 Aquabacterium sp. | reverse complement strand
AGGCGCCCGCCCAGGCTGGTGGCCAGCATGGCTGACAGCACGTAATGCTGGGCAAAGTCGACCCGACCATGCAGCAGCAGCATCTTGTCTGGCAGTTCGGGCCAGTGTTGAGCGGCTGGCAGCAGGCGACCGGGCGGGATGTGGACGGTGTAGAGGGCCAGGGCCATCAGCACGGCGCGACTCTCTCGGGTGGCCAGTTCCTGCAAGTCGCTGCTGCCCAGGCCCTGGCCCAGGGTGCGTTGGCGCGCCTGTTCGAACAGGGCGCTCAGCACGGGCACCAGGGGTTGCGCGTAGGCCGGGGCTTGCAGCAGTTGGCCGAGTTGTTGGTGATAGGCGTAGAGCCGTTCGATGTCTTCGGCTGGCAGCAGCAGGCTGAAGGCGCGGCTGCTGTGTTGCTCCGTCCAGCGGGCGTGGACTTGGAGCGTGGCGTGGCCAAAGCGGACCTCTTCAACAGCGCTCAGGCCGATCAGGGCGGGTTCGAGCACATGGTGGTGTGCGGCCACGCGCTGGGCCACCCACAGAGCCAGACCGGGGGGCACGGGCAGATGGCCGATGCGCAAGGCGCTGAGCGTGGGGGGGCCTTGGGGCTGGGGTGTCAGGGTGGCAGACACATTGAGCCATGAGCCCAGAAAGCTCAGGGGCCGCAGCGGGGTGCGTTGCAGGGGCACGCTGACAGTGACCCTGGCCTGGCTGGGCGAGATGTCGCTCAGGGCGGATGCACCGAGCAGGCGCTGGGCGGCGTCGTTCGCCAGGGCATTGAGCTGGAGTTGCGGCAGGGTGATATCGAGCGGTTGCCCGTGGAAGGCCGCGCGCAACTGTTCGCGGTTGAGCAGTTTTTTGGCGGTGTTGAGGTCGGCCGCCTGCAGGCCGACGAAGACCTGGGCCGCCGGCTGGCGCTGGGGCAGCAGGCAGACCACGGCCAGTGCACCCACCAGCGCCGCGACCGTCAGGCCCAACAGGGTTTTCAAGAGGCGTTGGATCATCTGAAGGGCGAGCGTCGTGGGCGAGTGGAAGGCCGGGTGTGGGCGCGGGGTTTGAAGTCCTGGCGTTGCGCGAGCAACTCGGGGCCATCGATGCGGTCGGCCAGTTGCTCAATGTCTCGCGGGCTGACGCCGCAGGCCGTGAAGTGTGCCTGCCACTGGGCCACGACGTCGATGACCCGCTGGACTTCTTGTGCGGCCTGGTCACGCGTGAGGGCGAAGAGCTCACACTGGGACATGGCATTGACGAGGGTGGCGTCATGGCCGTCGTCGCCCACAGCGAATTCCTGATGACCTTGGCCCGAGTTGGTGGGCAGCACGTCATACGCGGGCGACAACCGGAGCGTGCCGAAGCGGTCGGGTGCCGGGGTGAGTAGGCTGTGATTTTTCTCGTGATCGTCGGTGTTGTCGATCAGGATGTTGAAGACCATGCGCCGAAAGAGCTCGCGCATATCGTGTTCGTGGTGTTGGGTGTCACCCACCCGGCGCAGCAGTTGGGCCAGTGCCGGATAGCCCAGAGAGGGAGACTGACCGTCGGGGCTGGCGGCACGCAGGGCCGTGCCTGCTGACAGGCAATGAAGTCGCTGGCCCGGCAGGCGATCGAAACGTTTGACGGCCACGGCGGTTTCTCCGGCCAGTGGGACCAGACGGGTGTCGGCGGTATGGATGCGGGCCAGCCGGGCCAGGGTCATGCTGGCGTGCTCGATGCGGGGCAGATCAACGGGTTCGTTGTTGAAGAACTTGATGACCCACTGCTCACCATCGATGTCGATGAGGGCCTTGGGTTTGGCGCCGCCCAAGCTGCCGCCGGCAGCCACCATGCGGCTTTCTTGCAGAGTGAGGGCTTCTTTGGCGTTGATCTTGGCGATCACGCCGCTGAGGGCCTGCGCCTGGTCTAGATGGGGCAAGGGGCCGTTGTGCCTGGGCAGGTAGTGGGTGCTGGAGGTGGACACGCCCAGGGCACCGAAGCGGTCGTGCCCGGCGTAGTAGAGGTATTCCATCAAGGACAGCCGCCGTGGCTTGTCGATGTACTGGATGACGCGCTCGCCCCAGCGGTCGGGGCGGGCATCGTCGACCGCGCCTGCGGCCGTGCCTTGGGCACGAGGCAGGTGCTCTTGCGCTGTCAGGGGCAGATCTTCACTCAAGGGAAAGCCTTGGGCCAGCCAGCTGGGAGCATAGGTCAAGGAGACACCCTTGCCTGCACTGACCAGATGCAGTGTGCCGATCAGGCGTGCTTGCTCTGGCTGGCCCAGGAACCAGAGGTGGAGTTCATCCAATCGGGTGTCGCGGGTGATGGGCTCAGTCATCCGAGGCCTGGGGCGCTTTCTGGCGTTTGAGGCGCGCTTGTGCGGAGTGCTGTGCGCGTGTCTTGCCCAGATGGACCGCTTCGCGGACGTCAAGTTCCAGGGCGCCTCGATCTTGTGCGGGGGTGGCCAGTTCGCCCAGGGCGGTGTCTCGCCCGATCAGCCACAGGGCGGTGGCATAGATGCCCATGCCGACACCGGGATCGCCTGACTCCATGCGCATCAGCGTGGGCACAGACACGCCCAGCCGTGCAGCCCAGGCAGACAGGGATTGCTTGCGCCGCAGCCGGGCCACGGCCAGATCAGCGCCAAGGCGATCCAGGGATGCCTGAAGCGCGGGAGGGAGCTGCTTGAGGGCGGCTGGGGTCTTGGGCATAACAAAGATTATATTGAAATGGCAGTTTCAATGAAAGTCTTTGTTAATTTTCAGGGCTCCAGAGAGGATAAACCCAGAACGGACAGCAATTGCCCGGTCAGGGTCCAGTAGGCCAGGGCCGCCTTCTGGCCCTGGCTGTCGTTGTCGATGAGCCGCTGGCTGATGTTGAAGGGGGCTTCGCGCAGGCTGATGAGGTCGATCAGATCGCGGCGGCCGGCGGCGTATTGCAGGGTGCTGGCGCTGACCACGGCTTCAAGATGCCGGATCTGGCGCTGGTAGATGGGGGCGAGCTGGCGGCTGCGGTGCAGGGTTTGCAGGGCGTTGTCCAGGTCCAGATCGATGGTGCGGGCGATGCGTTCGGTGTCGCCATCGGCGGCGGCGGCGCGGGCCAGGCCTTCGTCGCGTTTGGCAAACGAGCCACCGCCCAGCGGCAGGTCGTAGCCGATGCTGAGCGTCCAGCCCTTTTGCTGGCCCGAACTGGGCGTGGGGGTGGTGCGTTCGCTGAGCAACTGGCGCCACTCCAGATCGACCTTGGGCAGCAGTTCGGGCTGGATGGGGCCCAGTTTGAGTCGGGCGCTGCTGGCGCGGGCCTGGGCCGCCAGCCAGGCGGGGTTACGGGCCTGGGCGGCGCCGGGTGGGATGCTCAGGGCCTGATCCACGGACAGATCCGGCAGTTCGACGGCCTGCAGGTCGCCCACGGGGGCGCCCACCAGGGTCTGCAGGCGGCGGCGGGTCAGGGTGGCGTCGACGACGGCCGCATCATGGGCGGCCTGGGCATCGGCCAGCGAGGCCTGGGCGGCATGGCGGTCGGATTCCGGGCTTTTGCCGCTGCTGACCAGGCGGTCGACATCGGTGGCGAGTTTTTGCACGTCGCGCAGACGCTGCTGCGCCAGGGTCAGGATGCCTTGCTGGCGCTGCGCGTCGACATAGGCCTGGGCGGTTTGTTGAGCGGCCTCCTGCAGGGCGCGGCTGAGGTCCAGGCGCGCGGCTTGTTGCTCTTGCTCGGTGGATTGCAGCAGGGCCTGGTCAGCGCCACCGTTGTAGACGTTGAGGCGCACATAGGCCTCGGCACGTTCGGTGCGGCGGTTCAGGTCGCGGTTGAGGTCGGTGACATCGGCCTGCCCGACCTGGGCGTTGACCCCGGCCGAAGGCCACCAGCGTGAACGCACTTGTCGGGTCTGGGCCTGGGTGGCCTGCCACAGGGCGCGGGCGCTGCGCACTTGCGGGTCATGGGCCAGGGCCAGGCGCACCACCTCGGGCAGGGTGTCGGCCTGCAGTGCGGGCGTGGCGCAGGCCAGGGCCAGGGTGATGAGCAGGGGGCGCAGGGGGACGGGCTGGCGTGGCATGGCTCAACGCTCCTGCAGGGCCATGTCGAAGGACTTGAGCAGGGGCTTGAGCAGGTACTGCATCACCGTGCGCTTGCCCGTGAGGATGCTGGCCTCGGTGGTCATGCCGGGGGTGAGTGGCAGGGCCTTGCCCTGGTGGCGCAAGGCCCCCGGCTCGCTGCGCAGGGTGACCTCGAAATAGGGCTGGTGCTGGTCGTCGACCAGGGCGTCGGCGCCCACGCGTTCGACCTCGGCGTGCAGCTTGCCGTAGACCGATGAGTCATAGCTCATGATGCGCACGGAGGCCCGCTGGCCAGGGTGGATGAAGCCGATGTCGTCGGGCTTGACCTTGACCAGGATGCGGGGGGCGGCTTCGGCGGGCACGATCTCCAGAATGGTCTCGCCTGCGCGGGCCACGCCACCCTTGGTGGGAATGAGCACGCGGTTGACGATGCCATCAATGGGGGCGGTGAGTTCACGGCGCGCGGCGCGGTCTTCACGGGTCTTGAGCTGGTTGCCGAAGCTGGCGGCCTTGGCTTGCAGCTCGGTGCGCTGGGCACCCCATTGCGCACGCATGCGGGCGGCCACTTCCTGGCTTTGCGAGCGGGCCAGGGCCAGGCTGGCTTCCAGCCGGGGCAGGCTCTGACGCAGGGCATCGAGGTCGGCCTTCTGGCTGAGCAGGCGCTGCTGGGCATTGAGGTAATCAGCCCGGGCGCCCGCGCCTTGTTTGAACAGGCCTTCTTCAATGGCCAGGGCTTCCTGGGCCAGTTTGACGGCGGGCTCCAGGCCCTGGATGCGGGCGCGGGCTTCTTGCAGGGAGGCGGCCTCGCGGCTGATCTGATCCTGGCTGCCGCGCAGGGCGGCGGCGTACTCGCGCTGGGCATCTTGCCACTGGCGGGTTTCCTGCTGGACCAGGGCAGGGGCCTCGGTCTGCAGTTCGGGCGTGAATTGGGGCGCGGTGCCGCTGAGCAGCGCATCGATGCGGGCCAGGGCGGCCACGGCGGCCAGCCAGTTCTGGC
>NZ_DASUIT010000118.1:0-23159 GCF_036279655.1 Aquabacterium sp. | reverse complement strand
GTGCGATCGCCATGCCCATGCCCTGGTCGCCATCGTCAGCCAGTAGGGCGCTCGGGCCTGAGCCCGCAAAGGGCTGGAACAGGCGGGCACTGTCGCCGCCATGCAGCCCATCCCCGGGGTGGCTGACCTCGATCAGGGCCCGGCCGGCATCTCCCACGCGGCGGCACGCCACCCAGACGGTGCCGTCTTGCGGGCAGTGGCTGATGGCAAAGCGCAGCAACTGGCTCAGGATCTCGCGCACATGGATGGGGTCGGCCCAGGCCACGGGGGATTCGCCTTCGATGACCAGGGTGACACGGCGCTCACGGGCGGCGGCCTCCAGGGCATGGCAGGCATCCTTGCACAAGGGCGGCAGGCTCAGACGCTGCGCATGCACGGGCAGCACGCGGTCTTCGGCATGGGCCAGTGTCACGGCTTTGTCCAGCAGTTGCAGCAGCTGCTGGGCTGCCTGCTGGATGTTGCCAATCTGGCGGTGGGCATCGCCACTTGTGGCCAGGTCCATGTCCAGCAACTGTGCAAAGCCCGCGATGGTGTTGAGCGGGCCGCGCATGCCGTGGCTGAGCTGCCCCAGGAAGGTGGTGCGACGGGCCAGGGCCACCTCGGCTTCCAGGCGCCGCTGGTGCTCTTGCTGGGCGCTGCGCTGGGCTCGCAGATCGGTCAGGATCTCGATGTAGCGGTCGATCTTGCCGTCGGGGCCGGGCAGGGGTTGCACGGTGCGCTCCACCCAGAAGGCTTCGCCGTCCTTGTGGTGCTGGCACATGGGCATGCGCTCCACGCCTTCACCCTGAGAGATCAACTGGTTGATGCGGGTGACGGCATCGGCATCGGTCTGGGGGCCGCTGAGCAGCTCTTCGACCTGGCGTCCATAGGCATCCTGCAGGGCGTAACCCGTCAACTGGGTGAAGGCCGGGTTGGCCCAGCGGATGCAGCGCTGCTCGTCGCAGACCAGCACCGCATCGGTGATGCGGTCGGCCATGAGCGCGAGCTCCTGGTTGGTGGCCTGCCCCCGTGCGGGGCGGGCGGACGGCGGCACGACGCTGGGGTCGTTGACGTTGTCCGCCTGGGATGAATCCGACATGACCTGTGCTCCTGATTGGAATCGCTGTACTGCTGCGGCCCCTTCATTTGAGTGGGGCTGTTCCGAGAGGATATCGACCAGCCCGCCGATCCGCAAGGGCTGGCTCCAATCGTGGTCAACACCCGACGTCATGTTGGCATGCTCGGATCGGCGCCGCCTGCGCCTGTGGTTCAATGGCCCTGAAAGACGGTGGCATTTTTGGCACTTCTGCGCGGGTCGTGGCCCCAGGTGGCCTAGAGTCACGCCTTGATCATTCTTGACCAGCGGAGCCTGCACGCATCATGAGCACTGTCTATGATTTCGAAGCCCAGACCATCACCGGCGAGCCGGTCAAGCTGGATCAGTACCGCGGCAAGGTGCTGCTGATCGTCAACACGGCGAGCAAGTGCGGGTTCACACCGCAGTTCGATGGGCTGGAGCGCCTGTGGAAGGACCACGGTGACAAGGGCCTGGTGGTGCTGGGCTTTCCCTGCAACCAGTTCGGCGGGCAGGACCCGGGCGACAACAGCGAGATCGCGTCTTTCTGCCAGCTCAATTACGGGGTGAGCTTCCCGATGATGGGCAAGATCGATGTCAATGGCCCGCAGGCCCACCCGCTCTATCAGTGGCTGGTCAAGGAGGCCCCCGGCATCCTGGGCACCAAGGCCATCAAGTGGAACTTCACCAAGTTCCTGGTGGCCCGCGATGGCCGTGTCCTGGGCCGCTACGCCCCGACCGATTCACCCAAGTCGCTGGTGGACGACATCCAGAAGGCCCTGGGGTGATGACCCGTCCGGTGTTGCTGGGCCGCTCCGGTCTGGCGCCAACGGGCGCACGCCGGGTACCGCGCCAGGCAGGGCGGGCACTCACGCCGGGTGAGGTGGGCATGGCCCGTCAGATCTTTGGGACGTCCGTGGCCTACGGACGTGTCAAGGTGCACCGGGGCCGCTTCCTGCCGGGCAGTGGCGACAACGCCATGACGCCTTTTGGCGAGATGCATTTCCCCGAGTCGGGCTACCGCGACGATTTCTCGCAGGCCAGCGATGCCGCCAAGATCTGGTTCATGCACGAGATGGTGCACGTCTGGCAACACCAGTTGGGGCGCTGCGTGATGTGCCAGGGGGCGGTGCTGGCGCTCAAGGGCGGTTACGGGCCCGAGTCTCACGCCTATGACTACGACCCCGATCTGGACCAGGGCAAGACCTTCTCGGAGTTCAACATGGAGCAGCAGGGCGATCTGATCGCCCACTACTTCGATGCTCGCTACCTGGTCAGCAATCCGTCGGTCCAGCATCCTCAGCGTGTGGCGCTGCTGCCGTTTTATGAGGCCGTTCTGGCCGATTTTCTGTTGAATCCCGCCGATGCCCGCCTTTTGCCCAAGAGCACCCGTGTGTGGCGTTAGGGGGGGGCTGGCCCTGGCCCTCGTGGTCATGGCGGCGTGCGCGCAGGCCACCTCGGCGGGCTACCACGGCCCGGTGGAGCTGTCCGTCCGGGGCGGTGAGCCCTGTCTGCATGTGCGCTTGGGTTCGCCGAGAGAAGATGCCAGGGGGTGGTCCGTGGCCTTGCAGGAGGCGCCAGAAGGGGCCGTGCTCTGGCGGCGAGACGTCCCACGCGAGCGTGGGCTGAAGGCGCCCACCTCGGTGGCAAGCTGCTTGCCGATCAGCGGCGTGGTCTGGCGGGTTGCGCGCCCCTATCGGGTGGAGCTGGGTACCTACCAGTCTTATCGCAGTGACTTCTGCTGGCGGCCTGCCCCAGCCACGGGGGGCGCTCCGAAGCTGCTGCATGTGGATGAAAAAACCGGACGTTGTACCGATCTGCCCTGGGTGGGCGGCGATGGCGATGCCTTGACCAGCCGAGGCACCTGGCATCGGCTGGTGCTGTGGTGGCGGGGGCTGTTCGATCACTGAGCGTGGCATGGGCCCCGGACATTGCCGATAATCTCGGCTTGCCTCCAGGAGCCCCGCACCATGTTCAAGCACGTTGACGCCTACCCCGGCGACCCCATCCTCACGCTCAACGAAGACTTTCAGAAAGACCCGCGCCAGGACAAGATCAACCTGAGCATCGGGATCTACTTCGATGAGCAGGGCCGCCTGCCCGTCATGGACGCGGTGCGCCAGGCCGAATCGGCCATGCTGGCCAGCATCGGCCCCAAGCCTTATCTGCCCATGACGGGTGCGCCCAACTACCGAGAGGCCGTGCAGCACCTGCTGTTCGGGGCCGACCATGAGGCCGTGACCAGCGGCCGCATCGCCACCATCCAGACCCTGGGGGGATCCGGCGGCCTGAAGGTCGGCGGAGACTTCCTCAAGCGCTACTTCCCCGATTCACAGGTGTGGGTGAGCGATCCCACCTGGGACAACCACCGCGCCATGTTCGAAGGCTGCGGCTTCCAGGTCAACACCTACCCCTACTACGACGCCGCCACCGGAGGCCTGAAGTTCGACGCCATGCTCGCCAGCATCGATGCCCTGCCGGCGCGCAGCATCGTGCTGCTGCATGCCTGCTGCCATAACCCGACCGGGGTGGATCTGAGCGCGGCGCAATGGACGCAGCTGATCGAGGTGCTCAAGGCACGCCAGTTGCTGCCGTATCTGGACATCGCCTACCAGGGCTTTGGCGATGGCATCGATGAAGATGCCCTGGCCCTGCGCGCGCTGGCCGATGCCGGGGTGAGCTTCTTCGTGGCCAACTCGTTTTCCAAGAGCTTCTCGCTGTATGGCGAGCGGGTCGGGGGCTTGAGCGTGGTCTGTCCGGACAAGGCGCAGGCCGGCCTGGTGCTGGGTCAGTTGATGGCGGCCGTGCGTCGCAATTACTCCAGCCCGCCCACACATGGCAGCCAGATCGTGGCCCGCGTGCTGCAGACGCCCGCCTTGCGGCAGGTCTGGGCCGATGAGCTGGGCGCCATGCGCTCGCGCATCAAGCTCATGCGTCAGCGCCTGTTTGATGGCGTGTCGAGCCTGTTGCCGGGCCGCGACGTGAGCTACTTCATCAACCAGCGCGGCATGTTCAGCTACACCGGCGTGAGCCCGCAGCAGGCCGATGCCCTGCGTGAGGTCCATGGCGTGTACGTGCTGCGCTCGGGCCGCATGTGTGCGGCGGGGTTGAACGCCAACAACGTCGACCGGGTGGCCGAGGCCTTTGCCAAGGTGCTCGCAGACTGAGTGCCTGAGCTGCATCCCCCTCGGGCGAGGGGTTGAACGGAGGGGCTCCTGCCTTGATACTTGAACTGTATCTAATTGTTTTTCGTATTGCGGGAGTCCCTATGACCTTTTCCATCAAGCATGTTGCCGCCGGTGTGGCCGCCATGGCGTTGTCCATCGCTGCACATGCAGCCCCGTTCGTGGTGGATGCCGCTGCGAACAGCTCTTCTGGCGGCACTGGCGCCAGCACCATCAGCCTGCTGGCTGGTCAGAGCTTCTCGGTCACCGTCAGCGCCACCGATCTGTGGAACGCCGGCCCGATTCCCCGCTGGTCCAATGCCGACGGCCTGATCGTGAACTTGCTGGCCACGGGCTCCGACGAATCGGGCTTCGCTGCGGGCACACCGATTGGCGCGCCTTTTGCGCTGTACACCCAGGCCGGTCACACCGCCGCCTATGGCGCCCTGGTGGGCCGCATCGGTTCGGGCAGCTTCTTCACTGTGGGCACGAACTACAGCGGCGTGGCCGCCACATCCGGCACCCTGCAACTGTTCTACTGGGACAGCAACAACGGTGACAACAGCGACTTCATCACCGCCAATGTGACCGCCGTGCCTGAATCCGGGACCCTGGCCATGGCGCTGGCAGGTCTGGGCGTGCTGGGCTTCCTGGGCCGTCGCCGCCAGGCCTGAGCCCTCACGCCATCGCGGCGGTGTCGGTCAGCTTGAAGCGGCCGACCACATCGGCCAAGGCCAGCGCCTGATCCTTCAGGCTGTCGGCCGCCGCCGCTGATTGTTCGACCAACGCGGCATTTTGCTGCGTCATCTCGTCCAGCTGGCTGACGGCGCCATGCACGGTGCCCACGCCGTTGGATTGCTCCCGTGTGGCATTGGCGATCTCGTGGATCAGCCCGGCCACACGGTCCACGGCGTTGACAATGGCGCCCATGGTCTGCCCGGCAGACTGCACCAGTTGTGCGCCGCTCTCCACCTGTTCTGTCGACGCCTGGATCAAGGACTTGATCTCGCGTGCCGCCTGAGCGCTGCGTTGCGCCAGGGTGCGCACTTCGCTGGCCACCACGGCAAACCCACGGCCTTGCTCACCCGCTCTGGCGGCCTCCACTGCGGCATTGAGCGCCAGAATGTTGGTCTGAAAGGCGATGCCGTCGATCACGCCGATGATCTCGCTGATGCGCCGGGCGCTGGCGTGGATGGCGTCCATGGTCTGGACCACTTCCTGCACGACCTGGCCGCCCCGTGCGGCCTGCTGAGAGGCCTCGGTGGCCATGAGCTGAGCCGATGATGAGGATTCAGCGTTGTGGCTGATGGTGCTGCTGAGCTCGTCCATCGACGAGGCCGTGTGCTGCAGGCTGGCGGCGGTCTGTTCGGTGCGCAGGCTCAGATCCTGATTGCCGGCCGCGATCTGCTGGCTGGCCAGGGCCACGCTGTCCACGCTGTCGCGCACGGTGGCCACCGTGTCGTGCAGACCGTCGGCCATGTGGCGCATGGCGCGGCTCAGTCGACCGATCTCATCCTGTGCCTCGTCCTGCCGATGTTGCCGTGAGGCCTGGCGGATGTCTCCCGTGGCCACGGCCTCGGCCAGTGTCACGGCCTGATCGATGCCCTGCACCAGGCGGCGCGAGGTTTGCCGCGCCAGCGCCCACAACGTGAGGGTGCACAGCAGGACGCCGGCCATGACCTGGCTGGCCTGCTGCAGAAAGTCCGAGCGGATGTCATCGACATACAGGCCTGAGCCGATCACCCAGCCCCAGGGGGCATAGCCCTGGACGTAGGAAATCTTGTCCACCGGCTGCTCCTGCCCCGGCTTGGGCCACTGATAGGCCACGAAACCCGCGCCATGCTCTCGCACGGTCTGCACGAAGTGGCGGAACAGGGGCACGCCCTGAGGGTCCTTGGTGTCACTCACATCCTGCCCATTGAGGGCTGGCTTGATCGGGTGATGCACCATGCGGTGGTTCATGTCGTTGACCCAGAAGTACTCGCGTTCCGAGTAGCGCAGCTTGTCCAGCGCGGCCAGGGCCTGCTGACGCGCGGCGGCGTCCTCCATCCGGCCTGACTGCGCCTGCTGTCCATACCATTGCACCAGGGAGTGGGCGACCTCGACCGCCTGTCGCACCGCCTGCTGGCGGTCGGCCATCTGCCGTTGGTAGATCGTCCACAACAAGCTCAGGGCCACGAAGAGCACGGCGCCAGAGAACATCATCACCAGCCATCGCAGCCGGGCGGCCACGCTGATGTGTCGGTACCACTTGAACATTGAAATCCTGCATGTGTAGAGCTGTACAACGCTCCCCACATCCCGCCGGCGGCGTCCGCCTGGCGGGACTGCAGACGCCGCACATGCGCGACGTCCCCCGGGGCGGCTGCTGTGCTGACGACATCGCCAGCGCAGTGCCCGCATGGTGCATGATCCTGTCTGGATCAAAACCGCGAATTGACCCCGTGTCGCCCGCCATTTGACGGGGCGTCGCATTGGGGGTTAGTCCCGAGGGGTGTCGGCGGGGCAGGCGGCCCGATCCTGCGAAGATTGCACTCCAAATCACCTGCATGCAGCAGCACGGCCATGAGCACTGACAAAATCTGGTTGAAGCATTACCCGCCCGGGGTTCCTCACGACGTGGATCCTTCGATCTACCGCTCGCTGGTCGAGTTGCTCGAAGAGGGCTTCTCCACCCACCGCGACAAGGCGGCCTACGCCTTCATGGGCAAGCGCTTCACCTTCTCGCAGATCGATGACGCCTCGCGTGCCTTCGCGGCCTATCTGCAAAGCCTGGGCCTGGTGGCCGGTGACCGCGTGGCCGTGATGCTGCCCAATGTGCCCCAGTATCCCGCCGCCGTGACGGCCATCCTGCGGGCCGGGTTTGTCGTGGTCAACGTCAACCCCCTCTACACCCCGCGCGAGCTGGAGCATCAGCTCAAGGACTCGGGTGCCAAGGCCATCGTCATCCTGGAGAACTTCGCCACCACGCTGCAGCAGGTGATCGCGCAGACCGAGATCAAGCATGTGGTGCTGGCCGCCATGGGCGACATGATGGGCCTGCTCAAGGGCGCGCTGATCAACCATGTGGTGCGCCGCGTCAAGAAGATGGTGCCTGCCTACCACCTGCCAGGGGCCGTGCGCTTCAATCAGGCGGTGTCCGATGGCCGCACCCGCACCTTGCGGCCGTCGCGGCCCGGGCCCGATGATGTGGCCGTGCTGCAGTACACCGGCGGCACCACCGGCGTGAGCAAGGGCGCCACGCTCCTGCACCGTAACATCATCGCTAACCTGCTGCAGTCCGAGGCCTGGAACGCCGCCACCTGGGAGCAGGTGCCCAATGGCGAGCAGCCCACCACCGTGTGCGCGCTGCCGCTCTATCACATCTTCGGCTTCACGGTCAGCATGATGCTGGGCCTGCGCCTGGGCGCCTGCAACATCCTGATCCCCAATCCGCGCGACATCCCGGCCACGCTCAAGGAGCTCTCGCGCTACAAATTCCACAGCTTCCCGGCGGTCAACACCTTGTTCAATGCCATGGCCCACCACCCCGATTTCGGCAAGGTGGACTGGAGCCACCTGCGCCTGTCGGTGGGTGGCGGCATGGCCGTGCAGCACGCCACAGCCAAGCTGTGGCGTGACAAGACGGGCTGCCCCATCGCCGAGGGCTATGGCCTGTCGGAGACCTCGCCTTCGGTGACCTGCAACCCGGTCTCGAGCTCGTCGTTCTCGGGCACCATTGGCCTGCCGCTGCCCTCCACCGAGGTGCGCATCCTGGATGACGACGGCCAGGAGGTGCCCCTGGGCATGCCCGGCGAGCTGGCCGTGCGGGGCCCACAGGTCATGGCCGGCTACTGGCAGCGCCCGGACGAGACCGCCAAGGTCATGACGGCCGATGGCTTCTTCCGCACCGGCGACATCGCCACCATGGACGAGCGCGGCTACGTCAAGATCGTCGACCGCAAGAAGGACATGATCCTGGTGTCGGGCTTCAACGTCTATCCCAACGAGGTCGAGGATGTCGTCACCCAGATGCCCGGCATCCTGGAGTGTGCGGCGGTGGGCATCCCGGATGCCAATGCCGGCGAGGCCGTCAAGCTGGTGGTCGTGCGCGAGGACCCGTCCATCACCGAGCTGCAGGTGCGCGAGTACTGCACCCAACACCTCACGGGCTACAAGCGCCCCAAGGTGGTGGAGTTCCGCACCGAGCTGCCCAAGACCATGGTGGGCAAGATCCTGCGGCGCGAGCTGCGCGACAAGAGCTGAGCACGGTGCGACGCCGGCTCAGTCGGGCCCCATCAGCTTGATGGGGCTGATCTCGACCGACTCCTGTCCATCGTTGACCCACACGGTGCCATCCTGCACCGTGATCTGCAATTGCATGCTGCGCTGGGCCATGGCCGCCAGGGCCTGGCTCTGATCGCTGGGCACCTGCCACACCGTCAGCTTGCTGGCGCGTGTCAGCTTGTTGGCGATGCCATTCCACCAGACCGGCGTGCTGCTCTGGAAGGCCCAGACCGTGACCCGGTCGGCGCGGCCACAGGCCTTCATGAGGCGCTTGTCATCGGGCTGGCCCACCTCCACCCATTGCAGGATCTCGCCCGAGAAGTTCTTCTGCCACAGGGCAGGCTCATCGGGCTCCCACATGTCCTTGGCCAGCTCCAGCGTGCCTTCCGAAGTGTCGGCGGGCCAGCCCAGGGCGAGGGCCAGCACACGGATCATCATGCGTTCATCGGCCTCGGAGGGGTGGCGCGCAATGGTGAGGGCGGGATCGGCGTAGACGTGGCGGTCCATGTCGGCCAGTTGAATCTGGGCCTTGTAGATGGTGGCTTTGATCGCCATGAGGAACTCTTTGTGTGAATGGGGGAAGGGGCCTCACTGGCGTGCCAGCCAGGCCTGCAGGTCGGCCAGAACGCGGGCGCGATCGGGCTCGTTGAAGATCTCGTGAGCCATGTGCTCATAGGCCTGCACCTGCACCACGGCAGCGGGTGCCGTCGCGGCAAAGCGCGCACTGCCTTGCGGGCGCACGCAGCGGTCTGATCCGGCATACAGCAGCAAGGTGGGCACGGTCCAGGTGGCGGCGCGCGCGTGCACCACCTCGCCGCTTTCGAGCATGAAGCGCGTGAGCCGACCGGTGATGCGGTCATGCACCAGGGGGTCGGCCAGATAGGCTTTGACCACCTCCGGGTCGTTGCTGACCCAGTCGGGATTCAGGCCGTTGCCCACGGCCACATCGGGGGTGAAGCGGCCGATGCTGTTGAGCAGGGCGCGCTGCAAGCCACTCAGGCCGATGTCCAGTGCGGGAGAGGACAGCATGCACAGGTCCACCTCGCGGCGCCAGGCCACGTCCTCCTTGGGTTGCGCGAGGGCCGACACGAAGCGTGCCACGGTGATCCCGCCCATGCTGTGGCCCAGCACGCCCAGGCGCTGCCCGGGGTGGTGCTGGCGCACCAGGTCGATCACGGCGGCCAGATCGTGCAGCAGGTCGTCGTCCCGGCGCAGGCCGCCGCGCGGGCCGGGTGAGCGGCCATGGCCACGGTGGTCATAGCCCACGACCGACCAGCCGCACTGGTTCAGGTGGCGGGCCACATGCTGATAACGGCCGGCGTGTTCGCCCAGGCCGTGAACCAGGCAGATCACGCCTTTGCTGGTGGCCGGGCACGGGGCGGGCCAGTGGGTGAGCGCCAGGGCCAGGCCGTCCCGGGTCGAGACGGTGGCGGGAAGCTGGGGCGCGGCAGTGTGCTCGTCAATGGTCATGCGGATGTCCTGCAAGATGTGGGGTGGCGAGGGGAATCACCAGGATCTCATCCAGTCGAGTCCTGCCGACGTGCCGCCCGGGCCGCTGTGGCGGGGGCGGTATTCGCAGCCGATCCAGCCGGTCCACCCCAGGCGGGTCAGTTCCGCCAGCACGTGAGCATAGTTCAATTCCCCCTGGTCGGGCTCGCCCCGGTCGGGCACGGCGGCGATCTGCAGGTGGCCCACCCGTCCAGTCGGCAGCCATTGTCGCAGGCGCATGGTGATGTCGCCCTCGACGATCTGGCAGTGGTAGAGGTCCATCTGCACCTGCAGGGCCGGTGAGCCAATGCGCTCGACCAGTTCATGGGCCTGGGCCTGGTGGGTGAGCAGGTAGCCCGGCATGTCGCGGGGGTTGATGGGCTCGATGGTCAGGATCCGGCCGGCGGCCTGCGCCTGGGCCGCGGCCCAGTGCAGGCGCTCCTGCAGGCGGTTCAGATCGGCCGCGCGGTCGGCGCCGGCCAGGCCCGACATGATGTGGATGCGCGGGCAGTCCAGCCGCTCGGCGCGGGCCAGGGCCGCGTCCACACTGCGGCGGAAGTCGGCCTCGCGCCCGGCCAGGCCGGCCAGACCGCGCTCGCCCTCGGCCCAGCGCCCGGGTTCGGCATTGAAGAGCACCAGTTGCAGGCCATGGGCCTGCAGTCGCGCCTGCACCTCAGGGTCGGGGTGTTCGTGCGGGAACAGGCACTCGACACCGCTGAAGCCATCGCGGGCGGCTGCCTCGAAGCGGTCCAGAAAGGGCAGCTCGGTGTAGAGCCACGAGAGGTTTGCGGCAAATCGGAGCGCCAAAGAAGAAGAGGGCATGTGCATGCCCTCTAGCCTAACGTGGACGGTGCCGGTCGACGATCAGAAGGTTTCCCAGTCGTCGTTGTGGCTGGCGGCCGGAGGCGAGGGCACGCGGGCGGCTGCGGTTTGCACGGGCTCCGGCGTGCCACTGGTGCTGGCCGCGCTGCTGGAGGCTGCGGGCTTGGCGGCCATGGCCTTGGGGCTGGCCGCCGGGGCCTTGGGCGCAGCCTTGCTGGCCGGTTTGTTCTGGAGGTGGGCCGACACATGGGCCTGCATCGCGGGCTGCGAAGGCAGGGGTTGCGACTGGGCCTGAGCCTGGGCACGAGCGATGACGCTGCTGGCCTGGGCCTGTGCTTCGGCCTGAAGCGAGGCGCGTGCCTGGCCCAGCTTGAAGGCCGAGACCGCCTGGGCCAGGCGCGTGGCCTGGTCCTTGAGGCTTTCTGCCGCTGCGGCCGATTGTTCGACCAGGGCGGCGTTCTGCTGCGTCATCTGGTCCAGCTCGTTGACGGACTGGTTGACCGTGCCGATGCCCTGGCTCTGCTCGACCGACGCGGCGCTGATCTCGCCAATGATGTCGGACACCCGGGCCACGCTGGTCATGATCTCCTGCATGGACAGGCCGGCGTCCTGCACCAGTTGCGAGCCAGATTCGACCTTCTCGGTCGAGGCGCTGATCAGGGTCTTGATTTCCTTGGCGGCCTGCGCGCTGCGCTGGGCCAGCGAGCGCACCTCACCGGCCACCACGGCAAAGCCGCGGCCCTGCTCGCCCGCACGGGCGGCTTCCACGGCCGCATTCAGCGCCAGGATGTTGGTCTGGAAGGCGATGCCATCGATCACGGTGATGATCTCGTTGATTTTGCGGCTGGCGCCATTGATCTCGGCCATGTTGGCCACCACCTGCGAGACGATCTGCTCGCCGCGCTGTGCGGCGGAGGCGGCGCCGGTGGCCATCTGATTGGCCTGGCGGGCGGCGTCGGCGCTTTGCATCACGGTGCTGGTCAACTGCTCCATCGAGCTGGCCGTCTGTTGCAGGTTCGAGGCGGTGTTCTCGGTGCGGGTGGACAGATCGTGGTTGCCGCTGGAGATCTCGCTCGACGCCGTCGAGATCGAGTCCGTGGCCTGGCGGATCACGTGCACCGTCTCGCGCAGGCGGGCCGTCATGTGGACCAGGGAGGCACGCAGGGAGTGGCGGTCCTTCTCCAGAATGTGGTCGTCGATGTCCAGATCGCCATCGGCGATGCGGCCCACCAGTTGGCGCAGGGCGGCAGGCTCGTCGCCCAGGTCTTTCCAGACCGAGGACACGATGGCGGCCGAGGACAGCCCCAGGACCAGCAGCACCGTCAGGCCGGTGCCCACCGAAGCCCATTGGCCCAGGGTCATCCCTTCGGCCACGGCCTGCTGGGCGGCGGTCAACTCGTCCTTGGCACGCTTCTGGTCGGCCTGAAACCGGGTCTGCAAGGCCTGTTGCGTGGCTTGCATCTTGCTGATGTCATCGGCGCCGCCGGTTTTTTGCAGCATGCCGCGTGTGGCGGCGATGCTGGCGCTCTGGAAGGCTTCGAAGGCCGCGCCGAGCTCATTGCCCACGGTGGCCTTGCCTTCGAGTTTCTTGATCGCGGCCAGGGCGGTGCGCCCGCCTGCCACGGCCGTTTCGGCGTCTTGCAGACGGTCGATGTTGCCTTCGGTCACGGCACCCTGCAGGTGGGTGCGCAATTGCTCGACACTGCGGTCAAACAGTGCCAGATTCTCGACGTAGGGCGAATCCACCTGACTGATGGTCTCGAAGCGGGCTGCCGTGCGCTCACCAATCACGAACGAGACGATCATGCCGACCACAAAGATGGCCGCCGCAGACACGGGCAGCATCCAGATTCTGGTTCGAAAATTCATTACTGACTCCTGCATGGGCAGCCTGGAGTGGTCCCAGGCTTGTTGACCCTTCGTGCATATCGGCATCATCTCGTCCGAAATTAAGGACAGAAGCGGCGATGAGGGAGTGATTTCCAGCACGAATCCTAGAATGGCGGGGATGTCACAAGCTCCGATGCCCCCGGCGGCTCCCTTGCCGCGCCCCACTTCTCGCCTGATGTTCTGGGTGGCCCTGCTGTATTTCTCGGAGGGGCTGCCGCTGGGCCTGTTCTACGACCTGTTCCCGGTGCACATGCGCCAGGCGGGCGTGGGCCCGGCCGAGATCGGCCTGCTCAGCCTGCTGGGGCTGGCCTGGACGGTCAAGTTCCTGTGGGCGCCGGTGATCGATGCCTGGCGGGGCCACCGCTGGTGGATCGCCGGGGCCAATGCCGGCATGGCCACCGTGCTGGCCTTGCTGGCCCTGCAGCCCGAGGCCCTGGGCACCGGGGCCACCTGGCCCTGGGTGCTGCTGGCGGGCTTCACGGTGCTGTCGGCCACCAATGACATTGCCACCGATGGCTACACCATCGAGCAATTGTCCAAAGGGCAACTGGGGGTGGCCAATGGGCTGCGCATCGGCTTTTACCGCGTGGGCATGCTGGCTGCGGGTGGCCTGCTGGTCACCGCGGGCTGGATGGGCACCCCCCAGGCGCCGCACTGGCAGGCCGCCTACGCCCTGGGCGCGGCCCTGCTGCTGACCAATGGCCTGCTGGCCCTGCTGGCGCCCCGCTCCTTGCCCCGGCCGGTGCGTGAGGCGGTGGGCACCCCGGTGGTGGGGGTGGCGGCCGAGTGGGCCCTGCTGCGCCAGCAACCCCTGTGGCTGTTGGCGCTGGGCCTGGTCCTGCTGGGCCTGTTGTGGCCCGTGCTGGGCCCGCTCGCCAAGGCCCTGTCGTGGACGGCGGTGCAAGGCATCAGCAGCACCTGGTGGTTCAAGGGGGCCTTGCCGGTGGGCCTGATGCTGGCGGGCAGCGCCCTCATGGTCAAGGCGGCCCAGCGCCCGCAATCCCAGGGCCTGCTGGAGGGGCCCGTGTTTGGCGCCTGGGTCAGCCTGCTGGGGCGGCCGGGCATGGTGCCGGTGCTGATCTTCATCCTGCTGTTCAAGCTGGGCGATGCGGCCATGGGCTTCATGGTCAAGCCCTTCTGGGTGGACAGCGGCTTCACCCCCGCGCAGATCGGCCTGGTGTCGGTGAACGTGGGCCTGGGCCTGTCGATCGCCGGCGGCGTGGTGGGCGGGCTGTATGTGGACCGCGCGGGCATCTTCAAGGGCCTGTGGGTGCTGGGGCTGGCGCAGGCCTTGTCCAACCTGGGCTACGGCGCCGCCGCCTGGTGGGTGCCGCAGGTGGCCGCTGGCACGGCCGTGGCGCCCGAGTACCAGATGGCGGTGTTCGCCGCCAGTGGCCTGGAGAGCTTCACCGGCGGGCTGGGCACGGGGGCCTTCCTGGCCTTCTTGATGGCCATCACCGACAAGCAGCGCGCCACCACCGAGTACGCCATCTTGTCGTCCATCTTTGCCTTTTCTCGGGCGGTGGCGGGCTGGGCCGGCGGCCTGGGGGTCGAGCAGATGGGCTACGCGGCCTTCTTCCTGCTGACCTTTGTGCTGTCATTCCCCGCCTACGCACTGCTGCCCCAGGTTCGGCGTATGCTTTTGCGATCCGAGGCGCGTTAAAGCCTCAGGACGTTCCTGATTTTTCAGATCTGATCATTGCCATGACCACTGCCTGTGACCGTGCTTCTTCCGTGGCCCCTGTTGGGCGCTCTCGCATCATGAAACCCCTCGCCGGGGGGCTCGCTGCGGTGGTGCTGGCTTGCGCCGGCCTGGGTGCCGTACCTGCCTGGGCCCGTGAAGGGGTGGAGGTGGGGGCGCCCTCCAAGCTCAGCCGCCTGGTGCCCGCCGAGCAGCTGGAGCAGGCCGCCGACCAGCAGTACACCCAGATGCAGCAAGATGCCCTCAAAAAAGGCATCCTGGTGTCCGAGAAAGACCCGCAGATGGTCCGCCTGAGCACCATCGCGCAGCGCATCATCCCTTTCAGCCTGGAGTGGAACCAGCGCTCGCCCAACTGGCGTTGGGAAGTGATCCTGCTCAAGTCTGACGAGATCAACGCCTACTGCATGCCCGGCGGCAAGATCGCCTTCTACACCGGCATCCTGGACACCCTCAAGCTGACCGATGACGAAGTGGCCATGATCATGGGCCACGAGATCGCCCACGCCCTGCGTGAGCACGCCCGCGCCCGCATGGGCAAGACGGCGGCCACGCGCATTGGCGCCAACCTGCTGTCCGGCCTGCTGGGCCTGGGCAACACGGGCGATGCCCTGCTCAACATGGGCGGCCAGTTGCTGACGCTCAAGTTCAGCCGCGAGGACGAGACCGAGGCCGACCTGATCGGCATGGAGCTGGCCGCCCGCTCGGGCTACGACCCCCGTGCCGGCGTGACCCTGTGGCAGAAGATGGCCGCCGCCAACAAGGGCGCGCCGCCGCAGTTCATGTCCACCCACCCCTCCAGCAAGACCCGCATCCAGGACATCCAGGCCAGCCTGGGCAAGGTGATCCCGCTGTACGACAAGGCGCCCAAGCCCAAGCAGCGCTTCGATGCGCCGCGCAAGACGGGCGAGCTCTACCTGCGTGATCTGGAGCCGCTCGAGTTCTGGGCCGTGGCCCAGCGCTGAAGCCAGCGCCCCGGCCTGATCAGATCAGGAAGGGGTTGTGGGCCTTCTCGTCGCCCAGGGTGCTTTGCGGCCCGTGGCCCGGCGTGAAGGTGACCGCATCGCCCAGGGGCAGCAGGCGCTGCTTGATCGAATCGATCAGCTGCGGGTGGCTGCCCCCCGGGAAGTCCGTGCGGCCGATGCTGCCGGCAAACAGCACATCGCCCACAAAGGCATGAGCCGCCTCGGGGGAATAGAACACCACATGGCCCGGCGTGTGGCCGGGGCAGTGCAGCACCTGCAGCTCGCTCTGCCCGATGCGCACCGTGTCGCCATGGTGCAGCCAGCGGTCGGGCTTGAAATGCTCGGCCTGCGGAAAGCCGAACATCTGGCTTTGCTGGGGCAGGGCATCGATCCAGTACTGATCGCCCTCGTGCGGGCCCACGATGGGCACGCCCTGGGTGCGCGCCAGCGTGCCCGTGGCCCCGGCATGGTCGATGTGGGCATGGGTCAGCCACAAGGCCTTGAGCGTCAGGCCGCGCCGCTCGATCTCTGCCAGCAGGCGGGGGATGTCACCGCCTGGGTCGATCAGGGCCGCCTCCTGCGTCTGGTCGCACCACACGAGGGAGCAGTTCTGTTCGAAGGCGGTGACGGGGATGGTGTGGTGGTGGAGCATGGGCGTGCGAACAAAGGCTCAGTGGGGTCGGCAAATTATCGGACAGGCTTGGGGAGGCGATGACACCTGCCCCTCATGGTTCATGATGATCGTGCTCAGCTAGTGGCTCATCCCCTTGATCTGGGGCGCGATGGGATATGTGGCTGATCGCCGCCGACGGCTGATGTGGTTTGCCCTTCGCGGTGGGGGTGTCATGCATGGCGGCTTATGGCATTCATTTGAAGACATTGGCCTTCACGATGGAGGCAATCAGTGGGTGAGGCCTTGGCCTCGTTTGATTCAATGTCCGGTCCAGGCTGATCAGCGACATTCTCGCGCTGTGCCTGTTGGCCCCTACGGTCAACAGCAGACACTGACTGCCGCAGAGATCACGAGTCAAGCCGCATGCCGACTGAGAGTGGATTGACCGGCAAATCGACCACAGGCAATGGGCGACTGGCAATCGTCCAGGCTTCCGACCAAGGCAGGCCTAGCGTCACCAACAAGGTGGCTGAAACTTTTTCCGGCAGATCGTCAGGCGAACCAAAAGGGTCGCCTGCGTGCTGGGACACGGTGACCTCAGCCATGAGTCCTCCCAGTATGGTGCTCCCCACAGCGACCACCAGGCTCGCAAGGTCGTGGCAGACAAAGCGCTTGGCCTCGATGCCTGTCGTCACGTCTCTGAGCAGATAGCGCCCGAGGCCTGCATGCAGGCTATCGCGATTGAAATTGGTGGTCAGCACAAACTTGCCCCACACGGGATCGGCCCTTCCGTGCCGCATCGTGTAGCGCGCGGATGCCGCAATCTTCTCGGCCGGGTCCGCGACTTGTTCGCCCAGCTTGTCGAGCGCCGCGGCATAGTGCTCGATCAACTCCTCCTTCAAGTTCTGGAAGATCGCCTCTTTGGACGGGAAGTAGTTATAGAACGAACCAAAACCGACATCCGCCGCATTGGTGATGTCTTGAATGGCCACCCCGTCCAGCCCCTTGGCTGACATCAGCTGCAAAGCGGCACGCATCAGTTTGAAGCGTGTCTCCTGTCGCCGCTTGTCCTGGCGCGTTGTTGCCGCGCCGACCGAGTCACGACCTGTTTCGTCGGTCGGTTTCGCTTTCCCGACTTTCAGCGCACCCCTCGTCCGTTTGGATGGGGCGTTGGCGTTTCCTGGAGGCATCGACTTCTTGAAGGGAGGCATGACCGGAGTGAGGTGAAAGCGGCGACTACCACCCAAGACTAACAGCAGCGCACAACCTGGCACAAACCCTATATCGCGATAAAACTGATGACTTTATCATTAACGATCAATCAGTCAACTTATCGAGGTTTTCATGGGTTTTCCTGCTTTTCCCTCCCGTCAACTCACAGCCGAAGAACTCCGGCGCTACGACGCGGATGGGGTCATCATGCTCAAAGGCGCGCTGGACAAGAACTGGGTTGAAATGGTGGAGCGAGGTGTCGAAGAAGCCCGCAACGCCCAATCTGTGACGGGCAAGTTCATGTCCCGCAAGACAGAGGGCTACAAGATGGACATCTTCTTGTGGAAACGTATCGACGTGCTGCGCGACCTGGTCTACTACGGCCCCTTTGCCCGGTGGGCTAAGGACTTGATGCGGTCCGAAGAGGTCCGCTTCTTTTACGACCAGATGTTCATCAAGGAGCCGGGCACGGATGCGCCGACCCCTTGGCACCAGGACTTGACCTTCTGGCCCATTCGAGGCGAACAGATCACCTCGTTCTGGATCCCCTTGAATCCGGTGACGACCGAAAACAGCGGGCTGTTGTATGTGAGGGGTTCACACAAGTGGCCGCAACGCTTCAAGTCCTTGTCGCCTGACTACGTGGCGGCACTGATCGATGAAAATGCGGACGACATTCCCGACATCAATGCCAACCCAAACAAGTACGACCTGCTCCACTGGGACATGGAGCCTGGCGACATCCTGATGTTTCACCCCCTCACGCTGCACGGCTCGTTCGGCAACAAGTCCCGCACGACACCGAGACGCGCGCTGGCGCTGCGCTGGACTGGCGACGATGTGATCTACGAGCCTGGCGCCAAGCGCATGCCCATTCACTTCCGACATGACTCTCAGCCTGGTGGTCCATTGAAAGGCGCGGCATTCCCGATCATCCTGCCTCACCATGATCCCGCAGAGCGTGCAGCGCGCGTGCAGATAGAACATGAGCAACCGCACAAGATGATTGGCTCGGCGATTCACAACGCCGTCTCCGCCGTCAAGCTGGAACTGAGTGGCAACAAGTCGACCATTGCGCCGCGCCAGACCTGGGGCGACCCCTCGAAGATTGGGCCGGCAACCAATCAACAGACGAAGTAACCAGGGGCCTCTCAAATGCGAAAGATCTTTGTCGCCGCAGTGGCAGGCGCAGCGCTGCTTGCGTACTTCAGCCTTTGGCCCGTGGACATCGCGCCCGTGGGCTGGGAACCGCCGGCCCAGGCACCATCCACAGCCATCACCAAAGGCAGTCTGGCGTCAATCGAACGCATGGCCGCGAATCAGGGCACAGGACCTGAGGGCATATCTCTGGACGCCAGCGGTCGGGTCTATGCTGGCTACCTGGATGGGCGTGTGGTGCGCTTCTCACGCGATGGCCAGCATGTAGATGTTCTGGCCAACACAAAGGGCCGCCCGTGGGGGACATACGCTTCTGCTGATGGTCAGAGCGTACTGGTGGCAGATGCCATCAAGGGGCTTCTGAAAATCGAGGCGGGACGTGTCAGCACGCTGGCAACGGAAGCCGAAGGCATTCCCTTTCGCTTGACAGATGATGTTGTTCAAGGACCCTCAGGCAAGATCTACTTCTCCGATGCATCGTCCAAATTCGGCATCGACAAGATGATGTCGGACGTGTTCGAGCACGGCGCGAATGGGCGTTTGCTGCAATACGATCCGGTCAGCAAGAATGTCACCGTTCTGATGAAGGGACTGCATGTCGCCAACGGTGTCACGTTAGGGCCTGATGAGAGCTGCATCCTCGTGTCGGAAACCTTGTCCTACCGCGTCTGGCGCTATTGGTTGAAGGGCGCCAAAGCCGGCCAGAAAGAGGTGTTCATCGACAACCTGCCCGGCTTTCCTGACAACATCAGCTTCAATGGTCGAGACGGATATTGGCTGGCCTTGTATGCCCCCAGAGATGCCTTGCTGGATGCGTTACTCCCGTATCCTGCACTGCTCAAGGCGGCCTATCGCATCCCTCAGACGCTTCAACCAAAAGCGAAAAAAGTGGCGCATGTCCTGAAGCTCGATATGAATGGCAAAGTGCTGGTCGATCTGCAAGACGATCAACCCACCGCTTACGCGCCCATCACCAGCGTGCGGGAATTCGACGGCGCGCTCTATTTCGGCAGCATCGAGTATCCGGCTGCAGGTCGCATGCGTTTGCCATAGAGCCGCATGGGCTAAACCGCAGGTGGTCGAGCGGAATGAAAACTCCCTGTAAAGTCATTCGGCTACAGCTCCAAGTACAGCGACTATTCTTGCGCTCCTGTGGCCAAACTCCAGATCAGTTTGATGGCGCTAAGCGGACATACGCAGCCGACTGCCACTGACAACAACCGCTGCAAAGCTCCGGCACGGCTAGGTCGATCTACACAGGCTTGAGCGCATCAATGACCTAGCTCAGGGCAATTGCTGACACGGAGGCACCAGGCATGAGGCATTGCGCCACCACCTCGGCCTTGAACTGCTTGCTGTACGTGCGCTGCGTGCATACACCCACAACGCCAGGTGGTCGTCAGATGCTTACCCACATTCCATCGCAGGCCTCAAGTAAAACGGGGTGTCCGTCTTGAGACGAACGCCCCGGCGAGTGATCCCAAAGATCTGTCATCCCTTGACGCACACCACCTGCTTGAGCGTATGCACCACATCCACCAGGTCGCGCTGAGCCTCCATCACAGCGTCAATGTCCTTGTACGCAGCGGGGGTCTCATCGATCACGTCCTTGTCCTTGCGGCACTCCACGCCTTCGGTGGCGGCACGGTGGTCGGCCAGCGTGAAGCGACGCTTGGCCTCCCCACGGCTCATGACACGACCGGCCCCGTGTGAGCAACTCTCGAAGCTCTCCGGGTTGCCCTTGCCACGCACGATGTAGCTGCGCGCGCCCATGCTGCCGGGGATGATGCCCAACAGGCCTGCCTTGGCGCTGACCGCACCCTTGCGAGTCACAAAGATGTCTTCGCCAAAGTGATGTTCGCGTTGCACGTAGTTGTGATGGCAGTTCACGGCCTCGATATGGCTTTGGAAGTTCTTGCGGATCACGGTCTTGGCGGCCTCGATCACGCGGCGCATCATCACCTCGCGGTTGATGGCGGCGAACTTCTGCGCCCAACCCACACCACGCACGTAGTCGCCAAAGTAGCGGCTGCCTTCTTCAAAGTAGGCCAGATCGCGGTCAGGCAGATGGGCATTGTTTCGAATGGCATCCTGCTTGGCCAGTTCGATGAACATGGTGCCGATGAAGTTGCCCACGCCACGCGAACCCGAGTGCAGCATGAACCACACGGCACCTTGCTCGTCCAGACAGACCTCGATGAAGTGGTTGCCTGTCCCAAGCGTGCCCAGGTGGTTGCGGTTGTTGGTCTTGGCGATCTTGGGATAGTCGCGGCACAGCTCGGTGAACTCCGGCTCCAGTTGCGCCCAGGCGGTGTCCACCGAGCCCGGCACCTTCTGCCAGGCCCCCGGATCACGGTTGCCTGGCGCGCGTCCATGCGGCACGGCACGCTCGATGGCGGCACGCAGCGGCCCCAGGTTATCGGGCAGGTCTTCGGCGGTGAGCGTGGTCTTGCAGGCCATCATGCCGCAGCCGATGTCCACACCCACCGCGGCCGGGATGATGGCCTTGATGGTGGGGATGACCGAACCCACGGTCGCCCCAATACCAAAGTGCACATCCGGCATGGCCGCGATGTGTTTGAACACGACGGGCAGACGGGCCGCATTGGTGAGCTGGCGACGGGCTTCGTCTTCCACAGGCACACCGCGTGTCCACATCTTCACCGGCACGCCACCCGGCGTGTCTTCTTCGATGTAATTCGTTTCCATGATGATTCTCATTCTTCAATAAAGGGAGGCGGCAACGCCGCCCCCGTGTAATGCGCTGGCTGAACTAGGCCTTGAGCTTGACCAGGCCGTTGAGCACCTGGTCCAGACCGCCGAACACGGAGATCTTGTCGATGCGTTCGGCCACACGCTCCAGAGTCTCCAGCTCCTTCATGCGCAAGGCGACAGGGTTGCCCTCCATTACCTTGGCGGTGTTGAGCAAGGATCGCGTGGCAGCGGTTTCCTCACGACGACGGATCACGTTGGCCTGGGCGGCCTTTTCGGCTTCGACCACTTGCGCCAGGATGGTCTTCATCTCGCCGGGCAGCACGATGTCTTTCACTCCGGCGGTTTCCAGGTCGATGCCGTAGGCCACCAGGCGTGCCTTGACGTGTGCCATCACGACTTCGTCGATCACGGTCTTGTTCTCCAGCAACTCATCGAGCGTGCGCGTACCCACGGCCGAACGCAAGCCGAACTGCAGCTCGCGGTACAGGTGTTCTGCGGGCTTTTGCAGTTGCGTGTAGGCCTTGAGCACATCGGTGAAGCGCCACGATGCCGACAGGTTCAGGCGCAGGCCGACCTTGTCCTTGGTGAGGATGTCCTGGCCGGACACTTCCACCACCTGCAGACGCAAGTCCACCAACTCCACCGACACGTTGCGGTTGTACTTCCAGAAGCCGTACGAGCCGGGCTTCAGGAGCGAGTCCACCTTGCCATCGATGTGCAGTACACCCACGCCGTACTCTGGCACCTGCACGGTGAGAACACCGATCAGGCCAGCCACCTGACGTTGACGCATCTGCGTCTGCGTCAAGCGAGCCACCAGCTCGGCAGGCAGCTCGGCCTGGTCGCTGATATCGATCACATCGACCTTGACCTCGTGCAGGCCCTTCCAGTACAGGCGTCGCGTGGTGGGCGCCAGCAACTCGACCAGCACGCCGTTCTCGTAGCGCAGTCCCACCTCGGTTTCCTTGAGGTCAACGCGCACGAACTCGGCTTGCACCACCTCGGGCTCCTTGGCCATCAGGTAGTCAGTCAGACCGTGCACGAAGGCGGACTGTTCCATCGAGAAGGTCTCGACACGCACATTGCTCAAGGCCGTGGCCAGCCAGTGACGGCCAGGCTGCAGCACGCGCTCGAAGTCGCCATTGCGCAGCAGCAGGCCACGCTCGTTCTTTTTGACAGTGACACGTTTGAATCCCAACATGGGTTTCTCCTTTATTTGTATGAGGGTGCCGTTACAGCACCGGCTGCGGACAGGGAAGGCCTCGACTCAGGCATGGCGGATTCGCGATGTGCCGTCCTCCCTGATCGACACGCCACTTGGCCACCTGCGCGAGCCACGCGTTTTCCTTGCACAAGCCGCCAGCGCTGACAGATGGCAAGCCATCTGCGTTCGGCGGTGGTCTTGCGACCGTTGAGATGCAACCTTGGTAAGGTTGTTGGTACGGGAGTCGAACCCGTGACAGACGCATTACTAGTGCGTTGCTCTACCCGACTGAGCTAACCAATGGGTGGCTGCTTGGGAATTGAACCCATCACCGTTGCCGGTGCTGACCACAGACAGCCCAATCAACCGTTTCCAACAGACGCGGCATGCACCATGGCAACAGGTTTGAACCTGGCCACAGCGCACCGGCGGGGCGGGCTGTCGCCCGAACCCCTGACCTGTGAGCGCCTGCCTTTCACGGCAGACTCGTTGGCACCAGAACCTTTCAGTTCAGGCGCGATCCTTTAGGCATGCGCGAAGCCAGCCATTCGTGTGTCAGTGCATGCTTTCCGTTGATCGGCGCAGCTCACGCTTGAGGCGCTGCCGCTCTTGCTTGTTGTTCGATTGATGAGAGCCTGCCTTACGCTGCATGGCAGGAGCGACGAGTGGGTTCCTCGGTTTGGAGGGCCCGCGTTTGGGTGTTCTCATGACAAGATCCTTGGCGAATGAATGGCGCCTCGTGACCGATTCGAACGGCCGACGCCCGGCTCTTCAGGCCGGCACTCTGGCCACTGAGTTAACGAAGCAAGCTGTCCACTTCGGCTGTGCCCAAGCGCGAGCACTCATGGACGGCTGTCCAGAGTCGATGTCTCGCTGCATGTGGATCCGGGCCCGGACCACACACATCCC
>NZ_DASUIT010000117.1:0-37682 GCF_036279655.1 Aquabacterium sp. | reverse complement strand
GCGGCTGCCCCAGGGCGCCCGGGCCGCTTCGGTGGCGGCATCTTCCGTCTGCAGGCAGTCGATGTGGGCCGGCAGGGCGGCGCGTTCGGCGCCCGAGGGCAGGCCCAGCGCGGCCCGGTCGCCCGGCGGCAGGTCGGCGTCGTCCAGACGCTGGTCGATCCAGCGCACACGGCAGTCGATGTCACCCAGCAGCTTGATCACGGCCTGGCCCACGTGACCGGCACCATGCAGGTCCAGCTGGAAGCGGCAGGGCGGTGCGGGCCATTGCGCCAGGGTATCGGCGTTCAAGGGGTCAAAGCGCAGCACGACCACGCCGCCACAGCATTGACCTAGGGTGGGGCCCAGGGGGAAGGTGTGTTGCCAGGGGGTGATGCGCCCCGCAGCCTCGCGCAGCGCATGGCGCGCCATGCCGATGGCCTGCCACTCCAGATGACCGCCGCCAATGGTGCCCAGGGCCTCGCTGGCGGACACCAGCATGCGGGCGTCGGTGGCGCGGGGTGTGGAGCCTTTGATGTCGGCCACCTGCACCACGATGGCAGGCTCGGGCTGCGTGGCCAGCAGCCAGCGGCGTGCCGCCTGATGCAGGGCCTGGGCCGTGGGCGTGCTCATGAGGTCTTGACGGCCTGGATGGCCGAGAGAATGGCCTCGGGCGTGGCGGGGGCCCGCAAAGGCGGGTCCACACGGTGCGCGCTGACGCTGGAGATGGCGTCCCGGATGGCAAAGAACACCGAGAAGGGCAGCAAGAGAGGCGGCTCGCCCACGGCCTTGGAGCGGTAGACCGAGTCGGACACGTTCTGGTTCTCGAACAGTTTCACGCGGAAATCCGCCGGGCAGTCGCTGGCCGTGGGGATCTTGTAGGTCGAGGGGGCGTGGGTCATCAGCTTGCCGCTGCTGGGGTGCCACCAGAGCTCTTCGCTGGTCAACCAGCCCATGCCCTGGATGAAGGCGCCTTCGACCTGGCCGATGTCGATGGCCGGGTTGATGGAGCGGCCCACATCGTGCAGCACATCGGCGCGCAGCACGCGCATCTCGCCCGTGAGAGTGTCGACCAGGACCTCGCTGACCGCCGCGCCATAGGCGTAGTAGTAGAAGGGGTGGCCCTGCATGGTCTCGCGGTTCCAGTGCAGATCGGGGGTGGCATAAAAGCCGTCCGACCACAGCTGGACCCGGCCCAGGTAGGCGGCGCTGACCACCTGCTCGAAGCTCAGGTGCTGAGTGCCCACCTGCACCTGGTCCTGCGCAAAGCGGATGGATTCGGGTGGCACCTGGTGCGTTGCGGCCAGGAAGGTGGTGAGCCGATCGATGAGGGTTTGCGCGGCGGCCTGGGCCGCCTTGCCATTGAGGTCCGTGCCGGTGGATGCCGCCGTGGCCGAGGTGTTGGCCACCTTGTGGGTGTCGGTGGCCGTGACGCGAACGCGCTGCAGGCCCACCCCCAGGGTCTGCGCCACCATCTGGGCTACCTTGGTGTTGAGGCCCTGGCCCATCTCTGTGCCGCCATGGTTGACCAGCACGCTGCCATCGCTGTAGATGTGCACCAGGGCGCCGGCCTGATTGAGGTGAACCACATTGAAGGAGATACCGAACTTGAGCGGCGTGAGCGCCAGGCCTTTCTTGAGCACGGGGCTGCCCGCGTTGAAGGCCGCCACGGCCTGGCGGCGCGCCCGGTAGTCGGCGCTGACCACCAGTTCGTCGATCAGGGGGCGCAGCACATTGTCATGGATCACCTGCCCGTAGGGGGTGACGTTATGGGCATCGGTGCCGTAGAGGTTGTCCAGGCGCACATCCAGCGCATCGCGTCCCAGTCGGCGGGCGATGGTGTCGATGGCGTACTCGATGGCAAAGGCGCCCTGGGGGCCGCCAAAGCCCCGAAAGGCTGTGTTGCTCTGCGTGTTGGTGCGTGCGCAGTAGCCGTGCAAGTCCACATGGGGCAGCCAGTAGGCATTGTCGAAGTGGCACAGCGCCCGGGCCATCACCGGGGCTGACAGGTCGGCGGAGAAGCCCGCGCGGGCGACCAGTTCGGCTTGGGCTGCCAGGATGCGGCCCTGATCGTCGTGCCCCAGGTCGATTTTTGTCTCGAAGCAGTGCCTGCGGCCGGTGATCATGATGTCGTCATCACGGTCCAGGCGCAGCTTGACGGGGCGCTGGTGCTTGCGGGCGGCAAAGGCGGCCACACAGGCAAAGAGGGCCGATTGCGATTCCTTGCCACCGAAGCCGCCCCCCATGCGGCGGCACTCAATCTGCACCTGGTGGGCGTGCAGGCCCAGGGTGTGGGCCACGACGTGCTGCATCTCGCTGGGGTGCTGGGTGGAGCAGTACACCAACATACCCTGGTCCTCGCGGGGCAGGGCATAAGAGACGTGGCCTTCCAGGTAAAAGTGCTCCTGCCCACCCAGTTGGACACGCACGTGCAACCGGTGTGGCGCCTGGGCCAGGGCCTGGGCGGCATCCCCCCGCTGCATGTGCATGGGGGGCACCACGTAGCGGGCGGCAGCGTGGGCCTCCTGCGGGGTCAGGAGGGCGGGCAGAGGGTCGATGCGGATCACCTGGGCAGCACGTGCCGCCGCACGACGGGCGCTGTCGCGGTCCGTGGCCAGCACGGCAAACACGGGTTGGCCCAGGTAGTGCACGAGCTCAGCGGCCAGGATGGGGTCGTCATGCACCAGGGCGCCGCAGTCATTGACGCCGACCAGATCGGCTCCGGTGATGACATCGACCACGCCAGGCAAGGCCCGCAGGGCGTCCGTGTCGATGCCCAGCAGGCGACCATGGGCCACAGGCGACAGCCCCAGGGCGGCATGCAGGGTGCCGATCACCTCGGGGATGTCGTCCGTGTAGGGCGCGCGGCCGCTGACGTGCAGGTGGGCGGATTCGTGGGGCAGGGGGCGACCCGCTTCACCCTGGGGGCTCGGGGTGGCGGTGCTCGCGGGCATGGGCATGTCGATGGGATGGTTCACGATGGCTCCCGGGCGTCTCAGGCCGACGCGGGCCAGACCTGCACCACCGAGGCGGGCAGGGCATCGCTGGGGCGGGTTTCCAGCCACCAGCGCTCCAGCAGGTTGCAGGCCACGGTCAGGCGGTAGTCGGCCGAAGCGCGCATGTCGCTCAGGGGCGTGAAGTCCTGGTGCAGCGCACTCTGGGCCTGGCGCAAGGTGGCTTCGCTCCAGGTCTGGCCGATCAGCGCGGCCTCGGTCAGCGGTGCACGCCGAGCCGTGGCGGCCATGCCGCCCAGGGCCACGCGGGCATCGCGGATGCGCTCGCCATCGAGGTCCAGCCAGAGGCCGGCACAGACGGCGGAGATGTCGCTGTCGCGGCGCTTGCTGATCTTGTAGGCCCGCAGGGACTGGCCTGGCGCCAGCAGCGGCACGCGCAGGGCCTGGACGAATTCACCGGGCTGCAGCGCGTTTTTCATGTAGTCCAGGTAGAAGTGGCTCAGGGGCAGGGTGCGGGTGTGCTGGCCTTGTCGCAGCACGATCTCGGCGCCCATGGCCAGCAGAACGGGGGCGCTGTCGCCGATCGGTGAGCCATTGGCGATGTTGCCACCCAGGGTGCCGGCATGCCGCACGGGGGGCGATGCAAAGCGCCGCCAGATCTCGCCCAGGGCGGGCACATGGTGGGTCAGGGTGCTCCAGGCTGCTTCCAGCGAGGCGCCTGCGCCGATCAGCAGGGCTTGGGGGGGCTCCGGGTGCTCGCCCCGTCCTTCTTCAAGCACGATGGCCTGCAGTTCGTTGATGCGGCCCAGGTAGAGGATGTCGCCCAGGGACTGGAGCTGCTTGGTGACCCACAGGCCGACATCGGTGGCGCCGGCCACCAGCCGGGCCTGGGGCAGGGTGGTGCGCCAGTGGGCCAGATCGTCCAGGGTGCGGGGCGCGATGAAGCGCACTCGCCGATCGGGGTCGACCGCATCGCGGGCTTCGTAGATGAAGGGCGCAGGGTCGTCACCCAGGGCCTGCAGGGCGCCAAGTGCCGCGCTCAGGTCCAGCGGTGCGCGGGGCGCATCGAACATCCGCTCACCCGCCTCAAGGATGGGGCGGTAGCCGGTGCAGCGACAGAGGTTGCCCGCCAGGGCATCGGCCAGCTCGGCGCGGGAGGGGGCCTGCTCATGGCGTTGATAGACATCCCACAGTGACATCACGAAGCCGGGGGTGCAGAAGCCGCATTGCGAGCCATGGCAGCTCACCAGGGCCTGCTGGCAGGGGTGAGGCTGATCGCCGTTGAGGGCGCTGACATCTTCGACCGTGAACAAGGCCTGGCCGTCCAGCGTGGGCAGGAACTGGATGCAGGCATTGACGGTGCGCAGGCGCATGCCACCCGGTGCCGAGGTGTCGGGCTGCCCGAGCACGACCGTGCAGGCGCCACAGTCGCCTTCGGCGCAGCCCTCCTTGGTGCCGGTGCAGCGGGCGTGCTCGCGCAGCCATTGCAGCACCGTGGTGGTGGGGGGCAGATCGGCCACCTGCTTCAACTGACCCTGGTGCACAAAACGCACGGGGCGGGGCACCGCATTGGTGCAGTCTGTCGGGGGGGAGTTTGGGGGGGGATTCACACCTGTGCTCCAGCAAGCATCGTTCCAGCCACAGCGTACCGCTGAACAGGATGCCCGACACCGCAGCGATGTATTTTGTATACGATTGGCGCAACAGTTGCATGGCCTGAGGGTGTCTGCGGACAGGACGCCCTGCCCGATGAACTACCATGGCCCAGACGACGGAACGCCTGCATGCTTGACACTTCGATCGCGCCTGACCGTGATGCCCGCATCCTGCGAGGCGATGTGCTGGACCTGGTCCAGGATCCAGGTTTTGCCGCACCCGATGAGGGGGCTGGGCCGCGCTATCGGGTCGACCACCTGGTCCTGCTGGCCGGGGGGCGCATTCAGGCGGTGCTGCCTGCCAGCGAATCCCTGCCGCCCGAATGGCGGGGGGTGCCCATCGAGGATCACCGGGGGCGCCTGATCCTGCCGGGCTTCATCGACACCCATGTCCATTGCCCGCAGCTGGATGTGATCGCCAGCTTTGGCACCGAGTTGCTGGATTGGCTCAATACCTATACCTTCCCGGCGGAGCGCCGCTATGCGGACCCCCAGGTGTCGTATCAGGGCGCAGAGCGCTTCTTGCGGGCGCTGTGGTCCCACGGCACCACCAGCGCGGTGGTGTTCCCCACGGTGCACAAGGTCAGCGCCGAAGCCTTGTTCCGCCGTGCGGCCGATGCGGGCATGCGCCTGATCACCGGCAAGGTGCTGATGAACCGCCACGCGCCCGAAGGCCTGCTCGACGATGTGGATCAGGCCGAGCGTGACTGCCTGGACCTGATCGACCGCTGGCATGGCCGCGATCGACAGGCCTTTGCCGTGACGGTGCGGTTCGCGCCCTGCAGCACGCTCGAGCAACTGGCCATGGCAGGGCGCCTGTGCCAGCACCACGGTGGCGTCTACATGCAGACCCATGTGGCAGAGAACCGCGATGAGGTGCGCTGGGTGGCCGAGTTGTTCCCCGATGCACGCAGCTATCTGGATGTCTATGACCGCGATGGTCTGATCGGGCCCAGGGCCGTGCTGGCCCATGGCATCTGGCTGGATGACGATGACCGTGCGGTGTTGCGTGAGCATGGCGCGCAGATCGCGCACAGCCCCTCGTCCAACCTCTTTCTGGGCAGCGGGCTGTTCAACTGGCGTCAGGCCGAGGACGCCGGTGTGGCCGTGAGCCTGGCCAGTGATGTGGGTGGGGGCACCAGCCTGTCCATGCTGCGCACCATGCACGATGCCTACAAGATCCAGGCCCTGCAGGGGCAGCGCCTGACCGCCTGGAAGGCCTTGTACACCGCCACGCGCGGGGCGGCGCGGCACCTGGGCCTGGATGACGAGATCGGGCGTGTCGAGCCGGGCTTGATGGCCGACCTGACCATCTGGGATCTGGCTGTGGGCGAGGTGGCCCGCCACCGCGACAGCCTGGCATCGAGCTTGCACGAACGTGTCTTTGCCTGGATGACGCTGGGCGATGACCGCAATCTGGTCAGCACCCTGGTGGCGGGGCAGACACGCTACCGTCGCCCCGGTTGATCCGGCCCTGATCGAACACCGTGAACCCATGACCCACCGGCTCGAACTCAAGCACATCAGCAAGCAGTACCCCGGGGTGCGTGCCAACGACAACATCAGCCTGAAGGTCGAGCCCGGCGAGATCCATGCCGTGCTGGGCGAAAACGGCGCGGGCAAGTCCACGCTGATGAAGATCATCTTCGGCGCGGTCAAGGCCGACTCCGGTCAGGTCTGTTTCAACGGCCGTCCGGTGGTGGTCCGCTCCCCCCAGGAGGCACGTGCTCTGGGCATCAGCATGGTGTTCCAGCACTTCTCCTTGTTCGACACCCTGACGGTGGCCGAAAATGTCTGGCTGGGGCTGGACAAACAGATGTCGCTGGCCGATGTGACCGCGCGCATTGTCGACGTGTCGGGCGACTATGGGCTGGAGCTGGACCCCGCACGCTCGGTGCATTCGCTGAGCGTGGGCGAGCGCCAGCGGGTCGAGATCGTGCGGGCGCTGCTGACCAACCCTGAATTGCTGATCCTTGATGAGCCCACCTCGGTGCTGACGCCCCAGGCCGTCCACAAGCTGTTCGACACCTTGCGGCAACTGGCGCACCGGGGCTGCTCCATCCTCTACATCAGTCACAAGCTCGATGAGATCCGGGCCCTGTGCCATCGTTGCACGGTACTCCGCTCAGGCAAGGTCACCGGTGAGGTCGACCCGCGCCAGGAGACCAATGCCAGTCTCTCGCGCCTGATGATCGGCACGGATCCCCACGAGCTGGTGCGCAGCCGCCCCACCCTGGGTGAGGTGGCCCTGATGACGCGAGGCCTGGATCTGCCCCGTCAGGATCCCTTCGGTGTCGATCTGCGTGATGTGAATCTGACCTTGCGCTCGGGCGAGATCCTGGGCATTGCCGGGGTGTCGGGCAATGGGCAGCAGGCCCTGATGGCCGCTCTGAGCGGAGAGGACACGCGGGCGGCGCCGGGGCGCATCGTACTGTTTGAACACGACGTGAGCCGGGCCTCACCGCGTGCGCGCCGCAAGCTGGGCCTGCACAGCGTGCCTGAGGAACGCCTGGGGCGTGGGGCCGTGCCCACCATGAGCCTGGCCGACAACACCTTGCTCACACGCACGGACGCGATCGGCCCCGGGGGCTGGTTGCGGGTGCATGGCGTGCGGGCCATGGCGCAGGAGCTGATCGAGCGCTACAAGGTCAAGTCTGGCGGGCCACAGGCCCTGGCGCGCAGCTTGTCGGGCGGCAATCTGCAGAAGTTCATCATGGGCCGCGAGATCGATGCTGAGCCCAAGGTGTTGCTGGTGTCCCAGCCGACCTGGGGCGTGGATGTGGGCGCGGCCGCGCAAATCCGCGGTGAATTGCTGGCCCTGCGGGATGCGGGTTGCGCCGTGCTGGTCGTCAGTGAGGAGTTGGACGAATTGTTCGAGATCAGCGATCGCCTGATGGTGATGTCCCAGGGCCGCCTGTCGCCCAGCATCGATGTGGCCGAGGCCACGGTCGAGCTGATCGGCTCGTGGATGAGTGGCCTGTGGATGCAGGAGGGCGCGTATGTTCAAGCTTGAGCCCCGCCCGGCCCCCTCGCGCCTGCTGTCGCTGACCTCACCCTTGATCGCCCTGGTGATCACGGTGCTGATCGGTGTGGGCCTGTTCGTGCTGCTGGACAAGGACCCGCTGGCCGGCTTGCAGATGTTTTTCATCGAGCCGCTCAAGAGCCCTTATGCCCTGGCCGAGTTGAGCCTCAAGGCCACCCCCCTGGTGCTGATCGCGCTGGGCCTGGCGGTGTGCTTTCGAGCCAATCTCTGGAACATCGGCGCCGAGGGGCAGTTCATCATGGGCGCAGTGGCGGCTGGGGGAGTGGCCATGCGCGCCACGCCGGATACGGGCGCCTGGATCGTGATCGCTGTGCTGGCTGCCGGGGTGCTGGGAGGCATGCTGTGGGCGGGCGTGGTGGCGGCGCTGCGAGATCGCTTCAATGCCAGTGAGATCCTGGTCAGTCTGATGCTGGTCTACGTGGCCGAGATGTTTCTGAGCTACCTGGTCTATGGCCCCTGGAAGGACCCTCAGGGCTACAACTTTCCGCAGACCATCACCTTTTTGCAGTCCACCCGGGTGCCCAAGCTGATCGAGGGCTTTCGCATGAATGCCGGTGTGATCGTGGCCCTGGTGGCGGTGGCCGCCTTCACCGTGTTCTTGTTCCGCACCTACGCGGGCTTCCAGTTGCAGGTGGGTGGCCTGGCACCGGCGGCGGCCCGCTATGCCGGGTTCTCGTCGCGCCGGGCGCTGTGGACGGGGCTGCTCTTGTCAGGTGGCATGGCGGGCCTGGCCGGTGCGCTGGATGTGGCTGGGCCGCAAGGACAGCTCACGCCCTATGTGCCCATGGGTTATGGCTTTGCGGCCATCATCGTGGCCTTCGTGGGGCGCCTGCATCCGGTGGGCATCGTGCTGTCGGCGGTGCTGATGAGCATGTTCTTCATCGGGGGTGAGCTGGCGCAGTCGCGCCTGGGCCTGCCCAAGGCCATCACGGGTGTCTTCCAGGGGCTGCTGCTGTTTGCGCTGCTGGCCTGTGACACCTTCATCCATCAACGTTTGCGCTGGGTGGGCTCCAAATGACCGGTCTGACTGCGGATTCCCTGGCGCTGCTGATCGCCGCCACCCTCAATGCGGGCACCGTGGTGGCCCTGGCGGCCCTGGGCTTGCTGATCAACGAGCGCTCGGGCGTGGTCAATCTGGGGGCGGAAGGCATGATGCTGGTGGCGGCCGTGGCCGGTTTTGCCACCGGGGTACACACCGGCAGTGATGGGCTGGCCTTTGCCGCTGGTGCGGCCGCGGGGGCGGCGCTGGCCCTGCTCTTTGGTGTGCTGGTGATCTGGCTGAACACCAATCAATACGCCACGGGGCTGGCACTGAGCCTCTTTGGTGCTGGGGTGAGCGCGTTTGCGGGCATCCGCTACACACAGGAGCGCTTGCCCGAGCGCCCGCATTTCGAGATCCCTGTGCTGTCGGACCTGCCCTTTGTCGGGGTGGCGCTGTTCAAGCAGCATCCGCTGGTCTATGGGGCCATGGCGCTGGCGGCGGGGCTGGCCTGGATGCTGCTCAAGTCGCGTGCCGGTCTGGTCTTGCGCGCCGTGGGCGAATCGCCCGAATCGGCGCATGCCCTGGGCTACGCCGTGCGTCCCATCCGCCTGGCGGCCGTGATGACGGGCGGCGCCTTGTGCGGTGTGGCTGGGGCTTATATCTCGGTGGTCTACACGCCTTTGTGGGTGGAAGGCATGGTGGCGGGCAAGGGCTGGATCGCGCTGGCGCTGACCACCTTTGCCACCTGGCGCCCGGCACGGGTGCTGCTGGGAGCCTATCTGTTCGGTGGTGTGACCATGCTGCAGTTTCATCTGCAGGGGCAGGGCGTCGACATTCCCAGCCAGTGGCTGACGATGTTGCCCTACCTGGCCACCATCGTGGTGCTGGTGCTGATCTCACGCAACCCGACCTGGATCCGCCTCAACATGCCGGCGTCTCTGGGCAAGCCCTTCCATCCGGGTGCCTGAAACGGCATCATCCTTGCTTGTTTTTGTATACCGTTTTTGTTGACACGCTGTTTTTCACACCTTGGAGATGCCATGAGTTCTGATTTGTCCAAGCGCACCTTGCTCAAGATGGCTGGCTGGACCAGCCTGGCCGTGACCGCCGCCCTGGTGGGTTGTGGCAAGAAGGAGGAGGCCCCCGCGGCTGCGTCCGAGGCGGCATCTGCCGCCTCCGTGGCCGCCACAGGCCCGCTGAACATTGCCTTTGCCTACGTGGGCCCGGTGGGCGATGCAGGCTGGACCTACGCCCACGATCAGGGGCGTCAGGCCATCGAGAAGGAATTCGGCGACAAGGTCAAAACCAGCTTTGTCGAGAAGGTGCCCGAGGGGCCCGAGGCCGAGCGCGTGATCCGTGATCTGGTGGGACAGGGCAATACCCTGATCTTCGGCACGACCTTCGGCTACATGGAGCCCATGCTCAAGGTGGCGGCCGACAGCCCGACCGTGAAGTTCGAACACGCCACGGGCTACAAGACGGCCGAGAACATGCGCACCTATGACTCGCGCACCTATGAAGGTGCCTACATGGCGGGCGTGATCGCGGGTGGCATGACCAAGTCCAACACGCTGGGCGTGGTGGGCTCCATTCCCATCCCCGAGGTGATCCGCAACATCAACGCCTTCACCCTGGGCGCGCAGAGCGTCAACCCCAAGATCAAGACCAAGGTGGTGTGGGTCAATGCCTGGTTTGATCCTCCGAAGGAGACCGAAGGCGCGCAGAGCCTGCTGAACCAGGGGGCAGACGTGCTGTTCCAGAACACCGACTCCAGCGCGGTGCTGCAGACGGCCGAGAAGGCGGGCAAGTACGCTTTTGGCTGGGATTCGGACATGAGCAAGTTCGGCCCCAAGTCGCACCTGGCGTCGGCCATCATCAACTGGGGGCCTTACTACGTGAAGGCCACGCGCGATGCGCTGGAGGGCACCTGGAAGACGGGTGGCGTGTGGTGGGGCGTGAAGGAAGGTGCGATCGATCTGGTGTCGGTCTCTGATGCCGTGCCGGCCGAGCTCAAGACCAAGGTCGAGGGTGTCAAGGCTGGCCTGAAGGACGGCAGCTTCGTGATCTGGAAGGGGCCCATCGTGGGGCAGGATGGCAAGGAGGTGTTGGCCAAGGATGTGGTGGCGGATGACAAGTTCCTTGGCGGCATCAACTTCTACGTCAAGGGCGTGGATGGGACGGTGCCTTCCAGCAAGTGAGGTTTTGGGGGCGCTTTTGCGGGGAGCGTGGGGCGCGGGCCGAGGGTGCCTGTCGTCCGGGCTTCACGGGGGCGGTCCCGCTGCGCGGGACACACCTGCGCTGCTCACGTCGGGGTGGCGTCGGGGAACTCGCTTCGCGCCCACAGGCGCTGCGCTCGGACAACCCCGACAAGTCAGTTCTTGATGCGCGCTGCGCGCGCCCACCCCAACGCTCCGCTGCTCGGCGCCCCCGAGGCGCCCGGCCAACAGGCCCCCTCGGCCCTTGGGTCGCCCCACTGGTGGTGTGCGACGAGCCCGTGGCGGCATGCCATCCCTGGCGCGCTCAAGGATCGGCCACCTGTGCCATATCGCATCAGCCGCCGCATGCCCTGGCCCCTGGGCCTATGCATGCCACCAGCAGGGCGACCAAGGGCGGCGGGGGCCGGCAGGCTGGGCGCCTGTGTGGGTGCTGGAGGCGCGCAGGCGGGAGGCAGGCGTGCGCAGCACGCATCCACCACTGACCCGTTGGCGTTGTTTGAACGGAGCGCCTGAAGGGCGCGCAGTGAGTTCGCCAACGCTGCCTCTCGCCGAGCACCGCAAGGCAGTCCCGCGCAGCGGGACCACCCACTTGAAGCCTGGCCTGCCGGCCCCCGCCGACCCAGCCCTGCGCTCTCACGCCAAAACGCTCAAACCCAGTCGCATCCTTTGCTAGAGTGATGAGGCCACCCATCACCCCGATCCATACCATGACGCTGCCCTTCGCCTCCATCGCTGCCGATCGCCTGCCCGAGCTGCTTCAGGCCATGCCCAAGGCCGAACTGCACATGCACATCGAAGGCTCGCTCGAGCCCGAACTGATCTTCGCCCTGGCGCAGCGCAATGGCGTCGCCCTGAGCTACCCCAGCGTCGAGGCCCTGCGGGCAGCCTATGCCTTCACCGATCTCCAGAGCTTCCTGGACATCTACTACGCCGGCGCCTCGGTCCTGCTCAAGACGCAAGACTTCCACGACATGGCCTGGGCCTACCTGCTGCGCTGCCGTGACGAGAACGTGCGCCACACCGAGATGTTCTTTGACCCTCAGACCCACACCGACCGGGGCGTGCCCTTCGAAGTCGTGATCCAGGGCCTGAGCAGCGCCTGCCAGCGCGCCCACACCGAATTGGGCGTGAGCGCCAGCCTGATCATGTGCTTCCTGCGTCACCTGCCGGAAGAGTCCGCCCTGGCCACCCTGGAGCAGTCGCTGCCCTATCGTGAGCATTTCATCGGCGTGGGCCTGGATTCCAGTGAACGTGGCCACCCGCCCGAGAAGTTCGCGAGGGTGTATGCCCGTTGCAAGGAGCTGGGTCTGCACCTGGTGGCCCATGCGGGCGAGGAAGGTCCACCTGCCTACATCATCAGCGCCCTGGATGTGCTGCAGGTCGAGCGCATCGACCACGGCGTGCGCTGTGTCGAAGACCCGGCCCTGGTGCAACGCCTGGCGCGCCAGGGCACGGCGCTTACCGTGTGTCCGCTCTCCAACGTCAAGCTGTGTGTCTTCAAGACCCTTGCCGATCACAACCTCAAGGATCTGCTGGCCTCAGGCCTGAAGGTCACCATCAACTCGGATGATCCCGCCTACTTTGGTGGCTACCTGAATCAGAACTTCCTGGAAACCTTCGACGCTCTGAAGCTCGATGCGCAGGCCGCCTACACCCTGGCGCGCAACAGCTTCGAGGCCAGCTTTGCACCGGCGTCCGCCAAGGCCGCCTGGATCGCCCAGCTCGATCAGACCTTCGAGCGTTTTGCCCACTGAAGGATCAGGGCCTCAGCGCTTGCAGCAGACGGGCGGCTGAGGGGCCGAAGGCATAAGCATCCATGGACAGGCAGCCAAACTCGACATCGGCATGGATGCGTCGGGCATCGGGGTGCTGACCCGCAGCCCCGGCTGCGAAATAGAAAGGCCGCCAGTGTTCGTCGGTCGGGTGCATGGCCAGGGCATGGGGCGCCTGGGCACGCCAGTCCAGCAGGGCCTGCCAATTCAGGTCCTGCGCCTGCAGGTGCACCCAGCGTCGGAAGGCAGCGCAGTCACCCGCCTCCGGCGCATCCACCGCAGGCATGGCGCTTGCGAACACGCGATGCAGGTTGTGCGTGAGGCTGCCCGAGCCGATCACCAGCACCTGCTCATGGGCCAGCGGTTCCAGCGCCTGCCCCATGCGCAGCAATTCGACGGGCCCGGCCAGAGCGGGCAACATCACGGGGACCACCGGCATGGACACATCAGGCCACAGGTGCATCAGCGGCGTCCATATGCCGTGGTCCAGCCCCCCTTCGGGCACGCAGGGCATGGGGTGTCCACTGTGGCTCAGCAATTCGCTCACCCGCTGGGCGAGGGCGGTGTCACCGGGTGCGTTGTATTGCACCTGGTAGAGCGCCTCCGGGAAGCCTCCAAAATCATGGAGGGTGCCGTGCCGTGCGGCGCCCAGCACCACCGGTGTGCGGCTCATGCTGTGCGGGCTCATGATGACCACGGCGCGTGGGCGACCGAAGCATGACTCAAACACCGGCCCCAACTGCTTGAAAAAACGCTGGGTCGGGCTGTCCTCCACCGCGATCATGGGGGATCCGTGCGACAGATACAGTGAGGGCAGTGGGGCGGTATGCATGGCTTCAAGCGTGACCGGGCCCGAGTAGGCATACTGCGGGGCAAGTCGCCGGGTGAGCATATCGCCAGACGCCGTCTTTGGCCAGGGCCGTTGCACCTGGATGACATGAGGTGATCACACATGGGTTCGTGGGTATGGCAGCAGTTGTGGCGCGATCTGCGCTCGGGCACCTTGCGCTGGCTGTGGCTGGCCGTGGCGCTGGCGGTGGCGGCGCTGTCATCGGTGGGGCTGTTTGCCGATCGCATCGAGCGTGGCCTGCAGCGTGATGCCGCCCAGTTGCTGGGGGCCGACGTGGTGGTGGTGGGTGACCAGCGCCTGCCGGAGTCTCTGGCGCAGTCGGCCCGGCAGGCCGGTCTGCGCACCAGCACGACGGCGGTTTTCCCCAGCATGGCCCGAGCGCCCGACGCGCAAGGCGGAGAAACACGCCTGGTGGCGGTCAAGGCAGTGGACCAGGGCTACCCTTTGCGGGGGCGCCTGACCCTGGGGCAGTGGATGCCCGATGGGCGCCTGGCCCATGAACGTTTCGCGCCTGCAGGGGGGCCGCAGCCGGGCACGGTGTGGGTCGACCCCGGTGTGTTGCAGGCATTGCGCCTGAATGTGGGTGACCCGCTCTGGCTGGGGGATGCCTCGTTCACCATTGCCGCCGTCATCGCCACGGAGCCTGACCGAGGGGGCGGCTTTGTGAGCTTTTCGCCGCGCGTCATGCTCCATGCGTCCGATCTTCCGGCCACGGGTCTGGTGCAGCCAGCCAGCCGGGTGACCTGGCGTTTGTTGGTGGCGGGCGCACCGCGTGCCGGGGATGCAGCGGCCTTACCCGGACCTGCCCCCAGGGGCATGGGCGCGGCGCGAGACGATGCCCGCGTGAAGGCCTTCACTCAGCAGGCCCGTGACGATGCCACGCGGCTGCGCGGCGTGCGGGTCGAGACCCTGGACGACGGCCGTCCCGAGATGCGCTCCACCATCGATCGCGCGGGCCTGTTCCTGCGCTTGGTGGCTTTGCTCGCGGCCCTGATGGCGGCCGTGGTGGTGGCCATGGTGGCACGCGATTTTGCGCTGCAGCGACTGGATGACTGCGCCTTGCTGCGGGTGCTGGGGGTGTCGCAGCGCGCCATGATCCAGGCCTATGTGATCGAGCTGACGGTGGTGGCCCTGCTGGCTTCCTTACTGGGGCTGCTGGCCGGTGCCTTGTTCCATCAGGTGTTCGTGTGGCTGCTGGCCGATCTGGTCAAGGTGGATCTGCCCCTGCCAGGCTGGTGGCCGGTGATGCTGGCCATGGGCGTGGGCATGACCCTGACCCTGGGTTTCGGTCTGCCGCCCTTGTTGCAACTGGCGCAAGTGCCGGCCTTGCGCGTCCTGCGGCGTGAACTGGGGGTGCCCAAAGTGGCCTCCGTGTCGGTGCTGCTGGGCGGTGTGCTGGCCATGGTGTTGCTGTTGACCCTGGTGGTGCGTGACGCCAAGATGGCCGGCATCGCGCTGGGCGGCATGGCGGCGGCTGTGCTGGTGCTGGCGGGCATCGCCGCGCTGATCCTGGTCGCCGTGCGGCGCTGGTTGAACAGTGCAGCCGGTCGTGCGGCCTCGGTGGTGTGGCGTCAGGCCTGTCAGACCCTGGTGGCGCAACCGATGGCCACGGTCACCCAGGTGTGTGCCTTGTCCCTGGGTCTGCTGGCGGTGTTCCTGCTGATCCTGATCCGCACCGACCTGATCGCCAGTTGGCGGCAGTCCACGCCGCCGGACGCACCCAACCGCTTTGTCATCAACATCCAGCCCGATCAGGTCGAATCCTTCCAGAAGGACTTGCGCACCAGTGGCATCCAGCGATTTGACTGGTATCCCATGGCCCGCGCTCGCCTCATCGAGATCAACGGCAAGGCGGTCAAGCCCGAGGACTATGCCGAGGAGCGTGCCCAGCGTCTGGTGGACCGCGAGTTCAATCTCAGCCATGCGGCCCAGGCCCCCAGCCACAACGAGGTGGTGGCCGGGCGGTATGTGTCCACCAGGCACCCGGCTGGCGAACTGAGTGTGGAGGAGGGCCTGGCCAAAACCCTGGGCCTGAAGCTGGGCGATCGCCTCACCTTCGACATGGCCGGGCAACGTTCGGTGGGGCAGATCACCAGCTTGCGCAAGCTGGACTGGGCGTCGATGCGGGTGAACTTTTTCGTGATGACGCCTGTGGCACAGGCGCCCGATTGGCCGGTGACCTATATCTCGGCCTTCCAGGTGAAGGACGAGGGGCGTCTGGACCGGGTCCTGGTGGCCAGCTACCCCAACATCACCCTGGTGGACGTGAGCCAGTCGCTGGCCCAGGTGCAGCGTGTGCTGGACCAGGTCATCTCGGCGGTGGAGTTTCTCTTTGTCTTCACCCTGGCGGCGGGCGTGCTGGTGTTGCTGACAGGCCTGTGGTCGTCGCGCGAGCGGCGAGCCTCTGACTGGGCCGTGATGCGCGCCCTGGGTGCCAGCCGCAAGCATCTGCAGCAGGTGCAGACGCGGGAGTTGCTGCTGGTGGGCGTGCTGGCCGGTGGCCTGGCGGCTGTCGCGGCGCTGGCCATTGGCGGGGCGCTGGCATCCCAGGTCTTCGAGTTTCCCTGGCAGCCGCCCTGGTGGGGGCCTCTGGCAGGTGCAGCCGTGGGGGCGGCGCTGGTGTCGCTGGCGGGCTGGTGGAGTCTGCGCGGGCTCTTGCAGCGGCCTGTGCTGGCCACCTTGCGCCGGGCCGACTGATCAGCGCGCGCCGCTCAGCTGGAAGGTGCTGACAATGCTGGAGAGGTGATTGGCCTGTGCCTTGAGGCTTTCCGCCGAGGCGGCCGACTGCTCTACCAGCGCGGCGTTCTGCTGTGTCATCTGATCGAGCTGTGACACGGCCTGGGTGACCTGACCGATGTCATGGCTCTGCTCGGTCGTGGTGGCCGTGATCTCGCTGATGATGTCGGACACCCGCTGCACGCTGGCCACGATCTCCTGCATGGCACTGCCGGCCTCGTGAACGAGCTGGGTGCCCGATTCGACCTTCTCGGTCGATGCACCGATCAGCGTCTTGATCTCCTTGGCGGCCTGGGCACTGCGCTGTGCCAGCGAGCGCACCTCCGAGGCCACCACGGCAAAGCCTCGACCCTGTTCGCCGGCTCGGGCGGCCTCCACGGCGGCATTGAGCGCCAGGATGTTGGTCTGGAAGGCGATGCCGTCGATGACACCGATGATTTCATTGATGCGGTGGCTGGCCGTGTTGATCTCGGACATGCTCTCCACCACCTGCGAGACGATGCTGCCACCCCGGTGAGCCGCTTGGGCTGCGCCGCTGGCCATCTCATTGGCCTGGCGGGCTGAATCGGCGCTGTGCTGCACCGTGCCGGTCAGTTGCTCCATCGATGAGGTGGTGTGCTGCAGGCTGGCTGCGGTGGATTCGGTGCGGGCGCTCAGATCGAGGCTTCCGGCCGCAATCTCCTGAGAGGCTTGCGAGATGGTGTGGACCGATTGCTGGACGTCATGCAGGGCCTGACCCAGTTGGGAGAAGACCTCCTGCAGTTGCCGCGCCACGGGCGAGCTGGCCGGCAGGCGATTGACAGAGAGATTGACGCTGCCCTCGTGCATGGCGGCCGAAGCGATGCGCCGGAGTTCGTCACCCTGAACGGCGCCACGCTGCATGGCCACGGCGATGGGGATCTCGACCGCGGTCTGCAGCACCACGTAACCCGCGTGGATCAGGATGGTGGGAAAGTGGGCCTGAGGCAGGCAGAACACCGGGGCACCCGCCAGTTGCAGCCGATCGAAGGCGATGTGGTGCACTGCGACCAAGCCGGCCGCCAGCAAGATCGGGCGCCAGTCCCGGTAGACCAGCAGGAAGGCCAGCGTGACGAAGACCCCAAAATGGAACTCCACCATGCCCCGAGAGAGCTGGATGTGCAACGCCACCTGGCTCATGGCCACGGCGGCCAGCACGCAGCGAGTGAACAGGCTGCCCTTGGACAGCCCATAACTGCCTGCCGCCAGCAGGATCAATGGCAGAGAGATGCCCAGGGCCAATCCCATCTGGCCATATTCGTATCCGATGGCCATGGCGATGAGACCGTACAGACCGATCACGATCAGCATGGCCTGATCGGCATTGAGTCCCTGGGGCGTATTGACGTGGGTGGCAGATTGACTCATGACTTCCTTATCCTCTCGTGGCGCGGCGCACGCCCGGCGCCGCCATCCATGCTTCAGTGATCGGCCAGGGAATTGATCAGGCCCATGTCGGAGCTGCTCATCAAAGCCTCGATGTCCATCAGGATCAGCAGGCGATCGCTGACATTGGCGATGCCGGTGATGTAGGAGGTGTCGATCACCGAAGCACTCATCTCCGGTGCGGGCTGGATGGCCTGATCGGCCAGTTGCATCACGTCACTGACCGAGTCGACGACGGCACCCACCACGCGCCCCTTGACGTTGAGCACGATCACCACGGTGAAACTGTTGATCTCGGCCTCGCCCAGCTCGTTGAGGCAATTGAACTTGACGCGCAGATCGATGATGGGAACGATCACGCCACGCAGATTGACCACCCCCTTGAGGTAGGAGGGCGCATTGGCGATCTTGGTGGGCGGCTCGTAGGAGCGGATCTCCTGTACCTTGAGGATGTCGATGCCGTACTCCTCGCTACCCAGCCGGAACGTGAGAAATTCACGCCCTGCACTGGATTGGCGAGAGGATTGTTTGGGAGCCAGACCACGACCCAGACCCGAAGGGCCTGCCCCCAGGCGGGAAATGCTGGCGCCAGGGGCCGAGTTGCTCTGAGCCGTGGGGGTGTTTTGAATCGCGGTGTCCATGCATGTCCTCGCTGCAGTCAGTTGAAGGGCGATGAGGGGGGCTGCCCAGGTCGACGTGAAACCTCTAAGCACTATCGGCCACTTACCGAAAAACTGAAGCCTGAATCAGCGCCCCCTTGCGACGGCATCTCGCCGCAGGGGGGGCTGATTCAGGCGGAGAAGGTGTCAATCGACGCGTTGAGACGCTGAACCTGCTCCTTGAGGCTGGCTGCAGCGGCGGCCGATTGTTCGACCAGGGCGGCGTTCTGCTGGGTCATTTGGTCCAGTTGGTTCACCGCCTGGTTGATCTGGACAATGCCCGAACTCTGCTCGCCTGACGAATGACTGATCTCGCTGATCACGCTGGTGACCCGCTGGACGCTGCTCATGATCTGCTCCATGGCCGTTCCCGCATCGTTGACCAGCAGCGTCCCCGAGCTGACTTTCTCACTCGAGGCATGGATCAGCGTCTTGATCTCCTGCGCGGCTGTGGCGCTGCGCTGCGCCAGAGACCTCACCTCACTGGCCACCACGGCAAAGCCTCGGCCCTGCTCGCCGGCGCGCGCGGCTTCCACGGCGGCGTTGAGCGCCAGGATGTTGGTCTGGAAGGCAATGCCGTCGATGACGGCGATGATCTCGCTGATGCGTCGACTGGCCGAGTCGATCTCTGCCATGCTGGAAACCACATTGCTCATGAGTGCGCTGCCCGTGCTGGCCACCTGTGCAGCCTGGGTGGCCAGTTCATTGGCCTGGCTGGCGGCCTGTGCGCTTTGTTGCACATTTCCGGTCAGCTGCTCCATGGAACTGGCCGTTTGCTGCAGGCTCGACGCAGTGTTCTCCGTGCGGCTGGAGAGGTCCATGTTGCCGGTGGCGATTTCCGCCGACGCCGTGGAGATGGATTCTGCCGTGGCGCGAACCTCGCCCACAAGGCGCTGCAGGGAGGCTTGCATCAGATCCAGCGCGCGCAGGAGTTGGGACGCTTCGTCGCTGCCCTGGGTGTCGATCTGACCGGAGAGATGCCCCTGGGTGATGCGCTGGGCCACAGCGCGCGCCTGATCGATTGGCTGGCAGATGCTGACCTCATTGAGCCAGGTGAGCGGAATGGCGACGATCACGGCCAGAGCCACGGTGCCGATGAAGAGGATTTCCGTGGTCTCGAGGGCCTGTTGCTGCTCGTCCTGGCTGTGCTGGGCTTCTTCTTGCAGGATCTTGTCGAGCTGCTCGGTCGTGCTGTCGATCTGGTCGATCTGAGCCAGGATCGCGCGGGATTGCGCCAGCGCCTGGCTGCCGCTGAGCGAGCCCTGTGACAGTTGCGGGATCATGGCCAGCATGGCTTGGTGATAAGGCTGCAGTTGCTCGTTCACCTTGCGCAGCACCGGGTTGTCCTCGTCTTCTTCACCGGTGAGCATCTGTGCGATGGCCTGATCGAGTCGCTGCCGGGCGCTCAACCAGGACTGACGGTGGCGCTCGATCTCACTGGGCTGTCCTGAGGCCAGCATGAGGTCTTTTTCATGGCGACGCACCTGCCCGAGGGCCTCTCGCACATCAGACAGCGCACGGGTTTCCGACACGGAGTGATGTTGAAATTCGGCGTACAGACCCTGCATCCGGTGCATGCAGACCAGGCCTGTGCCACCCAGCAGGGCCAGCAGAGCCAGCACCAGCGCCATCGAGCCGCGCATGCGGGCGCGGATCGAAAACCGTCTCATCAGATCGGTCGCACTCATGGAATTCTCCTCCCGAGAATGCCCCATCAATCCGGCAGTCAGCCATCGAGTGGGTCAGTCAGAAGGGGCGCGCTGGCTGCAAAACGATGGCGATCATGGTTTGAGCGCGGCATGACTGCTCGCAGCACCCGGGTACGACATGTTCAGTGTGCGAGCGGAAAAAAAAGAGCATCGGGCGAAAAGCGCACCGATGCCCTGCCATTTGGCGATTTCTGCCCTGCAGGGCAGCGGTCAGACGTTGAACAGGAAGTTCATCACATCGCCATCCTTGACGATGTATTCCTTGCCTTCCGCGCGCATCTTGCCGGCATCCTTGGCACCTTGTTCGCCCTTGAACTGGATGAAGTCCTCAAAGGCGATGGTCTGTGCGCGGATGAAGCCGCGCTCGAAATCGGTGTGGATCACCCCGGCAGCCTGAGGGGCCGTGTCGCCGATGTGGATGGTCCAGGCGCGCACTTCCTTGACGCCAGCCGTGAAGTAGGTCTGCAGACCCAGCAGCTTGAAGGCGGCGCGGATCAGACGGTTCAAGCCCGGCTCGTCCTGACCCATTTCGGCCAGGAACATGGTGCGGTCTTCGTCACTCATCTCGGAGAGTTCGGCCTCGGTCTTGGCGCAAATGGCCACGACGGGCGCGTTCTGCTTGGCCGCATATTCCTTCAGTCGATCCAGGAAGGGGTTGTTCTCGAAGCCGCTTTCGTCCACATTGCCCACGAACATGGCGGGCTTGGACGTGATCAGGCACAGGGGCTTGACCAGGGCCAGCTCTTCCTTGCTGAAGTCGACCGAGCGAACGGGTCGGGCCTCGTTGAGCGCGGCCTGGCATTTCTCCAGCACCTTGACCAGGGCCTGGGCTTCCTTGTCGCCCGAGCGGGCCGTCTTGTTGTAGCGGTGCAGGCTTTTCTCGACGGTGCCCAGATCGGCCAGGCACAGCTCGGTCTGAATGACTTCGATGTCGGAGATCGGATCGACCTTGCCGGCCACGTGGATCACGTTCTCGTCCTCGAAACAGCGCACCACGTTGACGATGGCATCGGTTTCGCGGATGTGCGAGAGAAACTGGTTGCCCAGGCCTTCACCCTGGGAGGCACCGGCGACCAGCCCGGCGATGTCGACAAACTCGACGATGGCAGGCACGATGCGCTCAGGCTGGATGATCTGGGCCAGGGCATCGAGGCGCGGGTCAGGCAACTCCACCACGCCCACATTGGGCTCGATGGTGCAGAAGGGGTAATTTTCAGCGGCGATGCCCGCCTTGGTCAGCGCATTGAAAAGGGTGGACTTGCCCACATTGGGCAGGCCCACGATGCCGCATTTGAGGCTCATGGTCGATCCTGTCTGGTCTCGTCGATTCGGGAGAAGTAAGCCGAGATTCTACGAGGTCACGGGTTTGAGCCGCCATTGGGCCACCGCGCGCACCAAAGCGCGGCTTTCGATGGGCTTGGTGAGCACGTCGCTCATGCCCGCTTCGAGGCACTGTTCGCGGTCTTCCAGATAGGCGTTGGCCGTCAGGCCCAGCACGGGCAGCAGACGGGCTTTGTGACCCGCCTCACCGCCGCGGATGCGGCGTGTGGCTTCCAGCCCATCCATGCCGGGCATGCGGAAGTCCATCAGGATCAGGTCCACGGAATGGTCCCGCAGGAAGGTCAGGGCGGCCTCGCCACTGTCAACAGCTTCCGGAATGGCCTTCGCGCTTTTGAGCACCTCGCAAGCCAGCATGCTGTTGACGGGGTCGTCTTCCACCACCAGCACACGAACCCCTTCAATCGCACTATCGCGGGACGGGGGCGCGACCGGGTCGGCGACGAGCCCGGAGGAGATCGCCAGCGGCACGATGACACGCACGGTGGTGCCGATGCCCTCGCGGCTCTCCAGCGCCAGCTCACCGCCCATGAGCTCGACCAGCTCGCGTGTGATGGTCAAGCCCAGCCCGACACCGCCGTGGCGGCGCGTGCTGTCATGGTCGGCCTGGTAGAAGGCCTCGAAGACGCGCCCCTGGGCTTCGTCACTCAGACCCGGACCGGTGTCGATCACCTGGAACTCGATCCGCTCATCGGCATGGCCGAACACCTTCAACTGGATCCCGCCGTGCTCCGTGAACTTGCAGGCATTGGCCAGCAAGTTGATCAGCACCTGGGTCAGACGCAAAGCGTCACCGCGTCTCTGGAGTGGCAGGGCCGGGTCGACATGCAGGCTCAGGGAGAGATCCTTGCTCTGGGTCATGGGCAGCACGGCTTCGGTGGCCCGGCGACAGACGGAGGACAAGTCCAGAACCTCATTGACCAGTGTCACCTTGCCCGCTTCGATGCGCGAGAGGTCCAGCACCTGATCGATCAGGGCCAGCAGATGCTTGCCACTGTTGTGGATGGTGCTGACCAGGCGGGCTTCGCGCTCGGGCAGAGGGCCTTCCGGGCGTTCTGCGAGCAGGTCGGCCGACACCAGCATGGCATGCAGGGGCGTGCGCAGCTCGTGGCTCATGACGGCCAGGAACTGGCTCTTGGCCCGGGAGGCGGCCTCGGCCGAGTCGCGAGCTTCAGCCAGGGCCGTGGTCTTGTCCGTCATCCACTGCTCCAGTGCATGCCGGGCGTCGGAGGGGCCAACAGGGCCGTCCGACGCCAGGATGCGCACGACGCCGTGGCGCAGCCGGGAGACGCCCAGGAGGCTGAGCATCACGGCCACATGCACCAGGATGCCGTTGATCATCAGTGGCGCATAGTCGGCCTCCCATTGCTCCAGGGGCAGATCCATGACCCTCAGGGCCGGAGGGATGGAGACGATGGTCAGCAGGATCAGGGACCAGGCCAGGGCTTGCCGCTGGGGCCAGGTGATGTGCAGCAGCAAGGTGATCAGGATGCACCACATGTAGGTGGTGGACATCCAGAAAGGCCCGACATGGTCCAGGTTGAAGAAGCTCAGGTGGATCACGCCGATGATGAAGTACACCTGCAGCGTCAGGATGGCCATGCGCTGGGTGGTCAGCAGCGTGTCGGGCTTGAAGCGCAGACGCAGGAACAGGCCCAGAAGGGCCAGGGCCAGCAAGGGTTGCCCCAGACGGTCATGGGCGGCGATCGTGTGGGTCAATGTCTCGACGATGTGCACCATCAGGGTCGCGACGGTGCCGATACCCAGTGCAATCAGGGTGGTCTTGCGCTCGAGCAGCGCCACCACGGGGCTGCCGTCATCCTGATTGTGTGTGGTGGTTGTCGTGGTCACAGCGTATCGGGCCTTGGGCCAAGCCATTCATGGCGAAAAGATGCATTAAATGCGAAATGTAGATTCAAAGCAGGGCTCTGTCTGTCGGGCGCACCCCTGATGTCCCTTGCTTGAGGGGGCCATGACACTAGAATGCCACGCATGACTTCAGCCGTTTTCGATGTATGTGTCAGTGGCAGCGGTGCCGTGGCACGGGCGCTGGCCCTGGCTTTGTCCGGGCAAGGCTGGCGGGTGGCGTGGGCCTGTGAGCCTGGGGCCCTGACGGCGCGCCCACACGATATCCGTACCTATGCACTCAATGCGAGAGCGATTGCCTTGCTTGAGCGTCTGCGTGTGTGGCCCCAGTTGCAGGCCCACGCAGCCCCTGTGCACGAGATGCGCATCCAGGGAGACGAGGGCGGGGGGCTGACGTTCTCGGCCTGGCAACAGTGCGTAGGTGAGCTCACCTGGATCGTCGATGCAGGGGCGCTTGAACGTCTGCTCGGGGAGGCCTTGCGGTTCGCGCCTCACGTGACCCAAGTCCCTCCGCTGGGGCCCGACAACGCGGGTGTGAGCGCATCCCTGCTGGCCATTTGCGAGGGTAAGTTCTCGGGTACCCGCAGTGCTTTGGGTGTCTCCTTTACACGTCATGACTACGGCCATTGGGGTGTGGCGGCTCGCCTGAAGGCCAGTCGCCCACATGCAGGCATTGCCCGCCAGTGGTTCCGCTCGCCAGACGTTCTGGCCTTGCTGCCTTTCAATGACCCGGCGCCTGGGGCGTCCTACGGCCTGGTCTGGTCGGTGCCCAGGGAGCGCGCGCAAGCGCTGATGGCCCTGCCACCGCATGCTTTCGAGGCCGAACTGCAGCAAGCCTTGCGCGAGAGCGATGCTGCAGGCGCTTTGGCCGTGGGCGATCTCACGCTCACCTCCGAGGTGGCGTCCTGGCCCCTGGCGCTGGCCCAGGCAGACACCTGGACCGGACCGGGCTGGGCCTTGCTGGGTGATGCCGCACATCAGGTCCATCCTCTGGCAGGGCAGGGCTTGAACCTGGGGCTGGCCGATGTGGATGCGCTCGTCGATGTGCTGGGGCAGTCGCGTGAGCGCGAGCCCTGGCGTTCACCCGGGGACGAGCGTGTGTTGCGTCGTTACGCGCGTGCCCGCTGGTTGCCGACGCAGGCCATGGCGGGCCTGACGGATACTTTGCTGCATTTGTTTGCCAATGACCAGAACCTGCCGCGGGAACTTCGCAACCGTGGCATGGGTCTGCTGGATCGACTGACCCCAGTCAAGCGCTGGCTTGTGAGCCGCGCCCTCGACGCCTGAAAGGATGCTTGTGCGTTTTCTCCCGAAGTTGACGGTGGCCCTGGCCCCGATGGTGGTGGCCTCTCTGATGGGCGCAGTCTCGACGGCGTCGATGGCTCAGAGCGAGGTGCCCGCCGAGCAGGCCAATGCCCTGAAGCAGAAGCTGGCTCAGCGCATGCAGGGCTTTCCGGTCATCGACGGTCTGCGCACCACCCCCATCCCGGGTCTGCTGGAGATCCGTGCGGGCCAGAACGTCTTCTATGTAGACGCCAAGGGTGAGCACCTGATCGAAGGCCACATCCTGGAGACCCGCACCCAGCGCGACCTGACACAGGAGCGTCTGGATGACATCAACAAGGTGGATTTCGACAATCTGCCCCTGCGTGATGCCGTGGTCTGGAAGAACGGCAATGGCAAGCGTCGACTGGTGGTGTTCGCCGACCCCAACTGCGGTTACTGCAAGGCCCTTGAAAAGGGCTTCGTGAACCTCAAGGATGTGACCATCTACACCTTCATGATCGGCATCCTGGGGGAAGACTCCAAGGCCAAGGCGGACACCATCTGGTGCCTCAAGGATCGCACCCAGGCCTGGCGTGACTGGATGACACAGGACCGTGTGCCGGCCAAAGCCTTCGGCATGTGCAATACGCCGTCGCAGCGCAATCTGGCCCTGGCGCAGAAGCTGCGGGTCAATGGCACACCGGCCATGTTCTTTGAAGACGGCAGCCGCCTGGCTTCCGCCGCACCCATCCCTGTGATCGAGCAGCGACTGGTCAAGGCATCGGCGGCTGCACGCTGACGCTCAGAGCATTCGCCGGGCCCATATGGATCACATTGGGATCACAGTGGATCTGATGCGGCCCGAGGTGCCTGGGTGCTTCCGCCGGGTGCCTGCTGCGGCGCTTTGTCCATCTTCATGTCGAAGTAGTTGTCCTTGCCCACACGGATGAGCATCCGGATCGGCAGGTACTGCAGCGAAGGGGCGATCCAGATGTCGGCCAGGACCTCGTCACCCTTGGAGTTCTGGAACTTGCGTGGTTTGAGACGGAAAGTGTCCACCTTGCCCAGCGGGGTGTCGAGCGCCTCCTCTCCGTCCACGTCATAGGTGACGGTTTCTTGCTTCTTGGTCCATGCCAGGGGCATCTCGATGGTGTTGCCCACCTTGAGCAGGCCGGGCTTGAGCATGAACTGGTAGGCCATCTGGATGTAGTGGCTGGCGGGGTCTTGAACACCCGGCATCTTGGGGAAACGGTCGCCATTGGGGAGAACCACCTCCTGCTCGTCGAAGGTCACGATCTTGGGCGCAGAGCTCTTGATGAGCAGCTTGTTGATCGATTCGAAGCGGCCCGGCGTGAGTCCGTCAGGCGAGATGGTGCCTTCGCTCGTCCAGCGTTGAGACGCGATGGGCGCAAAGCTGGGCCCGGCATAGGCATCCACATGGACCTGGTAGCGCATGTCCTCACGGACCCATTCCACTTGCGCGCTGCCGTAGATGGGGCCACGCAGATAGCCCTCCATCTTGAAGGTGACCCGTGTGGCTTGTGGCCACTCGAAGGCGGGCGCACTGGCGGCGGCCGACGCTGCGGGCGTCGCTGCTTCGGGCGCAGACGCTGGAGCGGAGGGCGCCAGCGCCACCGCGATGGGCTCGCTCACCGGCTCGGTGGGGCTGGAGGCAGCCTCGGGTGCAGAGGGCTTGGGCTCCGGGCGAGAGGCCGCCGAGGCGGCGCGCGGGGCGGGCCTCGGCGCCGCGACAGGCTGCGTGGGCACAGCCGGTGGTGCCGACACCACGGGTGGGGCGGTCAACTCCATGTCCGCCACCAGCGAGGCTTCCATGCGCTTGATGGTCGGCGCCTGATCCGGGCTCATCTCCTGCATTCGCAGCATCACGAACTGTGTGAGCAGGGCATGCGCCGCCACCACGGTGGCGATGATGGCACCCAGGGCCAGTGCCCGAGGTCGTGAAGCCGCGCGATCGCCCTGCCTGGCCATGAATCAGCAGCCCAGCCAGGCCTTGCGGCGGTTGAATCCCAGATCGACCTGAGGATCGTGCGCGCCGTCCTTGAGCGTCAGCAAGACGGTGTGATTCCAGGGCGAGGTGCCTGTGCCTGGGACGGGCAGTGTCAGGGTCATGAGCCGCTGGTCACGGCAGATCAGGAGGGATTGCTCGCGCGATCCATGGTGGAAGTGGTTCAGATCATCCGGGCGCTTGAGGCGCCAGCCATCCAGGGCGATCAGCTCGTCGCCGGCGCTGAGCCCGGCCTGTTCGGCCGGACTGCCATGCATCACGGACTGAGCCTTGAGCCCTTGCGGCGTCTCATGGGCGCGCAAGCCCAGTTGCTGGCTGGCCGATCCCGTCTTGTCCGTCCAGCGGACGGCAAAGGCCTCCAGCAGGTCCTGCAGAGGCAGATCATCGGTGCCATGCACCCACCGGTCGAGCAAGGTGCCCCAGTCGCGCGCATGGCGCGGCGGTGCGGTGGCTTCATCGTGGAGAACCTGGGCCACATCGGCCTGGGTGATGGGCCGCTGCAAGGCCCACAGCCGGGCCATCACACCATCCAGGCTGGGGATCGCGCCATCGGCGCGCGGCGGGCCCAGGCGCAGCGACAGATCCAGCGCCAGGGCCACCAGCGAGCCTTTGGTGTAGTAGCTCACCGTGGCGTTGGCGGTGTTCTCGTCCGGGCGGTAGTAGCGCGTCCAGGCGTCGAAGCTGGCCTGGGCGACGCTCTGCACCCGTCGACCAGGCGTGGCCAGGACTTGATTGATCGGCTTGATCAGCAGCTTGAGGTAGTGTGGTGCATCGATGCGCTGGGTGCGCAGCAGGAAGAGATCATCGTAGTAAGAGGTGAAGCCCTCGAAGAACCACAGCATCTGCGTGTAGTTCTCCTGCGTGTAGTCGTAGGGGGCGAACTCGGTCGGCTTGAGCCGTTTGACGTTCCAGGTGTGGAAGTACTCGTGGCTGATCAGGCCCAGCAGCGTCGTGTAGGCGTCGCCGGCCTGGGCATGGCCCTGGCGAGGCAGGTCGCGACGCGAGCAGATCAGGGCGGTGCTGGCGCGGTGCTCCAGCCCGCCATAGCCGTCCTCGATCACATTGAGCAGGAAGACGTAACGATCGAACGGGGGCTTGCGGCGGCCGTGCCAAAAGGCAATCTGGGCTTCGCAGATGCGCTGGGTGTCTGCCAGGACGCGGTCCAGATCGGCATGATCGGCGGCCCCAGTGACCACCAGTTCGTGGCGCACGCCGCGCACGCTGAAGTGCCCATGCCAGAAGGTGCCCAGCTCGACGGGGTGGTCCACCAGGGCGTCGTAGTCCGGGGCTTCGTAGCTGCCCTGGCCGCGCGCATCCACCTTGATGGATGGCAGTGAGGTGGCCACTTTCCAGCCCTTGGGCAAGCGGGCGATCTGCACGCGGTGGGCCTCGGTTTCCCGGCCCTCGACCCGCAGGAAGACGCTGGTGCCGTTGAAAAAGCCACGCCGGGCGTCCAGAAAGGCGGCGCGCACCGATGTGTCGTTGGCGTAGACCTCATAGCGCACGGTCAGCGGCTTGTTGCCTGCGCAATGGATCAACCAACTGGTCTTGTCCTGCTGGAGGGTGGGGCAGGGCGTGTCGCCCTGACTGGCCTGCAGATGGAGCAGATGCCGCGCGAACTCGCGCACCAGATAGCTGCCGGGAATCCATACGGGCAGGCTCAGCCGCACCTGGGCACCGGGCTGGCGCACCTGCAGGGTCACGGTGTAGCGGTGGGTGTGGGGCTGACCCACGTCGATGCGGTAGTCGATCATGCAGCGCGGGAGGGAGAGGTCCGTCGGGCGGTCAGGGCAGCAGACATCAGATCTGCGCCGCGGCCAGGAAACAGCTCAGGCTGGCGAGTGTCGTCAAACGAAAGCGCAAGGTCAGCCAGGGGGCCACGCCCAGGGCAGGGTAGGTCTTGCGGTCGCTGATGTAGCAGGCGATCAGCAACCCACCATGGACCACCAGACCCGCATGGGCCGGCATGCACACGGCCACCCAGGCGGCCAGGCTGTAGGCAATGCCGGTCCACAGGGCGCGATGCACCGTGTGGCTGGCAGCAGCCTCTGGCGAGGCGCGCATGACCATGCCCCAGTTCATGCCGCCCAGGAAGGAGATGACGACGGCCGCATATTTGGACAGGGCATCGACCACGAAGACGAAGGGCGTGTTGTCCGCCTGCCCGGCCAGCAGCCAAATGAACAGTGCGCCTCCCACGAAGGGGATCAGGCCTGCGTAGCCCAGCTTCAAGACGAGATCGCTGGGTGCGGTGGCGTGTTCAGGGGGGAAGGATTCGATGGGCGTGTTCACTGCATCAGGCTCGTCAAGTGCAACATCTGCATTGTGTCAAGAATGCGCCGCTCATGCGGCCAGCCAGGAAAACACCGCGGGCAGGTTGTCGGGCCACGACACCTCCTGGCGTCGCCAGCGCGCCACGCTCAGGGTCTTGCACCAGCCTGGCGACAGGGTCAGGCCACAGGCCACCGACAGCAGGGTCTCGGGCTGCAGCGTTTGCAGCAGGGCCTTGAAGAGTGTGTCGTTGCGGTAGGGCGTCTCAATGACCAACTGGGTCTGGCGCTGCTTGCGCGAGAGCAGTTCCAGTTCCTTGATGCGCTGCGTGCGTTGTGTGGCGTCGGTGGGCAGATAACCCTGAAAGGCGAAGCTCTGTCCGTTCAGGCCGCTGCCTGCGATGGCCAGCACCAGGGAGCTGGGGCCCGAGATGGGCAACACGGCGATGCCGGCGCGATGGGCCGCCAGCACCAGACCGGCGCCGGGGTCGGCCACGCCGGGCAGGCCGGCTTCCGACATCAGGCCGATGTCCTGGCCGGCACGGGCCGGCGCCAGCAAGGCATCCCAGGCGGCATCGGGGATGGCTGCGGCCGTGCCCTTGGGGGGGCGGGGCAGCACCTGGATGTCCAACTGCTGCAAAGGTGTGCGCAAGGGTTCGATCGCATCCACGCGTTTGAGCAGGGCGCGGGTGGTTTTGGCGTTTTCCGTCACCCAGTGCTGCAGCCGCGCGGCGGCCTGAAGGGCGCTCAGGGGCAGGGTGTCATGCAACGAGGGCTGCGGCGCACCGTCGGGGATGCTGCCCAGATCCAGGGTGTTGGGGATGAGCAGCAGGCGGCCTGTCGGAGGAGTATCGGAGGTCATGCGGTAGGGGCGGAATCGTGGTTCAGGGCGGAGGTGTGGGGATGCGCGCGTGCATGCCATTGCAGCGGGTCCAGTCCGGCATCGCGCAGCAGGCGTGTCAGAGGGATCAGTGGCAGGCCGATCAAGGCGGTCGGGTCCTCGGAGTCGATGCGGTCCAGCAGGGCGATGCCCAATCCTTCGCACTTGGCGCTGCCGGCGCAGTCATAGGGCTGCTCCAGGCGCAGATAGGTCTCGATCTCCTGATCACTCAGGTGCCGCATGTGCACGTGCACCGTGCTCATGACCTCGGCTTCGAAACCGGTATGGCGGCGCACCACGGCCACGGCCGTGTGGAACAGCACCTCCTGTCCGCGCATGGCCTGCAATTGCTGGACGGCTCGATCGTGCTGACAGGGCTTGCCCAAAGGCCGGCCATGCAGGTCGGCCACCTGGTCCGAGCCGATGACCACGACGTCGTCAGGGCAGGAGGCTGCCACGGCCCGAGCCTTGGCCAGAGCCAGGCGCTGGGCCAGGGCGATCGGGCGTTCATCCGCCACGGGGGTCTCGTCCACCTCTGGTGCCTGGACGCGAAAGGGCAGGCCCAGTCGGCTCAGCAGTTCACGCCGGTATGGGGAGGTGGAGCCCAGCACCAGGGCGGGCAGGTCAGTGGGGAGCGCGTCAAGCATGGTCGCTATTGTCGTCGCCATGAGCAGGCCGGCGTCGGCCTTGCCCTACACTGCGCCCATGAAACCGCGTCAATTCACGCCCCGAAAACTGAACATCGGGGCTTTCATCGAATCTGAATCCCCGCTGGAGGGGCCTTCGGCCCTGAGCGACTTGCCCCGCCTGGCCGACAGTCTGGCGCCCGAAGTGGCCCAGGACAGCATTCCCCCTGTGAGCTGGACGGCTCAGGGCCGACTGGTGCCTCAGCGTGTGGGTGGTCCTCAGTTGTGGCTGGACCTGACAGCGCACGCTGATCTGCCCTGGACTTGCCAGCGTTGCCTGCATCCCGTCGTCCTGCCGGTGGCGCTGGAGCGTCAGATCCGCTTTGTGGTGGATGAAAAGGCGGCGGCCGAACTCGATGCCGAGTCGGATGACGACGTGCTGCCTTTGAGTCGCAGTTTTGATCTGCTGTCCTTGATCGAGGACGAACTGATCATGGCCTCACCCTTGGTGCCGCGCCATGAAACCTGCCCCGAGCAACCCTTGATGTCGGTGTCGGATCCCGGTGTCGATGGCGATGAGGCACCCGAGGTGGGTGTCTCCGATGCCTCGACCGAGGCCGGTGGCGAGCCCCCCCGAGGCCAGCGGCCCAACCCTTTTGCCGTGCTGGCCAAGCTCAAAAAGGGGGAATCCGAGGGGGGAGAGGGGCGCTGATCGCAGGGGTGGAGGTATTGCTGCCTTGAATAAGGCGAATATCTCGTGATAGAATCTATGGTTTCCCGGGTAGCAGGTTTGAGTCAGTCGTCTGGCTTGCGTTCATTTCATGGCGTACTTGCTGGTCTGGATTGACCAAAATTCAAGCCGAACTGAAGCGGGTTGTCATCAACCCGAGTACTGGAGTCCAACATGGCCGTTCAACAGAACAAAAAGTCGCCTTCCAAGCGCGGTATGCACCGCTCGCACAACGCCCTGGTCACCCCGGGCACGGGCGTGGAGCCCACCACCGGTGAAGTGCACATGCGTCACCACATCAGCCCGACCGGTTTCTACCGTGGTCGCAAGGTCCTCAAGACCAAGGCTGACGCCTGAGATGCATCGGGGTGCCGCGCGGCTGCGCCCCTGTGATCTGATTCATTTGGCATGAGGCTGGTTTGCCAGTCATCATGCGTTTCGGGCTGGTCGTGCCGATGTATGTCGGCCTTCCGGCCCAAACTCTGTTCAGGCCTGGGCTCTGGCTCGCGTGGCCTGAGACAGGATGCCTGATCCGATGAGCACCACCACTGTCCCCGTGTCTCCTGCTGTGGCAGGGGCGGCTCGGTCCTCTCTGCCTGATTTGCAAGGCCCCGTGCGTATCGCCGTGGATTGCATGGGCGGAGACCATGGTCCGTCCATCACCTTGCCAGCGTGCAAGGCCTTTCTAGATACCCACCCGCACGCCGAGCTGCTGCTGGTGGGCTTGCCCGAGGCCATTGCGCCGGCCAAGGGCTGGGAGCGTGTCACCCTGGTGAGCGCCTCTGAAGTCGTCGCCATGGACGATCCCGTCGAGGTGGCCCTGCGCCGCAAGAAGGATTCGTCCATGCGCGTGGCCATCACCCAAGTCAAGCCTGATGCGTCAGGCGTGTCCGGTGCGCACGCCTGCGTGTCCGCGGGCAATACGGGTGCGCTGATGGCAGTGGCGCGTTACGTGCTCAAGACCATCGAGGGCATCGATCGCCCGGCCATCGCCTCGGTGATGCCCAACCAGAAGGACGGCTACACCACCATCCTCGATTTGGGCGCCAATGTGGACTGCAGTGCAGAACATCTGCTGCAATTTGCCGTCATGGGCTCGGCCCTGGTGGCCGCGGTCGAGGGCAAGGAAAGCCCCACGGTGGGCCTGCTCAACATCGGCGAAGAAGTCATCAAGGGCAATGAGGTCATCAAGCAGGCGGGCGAATTGCTGCGCCAGGCAGCGGCCCGTGGGGCGATCAATTTCCACGGCAATGTCGAGGGCAACGATATTTTCAAGGGCACGACCGATCTCGTCGTGTGTGACGGATTTGTCGGGAACGTCGCCCTGAAGACGGCAGAGGGGCTCGCGACCTTGTTCGCAGGGGTGATCAAGCAGGAGTTCACGCGCAATGTGTTCACCAAGCTTGTCGCGATCGTCGCTCTTCCGGTGCTATCTCACTTTAAAAAGCGCATGGATCACCGTCGTTACAACGGTGCAGCCTTGCTGGGCTTGCGTGGCCTGGTCTTCAAGAGCCACGGTTCGGCTGATGCCTTCTCTTTCGAGCAGGCCCTGAAAAGAGCCTATGATGCGGCCCGACATCGTTTGCTGGACCGCGTCCACGACCGCATCGCGGCCACCGTAGGCAGTCTGCCCGGCGAGGGTGTCGAACCCGACAACTCACAAGGTGCAACGGGCGGCGCAGTCGCCGGGAGCGTATCGGCTCCCATCGGACGCGTGGCCTGACCTCGGCTTCATGACTCCATCCCCCAAGGTTGCCGGCGGGGACGGGCCAGGCTCCATCCGCCTGTATGCTCGAATCGCCGGAACCGGCAGTTGCCTGCCACCCAGGCGCCTGAGCAATCAGGACCTGGCCGACCAGCTCGCCCGCGATGGCATCGAGACGTCCGATGCCTGGATCGTGGAACGCACGGGCATCCGCTTTCGCCACTTTGCCGACCCGGGCATGAGCTCCAGCAGCATGGGGGCCCAGGCCGCGTTGCAGGCGCTGGAGGCCGCAGGCTGTGCCGCCTCCGAGGTGGATCTCATCATCTGTGCCACCTCGACGCCTGACATGGTGTTCCCGTCGACCGCCTGCCTCATCCAGCGCCAGTTGGGTATCCGGGGAGGAGCGGCGTTCGATGTGCAGGCCGTCTGCTCGGGCTTCATCTATGCCCTGTCCATTGCGGACGCCATGATCCGCACCGGCGCGGCCCGCAAGGCGCTCATCATTGGCGCTGAAGTCTTCTCCCGCATTCTTGATTTCAAGGACCGCACCACCTGCGTGCTCTTTGGCGATGGTGCGGGCGCCGTGCTGCTGGAGGTCTCCTCCGCGCCCGGCATCGTGGCTTCCTGCCTGCATGCCGATGGCGCCTACGCCGACATCCTCAAGACGCCCGGCACGATCTCGGGCGGTGAGGTCCTGGGCGATCCCTTCCTGCGCATGGAAGGGCAGGCCGTGTTCAAGCAGGCCATCGTGGCCCTGGGCGAGACCACCGAAGAGGTGCTGACCCTGGCCGGGCGTGACATCACGCAAGTGGACTGGCTGATCCTGCACCAGGCCAACATCCGCATCATGCAGACCGCCGCGCGCAAACTGGGTTTGCCCATGGAGCGCGTGCTGGTGACCGTGGATCAGCATGGCAACACCTCGGCGGCATCGATCCCCCTGGCGCTGGATCACGCCATCCGGCAGGGACTGGTGACCCGCGGGCAGAGCCTGCTGCTCGAGGGCATGGGCGGCGGCTTCACCTGGGGCGGTGCCCTCATCGATTACTGACTCATCCACATTCCATCACACGAGACGACCACATGACCGCATTTGCATTCGTGTTTCCAGGCCAGGGCTCGCAGGCCGTGGGCATGCTCGACGCCTGGGGCGACCACCCCGCCGTGCGCGAGACGCTGGCCGAGGCTTCCGAGGCCCTGGGTGAAGACGTGGGGGCCTTGATTGCCCAAGGCCCCAAGGACCGTCTGGATCTGACCACCAACACGCAGCCGGTGATGCTGACGGCGGGGGTGGCGTGCTGGCGCGCCTGGCTGGCGGACACGGGCTTGCAGCCCGCCATCGTGGCGGGCCATTCGCTGGGTGAATACACGGCGCTGGTCGCGGCCGGTGCCCTGACGCTCAAGGATGCCTTGCCTCTGGTGCGCTTCCGAGCCCAGGCCATGCAGGATGCCGTGCCCGTCGGGGCGGGCGGCATGGCCGCCATCCTCGGTATGGATGCCGAGGGCGTCAAGGCCGGTTGTGCCGAGGCGGTCGCAGCCACCGGTGAGGCCGTCGAGGCCGTGAACTTCAATGACCCCAAGCAGACCGTGATTGCCGGGACCAAAGCGGCCGTCGACAAGGCGTGCGAGATCCTCAAGGCAGCCGGTGCCAAGCGTGCGCTGCCGCTGTCGGTGTCCGCGCCGTTCCACTCCAGCCTGATGAAGCCCGCGGCGGAGCGCCTCAAGGGGCAACTGGCTGCGACGCCCTTTGCGGCGCCGAGCATCCCTGTGCTGAACAACATCGACGTGGCCACACCGGCCGACGTTGACGCCTTGCGCGACGCCCTGTACCGTCAGGCCTTCGGCCCGGTGCGCTGGGTGGAGACCATCCAGGCGCTCAAGGCCCGAGGCATGACCCATGTCATCGAGTGCGGTCCGGGCAAGGTCCTGGCCGGCATGGTCAAGCGCATCGATGCCGACCTGGTGTCGGCCACCATTTTTGATCCAGCCTCGCTGCAAGAGGCCAAGGGGATCCTGGCATGAGCAACGACAACACCTCCCCCCAGATCGCCCTGGTCACCGGCGCCAGTCGTGGCATCGGTCAGGCCATTGCCCGGACCCTGGCCGAGCGCGGCTTTCGGGTCATCGGCACCGCCACCAGCGAGTCGGGTGCGCAAGGCATCTCCGATGCCCTGTCGGCCCATGCAGGCTGCAAGGGCGTGGTGCTCAATGTGACCGATGCCGCCGGGGTCGATGCCCTGATCGACGGCATCATCAAGGAGCATGGTGGCCTGCACGTGCTGGTCAACAACGCCGGCATCACCCGCGACATGCTGGCCATGCGCCTCAAGGATGAGGACTGGGACGCCGTGATCGACACCAACCTCAAGGCGGTGTTCCGCCTGAGCCGTGCCGTGATGCGCCCCATGATGAAGCAGCGCCACGGGCGCATCATCAACATCACGTCCGTGGTGGGTGCCAGCGGCAATCCCGGCCAGGCCAACTATGCGGCCGCCAAGGCCGGTGTGGCGGGTATGACCCGCGCCCTGGCGCGCGAACTGGGCAGCCGCAACATCACCGTCAACTGCGTGGCCCCGGGCTTCATCGACACCGACATGACCAAGTCCCTGTCGGACGAGCAGCACACCGCGCTGAAGGCGCAGATCCCGCTAGGCCGCCTGGGCCAGCCACAAGACATTGCCGAGACCGTGGCCTTTCTGGCCTCGCCTGGCGCCGCGTACATCACCGGGACGGAAATCCACGTCAACGGTGGGATGTTCATGAATTGAGGCCTTGTTTGGGGCGCCTCAATTCGATTGGAGCCGGTGAAACCGAAATGTCGTGTTTCCACCGGTAGAATCTGCCCCTTGTTACCACCTCCTGGAGGAGTCATGAGCGATATCGAAGCACGCGTCAAAAAGATCATTGCCGAGCAACTGGGTGTTGCCGAGTCGGAAGTCACCAACGAAAAGGCCTTCGTGGCCGACCTGGGCGCCGATTCCCTGGACACCGTTGAACTGGTGATGGCTCTGGAAGACGAGTTCGGCATCGAGATCCCCGACGAAGAGGCTGAGAAGATCACCACCGTTCAGCTGGCGATCGACTATGCCAAGGGCCACGTCAAGGCCTGAGTCTCCGACTTGTGAACAAGGCCCCTCGGGGCCTTGTTTGTCTCTACCGATCCAATATTTGTACAGAGCATGACCCGTCGTCGCGTTGTCGTCACTGGTCTGGGGCTCGTTTCACCCGTGGGCAACACGGTGGACGAGTCCTGGAAGAATCTGATCGCTGGTCAGTCCGGCATCGATACCGTCACACGGTTCGATGCCTCTGGCCTGGCCGTGCAGTTTGCCGGTGAGGTCAAGGGCTTCAAGATCGAGGATTACATCCCCGCCAAAGAAGCCCGCCACATGGATACCTTCATCCACTACGGCCTGGCTGCCAGCATCCAGGCGGTCCGTGATTCGGGTCTGCCGACCGGCGAAGCCCTGACTCCCGAGCAAGCCGAGCGTTTCGGCTGCCTGGTGGGTTCGGGCATCGGCGGTCTGCCCCTGATCGAAGCCACGCACCAGGAATACAAGGACAAAGGCGCTCGTCGCATTTCTCCATTCTTCGTGCCGGCCTCGATCATCAACATGATTTCCGGTCACGTGTCCATTCATTGCGGCTTCAAGGGCCCCAATCTGGCCATCGTGACGGCCTGCACCACCGGCTTGCACAGCATCGGCATGGCCGCTCGCATGATCGAGTATGGCGATGTCGATGTGATGGTGGCTGGCGGTGCGGAGTCCACCGTCTCGCCTCTGGGCATTGGCGGTTTTGCCTCGGCCCGGGCCCTGTCCACGCGCAACGATGATCCCAAGACGGCCTCGCGCCCCTGGGACAAGGACCGCGATGGCTTTGTGCTGGGTGAAGGCTCTGGCGTGATGGTGCTCGAAGAGTACGAGCATGCCAAGGCCCGTGGCGCCAGGATCTATGCCGAGGTCGCGGGTTTCGGCATGAGTGCCGACGCCTATCACATGACGGCGCCTGATGTGGACGGCCCCCGTCGCTCCATGGTCAACGCCTTGCGCAACGCCGGTGTGAATGCCGATCAGGTGCAATACCTCAACGCCCACGGCACCTCGACCCCGCTGGGCGATGTCAATGAAACCAATGCCATCAAGGCGGCCTTCGGTGACAGTGCCAAGGGCCTGGTCGTCAACTCGACCAAGTCCATGACCGGCCACTTGCTGGGCGGCGCGGGCGGGGTAGAGTCGGTGTTCACCGTGCTGGCGCTGCATCACCAGGTCTCGCCGCCCACGATCAACATCTTCAATCAGGACCCGGAGTGTGATCTGGATTACTGCGCCAACACGGCCCGTGATCTCAAGATCGATATCGCGCTGAAGAACAACTTCGGCTTCGGTGGCACGAACGGCTCCCTGGTGTTCAAACGGGTGTGATCCCGAGCGACGAGCTCGGTGACGCGTCGGCCTGGGTCTTGCCACCCGAGCCGGCCTGGGTGCATGCGCTCGGGCGCAGCGCCGTGGCTGCGCTGGCCATGCTGGCGGTGGGCTGGTGGGTCAGCCTGGCTCGTGATGCCTGGCAGGGCCGCAGCCCGTGGTGGTGGGCGCTGGCCTCAGCGACAGCACTGGCGGCCTGGGGGTGGAGCGCATGGCGTGCGCTGCGCTTGTCCGTGGCCGCATCGAAGGCCGGGGGAGCGCCAGCGTGGCATCGCCTGTACTGGCGTGAGCGCTGGTCCGATCAGCCCGGCGGGTCCAGCTCGCCCTGGCGTGACGCCGACGGCGAGGCGGTCGATCTGACCGTGCGCATGGACCTGGGGTCGCTGCTGCTTTTGCGCTTGTCCTTGCAGAAGCGTGGCGTCACGGTGCATCACTGGGTGCGCGAAGCCGATGTGCCGGGGCCCTGGCGTTGGCGTCTGACGATGTCAGCCCCTGATGCGGGTTTGTCCGAGGCTTGTCGCGAGATCGTGGCATCATCGCGTTCGTCTTCATCATCACTGTCTTCCTTGTCTCCATCAACCAAGCGGGCGCCTCG
>NZ_DASUIT010000116.1:0-29406 GCF_036279655.1 Aquabacterium sp. | reverse complement strand
CACATCGGCGGTTTCGATCGCGGCCACCTGGCTGGTGCTCAAGGCCGCCACCTGGGTGCTGGTCAGCGAGCCCACCTGGGTCGTGTCGAGTGCCACGATCTGGTCGGTGCTCAGGGCGCGGATCTGGGCCGAGCTCAGGGCGCGGATCTGGCTGCTGCTCAGCGTGGCCAAGTCAGCGGTTTCGATCGCTGCGACCTGGTTGGTCGTCAGCGCCCCCACCTGAGCGGTGCTCAGCGAGGAGATCTGATCGGTGCTCAGGGCAGCGATGCCATCCGTGCTCAGGGCACGGATCGCGGCCGTGCTGATCACCCTCAGATCGGCGGTCTCGATCGCCACGATCTGGTCGGTGCTCAGGGCAGCCACTTGCGTGCTGCTGAGGGCGGCCACCTGGGCGGTGCCCAAGGCGGCGATGTCAGCCGTCTCGATCGCACCGATCTGGGTGCTGCTCATCGCGGCCAGTTGGGCCGAGGTCAGTGCAGACACCTGATCGGTCGTCAGGGCGACGATGCTGTCGGTGCTCAGACCCTTGATGGCGCTGCTGCTCAAGGCACGCACATCGGCGGTCTCGATCGCGACCACCTGATTGGTGCTCAGCGCCGCCACCTGAGTGCTGCTGAGTGCAGCCACCTGGGCCGTGCCCAGGGCCGCCACGTCGGCGGTCTCGATCGCCGCGATCTGGTCGGTGCGCAGGGCCACCACCTGGGCGCTGGTCAGCGAGCCCACCTGGGTCGTGTCGAGTGCCACGATCTGATCGGTGCTCAAGGCACGGATCTGGGCCGAGCTCAGGGCACGGATCTGGCTGCTGCTCAGCGTGGCCAGATCACCCGTTTCGATCGCGGCGACCTGGCTGGTCGTCAGCGCCCCCACCTGAGCGGTGCTCAGCGAGGTGATCTGGTCGGTGCTCAGGGCGGCGATGCCATCCGTGCTCAGCGAGCGGATCGCGGCCGTGCTGATCACGCGCAGATCGGCGGTTTCGATCGCCACGATCTGGTCGGTGCTCAGGGCTGCCACTTGCGTGCTGCTGAGGGCGGCCACCTGGGCGGTGCCCAGGGCGACGATGTCGGCCGTCTCGATCGCGCCGATCTGGCTGCTGCTCATCGCGGCCAGTTGGGCCGAGGTCAGCGCGGCCACCTGATCGGTGGTCAGGGCGACGACGCCATCGGTGGTGAGGCCCTTGATGGCGCTGCTGCTCAGCACGCGCACATCGGCGGTCTCGATCGCGGCCACCTGATCCGAAGTCAGCGCGGCCACCTGCCTGCTGCCCAGCGCGGCCACCTGGGCGGTGCCCATCGCAGCCAGATCCGCCGTCTCGATGGCGGCCACCTGGTCGGTCGTCAGGGCAGCCACCTGGGTGCTGCTCAGGTAAGCCATCTGTGCGGTTTCCAGCGCCTCGATCTGATCCGTGGTCAAAGCACGGATCTGGGTCGACGTGAAAGCGCGGATCTGGCCGCTGCCGAGGACAGCGATATCGCCGGTCTCGATGGCAGCCACCTGGGTCGTGGTCATGGCGGCGATCTGAGCACTGGTGGGCGCAGAGATCTGATCCGTGCTCAGGGCCACGATGCCATCCGTGGCCAGGGCGCGAACCGCCGCCGTGCTCATGGCGCGCAGATCGGCCGTCTCGATCGCGGCAACCTGGTCGGTGCTCAGAACGGCGGCTTGCGTGCTGGTGAGCGCGGCAGCTTGCGTGGTGGTCATGGCCGCCACATCGGCGGTCTCGATCGCGGCCACCTGAGCCGTCGTCAAGGCACCCACCTGCGCACTGGTGAGGGACGAGAACTGTTCGGTGCTCAGGGCGGCGATGCCTTCAGTGCTCATGGAGCGGATGGCCGCCGTGCCGATCACCCGCAGATCGGCCGTCTCGATGGCGGCGATCTGGTCGGTGGTCAGGGCAGACACCTGACGGCTGCTCAGGGCTGCCATCTGCGAGGTGCCCAGGGCGACGATGTCGGCGGTTTCGATCACACCCACCTGGGTGCTGCTCATGGCCGACAGTTGGGCCGAGGTCAGAGCCGAGACCTGATCGGTGGTCAGGGCGACCACGGCATCGGTCGTCAAGCCCTTGATGGCATTGGTGTTGAGCACGCGCACATCGGCGGTCTCGATCGCAGCCACCTGGCTGGTGCTCAGTGCGGCCGCCTGACTGCTGTTCAGCGCGGCCACCTGAGCGGTGCCCAGGGCGGCCACATCGGCCGTTTCCATCGCAGCGATCTGGTCGGTGCGCAGGGCAGCCACCTGGGCGCTGGTCAGCGCACCCGCCTGGGCGGTGTCCAGCGCCACGATCTGATCGGTGCTCAAGGCACGGATCTGGCTGGATGTCAGTGCGCGGATCTGGTTGCTGCTCATGGCCGCCAGATCGCTGGTTTCGATGGCAGCGACCTGGTTGGTCGTCAGCGCACCCACCTGTGCGGTGCTCAGTGCGGTGATCTGATCGGTGCTCAAGGCAGCGATGCCATCCGTGCTCAGCGAGCGAATGGCCGCGGTGCTGATCACGCGCAGATCAGCGGTTTCGATGGCCACAACCTGGTTGGTGGTGAGGGCCGACACCTGGTTGCTGCTGAGGGCCGCCACCTGGGCGGTGCCCAGGGCGACGATGTCTGCCGTCTCGATGGCACCGATCTGGCTGCTGCTCATGGCCGACAGTTGGGCCGAGGTCAGTGCTGCGGCCTGATCGGTCGTCAGGGCGACGATGGCGTCCGTGCTCAGGCCCTTGATGGCCGAGCTGCTCAGGGCACGCACATCGGCCGTTTCGATCACGGACACCTGGTCGGTCGTCAGGGCAGCCACCTGGGTGCTGCTCAGCGCTGCGGCCTGGGCTGTGCCCAGCGCCGCCACGTCAGCTGTTTCGATCGCGGCAATCTGATCGGTGCGCAGAGCGGCCACCTGGGTGCTGCTCAGCGCGCCCATCTGGGCGGTTTCCAGCGCCACGATCTGGTCGGTGCTCAGGGCACGGATCTGGTTGGACGTCAGGGCGCGAACCTGGCTGCTGCTCATCGCGGCCAGATCGGCCGTCTCGATGGCAGCGACCTGGCTGGTCGTCAGGGCACCCACCTGAGCGGTGCTCAGGGCGGTGATCTGATCCGTGCTCAGGGCGGCGATGCCGTCGGTGCTCATGGCCCGGATGGCGGCGGTGCTGATCACACGCAGATCGGCGGTCTCGATGGCCACGATCTGGTCGGTCGTGAGCGCCGACACCTGGGTGCTGCTCAGGGCCGCCATCTGCGAGGTGCCCAGGGCGACGATGTCGGCCGTCTCGATGGCACCGATCTGGCTGCTGCTCATGGCCGACAGTTGGGCCGAGGTCAGCACGGCAGCCTGATCGGTCGTCAGCGCCACGATGCTGTCCGTGCTCAGGCCCTTGATGGCCGAGCTGCTCAAGGCGCGCACATCGGCGGTCTCGATCGCGGCCACCTGATCCGTCGTCAGGGCTGCGGTCTGGGTGCTGCTCAGTGCCGCAGCCTGGGCAGTGCCCAGCGCGGCCACATCGGCGGTCTCGATCGCGGCCACTTGTGCCGTGGTCAGTGCCGCGACCTGGGTACTGCTCAGCGCGCCCATCTGGGCGGTTTCCAGCGCCACGATCTGATCGGTGCTCAAGGAGCGGATCTGGCTCGATGTCAAGGCGCGGACCTGGGCGCTGGTCATGGCAGCCAGATCACCGGTCTCGATGGCAGCGACCTGGGCCGTGCTCAGGGCGGCCACCTGGGCCGTGCTCAGCGAGGTGATCTGATCGGTGCTCAGGGCAGCGATGCCTTCGGTGCTCAAGGAGCGGATGGCCGCCGTGTTGATGACACGCAGATCGGCGGTTTCGATCGCCACGATCTGATCGGTGGTCAGAGCCGACACTTGCCGGCTGCTGAGGGTCGCCATCTGGGACGTTCCCAGCGCGACGATGTCTGCGGTTTCGATCGCTCCCACCTGGGTGCTGCTCATGGCCGACAGCTGGGTCGACGTCAGTGCGGCGGCCTGGTCGGTGGTCAGGGCCACCACGGCCTCCGTCGTCAAGCCCTTGATGGCATGGGTATTGAGCACGCGCACGTCGGCGGTCTCGATCACGGCCACCTGCGTGGTCGTCAGGGCGGCGGCCTGGGCACTGCTCAGCGCGGCCGCCTGGGTGGTGCCCAGTGCGGCCACGTCGGCAGTCTCGATGGCGGCGACCTGAGTGGTGGTCAGGGCGGCGACCTGGGCGCTGGTCAGCGCCCCCACCTGGGCGGTTTCCAGCGCCACGATCTGGTCGGTGCTCAAGGCACGGATCTGGTTCGAATTCAAGGCACGCACCTGGGTGCTGCTCAGCACGGCCAGGTCAGCCGTCTCGATGGCGGCCACCTGGGTCGTGGTCAGCGCGCCGACCTGGGCGCTGGTCAGGGCGGACACCTGGTCGGTGCTCAAAGCAGCGATGCCATCGGTGCTCAGGGCACGGATGGCAGCGGTGCTGATGACTCGCAGATCGGCGGTTTCCATCGCCACGATCTGGTCGGTCGTGAGCGCCGACACCTGGGTGCTGCTCAGCGCGGCCACCTGCGAGGTGCCCAATGCGACGACATCGGCCGTCTCGATGGCACCGATCTGGTTGCTGCTCAAGGCCGTCAACTGGGCCGAGGTCAGCACCGCGGCCTGCTCAGTGGTCAGGGCGGTGATGCCGTCGGTGGTCAGGCCCTTGACCGCACTGCTGCTCAGGACACGTACATCGGCCGTCTCGACCGCTGCCACCTGGGTCGTGCTCAGCGCAGCCACCTGGTTGCTGCTCAAGGCGGCCACCTGGGCCGTGCCCATGGCTGCCAGATCGGCAGTTTCAATGGCTGCCACCTGCTCCGTGCGCAGGGCCGCCACCTGGGCACTGGTCAGCACGCCCATCTGGGTCGTGTCCAGCGCCACGATCTGGTCCGTGCTCAATGCACGGATCTGGTTCGAATTCAGGGCACGGACCTGCGAGCTGGTCATGGCCGCCAGATCCGTGGTTTCGATCGCGGCCACTTGAGCGGTGCTCAAGGACGCAATCTGAGCGGTGCTCATGGCGGAGAACTGCTCCGTGCTCAGGGCCGCCAGACCGTCGGAGCTCATGCCCCGCAGGGAGGCGGTGCTCATGACGCGCAAATCGGCCGTCTCCAGGGCGGCAATCTGACTGGTGCCCAGGGCGGCCACCTGCGTGCTGCTCAAGCCCGCCATCTGCGACGTCACCAATGCGGCGATGTCCTCGCTCGCGATGGCGGCCACCTGGGCTGTCTTCAGCGACGCGATCTGGGCGCTGGTCAGGGCCGCGAACTGGTCAGTGGTCAGCGCATCGATCTGCTCGGTCGACAGCGCCCCAATCTGCGACGACGTGAAGACCCGCACATCCGCTGTCTCGAAGGCCTGGAGCTGAGACGAAGTCAGCACCGCCAGATCCGCCGTCTGGATCGCTCGCACCTGCGTGGTGGTCAAAGCGATGATCTGATCCGTCGAGAACGCCGCCCAGTCTTCCGTCTTGAGGTTCGCGATGGAGGTGGTGGACAGGGCTGCAATCGAAGATGTTGACAGCGAAGTGACAATCGAGGCCATAGAGCGCATCCCTTCAGTGGGCGAATGAATCGACATCAGCGGACTCAGTCCGGCCCAGTGGCCATGGCGAGTCGATCACTAACGGTTTAAATGTTTTCCGAGACTAAGGTCGAAGGGCCGGGCGCAAAGATCCAAAAAGAGCGGACAAGGCCGCCAAATCCAAAACTCTCGCCCCGGTACTTCGACCGGCTTCTCGGGGGTTATCGACCTCCCACGGCTGACCTTGAGTCACCCATCGCCAACCACTCACGACTGCGGCCAGGGGCAAGTCAGAAAGAACAGCCTGGATCCGTGCCTTTTTGACAGAGTGCGCCCCACGCCTGTCGGCACCATCGCGAAAGCAGTCACGTCACGCGTGACATCTGCACGCCCGGGGGCTCAAGGCGGTCCACCTCCAGGCCCCTCACGCAGATCCATCCATCGTCCGGCGGTGAAAAATGAGCGACACAGCAATCGACATCGACACACAGGAAAACCACCCCATGCCCACCCAGGCTCAGCCCAGCAAGCAGGACATCCTTTTTCACGCAGTGGAACTGCAAGGCCAAGGCCGGACCGCCGAGGCCGAGACCCTGTTCCGCGCGTTTCTGAAAGAGCAGCCTGACAACGGCATTGCCCTGTACTCGCTCGGTGTGATCCTTCTGAAGGACAACAAGGCCAAGGAGGCGTTTGATCTGCTCTCACAGGGCACCCGCTTGACCCAGGACTTCGCCCCCCTGTGGTTTGCCTACGCCACGGTGCAACAGGCCCTGGGCATGCGAGAAGAAGCGCTCGCCAGCTACGACCATGCCCTGGCGCTCAAACCCGATTACATCGAGGTGCTGGTCAACAGTGGCGCCCTGCTGCGAGACATGCACCGCCACGGTCCCGCCCTGGAGCGCTTCAACCGGGTGCTGATGATCAACCCCAACTATGAAACCGCCCTGGGCAACTGCGCCATCTTGCTGACGGAGTTCAAGCGCAGCGAAGAAGCCATCGCCATGTTCGATCGGCTGCTGACCATCAACCCCAACTACGACTACGGACTGGGCCTGCTGTGCTACGAGCGCATGCATGCCTGCGACTGGACCGATTTCGACAACACGGCCCGCCGCATCATCGAAGGCATCCGGGCTGACAAGCGGGTGTGCAAGTCCCTGGGCTTCATGGCCATCTCCGACGACGCCGCTGACCACCAGAAGTGCGCGCGGATCTTCGCCAGCCAGCGCTTCCCTTCCGTTTACCCACCCCTGTGGCGCGGCGAGCGTTACAAGCACCGCAAGATCCGCCTGGCCTACATTTCGCCGGACTTTCGCGAGCATCCCGTGGGCCATCTGATGGCCGGCATTTTTGAGCGGCACGACAAGAACCGCTTTGAGACCACCGCCATCTCGCTGGGCATTGACGACCAGAGCCGCCTGCGCACCCGCATGCTCAACGCCTTCGATCACTTCGTCGACGCGCGCATGATGGGCACACGGCAGATTGCCGAGCTGATGCGTGAGATGGAGATCGACGTGGCCGTGGACCTGGCCGGCTTCACCTCCGACTCGCGCTCGGACATCTTCACGCACCGCCCTGCCCCGGTCCATGTGAACTACCTGGGCTACCCGGGCACCCTGGGCATGAAGGATGTGGACTACATCATTGCGGACCGCTTCGTGATCCCGCCGGAGCAGCAGCAGTACTACGACGAGAAGGTGGTCTATCTGCCCGACGCCTATCTGCCCACGGACGGCGGATTGCGCATCGCCGAGCGCACGCCCACCCGTGCGGAATGCGGCTTGCCGGATGACGCCGTGGTCTTTTGCTCCTTCAACCACGACTACAAGATCTCGCCCCATGTGTTCAAGGTGTGGATGAACCTGCTGCGCCAGGTGCCCGGCAGCGTGCTGTGGTTGATGTCGCGCAACGAGGTCTCCCAGCGCAATCTGCGTGCCCAGGCGCGCGCTCATGGCATTGAGGATTCGCGCCTGGTCTTTGCCGGCCGAGTGCCCCTGGTGGAAGACCACCTGGCCCGCTACCGCCAGGCCGACATGTTCCTGGACACCCACCCCTACAACGCCCACACCACGGCCGCCGATGCGCTGATGGCCGGTCTGCCCGTGGTGACCTATATGGGCCATGCTTTCCCGGCACGTGTCGCGGGCAGCCTGCTGCACGCCGTGGGCCTGCCCGAGCTGGTCACCCACTCCCTGCAGGACTACGAGGCCATGGCCCTGCGACTGGCCACACAGCCTGAATTGCTCAAGGGCATCAAGGCCAAGCTGGCGGCCAACCGAGCCAACACGGCCCTCTTCGACACGGACCGCTTCTGCCAGCACCTCGAAGCCATCTACACCGCCATGTGGCGCGATGCCGAGCTGGGAGAAGCCCACGATGCCCTCAGCGCACAAGCCATCACCCCCCTGCCACAAGCCGCCCAGGACGAGTCGCCCGAGGACCAGCAGCTCATCGAAGCCGCCATCGAGCGCGGCAATCTGCAAAAGGCCGAGTTCCTGTGCCGCAACATCCTCGATCAATCCCCCCAGCATCCTTTTGCGCTGACGCAACTGGGCCGCGTCGCCAGCCTGGTCGGCGCCTATGACATCGCCATCGAGCATTTCACGGCGGCGCTGAGCACCCACCCGGAGAACCGGACGGTGTGCCAGTGGCTGGCCCAGGCGAGCCATGCACGCTGCACCTTGCATGCCGATGCCCAGGAGCACGGCGGCGCAACGCCCGACCGGTACCTGCTGATCAAAGCCTGGGGTTTTGGTTTCTGGTCCGATCTGGACCACGTGCTGGGTCAACTGCTGCTGGCCGACATCACCGGGCGCACCCCCATCGTGCACTGGGGCAGCAACAGCCTGTTCCGCGACGCCGACACCCTCAATGCCTTCGAGAGCTTCTTCGAGCCCGTGTCGGACCGCACGCTGGCCGACCTGAGCCAGGAGCGCTTCAGCTACTTCCCCAAGAAGTGGAACGCCCAGAACCTGACACAGGAGGATCTGGCCCGCTGGTCAGGGCCGGATGCCCGCCTGAGTGGTCTGTACTTCCTGAACCGCGACGAGAACGTGGCGGTGAGTGACTTTCACACCAAGGTCAATGACCTGATGCCCTGGATTCCCGCCCACAGCGAGTACCACGGCCTCAGCCGCCATGCGATCTACCGCAAACTCGTCGACAAGTACCTCCGACTGCAGCCACGCCTGCAAAGCCTGGTCGAGCAACAATGGCAGACCCATTTCGCAGGCCGCAACTGGCTGGCGGTGCACGTGCGTGGCAGCGACAAGGTGCACGAGATGAAGCACCTGGACCTCATCAACGAGTCCTACTTTGCGCACATCGACAAGATCCTGCAGGTCAACCCCAGCCTGTCGATCTTCCTGCTGACCGACAGCACCGCCGTGATCGATCAGTTCAAGACACGCTACCCCGAGCGCATCCTCACACTGGACTGCCAGCGCAGTGACTCCAGCACAGGCGTTCACTATTCAGGACACGCCGGCACCGAGCTGGGTGAGCAGGTGATCCTGGACTCCTGGCTGGCGGCACGCTGCCACTTCTTCCTGGGCAACGGTGGCTCCAATGTGTCCGTGGGCATCCGGCACCTCAAGGCCTGGCAGGACGGCACCTACTTCCTGATTGGCGAAGACTTCCTGGGCCAGCGCAACATGATGTTGCACGACTGGTAAGCCCGCTCAGATCAGCAGGTTCCTGTGCTGCTCGTCGGGCGGCATGATCGACAGATCGGCCACCGTGATCAGCGACGCGGACGACGGAGCGGCCACGGTCGCAGCAGGTGTCTCGCTGCCCCCCCCTGCCCCGGCGTCCGCATCCGGCGCTTCAGGATCGCCCAGGGAGATGCTCTGCCCGGGGTCCACCAGCACATCGGCCCGCGTGACTGTCAAGGGCCCCGCCGCGCCCGCATCTGCAGCCATGTCACGACGGAACCAGACATCGGCCATGTCCCGCGTGCTGCCATCGGCAAGGGTGTAGCTGGACACCAGCCCCAGCAGATTGCCGTGATCCAGGTGTGTCCCCGCCCGGGCCTGCAGATCCAGCTCGACCACCCCGGTCTCTGACAATGTGCGGAGTTCTCCGGCATCGGTCACCCCGTCCTGATTGCTGTCCACCCAGACCCGCAGGTCGGCAAAACGCGCATCGGCCTCAGAGATCTTGCCGTCGTGGTTGCTGTCCTCCAGCGCCAGGGCGGCATAGCCATGACCGGCCCGCTGCCCATCGGATGTCAAGGTGCCTGAGCCAAACAGTTCCCGGCCATCATTGATGCGGCCATCATGGTTTCGGTCCATGACCAGCAGACCATCGTGCGCCGATGCCCACCCCACCCTGGCACTCTGACCGGTGCCATTCATGTCGAACATCACGCCTTGCTGCGCCGCCAGTGTCCGGATGCCATCACCATCCAGGTCCAGCATGATGGGTGTGGCGCTGATCATGGCGTCGAGCTGGCGCGCCGACATCACACCGATGTCTTCCGACTCGAATGCCGCGACCTGCTCCATCTGCAGGCCGCTGATCGCCGTGGTGCTCAGGCCCAGGATCTGCTCGGTGGTCAGCGCCGCGATCTGGTCCGTGGTCAATGCACTCGCATGGACCTTGGTGAGTGCAGCCACGTCTGCGCTCTCCAGCGCCGCAAACTGTTCCGTGCTCAGGTTCTGCAACACGGTCGTCGACAACGATCGCACCTGTGCCGTGGTCAAAGCCCCGATGGCGTCGGCCGACAGGCCCGTCAGGCTGTCTGCACTCAAGCCACGCAGGGCGCTGGTCGTCAACACCGCGATGTCGACCGTCTCCAGCGCCGCCAGTTGGTCGGACGTCAACACCGCCACCTGAGCGCTGTTCATGGCCGCCACCTGTGCTGTGCTCAGGGCCGCCATGTCATCGGCATCCAGCCCCGCCAACTGCGCCCCTCTCAGGCTCAGGATCTGGGATGTCGTCAAGGCAGCCACCTGCTCCGAGGTGAGTGCCGCCACCTGATCCGAGCTCAGCCCACGCATGGCCACGGTGTGGATCGCGCGCAGATCGGCCGTGTCCATGGCGGCCAGTTGCTCGCTGCTCAAGGCGGTCACCTGGGCACTCTTGAGCGCCGCCACCTGGGCCGTGCTCAGGGCCTGCATATCGCTCGCGTCGATCGCACTGATCTGGTCGGCCTTCAGGGCCGCCACCTGAGCCGTGGTCAAGGCCGCCACCTGGGCGCTCTCCAGCCCCATGAGCTGCTCGCTGCTCAAGGCACGCATCTGCGTGGTGGTCACCGCACGCAGTTGCGCCACACTCAAGGCATTCAGATCATCGGTCTGCAATGACTGAATCTGGAGCGTGGTCAATCCACTGACCTGCAAGGTGGTCAAGGCCGCCATCTGCTCCGAACTCAAGGCCGCCAGGCCCTCGGTCGTCATGGCCCGCAAGGCCATCGTGCGCAGGGCGCGCAGGTCCGCGCTCTCCATGGCCTGGATCTGATCCACCCTCAAGGCGGCCACCTGCCCGCTGCTGAGCACCGCCACCTGCACCGAGGTCATGGCCGCCAGGTCCTCGGACTCCAGCACGGCCACCTGCAAGGAACTCAGCGCCTGAACCTGCGCCGTGGTCAGGGCGGCGATCTGTTCTGTCGTCAGGGCCACGATGCCCTCGCTCTCGATGACACGCAGGGCCGCCGTCCGCATGACCCGCAGGTCCGAGGTCTCCAGCGCCGCGATCTGCGCACTGGTCAGCGCCAGGGCCTGCGCCGTTCCCAATGCCGCGACCTGAACGCTCCTCAAGGCGGCGATGTCATCCGTCTCCAGCGCGCGGATCTGATCCACGGACAGGGCGATCAACTGCTCGCTGCTGAGGGCCGCCACCTGATCCGACGTCAGCGCTGCGATGCCATCGGTGCTCAAGCCCTTGAGGGTGGCGATCGACAGCGCTCGAACGTCCGAGGTCTCGATGGCCATGAGCTGCTCCACGGCCATCGCGTTCAATTGCGTGCTGCTCAAGGCCCCCGCCTGCTGCGTGACCAGCGCCATCACACGCTCGATGCCCAGGGCCTGGATCTGCTCCGCACTCAGGGACGCCACCTGCATGCTGGACAGCGCACTGGCCTGGGACGTCGTCAGGCCATCGATCTGCTCGACACTCAAGGCCCGCAACTGATGGGTGCTCATGGCACGAAGCTGCGCAGTGGACATCTCGGCCAGGTCCCACACCTCCAGGGCACGCACCTGCATGGTGGTCAAGCCCGCCACCTGGGACGACCCCAGCGAGGCGACCTGTTCGGCAGACAAGGCCGCGATGGCGTCGGTGCTCATGGCCCGCAGGGAGGTGGAGCTCATGGCCCGCAGGTCCGCCACGCCCAGCGCCTGGACTTGGTCAGTGGACAAGGCACGCAACTGCGACGACCCCATGACGGCAAACTGCGTTGTCGTCAGGGCCACGATGGCATCCGTACTGACGGCCGCCACCTGGGTCGGCGTCAAGGCCGTGATCTGCGTGGTGGTGAGCGCCGCGATCTGATCGGTGGTCAGCGCCACGATGACATCGGTAGACAGGCCCCGCATCGTGGTCACGCTCAGGGCCCGGAGGTCCTGGGTCTCCAGTGCGCCCAGTTGCAGCGTGTTCATGGCGGCGACCTGCAAGCTGCCCAGCGCCTGGACCTGCAAGGTGTTCATCACGGTGATGCCGTCGGTCTGCAAGCTGGCCACTTGCTCACTGCTCAGCGCAGCCACCTGGATGCTCGACAAGGCAGCGACCTGCGCGGTGCCCATCGCAGCCACCTGGTCCGTGCTCATGGCCCGGATCTGGAGGGTGGACAGGCCACGCAACTGAGAGGCCCCCATGATGGCCAGATCGGCACTTTCCAGTGCCTGGATCTGTGCGGTGCTCAAAGCGGAGATCTGCGCACTGGTCAGGGCCAGGACCTGATCCGTGCTCAGCGCCAGGATGGCATCGGTGCTCAAGGCCCGCAAGGCGCCCGAGTTCAGCGCCCGCAGATCCTGGCTTTCCATGGCGGCGATCTGATCCGTCGTCAAGGCGGAGGTCTGCGCGCTGCGCAGAAAGCTGGCCTGACGGCTCGTCAGCGCCGCGATGTCGGCCGTCTCCAGGGCGGCCACCTGAGTCGACGTCAGCGACGCCAGTTGCGTGCTGCTCAGGGCGGCCACCTGATCTGTCGTGAGCGCCTGCAGACCCTCGGTCGTCAGACCACGGATGGCTGCAGACCCCAGGGACTGGATGACACTGCTGCGCAGGGCCTCGATCTGCAGCGTGCCCATGGCCGCCACCTGGACGCTCTGCATCGCGCCCACCTGCGTGCTCGTCAGGGCGGCCACATCCAGCGTCTCCAGCGCGGCGATCTGATCCGTGGTGAACGCCGCCATCTGAGCCGAACTCAGGTTGGCGATCTGGGTGGTCTCCAGCGCCAGGATCTGATCCGTGCTCAAGGCCCGCAACGCCGCTGTGCCCAGCGCCCGCATCTGGGTGCTGCTCAGAGCCGCCAGCACCGAGCTGCTCAGGGCCGGCGCCTGCAGACTGGTCAGGCCCGACACCTGCCCTGAGCTCAACACCTGGACCTGCTCGACGCTCAGCGCCGCGACCGCATCGGTGTTCAAGGCTCGCAAGCCCGAGGACGTCATCGCCCTCAGATCGGCCGTCTCCAGCATCAGCAACTGATCGCTGCTCAGCGCCGCCAACTGGACGGTGCGCATGGAAGCCACCTGCAGCGTCGTCAGCCCGGCAATGTCCTGGGGCTCGATCATGCTGATCTGGGCCGTGGTCATGGCCGCCAGTTGGGCCGTGGTCAACTGCTCGATCTGCTGAGAGCTCAAGGCCACGATGGCATCAGAATTCAATGCCTTGATGACCGTCGTGCTCAGTGATTTGAAATCCTTGGTGGCCAATGCACCCAGTTGCTCCGTGCTCAGCGCGAGCACCTGCTGGCTCTTGAGGGCCATCAACTGCGACGAGGTCAGCGCGGCAAAATCCGCGGTCTCGACCACCGCGATCTGCTCGGTGGACAGGGCACCGATCTGCGCACTGCGCAAGGCGCCGAACTGAACCGTCTCCAGCGCCACGACCTGCTCCGTGGTCAACGCGCGGACCTGGTGCGTGGTCATGGCCGCCACCTGCGCCGTGCTCAGCACGGCCACTGCGCTGGTCTGCACGGCCTGCAACTGCCAGGTGCTCAAGGCCGCGACCTGCGAACTGGTCAGCGCGCCGATCTGCTCGTTGTCCAGGGCCGCAATGCCCTCGGTCGAGATGACACGCAAAGCAGCCGAACTCAGCGACTTCACTCCCTCGGAGGTCAGGGCCGCGACCTGCTCGGTGCTCAAGGCTGCCACCTGTACGCTGCGCATGGCCGCCACCTGAGCGGTTTTCAGGGCCGCGATGTCCTGCGCCTCCAGCGCCGACACCTGGGTGCTGCTCAAGGATGCCACCTGTCCGGTGCCCAGCCCGCCCACCTGCTCGACACTCAGGGCGGCCACGGCCTCGGTCGTCAACCCGCGAATGGCTGCCGAACTCAAGGCCCGTATCTGCGCACTCTCCAGCACCGCCAATTGATCCAGGGTCAGGGCCGAGGCCTGCACGCTGGTCAGGGCCGCCACCTGCGTGGTCTGCAGGGCAGCAAAGCCCGAAACACTGACGGCCTGGATCTGATCGGCCGTCAAGGCCGCCATCTGGGTGCTGCTCATGGCACCCCATTGCGAGGGCTGCAATGCCTCGATCTGATCGACCGTCAGGGCCTTGACCTGAAAGAGCCCCAGGCCTTTGAGCTGGGTGGTCGACATCGCCCCCAGATCCGATGGCTCCAGCGCCTGCAACTGCACGGTCGTCAAGGCCCCGACCTGCGCCGAACTCATGGCGGCCACCTGTTCGGCGCTCAAGGCGGTGATCACCTCGGCCTTCAGTCCACGGATGGCCGACGAACTCAGCGCGCGGACATCGGCCGGATCCAGCGCATCGATCTGAGACGCCGACAGCGCCGCCGTCTGCAAACTCGTCAGGCCCGCCACCTGTGTGGGCCCCAGACTGCCCAGGAAGGCCGGGCTCAGCGCGGCCACCTGCGCGGTGACCAGCCCCGCCAGTTGCAAGCTGCTCATGGCCGCCATCTGCTCGGCCGTCAGCTGATTGATGAGCTCGGTGCCCAGGGCCTTGATCTGCCCCGGCATCAAGGCCGCGAAGTCCGCCGTCTCGATCGCTCGCAGTTGCTCCACCGTGAGCACCGCCAGGTCCCGAGTCTCGATCGCGCGGATCTGCGCAGGCGTCAAGGCAGCGATCTGTTCAACGGTGAACGCGGCCCAATCCTCGGTGGTCAGCGCAGCAATGACCTTGGTGCTCAAGGCGGCAATCTGCGTTGTGGTCATCTCTAGAACCGCCGAGGGCATGGGCACCTTTCTTTCAAATTGCAAAACGGTCAGACACGCTCGCTCTTGTCGGTATCGTCCCCGTCGTCTTGACTCTTGAGCCATGCGCCCCAGACTCATCGACGCGAATGCCTCCGCCCGGATCAATAGCCGCCAGACACGTGCAACCGTTCACACGCCGATGCCATCAGGCGAAATATCCAGCGACGGCTGGACGCAATTCAGACCGGTTCAAACCCTGTTTTTTCGTTGACTTGCGTCGGGGCAGGCTGGCAGGATGGTCAGCCAAGATTCCACGGATGACTGCACTCAGGAGAGCCCCGCATGCTGAACATCTATCTGCCGCAACCGGTCTATGCGGCACACCCCTACGAGCGCCTGATTTCAGCGGACATCCTGCGCAAGGGAGATCACCTGCATCTATTTCCGGCGCACTACCCTGATTTCTCGACCCCCCTGTCGGCCATGGAGTTGCGCCAGCGCGGCCATGTGCTGCCCGGCGACACCATCTGGAAGCCCGATGTGATCGCGCAGCAGTACCAGATGGCACCCGATACCGCCGAAGCGCCGCTGGAGATTCGTCTGAGGGGGGACTATGCAGGCACTTTCCGGGTTCGCACCCCACCCGAATTGCCCAAGGTCTTCCTGACGGCGGCGACCTTGTTCAAGGACGACTACCCGCAACTGGAGGCCTGGGTGGACTACCACGCCGCCCAGGGTTTCGATCGCTTCGTGCTCTACTACAACGGCCACATCGATACCATCTTGCCGGAGCTGCTGGCCCGCCCCGCCCTGACCTCACGCGATGTGCTTCTGGTCCAGTGGCCCTTCAGCTACTGGGCCGACGGCGTGCCTCTGGGCAACGAGGGCTTGCTGGCCCAGCATGGTGACGACACGGACCTCTCGCAGGTCAGACTCAACTGGCACCATGCCCAGCACCTGATGCTCAACCATGTGCTGGTGTTCCTGCGTGGCACGACCGAGTACCTCGGGCTGTTCGACCTGGACGAGTACTTCTGCGCCCAGACCCCTCCCCGCGTGGTCGACTTCATCAAGGGCTACCAGCAAGACATCTACATCTTCCAGTCGCGCTGGGCCGAACTCACCTCCAACCGCGTGCCGGGCTGGGGCGATGACCGTCACTTCCTGGCCACCGAGGAGATCGAGGCCGCCGCCGAATGGGAGCCCTTCCCCCACCGGACCAAGTACATCGCCCGGCTGGACAAGATCTATGCCACGCGGGTGCACTACCCCAAGACCAGCGACGACGATGCCCGCGTCGTGGTGGTGCCGCCCCATCTGGCGGGCATCTATCACTTCCACTGTTTCAGCGGCAAGGCCTCTCGTCGCAAGTTCGTCAACCCGACAGGGCAATGGGTGGGTGTCACCGACTTCCAGGAGCCTGAGCCCCCCCACGCCGCTGAACCCGCACCGCTGCCGCTGCGCCCCGCGCTGCAGCTGGTGGGTTAGCCGCTCAGTCGGCGGCAGGCCGCGTCATCAGGACGCCGGTCTCGAAAGGGATCCGCGCCTGCCAGCCAGGCACGCTGTCGTGACGGCTCCAGGTCGTCATGACCTCACGCGGACGGTAAGGGCGCCCACCCCAGGTGATGGGCAAGCTCAGGCCCGTGGCCTGCTCGAAGGCCGCCACCAGTGCCTTGAGCGGCATGGGGCGCCCTGAGGACACCCCATAGCGGCGATGCCCCTGCACCTGATTCGGCAAGAGCCGCGCGGCCATCACGAAAGCCTCGATCACATCGTCGATGTGAACCAGATCGATCTGCTGCTCCCCGGGTGACATGCTGATGGGCTGCTGTGTCAGGGCCGTCTTCCAGAGCAAGGCAATGAGCTTGGCACGAGGATCGTGGGGGCCGTAGGTGTCGAACAGGATCAGCGAGCTGACCTTCAGGCCCTGCGCCTCGATGTAGTAGTTCAGGATGGCTTCGAACGCCTGCTTCGTGGCCGCGTAGAGATTGACCGGGTTGTGATCCTGGTTCTCGTAGTGCTGCCAGGAGGTGCCCGTGTTGATCAGATAAGGCACGCCATGCGCTGCCATGGCCTCCACCAGCTGGGTGGAAAACAGCACATTGCTGTTGATCAGGGCCTCGACATCGCTGGCCGTGTGCTGCGCCAGGAAGAGCGAGGCCAGGTGGAAGACGGTGTGCGGTCGCGCCGCGCCCACAATGTCCAGCATGCCCCGGGTGCTGCCATCGTGCACATGCACGGTGACCGTGGCCAGCTCCGGCGCGATCAGGTGGGTGCGGGAGCCCTCGCGCACGATGATGTGCACCTCGTGCCCCTCGGCCACAAGCCGCTTGACCAGGTTGGCACCGATGAACCCGGAGGCCCCGGTGACCAGGACTCTCCAGGGCGATGGTTCAGTTTCACTCATGACGGAAGGGGCTGACAAAATCGGCCAAGGCCACAAAGCGGGTATCCCGCTCGGAGAGGATGGGTTGATCGGTCGGCCAGTCGACATCCACCGATGACCACAGGATCCCGGCGTCGTGCTGAGGCGCGTAGACCGTGCTGACCTTGTAGATCAGTGTCGCCGTGTCACTGGTGGCACAGAAGCCATGAGCCAGGCCCTTGGGGATGTAGAGGACGTTGGCCCGGTCTGCGCTCAGGCGGAAGGTTGCCGTCTTGCCGTAGGTGGGCGAGCCCACCCGCAGATCAAGCACCACATCGAACACCTCGCCGTGCACGCAGTACACCATCTTGACGTGGTCGTGCGGCGGCGTCTGAAAGTGCAGACCACGGATGACCCCCTTGTGCGAATGCGAGTAGTACTCCTCCGCAAACGATGTCTCCATCTGCGCCTCGGCAAAGGCTTCCCGGTGGAAGACCTTGACGAAGCGCCCGCGCGCGTCATCCATCACGCGCGGCTGGATCTCATGACAGCCGGCAATGATGGAGGGAAGGATCGTGAACATCAGAAGTTGAGCCCGAAGAACTCTTCCAGCTTGTCAGCGATGTAGTCCAGATGCGCCGTGGTCAAGCCCGGGAAGGTGCCCAGCCAGAAGGTCTGGTTCATCACCACATCGGTGTTGGTCAGCGCACCGCTGACGCGGAAGTTGCGCCCGATCATGTAGGGCTGACGCGTCAGGTTGCCCGCAAACAGCAGGCGGGTGGCGATCTTGTTCTGATCGAGGTAGTTGAGCAGGTCCACACGCTTGATGCCCGACGACTCATTGAGCACCAGGGGAAAGCCGAACCAGGACGGATCGGAGTTCGGCGTGGCCTCGGGCAGGTGCAGGAAGTCCTGACAGGACTGCAGACGCGCCTTGAGGTAGCTGAAGTTGGCCTTGCGCGTGGCGATGAACTCATCAAGCCGATCGAGCTGTGCCAGCGCGCAGGCAGCCTGCATGTCGGTGATCTTGAGGTTGTAGCCCAGGTGGCTGTAGGTGTACTTGTGGTCGTAGCCTTCGGGCAGATCACCGAGCTTCCAGCAAAAACGCTTGTTGCAGGTGTTGTCCTTGCCGGGCGGGCAATAGCAGTCACGCCCCCAGTCGCGGAAGGATTCAGCAATCAGCTTGAGCTCGGCGTTGTTGGTGAACACCGCCCCGCCCTCCCCCATGGTGATGTGGTGCGCCGGGTAGAAGCTCAAGGTGGCGATGTCACCGAAGGTGCCCACCAGTTGACCGTTGTAGGTGGCGCCCAGGGCGTCGCAGCAATCTTCGACCAGCCAGAGCTTGTACTTCTTGCACAAAGCCACCACCACCTCCAGATTGAAGGGGTTGCCCAGCGAGTGCGCCAGCATGATGGCCTTGGTCTTGGGCGTGATGGCCGCCTCAATCTGGCTGGCATCGATGTTGTGGGTGGCCAGGTCGACGTCCACGAAGACGGGCACGGCCCCAAACTGCAGAATGGGGTTGACCGTCGTGGGGAAACCCGCCGCCACCCCGATGACCTCGTCACCCGGACGGATGGCACGCTCGCCCAGCTTGGACGAGGTCAGCGTGGAGAAGGCCACCAGATTGGCCGAGGACCCGGAGTTGACCGTGATCAGATGCTTGACGCCCAGGTACTTGGCCAGCCGCTCCTCGAACATGGCATTGAAGCGCCCGGTGGTCAGCCAGCCATCCAGGCTGGCCTCCACCATGTTCTTGAGCTCGGCAGCGCCAATCACCTTGCCAGACACCGGCACGGGCGTCTGGCCAGGGATGAAGTCTTGCGGTGCGTGAACGATGTCGGCGTATTGCTGCACCAGATCGGCAATCTCCTGACGGATGGCGGCCGGGGAGCGGGGCATCAGCTTGATGGGGGAAGTCGTCATGTCACTGTCCTGACCTTGATCAGATGGAGGTGTTGTACTGTTGAATCTGCTGCTGGCACATGGCGCGCACGTCGCCCTTGTCGAGCCAGACCTGGTGCCAATCGGCGATCTTCTGGAGCGCTGTCGAGAGATTCCAGCGCGGCTGCCACCCCAGGCCCGATGCGGCCTTGGAGATGTCCAGCTTCAGGTAATGGGCCTCATGGGGGTGCTGGCCCGGGTCGAGTTGCCAACTGGCGCCTCGACCCCATGCTCGCACCATGTCCTCGACGATCCACTGCACCGGGCGCGCGTCTTCGTCGCGTGGGCCGAAGTTCCAGCCCTCGGCAAAGGCCTGCCCCTCCTGATACAGGCGCTCAGCCAGGGTCAGGTAACCCGACAGGGGTTCGAGCACATGCTGCCAGGGGCGCGTGGCGTGGGGGTTGCGGATGATGACGGGCTGCCCGGCCTGGAAGGCGCGCAGGATGTCGGGCACCAGCCTGTCGCTGGCCCAGTCACCGCCACCGATCACATTGCCGGCGCGCGCCGAGGCCAAGGCCACGCGGCCTTGCTGGAAAAACGATTGCCGGTAGGCGCTGGTCACCAGCTCGGAGCAACCCTTGCTGTTGCTGTAGGGATCGTAGCCCCCCATGGGTTCGCTCTCGCGGTAGCCCCAGACCCATTCCTTGTTCTCGTAGCACTTGTCTGTCGTGACATTCACGATGGCCCGCACCGACGCCACCTGGCGTGCCGCCTCCAGCACATGGACGGTGCCCATGACATTGGTGGCATAGGTTTCCACCGGGGCCACGTAGGAGTAACGCACCAGGGGCTGGGCCGCCATGTGGATGACGATCTCGGGCTGACAGGCCTGCATGGCCGACACGACCGTGGCCAGATCGCGGATGTCGCCGATGGTGCTGCTCATGCCCTCGGCCACGTGAGCCTCGTTGAACAAGGCCGGTGTGGTGGGCGGCGTCAAGGCCAGGCCATGCACATCGGCGCCCATCGATTGCAGCCAGAGGCTGAGCCAGCTGCCCTTGAAACCGGTGTGCCCGGTCAGGAAGACACGTTTGCCACGCCAGAACTCGGGATGAACGCCTGCCATGCTCAATCCCACTTCTTCCAGGGCGCCTGACCACTGGCCCAGAGCTCTTCGAGGAGATGCTTGTCGCGCAGCGTGTCCATGGGTTGCCAGAAGCCGTGGTGTTCGAAGGCCATCAGTTGCTGATCCTCGGCCAGCTTCATCAAGGGCTCCTGCTCCCAGATCGAGCTGTCACCCTGAATGTAGGGCAGCACCTTGGGGGACAGCACGAAGAAGCCGCCATTGATCATGGCGCCGTCGCCCTTGGGCTTTTCCTTGAAGCTCACGACCCGACGATCGGCGATGTCCAGGGCACCGAAGCGGCCGGGGGGAAAGGTCGCCGTCAGGGTGGCCCACTTGCCATGCTGCCGATGGAAGTCGATGGTGGCAGAGATGTCGATGTCGCCCACGCCATCGCCATAGGTGAAGCAGAAGGCCTCGTCGTTCTTGACGTATTCGCTCACACGCGCCAGACGGCCGCCTGTCATGGAGTCATCGCCTGTGTCGACCAGGGTGACCTTCCAGGGCTCGGCACGCCGATGATGGACATGCATGCTGTGATCCTGCATGTCAAAGGTGACATCCGACATGTGCAGGAAGTAGTTGTTGAAGTACTCCTTGATCACATAGCCCTTGTAGCCACAGCAGATGATGAACTCATGGATGCCGTGGTGGGAATACATCTTCATGATGTGCCAGAGGATCGGCTTGCCACCGATCTCCACCATGGGCTTGGGTCGGGTCGAGGTTTCTTCGCTCAGACGTGTGCCGAGACCCCCGGCCAGAATGACTGCCTTCATGTGTCAGATCCTAAGAAGATGAGTGAGTGGCCGAACAAACAAACGCATCGGAGTAAAAGCGTTGACGAGGCAGCCCGGCTTGGACGAGCGCTTCCCTGGCACTGTGGATCATGGCATCTGAGCCACAAGCATACACCGCAGCATGGGCCAGATCGGGCTGCAAACCCAGCAGGACATCCTGAACATGCCCCCGTGCGCCCACCCATTCGTTGCCAGCACGAGACAGCACCGGGATGTCCTCATGGATGCCCCCGATAGCCTTCAGGTCCTGGTACAGATCGCTGGGCACGCGCCCGCCCCACAGCACCCTCACCGATCTCGGACGGGCCTCCAAAGGCACATCGGCCAGCGACTCCAGCATGGCCTTCACCGGAGCCAGGCCGGTGCCGGTCGCCAGGAAGATCAGGTCCAGATCGCGCGGATCACGCAGGAAGAAGGTGCCCAGGGGGCCGTGCAAGCGCAGGAGGTCATTGGCCTGGGCCTGAGTGAACCAGTAGTCGCTCATGGCCCCGCCGTCCACGGCACGGATGTGCAACTCCAGCAAGTGGTCGGAGGCCATGGCCCTGGCCAGGGAATAGCTGCGGCGGATGCCCCCCGGCCCGATCACATCGATGTACTGACCCGCCATGAAACTGAAGCCGGCCGTGGGTGGCAGGCGCAGCGTGACCTTCAGCACATCCGGTGCAAGCTTGTCCAGGCTGGCGATCCGGCACGGCAAGGTCCGGGGCGGGGGCAAGGTGACGCCCCCCAGGTCCTCGACCTCCAGCAGCACATCCGAGCCTGCGGTGCGCACGCACCCCAGGATCCAGCCTTCGGCCTGCTCGGCGGCGGACAAGCCCGTCTCGGCTTGCAGCGCCACGGTGTCGCCCTGCACGACCTTGCACTTGCAGGTGCTGCATCGGCCGGTCCGGCAACTGTAGGGAAGCGCCACCTCGGCCTTGGCGGCCGCATCAAGGATGGACATGCCCGGGTCCGCATGGAAGCGGGCGCCCGAGGTAAGGGTGATCTCTGGCATCAATTGGCTCACTGACGACCGCAGGCATCGTGAGGCCGGCACCCGCGGTGATTCATGGACGTGTGTTCGATGAGGCCCTGCGCCACATCGACATGTGACTTTTTACACGCCCAGATGCGGCAGGGATGCCTGGAAAAGCTGCATGAATTCCGGCCGTCGGATCAGATCCGGGTTCAGGCCCGACACCAGGCTCTCGGCCAGATGACCGGACAGGGGCTGGCCATGGCGCTCGTCGAGCCGACCACCGAACACCGTGGCAGGCTCGGGGGGAACCTGGAAGGTCTGCATCACCTGGATCATGTCCTGCCGAGGATCGACCCCCAGCGCCGCGTACAGGCCTGCCCCGCCCACGGGACGCGTGTGCACCACCGGGATCCGGTCGATGATCGCCACGCGGTGGCCCTGATCACGACACATCTTGGACCACAGGCAGTCCAGCCCCCAGGACGACTTGTTGAAGCGAAACGTGGGCAGTGCCGTGGCCAGGAACTCGCGCTTCATGATCGGTGCCATGACCTCGATGAAGTTGGTGTAGCGATAGAGGAAGGCCTTGTTCTGGAAGGTCACGAAGTGGGAGCAGTAGGAATCCCAGGTGAGCGCAGGCTGGCCCAGATGGGCCCCTGACGACTCGAAGATCAGGAACAGGGCATCGAGGTTCGCCGGGTTGAGCAGCAGATCGTCGTCCGGCATGAACACGGACTCATAACCCTGGGCCTCGGGGTGATCGGTGAAGAAGCGGTGGATGCCATGGAACTTGCAGGGCTCGGCCGAGTTGTCCAGCACGATGGCGCCCTGCAGCCCTTCGGACAAGGGGCGGGCCTCGGGCATCAGGGCCGGGTCATAGGCCAGGACCACCAGATCCCAGCTCCGCTCAACGGGCAAGGTCCAGTCCAGATGCAGCGATTTGCTCCCTGCCCGGATCAACACCAGATTCTTGCGTGCCCGAAGGGGCACAGGCGCCTCGCCCTGCATATGCTTGCCTTTCGATGGATCGATGAATGGATCGCTCAGCGGTAGAACGGGACACGCGCCCACTCCCCCGTCGGATTGACCATATTGCGCCGCGAGGCCTTGCCGCTGAAGCAGTGAAAATGGAACAGGCCTGCCACCTCCGGACTGACGGCCACCATCTTGGTGTCCGCCACGGTGGCCTTGGGCACATGGGCGCCTGTTCCCAGAATGCGCTCCGGCCGCCCGATGTACTTGGAGCGATGAGGCACCGGGATCCATTCGCTGACCTGCACCTCTTCCTGGTCAAAAAAGTTCGAGCCGTCACGCAGTGTCGGCACACGGTTGGACATCAGTTCGGCCCAGCGCGACTGGAAGACGTAGACATCCTGACCATTGACCTTCAGCAGATCGGGCAACGACATCGGCGCCTCGAAACGGAAGTACTCATCCAGATCGAAGAAACCAACATAGTCGGTGGTGCCCGCCAACATCAGCAAGGCATGGTTGAGCATGAGCTGCTGAGCATGGTGCCAGTCGCGTGGTCGCTGTGAGGTGTCGGCCTGATCGCCGTGGACCGCCAGCAGCCCTTCGGCGCCCAGCGCCAGGCCATCCACCCAGTAGGAGAACGGCCACTGCACCAGCAGCACGTCCTTGTTGCGTATGGCGTCCTGGGCCAGCAACTCAGGCAAGATGGCGCTGATCGGGCCGTTGTAGTAGAGCACGAAGCGCTCGAAACCCATGGCCGCGTGGTAGTCCATCCAGGTGCGCACCTGGGCGTAATCCCCCTTGAACAAGGTCGCCGCCGTCAGAAAGACCTTGTGCTCGGGCTCATGGGCCTGGGCCAGCACGCGCCCGCAGAACTGCCCGTCCAGATAGACGTTGAAATGGAAGTCGCCACACGACTCGGGCAACTCAAAGCGATAGGCCATGGTGTCGGGCTGCCCGATCGGCGTGCCTCGCAGGCTCAAGGCCCCCTGGCGCAACTCGATCGCATCCACAGGCACGGCAAAGTCTGGATAGTGGGCCACATGCATGTACACCGTGCGCCCGACGCGCGTGAAGTCCGCGCCGATCAGCCTCTCGCAGGCGTGATGGCCATACAGCGTCTGAGGCAGGTAGATATTGAGCATCGTGTCAATCCATCATTGTTCACTCACGGACAACCATGTTGCCAGACCGGCGCCCAGCGAACGCAGTTGCGCCGATGCGATCACGCCATCATGCAGGGCATTCACGTAGGCCACCCGCAGATTGAAATGGTCACTCTCCGCCGACATCAGATCGAACAAGGAGCGCTTGCCCAGCTGGGACCACTGTTGGAAGGTGAAGCCGCGCACGCGATCGCTCTCGCGCAGCACCTCGACATACCGCCGGGCTCGCTCCATCGATGAGGTGGCCACGTCGTAGATCTCCGACACACGTGAGGTGCGTGTGGTGATCAAGCCGGCCAATTGCTGACGGGCGGCATCGGCCCGGCGTGAGGCGGCCAGCGCTGCCGCCTGGTCCGAGTAGCCATTGAAGAGGGTGTAGGACACGGTCACCCCGGCCTGCCACCCCGAGGTCTTGGTGCTGCCCAGCTTGCTGGCCGTCTTGGAGACACCCCAGTTGAACTGGGGCTTCTGGCCGGCCAGCACCGCCTTGGCATAGCTGTCCATGGCCTCGGACTGGGCACGCAGTTGGCGCACATCGTTGCTGTTCTCGATCTGACGGTTGATCTCGCCGAGTTCAGGCAACTGGGTGAGCGGCACCGTGATGCCACTGCCCAGACGGGTTTGATCACCGATCAGCTTCCTGAGCTTGAGCTCGATCTGGCGGCCCTGCGAGATCGCGGCATCGCGCGAGATCTCGGCCTGGGCCTGGGTCTTGCGCGCCTGCACCAGCTCACTGGTGCGACCACGGTCTTCGGCCACGATCTGCTCCAGGGCCTCGACCAGGCAGCTCATCTTGCGCACGTACTGCTGATACACCTGGGCCTGCACGCGGTAGCGATTGCGCTCGATCGCGGTGCTCACGGCCTCCAGCACCACCTGCTCACGCAGGTTGTCGGCACTGAACTTGGCGCTGTCGGCCAGGCCGCTGCGGTACTCGGTCATGCGGCTCAGGCGCCCCCAGTCCATCAGGGTTCCGTTGACGTTCATGCCCACACTGGCCTGCATGCCCCGAGAGGACTCCACGCCATTGACCTCACTGCCGCCCGCACCCGCGCCACCATTGATCGTGACGGTCGGGTAGCGGGCACCCATGGTTTCCTTGACATCGAAGGCCGAGGCTTCCGCCAGCAGGCGTGAGGCCCCCAGTTCGGCGCTGCGCTTGGTGGCCTCGCTGGCCAGGGTCTGCAACTGCGCACGGGGGTCCAGCGACGTGGTCTCATCGTCCAGCCCCGCGGTCGCCTCGCCACGCTTGTTGCCATTGGCCCGCGCCGACGCATCCTGAGTCAGCTCATCCGTGCATTTGGCCCATGCCAGTGAATGGCTGGCACTCCACACCACCGAGGCACCGACCAGCAGTCTCAACATTGATTTCAGCTTCATGGCATCACCGTTCCCGGAAAGCTTCCTGTGACTTCAAGACAGGTTTGAGCAAGAACTGGAGGACGGAGCGCTCGCCCGTTCGAATCTCCACGGAGGCCGTCATCCCTGGGATCACCGCCAACTGCTTGTCCTTCGAATGCAATGTATTCACATCGGAGCGGATCAAAGCGCGGTAATAGGTGGTGTCTTGGGCACCTGTTTTGGCTTCCTCGCCCAGGGCATCCGGGCTGAGGTATTCGATGACGCCCTTGAGGCCGCCATAGGTGTAGTAGTCGTAGGCGGTGAGCTTGACTTCCACCGGCAGGCCCACACGCACAAAGCCGATGTCAGCGGGCTTGACGCGCGCCTCGATCAGCACGCGCGGGCCGATGGGCACGATCTCCATGATCGTGGCGCCGCCCTGCACCACCCCGCCCAGGGTGCCCAGCTTGATGTTCTTGACCAGGCCGCGCACGGGGGAGCGCAAGGTCGTGCGACGCAGCACGTCCTGCTTGACCACCATCTGCTCTTCGATCTGGGCCAGCTCCGAGCGCGCCTTGACCAGGTCGGTGCTGGCGTCCTGGCGGAAGCGGTTAATGCGCTCCTGGATCTGCAGCATCAGGTCATTGGCCTGGCGCTTCGATCGCATGACCTCGACCTCGGACATCAAGCCCTTGGCGGCCATGCGTTCGGACATCGCCAGCTCGCGGTTGATGAGCCCCAGGCTGCGGCGGTGTACCGCCACAGCCTCTTCCAGCGCCTGCCGGCGCGCGAGGTAGGAATCGGTCTCGCCTTGCGTGATGCTCTCGTTGGCCAGCACCTCGGGCGGAAAGCGCAGGGGCCGGCCTGTGGCCTCGGCCACCAGGCGCGCCAGGGTGGCCTTGAGGGACAGCAGCTTGGCCTGGCCTTCGTTCTGTTGCGCTTCGACACGGGTGGGGTCCAGTTGCAGCAGCTCCTGGTCCTTTTCCACCAGCATGCCCTCACGGACCGCCATGCTGCGCAGGATGCCGCCTTCCAGGCTGGCGATGATCTGCTCTCGCCCGTCCGGCACGACCCGGCCATCGGCCTTGGTCACTTCGTCCACACGGGCCACGCTGGCCCACACCACGGCGGCCACCAGGATGAGCAACATCAGGTAGAGCGCCCAGGTGGCGCGGGGCGTGCCCTCTGTCAGCTCGCCTTCCTTCATGCCGGAGAGAAAACGCTCGTCACCCCGGACATACTGCCCGGTGGGTTCGGACCGCCGTGAAAGACGCGCCATGCTCATCAGCCCCTGGCTGCCATCGCCAGATCCCGCTGAGCGTGGTCTGCGGCATCGGCCTGCGGCGGCGGCGTGGCCGGACGGCCCGAGAGCACCGCCAGCACCTGGGCCTTGGGTCCATCGGCCACGACACGCCCGGCCTCCACCACGATCACGCGGTTGACCACGTCCAGCAAGGCGGGCCGGTGGGTGACGACGATCAGGGTGCGGTCACCCACGGCCGTCTTGAGATGCTGGATGAAGCTGGCCTCGGCCTGCGCATCCATGGAACTGGTGGGCTCGTCCATCAAGAGGATCTGAGGCTTGGTGACCAGGCAACGCGCCAGAGCCACCAGTTGGCGCTGGCCCCCTGACAGCAGCCCCCCCATCTCGCCCACGGGCAGGTCGTAGCCCATGGGGTGGGCCGCGGCGATGCGGTCCAGGCCCGTCAGGCGCGCCACCTCCAGGAACTGATTGACGTCGGCATTGGCGCGCCCCATCAGGACGTTGTCCCGCAGGGTGCCCTGAAAGAGCCGGGGCTCCTGCGACACGAAACCGACCTGGGAGCGAAAGTCCGCCGGATCGATCTGACGCAGGTCGATGCCATCGACCTCGACCAGCCCCTCAGACGGTTGATACAGCCCCCCCAGCAAACGCAGGATCGTGGACTTGCCACTGCCGATCTTGCCCAGGATCGCGACGCGGTCCCCCGCCCCGATGTTCAGGGACACCCCTTTGAGCACCATGGGGGCATGGGCGTGCTTGCCCTTGGGATAGGCAAAGCGCACATCGTGCAGGGCCATCTGCCCCCGGATGGACGCCATCGAGAGATAGCGCTTGCCAGGTTCGCGCTCGGTGGGCAGCGCCATGAGCTCGTCCAGCGCGATGAGCGCCGCCTTGGCGCCCTGGTAGCGCATGGCCAGATTGACGATGCTGCTGAGCGGCCCGATGGCGCGCCCCGCAAACATCACCGATGCGATGAGTGCACCGGCTGTCAGCTCGCCAGCGTGCACCAGATGCACCCCCCAGATCAGCAGCACCACGGTGACCAGTTGCTGGGCAATGCCGGCAAAGTTGTTGACCCAGCTCGACATGGACCGAGCCCGCAGGGACGACGCGGCTGCCGCCGCATTGGCCGACTCATACTTCTGAAAGAAATGCCCTTGCGCGCCTGAGGCACGCAGGTCTTCCATGCCTTCCACCGACTCGATCAGCACACCATGCAGATCGGCATGCTGATTCATGTTGGCCGTCATCAGGCGCCTGAGCACCTTCTGGATGCCCCAGGTCATCAGAAAAATGCCAGGCACCGCAATCAGAAGGACCAGCACCAAAGGACCGGCAACCAGCCAGGTGATCCAGATGAACAGCGCAATGAAGGGCAGATCACTGACCGCCGACAACGATGCCGAGGTGGCGAACTCGCGCACGATTTCGATCTGCGCAAGACGATGTGCAAAGCCACCGGCGGAATCGGGCCGGTGTTCCAGACGGATGTCCAGCGCCTGGCGGAAGATCATATTGCCCAGCGCCAGATCGGCCTTCTTGCCCGCCAGATCCAGCAAATAACTTCGCAACTGGCGCGCCGCCATGTCGAAGGCGATGGCAATGAACACACCCGCAGCCAAAGACCACAAGGTGACCAGCGCACGGTTGGGAATCACCTTGTCGAACACGACGGAGGTGAACAGCCCGGTCATGAGCATCAGCACATTGCTCAGGAAGGCCGCCAGCATGGCCGAGCGGTAATAAGGGAAGAAGCGCTTGATGGTGCGCCACATCCAGTGCGAGTTGGCCTCGCCCGTGTTGGCCGCCGCTCCACCCTCGCGGATGCCCGGACGAGGGGCGGCGATCAGGGTGTAGCCGGAGTACTCGGCCATGAGCTCTTCTTCGGTCGCGGAGCAGGCCTGGTTTTCTGCCCCAGGCATCACCACTTCGTAACGATTGCCCTCCTGCCCGCGACGTGCCCGGCCACTGATGCGACGTGTCACCACGCAGGCATCGCCGTTCTTGAGCAGCAAGACCACCGGCATCAGCAAGGACAGGATCTTGGCCGGTGGCCGTTGCACCACGGCCGCGCTGAAGCCCGCGTTCTGCATCAGGGAGACGGCCTGAGGCGGCGTCAGAGGCCCCTGGAGTGCCACACCGTCGAGCAGGGACAAGGCGCTGCGATCGACCCCATGGTGCCGACAGACCCACATGACCGCTTCCAGCAGGGGGTCGCCCGCCAGCTCGGCATCCTCGCCGGGCAGCATCGCATCATCAGGCTCCTGATGATCGTCGAAACCGGGCTCGACTGGGGTCTGCAACGCGCACTCCTGGTACTGAAGCACCATGACCAGCATGGTGTCCACCGTGGGACTTCCCACCCGCGCGGCATGACCGAATCAGCAGCGCAAAGAGGGCATGACTTTGAGTGTTGATGCTATGCGTCGAGCCCGAGAACTTAAGCCGAAAAAGGCAGGCATACGCAGCCCTCTTCCGAGCTCGGCGAGCTGAGTGTCATCGGGGGAATGTCAGGTCTCCCGCATCCCAGGCCAGAGGCGGTTGGGGGGGAAATGGAGGCGCGGGCCGGAGTCGAACCGACCTACACGGATTTGCAATCCGGTGCATAACCGCTTTGCTACCGCGCCAGCATACTAACTCTGACAAAAAAGGGAAGCGGACGCTTCCCTTTTTGGGTGGAAGAGCTTGGCTTTTCTTCC
>NZ_DASUIT010000115.1:0-75204 GCF_036279655.1 Aquabacterium sp. | reverse complement strand
GCAATCGCTGCGTGTGGTCGATGAGCTGGAAGAACGCTACCCCGCCTACAACGGCCTGAACCTGAGCTTCGAGACCCGCGAGGGCATCCTCAAGCACTGCTCCAGCAAGAACGCCGAGCTGCTGGAAGCACAGGAGCCCGGCGGCGTGGGCCGGCGTTTCATCGACAAGACCCAGCCCAGCCTGGAAGCCCAGTTGTGCAATCTGGCCGACGAGATCGCCTACAACGCCCACGACATCGACGATGGCGTGCGCTCGGGCCTGGTCACGCTGGAACAGTTCGAGGCCGTACCGCTGTTCGTGCGCTTTCGGGACGACACCCTGCGCGAGTACCCGCAGGTCAAGGGTCGACGCCTGCTGTTCGACGCCATCCGCCGCATGCTCTCGCAGCAGGTGTATGACGTGATCGATGCCACCCGGGCCTCGATCGCCGAGCACATGCCTGTCTCGGCCGAACAGGCCCGACGCTGCCCTCCCCTGGTGCGCTTTTCGCCCGACATGCGCGAGTCCAGCACGCAGCTCAAACGGTTTTTGTTCCGCGAGCTCTACCGCCACCCCCAGGTCAATGACACGACGGCGCGGGCCAAGCAGGTGCTGACCGAGCTGTTCGCCGCCTATATTGATCAGCCCTCGGCCATGCCGACCGACTTCGCGCAACGCGAGGATCTGCACCGCGCCGTGGCCGACTACATTGCCGGCATGACCGACCGCTTCGCCATGCGCGAGCATGAGCGCCTGACGGGCCGCAAGGTCTTCTGATCCCTCTGCGCAGGGGCCGCCACAGGCCCTCCTCAGACCTCTCCCAGGGCGAGTTGTATCTCTGTGCAAAGAGCGCTCAAGTCCCCCCGCCCCAGGTCGATAACTAAACCTCCATGCCTTGAAACGCACCCAAGACAAGTTCAATGTCAAGTGCAAAAAGTCACTCAAGTGCGGACTAGTTCGGGCGATAACCAATTCAACGGTGCTTGACAAGGGCGCCGCGGTCCGGTTAGCCGGCGATAGGCCTCCCAAAGGTTCACCTCCAAGGGCCCATCGATTGTCTAGCGTCGGGCAGGCTACGTGGCAATGGTTTTACCAGTGCACCCGTTCAAGTCGGCGCTATTGCCGGGAAGTTTTTTAGTCATCAAAGGAGCGCACCATGGCGCAGTCTGTCAACACCAACATCGTTTCGCTCAACGCTCAGCGCAACCTCAATGCCTCGCAGGGCTCGCTGGCCACCTCCATGCAACGCCTGTCCTCGGGTCTGCGTGTGAACTCCGCCAAAGACGACGCCGCCGGTCTGGCCATCGCCGAGCGCATGAGCTCTCAAGTGCGCGGCATGAACGTCGCCGTGCGCAACGCCAACGACGCCATCTCCCTGGCTCAAACCGCAGAAGGTGCCCTGGGCAAGATTGGCGACAACCTGCAACGCATGCGTGAACTGGCTGTCCAGTCCCGCAACGCCACCAACAGCACGGGCGACCGCGCCAACCTGCAAAAGGAATTCCTGCAACTGCAGGAAGAAATCAACCGCACGGTCGAAGGCACCAAGTTCAACGGCAAGGGCCTGTTCAACGGTGAAGGCACCGACCTGGCCTTCCAGGTGGGCGCAGGCACCAGCACTGAAGACAAGATCACCATCGATGGCGTCACCCTCAACGGCGGCACCACCGGTGCGGCCCAGACCGTGATCGATGCCTACGACAACGCCACCGATGACGCCGGCCGCGCCACAGCCATCTCCGACATCATGGCCTCGGTGGTGGACACCGACTGGGCCACCGGCGCCACCGGTATCGGTATCGGCGGTGTGGACAGCACGGGCGCGGATGCGGCCATCACCGACATCGATGACGCCATCAACGTGATCGACAAGGCCATCACCATCGTCAACGACAAGCGCGCCGACTACGGTGCTGCCCAGAACCGCTTCGATGCCGTGATCAGCAACCTGCAGACCAACATCGAAAACCAGTCTGCCGCCCGTGGCCGGATCATGGATGCGGACTTCGCGACCGAGACCTCCAACCTCTCGCGCTCGCAGATCCTGCAACAGGCTGGCACTGCGATGATCGCCCAGGCCAACCAGCTGCCCCAGCAAGTGCTGTCCCTGCTGCGTTGATCGACGCAGACACCCGCCCCTCCCCCGAGGAGGCGGGTGGGCAAACAGCCCGTCAGGGCACCTCGACAAGACCGCCGCCCGGCTGACCGGGCTGTGGTCTTTTGTTTTTTTCTGAGGGGCATTTCACCCGCACATCCCGCGATTGCGCTCACCTGTTCGGCGAAATACTTGGTGCGACAGGTCGAAGCAACATTTCATGGCGACTTTGGCCTGCACTTAGCAGGCCGACCCTGAGGTCGGAAGTCATGAATCCCTTAGGAGTGCACCATGCCCCAAACGATCAACACGAACATCGTCTCGATGAACGCGCAGCGAAATCTGAACACGTCTCAGACCTCGCTGGCCACCTCCATGCAGCGCCTGTCGTCGGGCCTGCGGGTCAACTCCGCCAAGGATGATGCTGCCGGTCTGGCCATCGCCGAGCGGATGAACTCGCAGATCCGGGGCATGAATGTCGCGATCCGAAACGCGAATGACGCCATCTCCCTGGCACAGACCGCCGAAGGCGCGCTGGGCAAGATCGGCGACAACCTGCAGCGCATGCGTGAACTGGCCATCCAGTCGCGCAACGCCACCAACAGTCAAGGCGACCGGGCCAACTTGCAAAAGGAATTCCTGGCGCTGCAATCTGAAATCGGCCGCACGATCAATGGCACGTCCTTCAACGGGCAGAAGCTGTTCGACGGCACTGGCGCGGATCTGGACTTCCAGGTCGGCGCGGGCACCACACTGGATGACCGCATCACCGTGGCCGAGGTGGACCTGTATGGCACCGGCGCCGCAGATGGCAACAAAGCCGGTGTCACCGACCCCGATCCTGCCGTCCGCTCTGCGCTGGCCGACAACGTCGTGCTGCAGACCGTGATCCTGGGATTTGCGGACGCCACGAATGGTGCCAACGGCATCGCCATCGGCGGTTTCCGAGACGACGGCACCACTGCCATCGACGGCACCGACATCGACGCCGCCGTCAATGTGATCGACGAAGCACTCAACCGCGTCAACGACACCCGGGCCAACTTCGGTGCGGCGCAGAACCGCTTCGAGGCCGTGATCTCGAATCTGCAGACCAACACCGAAAACCAGTCTGCCGCCCGCGGCCGGATCATGGATGCCGACTTCGCGGCTGAAACCGCCAATTTGTCGCGCTCCCAGATCCTGCAACAGGCCGGCACGGCCATGGTGTCGCAGGCCAATCAGTTGCCTCAGCAGGTACTTACCCTGCTGAAAGGCTGATCTGTAGCATCTGTTTACGCTTAATCCTTCTCAAGTTTTCTGCCAATGCGCCGATTCCCACTTTGTCCGGGTGTCTGTTCCTAGCACCCGGACATCCATGCATTCTTGAGAGGAAGCATCATGGCCTCCATCAGTTCACTCGGTCTCGGCAGCAACATCGACGCCGAAAACATCATCACGCAGTTGATGGCCGCCGAAAAGGTGCCCATCACCAAAGTCGAAGCGGAAAACACCAAGCTCGAGACAAAGCTGTCGACCTGGGGTCGGATCCAGAGCAGTTTTTCCGCATTGAAGGACGCCTCTGCTGCCCTGACCAAGGACAGCTTCTGGTCGGCCACCTCGGCGACATCCAGCGACGACAAGTCGGTCTCCGTGAGCACCACCAGCAGCACGGCGTCAGGCAACTACAGCATCCAGGTGAACCAGTTGGCCAAGTCTCAGTACCTGGCCTCTTCGTCGTTCTCGGCCAAGGATGCCGTGGTCGGCGACGGCACGATCCGGATCGAGCTGGGCACCTTCACCGCCAATCCCGTCGCACCGCCAGCCGCCACGTTTGCCGCCAAGGCCGCCGCGTCGGCGGTGGACATCGACATCGGTCCCGGCGACAACACACTGGAAAAGATCCGCGACAAGATCAACGCCGCCAATGCGGGCGTGACCGCCTCCCTGGTCTATGACGCCACGGGAGCACGACTGGTGCTGCGCGGCGCGCCCGGTTCGGACAACGCCATGAAGATCAGCGTGACCGAAGGCGCCACCCCCGGTCTGTCGGCCCTGGCTTACGATCCCTCCAGCGACATCACCGCCATGAGTGAGACGCAGGCGGCCACCGATGCCAAGGCCACCATCAACGGTGTGCCGGTCACCTCCAGCACCAACACCTTCAGTGACGTGATCGATGGCCTGACCATCCAGGTCGGCAAGGTCACCACGGAGCCGGTCGAGGTCAATGTCAAACAGGACAATGAAAGCATCCGCAAAGGCATCGAGGCCTTCCGCAGCGCCTACAACGATGTCGTGGGGCTCATCCGCGTCCAGACCCTGTACGACGAAGGCAGCAAGACCGCGGGACCGCTCCAGGGCGACAGCACGGCCACGGGCCTGCTGGGCCAACTGCGGTCCATGGCCTACAGCTCCAGCTCGGGGTCCAGCCTCTTCTCCCGATTGACGGACATCGGCCTGACCGCCGCCAAGGACGGTACCTTGTCGGTAGACAACGCCAAGCTCGACACGGCCATGGGCAAACTCCCTGAGCTCAAGGCCTTCTTTGCCACCTCCGACGAGGCCAACCCGAGCCGCGAGGGTCTGGCCGAGCGCTTCCGGAAACTGGCCTCCCAGGTCAGTGACTCCGAGGGCAGCATCAGCTCGCGCACCGAAGGCATCAAGGGATCGATCAAGCGCAACGAGGACAAGATCGAGCGCCTGGAAACCCGCAGCAGCCTCATCGAGAACCGCCTGCGGGCCCAGTACACCGCGCTGGACCAGTCCATGGCCAAGCTCAACAGCCTGTCGTCCTATGTGACGGCCCAACTGAGCGCACTCAACAAATCCAGTTCGTGACAGGTCGGGCAAACACGGTGCAGTTTTAACCGTTGTTCACACTGGGATCGGGTCAAGCCCACACACAAATGGTCGATAACTGGAATATCAACATGCCACAGTCGAGCAACGAGATGTACGCACCAGCCAGCCCCTTCTCCCGCCCCATCCCGATTGGTGCCCGAGCCTTGTCGGCGTACCACCAGGTGGGTGTTCAGACCAGCGTGTCCAACGCCTCGCCCCACGAACTCGTCAAGCTGCTCATCGAAGGTTTCTTCGACGCGGTGGCCAAGGCCCGTGGCGCCATGCGTGCCAAGGACATCGAGATCAAAGGCAAGGAATTGTCCCGCGCCGTGCGCATCATCGACGAGGGCCTCAAGGCCAGCCTCGACATGCAGCGCGGTGGCGAGTTGTCGAGCAATCTGCGCGACCTGTACGCCTACATCACCATGCGCCTGACCCAGGCCAATCTCAAGAACGATGAGACCGCACTGGACGAATGCTGCAACCTCATGAATCAGATCCGCGAAGCCTGGATGGCCATTGCCCCCCAGAGCGGCAACCCGAATGCCCAGAAGGAGGCCACAGCATGAACGCGCCCGAACTCATGATGGCTCCTGAAGAAGATGTGCAGACCCGTGGCCTGCTGGGCTACTACGAAGCCATTGAACAAGCCAGCCAGGACATGCTCGACGCCGCCCGCTCGGGTGACTGGGACACGGTGGTGCGGCTCGAAGGCGCCTGCGCCGTGCTGATCGCCCAGCTCAAGCATGCGGCCTCCGAGCGCCCCCTGCACTCGGAAGAGGTCACCCTCAAAAGCCGCATCATGCAGCGCATCCTGCGCAACGATGCCGAGATCCGCAACCTCGCCGAGCCCTGGATCAATGACCTCAGCCGCATGACCGGTCACCCGGATGGTGAACATCTGCACTGACTGGCCGAGCCATGAGCGCCGACAACAGCCTGGATGACTACCGGATCTCGTCCCCCATCGAGATCCAGTCCATCCTGCAGCGCATCATCGATGGACGGGCCATGGTCACCCTCAGTGGCCCTGGCGGCGCCAGCTACACCACAATGCTGTGGAGCACCGATGCGGCGCGCGGGGTCATCTGCTTCAATGCCGACGACAACGACCCCCGGCTCAACCAGTTGCTGGCCACCAACGAGATCGTGGCGGTGGCTTACCTCGACAGCATCAAGGTGCAGTTCGAGCTGGACGATGTGGTGAAGGTGCGCGGCGCCGACACCGCGCTCAATGCCCGTTACCCGCGGCAGCTGTTTCGCTTCCAGCGGCGCTCCTTCTTCCGGGTCAAGCCCCTGGTGAGTCACGCGCCCACGGCCCACATCACCCCCCCCACCCAACCCGATCAGACGCTGGCCCTGCGCATCCTGGACATCAGCCTGGGGGGCGTGGCCTTGTCACTCCCACCCAAGGTGCCCATGCTGCCAGCGGGTGTCACCCTCAGGCACTGCCAGCTCGCTCTGGACGAGGAGACGCAGTTGACGGTCGATCTCGTCGTCCACCACATCACCGTGCTGCAGCCGGAATCCCACGGGGCCCGACTGGGTTGCGAGATGGTGGGCCTGCAGGGTGAAGACGAGCGCGCGCTCCAGCATTACATCAATCAAACGCAAAAACGCCGTGCTGCACTGACGACCTGAGCTGCGGCTCGGGCTTGTCCGCTGGTAGCATCGGCGCATGCAATCTCCTACGCCCTGGATCATCGCCACCCGAGAAAGCCGTCTGGCTCTGTGGCAAGCCGAGCATGTGCGCGACCTGCTGCATGCGCTGACCCAACGCCCCGTCACCCTGTTGGGCATGACCACCAAGGGCGATCAGATCCTGGACCGCGCCTTGTCCAAGGTCGGCGGCAAGGGCCTGTTCGTCAAGGAGCTCGAAGTCGCCCTGGAAGAAGGTCGTGCCCATCTGGCCGTGCACTCTCTCAAGGACGTGCCCATGGAGTTGCCCGAAGGTTTCATCCTCTCGGCTGTCATGGAGCGCGAAGACCCCCGTGATGCCCTGGTCTCCAACCACTACGCCTCCCTGAGCGAACTGCCTCAGGGCGCCGTGGTGGGCACCTCCAGCCTGCGCCGCATGGTGCAACTCCAGGCCCAGCGCCCGGACCTGCGCATCGAGCCTCTGCGCGGCAACCTCGACACCCGCCTGCGCAAGCTTGACGAGGGTCTGTACGACGCCATCGTGCTGGCCGCCGCTGGCCTCAAGCGCCTGGACCTGGCCCAGCGCATCCGTCAGGTCATCGACACCCGCACCATGCTGCCCGCAGCAGGCCAGGGCGCCCTGGGGCTGGAGATCCGCGCCGATCAACCCGATCTGCATGCGGCCCTGCAGGCCCTCAATCACCGGCCCACGCTGTGGGCCACCCTGGCCGAACGGGCGGTCTCGCGTGCCCTGGGCGGCAGTTGCTCCATGCCGCTGGCCGCCCACGCCACGTTCGAGGGAGACACCCTGGTGGTCGACGCCCTGCTGGGGCATGCACAACGCCCCGGCCTGCTGCAGACGCAAGTGCGGGGCGTGCCCACCGATGCACGCTCGGCCGATGCCCTGGGCCTGCAAGCCGCGCAACAACTGATCGATGCAGGCGCCCGGGACTGGCTGGCCGAGGCATGCTGATCCTGGTCACCCGACCCGAGCCACAGGCCAGCCAGTGGGCGGCCGAACTCTCGGCCCTGGGGGCCCCGGCCGCCGCCCTGCCCCTGATCGACATCGGCCCGCCGGCCGACACCCTGGCGGTGCAGGCGGCTTGGCGCACGCTGCCCGGCATCCGGCTGGTGATGTTTGTGAGCCCCAATGCCGTCGCCTGGTTCAGCCGCCTGCGCCCGGCGGACTGCGACTGGCCTGAGCAGACCCTGGCCGCCGCGCCGGGGCCGGGGACGGCCCAAACCCTGCGCCAGTTGCTGGCCGACAGTGGCCTGCGTCCGCAACAACTGCTCTGCCCGCCGGAGGACAGCGCCCAGTTCGATTCGGAGCACCTCTGGCCCGTGCTGGCCCGCCTGGACTGGCAAGACCAGGAGATCCTGGTGATCAGCGGCGGGGACCAGAGTGACGCGCGGGGTCGCGCCTGGCTGTCCGAGCAACTCCGTCAGGCGGGCGCGCGCGTCCATGCCGTGCTGACCTACCAGCGCCAGATCTCTCAGTGGACCCACGCGCAGGCGGCTTTGGGGCGACAGGCCTACGCCGACCCCGCAGCGCATGCCTGGCTGCTGAGCAGCTCCGAAGCCGTGGACCACCTGGAAAGCCACCTGGGCACCCCGCCCCCCGGCGCCCAGGCGCTGGCCACCCATCCGCGCGTGGCCGATCGCGCCCGCCAGGCCGGCTTTGATCATGTCTCCGTGGTGACACCTCGCCCCGAGGCAGTGGCGCTGGCACGACGGAGCCTGTCGTCGTCCCCAGACTGAGCCCGGATCTCCTGTCCGCTGGCGGCCCCCGTCGATACAATGTTTTCACTGTGACCGACACCACCGCACTCGCCCCCACCTCTTCTCCCGCCCTGACGCCCGTGGCAGCACGACCGCTCTGGTCTCGTTGGTCCTGGCTGGCGGTGGCCGCCGTGGCAGCGGCAGGCGTCTGGTTGTCCTGGAGTGCCCAGCAGCGTGTGACCCAGTTGGAGTCCGAACTGGTCAAGCGCCAGCAGGACAGCCAGAGTCAGGCACAGGAAGCCCGCTTGCTGGCCAGACAAGCCCAGGACACGGCGCGTGATGCCGCAGCCCGCGCTGCCCTGCTGGACACCCGCCTGGCCGAGGTCGCCCTGCAGCGCTCGCAGGTCGAGGACCTCATCAAGTCCATGAGCCGCTCGCGCGACGAGAACCTCGTGGTCGACATCGAAGCCGCCCTGCGCGTGGCCATGCAGCAGGCCAGCCTGTCGGGCAGCGCAGAACCCCTGGTGTCGGCCTTGCAGACCGCCGACGAACGCCTGGCCCGCACCCAGCAACCCCGCCTGGACCCCGTGCGTCGAGCCGTGGCCAAGGATCTGGACCGGCTCAAGGCCACGCGGGTGGCCGACCTGCCGACCCTGGCCATCCGCCTGGATGAGGCCATCCGCCTGGTCGATGAACTGCCCCTGCTCCAGGCACCCGTCAGCACCCGAACACCCGCCCCTGCGAGCGCCGGAAAATCGACACCCGGCGCCTCTGCCGCTGCGGCCACCACGGCTTCTGCGCCGTGGTCGGATCGGCTCCTGCACTGGGGGCAACAGGCTTCCAGGGTGGTCTGGCAGGAGGCACAAGGGCTGATCCGCGTGACCCGCATCGACAAGCCCGATGCCATGCTGCTGGCGCCTGATCAGGCGTTTTTCCTGCGCGAGAACCTCAAGCTGCGCCTGCTCAATGCCCGGCTGGGCCTGCTGAGTCGGCAAACCGGCACGGCCACTGCGGACCTGCAATCGGCCCGTCAGTCCATCGATCGCTATTTCGACACCCGCTCTCGCAAGACCCAGTTGATCCAGGGCCTGCTGGGTGACATCTCCACCCAGAGCCCGCAGACGCAGGTCCCTCGCCCCGACGACACCCTGGCCGCCCTCGCTGCCATTGCGGGAGGCCGCTGACCATGCGCTCCATCGTCTGGCTGCTGGTCGTCTCCATCGTGGCGGTCGTGGCGGCAACCGCCCTGGGCTCCAACGATGGGCTGGTCACCATCTACTGGCTGGGCTGGCGGACCGATGTGTCCCTCAACTTCTTCCTGCTGCTGTTGCTGGGAACCTGCCTGGCGGCCTACTCCCTGATCCGCGGCCTCGATGGCCTGCTGCGGCTGCCCGAGCGGGCCAGGCTGTGGCGCACTGGCCAGCGAGACCGCGCCGCGCAGGGCGCCTTGCGCGAGGCCCTGGCACTGTATCTGGCCGGCCGCTACAGCCGCTCGCACCGCGAAGCCCAGCGCGCTGTGGCCATTCAGGCAGACACCCCCGATCTGTCTCCCGACGCCGAGTTCACCGCGCTGGCCCATCTGCTGTCCGCCGCCAGCCTGCACCGCCTGCAGGACCGCACACGCCGCGACGACCATCTGCAGCGCGCCCTGGAGATCGGGCAACTCACCCGCAAGCCCCGCGCCACCGAAGAAGGCGCGCGCCTGCTGTCCGCCGAATGCGCCATCGAAGACCGCGATGCCCGCCGCGCCCTGCGTGAACTGGCCGAGCTGCCACCAGGCGTGGCACGCCGGACCCAGGCCCTGCGCCTGCGCCTGAGCGCCACCCGCCTGACCCACCAGCCCATGGAAGCCCTGCGCACCGCACGCCTGCTGGCCAAACACCAGGGCTTCACGCCCATCGCCGCCGAAGGCTTGCTGCGTACACTGGCCTGCGAGGCCCTGAACACCGCACGGGATGCGGACCAGTTGCGCCAGTTGTGGCAGCAACTCGATGCCCACGATCGCGCCGACCCGCTGGTCGTCGCGCGCGCGGCCATCCGCATGGGTGACCTGGGTGAAACCGCCGAAGCCCGACAGTGGCTGGCCCCGATGTGGGATGGCATTGAGCAGCGAGACCTCGAGGCCTGCAATGCACTGGCCCACGCCCTCAGACGTTGCCTCACCGGGCTGGAGGCCGACTGGCTGCCCCGCCTGGACCGGGTGTCGGCCGCGGCCTTGCGCAACCCCGCCCTGGGCCTGAGCGTGGGCCTGGCCCTGGCCGAACGCCAGTTGTGGGGCAAGGCCCGCACGCTGCTGCTGTCGGCCGCCAATGATGCGCAACTCGACGGCCCCAGCCGCCGCCAGGCCTGGGCCGCCCTGGCCCAGTTGGCCGAACAGGAGCAACGCAACGAGGAGGCGGCGCGCTACTGGCGTGCGGCCGCCCTGGCGGACAGCAAATTCTGAAGACCCGCGCCACCGGCTGGACAAGCTTCAAAAAAGCGTGCTATAATTTCATCTTTCAGCGGCTGTAGCTCAGTTGGATAGAGTACTTGGCTACGAACCAAGGGGTCGTGGGTTCGAATCCTGCCAGCCGCACCAGACATACAAGCCCTCAGACACACGTCTGAGGGCTTTTGTCATTGGGGCAATACAAAAGCGCCGATGGGCGCGCAAGGCACCAAGAGCGTCTCTCAAAGAGACACACAAACCGCACACCGCGCCGCGTCCAGACACGCGACTTGGTGTATACTCTCGCTTCTCTCAGCGGCTGTAGCTCAGTTGGATAGAGTACTTGGCTACGAACCAAGGGGTCGTGGGTTCGAATCCTGCCAGCCGCACCAAAATTGACAAGCCCTCAGACTCACGTCTGAGGGCTTTTGTCATGGTGGGTCCACAAACGCAGGGCAAGCGACATCAATGCGAGGCCTGCCCTCGCGCCATCAAGCGCTTGAACCACCACAGCACCCCGCCAAACAGCATCACCACCGCTGCCAGCAGGCCATAAGTGGTGGCATCTGGCTCCGCCAGCGCGGCCGTCAGACGGTCCATGAACAAGGAAATCATGATCGTGCCCGGCGCCAGCCCAATGAACGAGCCCAGCACATAGTCCCGAAAGCGCACCCGAAAGGCTCCAGCGGTCATGTTGACCACCACAAACGGTGCCACCGGCACGGCCCGGATGACGATGATGGCCCACAGGCCTCGGCGCTTGAGGGCCAAGGCCAGGGCGTGAATGCGCCCCTGCGTGGACCAGCGATCCACCAGCTGCGCCCCTGAATACAGGCCGATGCCATAGGTCACGATGGCCCCACTCACCATGCCCACCAGGGTGTAGGCGATGCCCGGCCAAGGCCCAAACACCAGTGCCCCCACCGTGATCAGCACCGCGACCGGCATGGCCAGAACCACCGCCAGCACATAGCCAGCCAGCACCATGAGGGGCCCCAAGGGCATGGCCAGCAGAGACTGCCCGGTGCGCGCCAGCGCCGCAGGCTCCATGTACTGACGCAGCACCGGGTCGCGCCATGCCAGGGTCAGACCCACGATCACCAGGAGGTACATGACCATCAATAACCACCGGCCCGACTGGACCACACGCACCCACGGTGACGATTTCACGCCAAAAACCTCACGGAAACACCGAAACCGCGCCAGACCATCCGGCGCGCCTCGAAGGTGAGATCTTGGCGCAAAGCGCCAGGTCTGTGCAGGGGTACTTTCCTGCCCCGTGCATGAGGGTCCACCACGATCAGCGGCACGGTCTTTCAGTCGTGGTGGAGACCCCGCTCCGGCGTGGCGGCCTGACGCGTCAGCAACCAGCGCCCCACGCGGATGGCCAGGGCCTCGGGACTGACGGGCAGTGGCAACACTTCCACCGACGTGGGCAGCCCCCCCCGCGCCTGCAGCGCCTCGGGCCGCTCACTGGTCAATGCCAGCACACGCAAGCCCCCCAACGACTCGGTGCGCTCCAAGGTCCAGAGCATCTCCACTCCGTCCATGCCCGGCAACTCCAGGGTCGTCACCAGCAGGTCTGGCGGCTGTCGACCAATCTGAAGCAAACCGACGTAGCCGCTGTCAGCCGTGCAGACCGACACCGTGGCACCAAAAACCTCCAGGGCTGTGGCGCACTCGTGCAACCAGGCCGAATCGCGCGCCACCAGCAGGATGCGCATGGCCCGCTCCACCAGGGGCGCCTGACCTGGGCGCGTGGCAGCACGCGCCTGATCGGGGGGAAGATGGTGCGCCTTGGGCTCAGCGCCCACCTCCGCACGCCTTTGCTCCGGTGTCAGGGTGTCGAGCCCCATGCTCATGGCCAGGGCCTCGACAGCGTTGTAGGGGATGCGACGGTGCCCACCTGGCGTGCGTGCCGCCGGCAGGATGCTCGCCTCGACCCACAACTGCACCGTTCGCAGCGACACCCCCAGTCGCAGCGCGGCCTCACGGGTCGTCAGCATGCGGGCGGCAGGGCCGAGAGGGATCACTTGTGACATGGCGGGCACCTTGACTGCTGTATGTCCGAATTTGATAACCCTGCGCATGCGCTTTCACTTTTGCGACAAGTGCAGATTTGACTCTTGGTATCGGCAGCACCGGGCGTGAACTGTCGTGATGAATTGGCAGATCCGTCTGAATTCGTCCGCCAGCCCCCGCTTTGGGCACAATCTCGGACATGAGCAAGGCATTCACCAAGGAATCCGACAACGCCGATGACGACGACGAGGTCGGCCTGCCCCCGCTGCCTGCGGGCACGAAGAACTACATCACCCCGCAGGGCTACCAGCGCCTGCGCCAGGAGTTGCTGGACCTGATCGACGTCGAGCGCCCCAAGGTGGTCGAGATCGTCCACTGGGCCGCCTCCAATGGCGATCGATCGGAAAACGGCGACTACATCTATGGCAAGAAGCGCCTGCGCGAGATCGACCGGCGCATCCGCTTCCTGACCAAGCGGCTGGACATCGCCGAGGTGGCCGACCCGACCCTGCACCATGGCAACGACCAGATCTTCTTTGGCGCCACTGTCACCTATGTGAATCTGTCAGGTGTGGAGCGCACCGTCACCATCAAGGGCATCGACGAGGTCGACAACCTGCAGGGCGAGGTCAGCTGGATCTCCCCCATCGCGCGTGCCTTGCTGAAGGCGCGCGAGGGCGATGAGGTGCAATTGATGACCCCCGGCGGCCTGGAAAAGCTCGAGGTGCTGGAGGTGCGCTACCCGGCCCCGCTCAAGGACTGACGCGCTCGGCCTTGAGCACCACCGGGCAGCGCCGAAGAATGCGCAGCACATCCTGCAGGTGCTCGGTGTCGCGCACGGACAGCGTGAGCTTGAGCTCTGCCGTTTCACCCAGACGCTCGTCACCCATCTCGATGTGGGTGATGTCGGTCTCGGCGCTGCTGATGGTGGAGGCCACCTGGGCGAGCACGCCCTTGCCATTGGTCACCAGCACGGCAATGGCGGTTTCGAACTGACGGATGGGCTCATCGGACCAGGCCACATCGATCCAGCGCTCGGGATCGCGTTCGAACAGGCGCTTGCCCACGCCGCACATCTGGGTGTGCACGACCAGGCCTTCACCACGCCCCAGGTAACCGGCGATCGGATCGCCCGGCACCGGCCGGCAGCACGGCGCCAGTTGCACCGTGGCGCCTTCGCTGCCATCGATGACCATGCTGCGATGCGCGGGGGTCTCGTACGCCGCAAAACGCCCCAGCGTCAGGGTGAGCGCATCGGGGCGCTCGCCGGCCTCGGCCAGAACCTGGGCCACGCGCTTGGCCACCATGGCGGCAATCTTGCGCCCCAGGCCGATGTCGATCAACAGGTCGCGCTGCGAGCGATTGCCCCCCCAGCGGATCAGGCTCTGCCACAAAAGGCCATCGCGGCCCTCGCTGTGCTCGTCGCCCGGCGGCAAGGTCAGCCCTTCGGCACGCAAGGCCTGAGACAGCAGCTTCAACCCCATGTCCAGAGACTCCTCGGCCTCCATGTTCTTGAGGTAGTTGCGGATCTTGGAGCGCGCCTTGCCGGTGCGCACGAAGTTCAACCAGGCGGGACTGGGCTTGCTGCTGGTCGAGGTGATGATCTCCACCACATCGCCGCTGCGCAGTTCGGTGCGCAGCGCGCCGGGTTCATTGTTGATGCGCACGGCCACCGCGTGATCGCCCACGTCGCTGTGGATGGCGTAGGCAAAGTCCAGCGCCGTCGCACCCTTGGGCAAGGCCAGGATGCGTGACTTGGGCGTGAACACATAGACCGACTCGGGGAAGAGGTCGATCTTGAGGTGTTCCAGGAACTCGGCCGAATCGCGGGTCTCGTGCTGGATGTCGATGAGCGACTGCAGCCACACGGCGGCCTGTTGAGGTGTGGCATCGCCATCGGCCCCCTCCTGCTCCTTGTACATCCAGTGGGCCGCGATGCCTTTCTCGGCCACAGCATGCATGGCCTGCGAGCGGATCTGGAACTCCACCGCCGTGCCCACCGGGTTCACCAGCGTGGTGTGCAGCGACTGATACCCGTTGGCCTTGGAGATGGCGATGTAGTCCTTGAAGCGCCCCGGCAGCGGTTTGTAGAGCTGGTGCAGCACCCCCAGGGCGCGATAGCAATCGAGCAACTCACGCGTGACGATGCGAAAGCCGAAGATGTCGCTGACCTGGGCAAAGCTCAGGTGCTTGTCGCACATCTTGTTGTAGATCGAGAAGATGGTCTTTTCGCGGCCATAGATCTCGACCACCATGCCGGCCTCGTCGAACGCCGTTTCGACCTCGCGCTGGATGCGCTCCACCAGGTCGCGCCGGTTGCCTCGGGTCTTCTTGACCGCCTTGGCCAGGATGCCGTAGCGCCAGGGGCTGATGTACTTGAAGGACAGCTCCTGCAGTTCGCGGTAGGTCTGGTTGAGCCCCAGGCGATGCGCGATGGGCACATAGATGTCCAGCGTCTCGCGGGCAATGCGCGAGCGCTTGTGCGCCACCATGGCCTCCATGGTGCGCATATTGTGCAGACGGTCGGCCAGCTTGATCAGGATGACGCGCACATCGCGCGCCATGGCCAGCAGCATCTTGCGGAAGGACTCGGCCTGAGACTCCTCCTTGGTCGAAAAGTGCAGCTTGTCCAGCTTGGTCAGGCCATCCACCAGTTCGGCCGTAGGGGCACCAAAGCGCTCGATCAGCTCGATCTTGGTGACGCCGCAGTCCTCCATGGCGTCATGCATGAGGGCGGCCATGATGGCCTGCGCATCGAGCTTCCAGTCGGCACACAGACCGGCCACCGCGATGGGGTGGGTGATGTAGGGCTCGCCGCTGGCGCGGAACTGGCCCAGATGGGCCTCGTCGGCAAAACGGTAGGCATCACGGACGCGGCGGATATCGGCCTCGTCAAGGTATTCCAGCTTGTGCAGCAGAACGGCGAATGACGCCTGTGACGCTTCGTGATGGGCTTCGGGCATGAATGAACTGTAGCGCGGATGCTGACCCCCTGCAGACACGGGGTCAGGGGGGAGGGCTGGACGAGAGAAGGTTATCGACGGGCTCTGGAAAAAACAAAGCCCGCCAGAAGGCGGGCCTGCTCGGGCCCGCAAGGGGCCACTCGACGGGGTCGATCAGGTCGGGACCTTGCGCAGCATCTCGACGCCGATCTGCCCAGCGGCGATTTCACGCAGGGCGGTCACGCCCGGCTTGTTGCGCGACTCGATCTTGGGGGTGTGACCCTGGCTCAGCATGCGGGCGCGGTAGGTCGCGGCCAGCACCAACTGGAAGCGGTTGGGGATCTTTTGCAGGCAGTCTTCGACGGTGATGCGGGCCATGGTGGAGGTTCTCCAGGGGATCAAACAGGGACAGACAAGGCGCTCAAAGCAGGTTCAAGGCCTTGAACACGCCGGACTTGTTCCGGCGCTGAGCAGCGTATTTTAACCGTTGTGCGTGAACAATGGTTTTTAAATCGAACAAGGCGGTCTCGAACAGGGCATTGACCACCACGAAATCGAAGTACTGCGCCTGGGCCACCTCGATGCGCGCGTTGTGCATGCGCAGATCGATCACCTCCTGCGAGTCCTCGCCACGGCGGTTGAGGCGCTGCAGCAACTCCTCGTAGCTGGGCGGCAGGATGAAGATCAGGATGGCGTTGGGAAAGATCTTCTTGATCTGCAGGGCACCCTGCCAGTCGATCTCCAGAACCACGTCCTCCCCGCCCTTGATGCGCTCTTCGATGGCGCTGCGCGAGGTGCCATAGAGGTTGCCGTGCACCTCGGCCCACTCGAAGAAGTCGCCATGCTCGATCATCTCCGAGAACAGGTCCTTGGAGATGAAGTGGTATTCGCGGCCGTTCTGCTCCTGCCCGCGGGGCGTGCGGGTGGTGTGCGAGACGGACACCTGCAGGCGCGAGTCCAGCTCCAGCAAGGCCTTGACCAGGCTGGATTTTCCCGTGCCGCTGGGCGCGGACACCACGAAAAGGTTGCCGGGGTAGTCCATGTCGGCGTCTCCTGGGGCGGCTGTGGCCGCGGTCGAGGTCTGATTCGTCACCTTATCGGCACTCATTCAATGTTCTGAACCTGCTCGCGCATCTGCTCGATCAGCACTTTCATGCCCACCGAGATCTGCGTGAGCTCCAGGGCGGCGGCCTTGGAGCCCAGGGTGTTGGCCTCGCGGTGCAATTCCTGGATCAGGAAGTCCAGGCGCTTGCCGACCTCGCCACCTTTCTTGATCAGGCGTTCGATCTCGTCCAGGTGAGCCTTGAGGCGCTGCACCTCCTCGTCAACGTCGATGCGCAAGGCATAAGCGGCCGCTTCGGCCAGGGCGCGCTCCTGAGCGGCCTCGGGCGTGACCGAGCCTCCCACGGCCTGCAGGGCGTCCTGGTAGCGCTGCAAAAAGCGCTCCTGCTGACGCAGCACGGCCTGGGGCACCAGGGGCTCGGCCTGGGCGGCCAGCTCGCGCAGGCCCTTGAGTCGGTCCTTGAGCACGGCCACCATGCGCTGGCCTTCGACCGCGCGCGCTTCCTTCATGGCGTCCACGCACTGGCGCACGGCTTCGAGCGCCGCCTCGTCGAGCTTGACGGCCGGCGTGGCATTGCGACACCAGTTGAGCACCTCGTTGACCGACAGGGCGCCGGCCTTGGGCAACCAGTTCTGCACCATGCCCTCCATGCGCGCCAAGGTGTGAAGCTGGTCGGGCTGGGGCTGGGGCCAGGCGGTGTCGGTGCTGCGTTGAGCCGCCAGACGCAACTCGATCTTGCCGCGCTTGAACGTGGCCATGAGGATGTCACGGAAGGCCGGCTCCAGCGCACGGAACTCGTCGGGCAGCTTGAAACTCAGATCGAGAAAGCGGCTGTTGACCGAACGCAACTCGGCGCCGACGCTTCCCCCGGCACCTTTTCGAGACACGGCTGGCGTGTCTGAATCCTCAGTGTTTTCACTGACGTGGTCTGGCACCGACGCAACCACACTGGCGTAGCCGGTCATACTGTAGACTGACATGGCACCTTTCACAGCAGACAAAACCCGATTATGTCAAAGCCTAAACCTGCCCCGTTGCCCTCGGGCACCGTCGTGGGAGGTTATCAGGTCGTCAAGAAGCTGGCGGCGGGCGGTTTCGGGGTGGTTTACCTCGCTGAAGACCCCGAACGGCGCCTCGTCGCGCTCAAGGAATACCTGCCCGCCTCCCTGGCCGAGCGGGCCCCGGGCGAGCTGATCCCTCGCGTCAAACCCGACAAGCAGCCCCTGTACCGCCTGGGCCTCAAAAGCTTCTTCGAAGAAGGGCGCTCGCTGGCGCAGATCTCGCACCCCAGCGTGGTGTCAGTGCTCAATTTCTTCCGTGAGAACGAAACCGTCTACATGGTGATGAACTACCTGCAAGGGGACACCCTGCAGGACTTCATCGTCACGGCACGCGATCTCAAGCGCGACAAGGTGTTCCGCGAGTCCACCATCCGCTCCCTGTTCGACGAGATCCTGCGCGGCCTGCGCATCGTGCACCAGCACAAGATGTTGCACCTGGACATCAAGCCGGCCAACATCTTCATCACCAACGACAACAAGGCGGTACTGCTGGACTTCGGCGCGGCACGCGAAGTGCTGTCCAAGGAGGGCAACTTCATCCGCCCCATGTACACGCCGGGCTTTGCCGCCCCCGAGATGTACCGCCGCGACGGCTCGCTGGGCCCCTGGACCGACATTTACGCCATCGGAGCGTGCATTTATGCCTGCATGCAGGGATATCCGCCCAACGATGCCCCCCAACGTCTTGAAAAAGACCGACTGGGTCTGTCACTCTCGCGATTGCGGAACGTTTATTCCGATAACCTGCTCGAAGTGACCGAGTGGTGCATGTCGCTCGATCCCCTGGCTCGTCCGCAAAGCGTGTTTGCCCTGCAAAAAGAGCTCGCGCGCGAGACCGAAAGACGCTACACCAAGCTCAGCTTCTCTGAGCGGGTCAAACTGCAGATTGAAAACCTGAAATCGGGTACGAAGGCATGAGGTTCTCGGTATACCAGGTCAGCCGCAAAGGCGGCCGCGAAAAGAACGAAGACCGCATGGGCTACTGCTACACGCGGGAGTCGGGCCTGTTCGCCCTGGCCGATGGCATGGGCGGTCACCCCGAGGGCGAAGTCGCGTCCCAGTTGTCCCTGCAGACCATTGCGGCCCTGTTCCAGCGGGACGCCCGCCCTGGTCTGGCCGACCCGGTCCGCTTCCTGCAGGACGCCATCATGGCCGGCCACCATCAACTGCTGCGCTACGCCAGCGAAAAAGGCCTGATGGACACCCCGCGCACCACCATCGTGGCCTGCATCCTGCAGGGCAACACGGCCTACTGGGCTCATTGTGGTGATTCACGCCTGTACCTGGTGCGTGGCGACAAACTCATCGCCCGCACGCGCGACCACTCCTACTCCGAACTGCAGGAATCGCTGTCCACCGTCGTGCCCCTGGTCGAGCGCTACAACCGCAACGTGCTCTTCACCTGCCTGGGCAGCCCCGGCAAGCCGGTGGTCGACACCGCCGGCCCCCTGCTGCTGCAGGAGGGCGACCGCCTGATGCTGTGCTCCGACGGCCTGTGGGGCACCGTCTCCGACGAGGTCATCACCCAGCACCTGGCCACGCGCACCATTGCCGATGCCGTGCCTGAGCTGGTCGAAGAAGCCCTGCGCCTGGGAGGTCCCAAGTGTGACAACGTCACCGTGCTGGCCGTCGAGTGGGAATCGGCCAGCAATGAAGAGCCCTCCAGCGTCACCACCGACAGCCTGGGTGACGAAGTCTTTGCCTCGACCATCCAGGCCAGCATGGGCGGCGCCGGCCCAGGCGACAATGTCGATCCCGAAGACCTGGACGAGGCCGAGATCGAGCGCTCCATCCGCGAGATCAACGAAGCCATCCGGCGCTCGTCCCAGGCCTCCGGCAAGAAACCCTGACCTCGCCTGACCTGGGCCGTGGTCGCCAAGGAGTGACCCTCATGCGCCTGATCCTCGCCTCCAACAACCCCAAGAAGCTGCGTGAACTGCAAGCCTTGCTCGGCCCCCTGGGACTGAACCTGATCAACCAGGGTGCCCTGGGCATCCCGGAGGCCGAAGAGCCCCACATCACCTTTGTCGAGAACGCGCTGGCCAAGGCCCGTCATGCGGCGCAGGCCGGGCAAGGCCCCGCCATCGCCGATGACTCGGGCTTGTGCGTGCGCGCCCTGGGCGGCTTGCCCGGCGTGCGTTCGGCCCGCTATGCCCTGGACGCCGGCCGCCACCCCGAAGGCGTGCCTCGCGAAGTGGCCGACACGGCCAACAACGCCCTGCTGATCGAGACCATGCATGGCAAGAACGATCGCCATGCGCACTTCACCTGCCTGCTGGTGGCCGTGCGCCACGCCGAGGACCCCGAGCCCCTGATCGCCGAAGGCCACTGGGCCGGCACCTTGCTGGAGGCCCAGCAAGGCCACGAAGGATTCGGCTACGACCCCCTGCTGTGGCTGCCCGACCATGGCTGCTCGGCCGCCGAGATGAATGCCGAGCAGAAGAACGCCATCAGCCACCGTGCCATCGCCTGCCGCCGCATGCGCGAGTTGATGGCCCTGCACTGGGGGCTGCACGCTTGATCCCCTTGCACAAGCCCGGCCATCTGAGTGCCCTGCCCCCCCTGTCGCTGTACGTGCACCTGCCCTGGTGCCTTCAGAAGTGCCCCTACTGCGACTTCAACTCCCACGAGTTCCGTGATGCCCAGGGCCAGGTCGCGCTGCCCGAGACACGCTACATCGAAGCCCTGCTGCGGGACCTCGAAGCCTGCCTGCCGCAAGTCTGGGGCCGCCGTGTGCACACCGTCTTCATCGGCGGGGGCACCCCCAGCCTGTTCTCGCCCGCCAGCATCGACAGACTGCTGGGTGACATCCGTGCCCGCCTGCCCCTGGAGGCGGGCTGCGAGATCACGCTGGAAGCCAACCCCGGCACCTTCGAGACCGACCGCTTCAAGGGCTTTCGCGACGCAGGCGTCACCCGGCTGTCAATCGGCGTGCAGAGCTTTGATGATGCCAAGCTCAAGGCCCTGGGGCGCGTGCACAACAGCGACCAGGCCCGGGCCGCGATCGACGAGGCGCGCCGTGCCTTCGAGACCTTCAACATCGACCTGATGTACGCCCTGCCCGGCCAGAGCCTGGCCGATCTGCAGTCCGACTTGCAACAGGCCCTGGCCTTCCAGCCTCCGCACCTCTCGCTCTACCACCTGACCGTCGAGCCCAACACGCGCTTTGCCGTCCAGCCCCCCAGGGATCTGCCTGACGAGGACACCGCCTTCGACATGCTCGACCATCTGGCCGAAGCCACGGCCCTGGCGGGACTGACGCGCTATGAGGTGTCGGCCTACGCGCGCCCGGGTCACCAGTGCCTGCACAACCTGAACTACTGGCAGTTCGGCGACTACCTGGGCATTGGCGCGGGCGCACACGGCAAGATCAGCTTCCCCGATCGCATCGTGCGCACCGTGCGCTGGCGTGAGCCGGCCACCTACATGGACAAGGCGGAACAAGGCCAGGCCTGCTCCAACGAGAACGAGGTCCCCCTGAAAGCACGCGCCTTCGAGTACATGCTCAATGCCCTGCGCCTCAAGGATGGCTTCGAGCTCAACCGCTTTGCCGAACGCACGGGCCTGAGCGTGACCGCCATCGCCCAGCCGCTGGCCGAGGCCGAAGCCAAAGGACTGATCGAGCGCGACCTCCACCGCGTGTGGCCCACCGCCCGCGGCCTGGACTTTCTCAGCGACCTGCAGGCCCTGTTCCTGAACGACTGAGCCCCCGGACTTGCCCCACCCCGCAGGCAGGGGGCACTGCGTAGTTTCCGCAAGGTAGTGGCCGCTAGCATCGCCGCACACTGGCGCCATGACACCTTTGACCCGACGCCGTTTCATCGGTCAGATGGCCCTGCAGGCCGCTGCCGCCACCGGTCTGAGCACCATCCATGCGAGCCATGCCCTGGCCGCCACCAGCGGTGCCCGCCGATTCAATGAATCCCTTGCCGCGCCTCGCACCCCCCTGGGTCAACTGGGGCGCGTCCCGGCCATCGTGGTGGGCACCGGCTACGGTGGTGCCGTCACCGCGCTGCGCCTGGCCGAAGCCGGCATCCCCGTGGTCATGCTGGAGATGGGCCAACTCTGGACCCAGCCCACCACCGGCGGCACGATCTTCAGCAAAACCCTCTCGCCCGACGGGCGCGCCATGTGGTTCAAGGACCGCACCGAAGCCCCCCTGAAAACCTTCCTGGGACTGAACCTCGTCAACAGCAACATTCCCCGCTACGCAGGGGTGCTCGACCGCGTCAATTACGACGAGATGTCGGTCTATGTCGGACGTGGCGTGGGCGGGGGCTCACTGGTCAACGGCGGCATGGCGGTGACACCGCCGCGCAGCTACTTCCAGCAGATGCTGCCCCTGGTCGACGCCCAGGAGATGTACGACACCTGGTTCCCCCTGGCCAACCGCACCCTGGGGGTGAACCACGTCGATCCCGCCTGGTTCGAAACCGCCGCCTGCTACCGCTATGCCCGCGTCTCGCGGGACCACGCCATCAAGACCGGCCTCAAGACCGTGTTCGTGCCCAGCGTCTACGACTTCAACTACATGAAGCAGGAAGAGGCCAGGCAGGTGCCCCGCTCGGCGCTGGCGCAGGAGGTCATCTACGGCAACAACCACGGCAAGCTCAGCCTGGACAAGACCTATCTGGCCGATGCCGTGGGCACGGGCAAAGTCACCATCTACACGCTGCAGCAAGTGCGTCGCATCGAGCAGCAAGCCAACGGGGACTACCTGCTCAGTGTGCGGGCCATTGATGCCTACGGACAGGTCCTCGCTGATGTGCAGATTGCCTGCGGACAGCTCTTTCTGGGTGCGGGCAGCATCGGCACCACCGAGTTGCTGGTCAAGGCACGCGAGACCGGCGCCTTGCCGCGCCTGCCCGCCGCCGTGGGCGAAGGCTGGGGCCACAACGGCAACGTCATGGCCGCACGCACCAACAAGATCTGGGACACCACCGGCGCCGTGCAATCGACCATGCCCGCCATGGGCATCAATGACTGGGACAATCCCAGCAACCCGGTGTTCGCCGAGATCACGCCCCTGCCCACCGGCTTCGAGAACTGGATCAGCATGTACCTGGCGATCACGCGCAACCCCGAGCGTGGCCGCTTCACCTACGATGCCGCCAGCGACAGCGTCAAGCTGCGCTGGAGCCGCAGCCAGAACGCCCCCACAGTGGCCTCGGCCAAGACCCTGTTCGATCGCATCAACAGCAAGATCGGCGCGCGCTACCGCACCGACTTGTTCGGCGACGGCAAGATCTTTGCCGATGACTTCTGCTACCACCCGCTGGGAGGCTGCGTGATGGGACAGGCCACCGATGCCTACGGGCGTGTCAAGGGCTATCAGGGCCTGTACATCACCGACAGCGCCCTGATCCCGGGCTCCATCGGCGTCAACCCCTTCGTCACCATCACGGCTCTGGCCGAGCGCAACATCCGTCAGGTGCTGGCGCAGGACCTGAGCCGCTGAGGCACCTCAGGCCGACTTCTTGTTCTCGTCGCGCAGTTCGCGACGCAGGATCTTGCCCACATTGGTCTTGGGCAGATCATCACGGAAGTCGATGTGCTTGGGGCACTTGTAGGCGGTGAGTTGTTCGTGGCAGTAGCGCAGCAGCTCCTCTTCGGTCAGGGTGGCGTCCTTCTTGACCACGAAGAGCTTGACCGCCTCGCCGGTGCGGCCATCGGGCACACCCACGGCGGCGCACTCCAGCACGCCGGGGTGCATGCTCACCACCTGCTCGACCTCGGTCGGGTAGACGTTGAAGCCCGACACCAGGATCATGTCCTTCTTGCGGTCCACGATCTTGACCTGGCCCTTTTCATCCATCACGCCGATGTCCCCCGTGCGGAAGAAGCCATCGGCCGTCATGACCTGGGCCGTTTCTTCCGGACGGTTCCAGTAACCGGCCATCACCTGAGGACCCCGGATGGCGATTTCGCCAGGCTCGCCCATGGGCACATCGTTGCCCGCCTCGTCCAGGATGGCGATCTCGGTCGAGGGAATGGGCAGACCGATGGTGCCGCTGAACTCTTCGATGTCCAGGCGGTTGATGGTCGCCACGGGCGAGGTCTCGGACAGGCCATAGCCTTCCACGATGGGACAACCGGTGACCTTCTTCCACTTCTCGGCCGTGGCCTGCTGCACCGCCATGCCGCCCCCGTTGGACACCTTCAGGTGAGAGAAGTCCAGCTTGGCGAAATCAGGGTGATTGACCAGGCCGTTGTAGAGCGTGTTGACGGCGGGAAACTCGGAGACCTTGAAGCCTTCCAGGGCCTTGATGAAGCCCGGGATGTCACGCGGGTTGGCGATCAGGATGTTGAGGCTGCCCATGCGGGCGCCCAGCATGTAGCAGACCGTCAGAGCGAAGATGTGATAGAGCGGCAATGCACACACCACCACCTGCTGCTCGTCGCCATGGGCATCACGCGAAGGCTTGAACCAGGCCTCGCATTGCAGGATGTTGGCGATCACGTTGCGGTGCAGCAAGGTGGCGCCCTTGGACAGGCCCGTGGTGCCGCCGGTGTACTGCAGGAAGGCGATGTCGTCAGGCTTGAGCGAGACAGGCTTGAGGCTCATGCCACGCCCTTGCGACAGCGCTGCCGAGAAGGTCGTGGTCTGGCGGCCACCGCTGTTGGGCAGCGTGAAGGCCGGCACCATCTTCTTGACATGGCGCACCACGAAGTTGACCAGACGACCCTTGGCCCAGGGCAGCAGATCCCCCATCGAGGCCACCACCACATGCTTGACCGAGGTGCGCTCGATCACATGCTGCAAGGTCACGGCGAAGTTCTCGAGCACCACGATGGCTTCGGCGCCGGAATCCTTGAGCTGATGCTCCAGCTCGCGCGGGGTGTAGAGCGGGTTGACGTTGACCACCACATAACCGGCGCGCAGCACGGCGGCGATGGCCACCATGTACTGAGGCACATTGGGCATCATCAGGGCCACGCGGGCGCCTTTGGACAAGCCCCTGGACTGCAACCATGCCCCCATGGCCTTGGACATCTCGTCGATCTGAGCGAAGGTCAGACGAGCGCCCATGAAGGATGCCGCATCACGACTGGCGTACTGCTTGAAGGATTGCTCCAGCAGGTCGGCCAGCGAGGTGTAGATCGAGGCATCGATCTCGTGGGGCACGCCGGGTTGGTAATGGGCCAGCCAGGGCTTCGCACTTGCCATGTGTGTCTTCCTCTCAGTCAAAAACAGAAAAAAGCGCCCGCTCTCTGGGCGCCCAACGCTTACAGGGATTCTGCAACATTTCGCGACCGAATTTCACGGCGTTTCGCAACACAAGAGCGGGTAGTTACGGAGGATGCACGCCATCTGGCACACCGCGTTTCCATTTATCATCCGCCGACAAGGTCGGGCACACGCCCGCTAGAAGGATGATCTCGCATGAGTGCAGGACCCAATTCCCCCGCCTCCCCCAAGCGACGCTGGCTGCTCAAGTCCGCCCTGGCCCTGGCGGCCGTCGGCGGTGCGATCGGCGGTGGTGTCTGGTGGCGTCGTGGCTTTGACAAGCAACACCTGACCCAGGACGGCAAGTCGGTCTTCCGGGCCCTGGCCCGAGGCATCGTGGGCCCCATGCTGCCCGCCGCCCCGGCCGAGCGCCAGGCCATACTCGACCGCTACGTGGTCGAGCTGGAAAAACTGATCAACACCATGCCCTCCGCCAAGCGCGACCAGATCAGTCTGCTGGCGGGCGCACTGGCCAATGCACCGACCCGCTATCTGATCACGGCCCGTTGGGCCTCATGGGACGAAGCCACCGATGACGAAGTCCGAGCTCTGCTGGTGCAATTGCGCGAATCCAGCGGCATGGCCCAAAACGCGACTTACGTTGCCACGCGGGCCATCACCTGCATGGGCTTTTTCTCCATTCCCGACAACTGGTCTCTGACTGGCTACCCTGGACCGATGACGATATGAGCAAACTCCCCGATGTATTCCGTGATGGCCAGCAGAAACACAACTGGAAGGTCTTCAATGGCGAGCAGGGCCTGCCCGAACAACTGAGCTGCGATGTTCTCATCGTGGGCACGGGCGCCGGCGCCGGCATCACCGCCGAAATCCTGACTCGCGCCGGCCTGGACGTGATCCTGCTGGAAGAAGGCCCGCTCAAGACGAGCACCGACTTCAACCAGAAGGAAACCGAGGCCTACACCACGCTCTACCAGGAGAGTGCGACTCGCGCCAACATTGACAACACGGTGACCATCTTGCAAGGGCGCTGCGTGGGTGGCACCACGGTCATCAACTGGACCAGCTCCTTCCGCACACCGCCGGACACCCTGAAGTTCTGGCAGGACCAGTTCGGTCTCAAGGACTTCACCACCGAGAACCTGTCAGGCTCCTTCGAGCAGGCCGAGCGCCGCCTGGGTGTCGCCCCCTGGGAGGCTGCCCCCAACGCGAACAATGAACTGCTGCGCACTGGCGCAACCAAGCTGGGCATCTCCGCGCACACCATTCCTCGCAACGTCAAGGGCTGCTGGAACACGGGCTCCTGCGGGATGGGCTGCCCCACCAATGCCAAGCAGTCGATGCTGATCACCACGATCCCGACGGCACTGACGGCTGGCGCGCGCCTGTACCACCAGACCCGTGCCGAGTCCTTCGACATCCGCGATGGCAAGGTGCAATCGCTGAACTGCGTGGCCATCCGCATCAATGGCGATCGCGTCAACGACAAGGTCACCCGCATCACGGCCAAGCACTATGTCGTCTCCGGCGGCGCCATCAACTCGCCCGCCCTGCTCAAGCGCTCCAAGGCCCCGGATCCCCACGACCTGCTGGGTAAGCGGACCTTCCTGCACCCGGTGTCCTTCACTTCCGGGGTCTACCCCCAGAAAATCGAAGCCTGGATGGGCGCCCCCCAGAGCATCTACTCCGACCATTTCCTGCACACCGGCCCGGTCGACGGCCCCATCGGCTTCAAGATCGAAGCCACGCCCATGCACCCCGGCCTGACCTCGGTGCTGCTGGGGGGCATTGGTCAGGAGCTGGCTGAACGCTTCAAGAACTACCCGAACACCCAGTTGCTGCTCTCGCTGATGCGTGACGGCTTCCACCCTGAATCAAAGGGCGGCAGCGTGATGCTCAACATGGATGGCTCCCCTCTGCTGAACTACACGCTCACGCCGTACGTTCTGGATGGCTTCCGCCGCTCCTTCCTGGCCATGGCCGAGATCCAGTTCGCCGCCGGCGCCGACAAGGTCATGCCCTATCACCAGCAGGCCCGCTACTACACCTCCTGGGCCGAGGCCAAGACCGAGATCGCCAAGCTGGACATGAGGCCCTTCCTCACCGGCGCGGGCAGCGCCCACGTCATGGGTGGCTGCCAGATGGGCGGCACTGAAAAGCAAGGGGTTGTGCGTCCGGACGGCGTGCACTGGCAGATCGAGAACCTGTCGGTTCACGACGGCTCGATCTTCCCCACCAGCATCGGCGCCAACCCGCAACTGTCGATTTACGGCATCACCAACCGGCTGGCCACTCAACTGGCCAAGCGGCTGTCCGGCAAGGACGTCGTGCTCGCCTGATCGCGTGCCGGCCTGGCGACTGGATAGGCCGAACGCCCCAGACGCCAGGCCACCCAGCCGACACAGGCCGCCAGCGCCAGATGGCGCAAGGCGTGACCACTCACGGACTGCCCGCTCCAGTCGTAGATGGGCCGGTCCGCCCAGTCCACCGTCTGCGCCACAGCAAAGCTCAATACGGAGCGTTGCCAATCCAGGCGAGAGAGCAAGTGCCCCCGAAGGGTCCAGGCCCCGGCCGCCAACAACCCGATCGGGCTGAACTCCAGCCAGATCAAGGGACGCAGGTCCCCCGCGCCGCCGGTCAGGCGCGTGACCCACCACCACAGCATGGCCAGTGCCACGGCCACCAGGGCCAGCCCCACCCCTTGAACCCGCCCCAGACGGGCATCCACCCGCTCGGCCACGAAGGCCGTGGCAAACAGGGCGCATGCGGCCGAGCGCGGCACCTGATCCCAGATGAATGTCAGGTCACCGGGATGCCAGTGATAGGCCATGCCTCCCACCGTGGCCAGCATCTGGCTCACGAAGAAGCAGGCCCACACCAGACGCAAGGGCTCGGACGCGGGCAACCGGGTCACCCGCCACAAGCCCCACAGGCCCAGCGGCAGCAAGGGCAGATGCGACCAGACATTGACGCCCGATGGCACACCCCACCACACACGCGTGTCGGCAAACTGATGCATCTGGGGCCTCAAGACCACGGGCCCCCAGGCCATCAGGCCCGCCACGCCGGCCAATGCTGCGGCGAACATCAGCGCCACCGCCGCCCGACGAGACAGGGCAGAGGCGGGATCTGATGACCAAGGAGAGGACTCGGCGCGCATGGAGCTTGATGCTACCCACCTCGATCCGAGCGCACAAGCACAGGGCACAGACGTAAAAAACCCCGCTCGAAGGCGGGGTCTCAGAGCAGCGGGCCCTTGGGGCCCTGCCACATGGGGTCAGCGCATCACTTGTTGCGGGTGCCGACCACTTCGATTTCCACGCGGCGGTTCTTGGCGCGGCCTTCGTCAGACTTGTTGTCAGCGACGGGCTGGGCTTCGCCCTTGCCTTCGGTGTACACGCGGCTGGCTTCGATGCCCTTGCCGGTCAGGTAGGACTTGACGGCTTCGGAGCGCTTGACCGACAGCTTCTGGTTGTACTCGTCGGAACCGCGCGAGTCGGTGTGACCCACGGCGATGATGACTTCCAGGTTCAGGCCCTTGACCTTCTCGGACAGATCGTCGAGCTTGGCCTTGCCTTCAGGCTTCAGGTCAGCCTTGTCGAAGTCGAAGAAGGCGTCAGCAGCGAAGCTCACCTTTTCGGTCTGGGGAGCGGCGGGCACAGGTGCCGGGGCGGGAGCGGGAGCCGGGGCAGGAGCCGGGGCAGCCACAGGAGCCGGGGCAGGAGCGGGGGCGGGAGCAGGCACGCCGTCGCAACCTTGAACGCCAGTGGCAGGTGTCCAGAACTGATCGCGCCAGCACAGTTCGTTGGTACCGTTCTTCCAGACGGTACCGTCGGTGGCACGCCAGTTGTCGATGGCTTGGGCTTGGGCCACGCCAGCCGACAGGGCAGCAACGGCGAACAGGGCGGCAACTTTATTCAGTTTTTTCATGTGAATCCTCACGTTGAAGACGCAGCCAAAGCTGCAACAAGCCCAAGGGTGCAGGGTTTACCCCAAAGGTCTACGCGTCGCCCATTCTGCCATACCAACTCTCAGACTCCCAGGGCTGAACACAGTCGGCATCCATTGCTGTCCATTTGTAACAATGTTGTTGCACCCAGGAGACATACCGCCCCCGGCATGCCCGGAAAAGCCCCCCTCTGCAGGGGACTTACAATCTCAGGCTGCCCCCGCGCACCTCGAAATAAAGCATGACGCAATTCGCCAAGGAAACCCTGCCCATCAGCCTCGAAGAGGAGATGCGGCGTTCGTACCTCGATTACGCGATGAGCGTGATCGTGGGCCGTGCCCTGCCCGATGCCCGTGATGGCCTCAAGCCCGTGCATCGCCGCGTGCTCTTCGCGATGCACGAACTCAACAACGACTGGAACCGGCCCTATAAAAAGTCGGCCCGTATCGTTGGTGACGTCATCGGTAAGTACCACCCCCACGGTGACTCGGCGGTGTACGACACCATCGTGCGCATGGCGCAGGACTTCTCCCTGCGCCACATGCTGGTCGATGGGCAAGGCAACTTCGGCTCGGTCGACGGCGACAACGCCGCCGCCATGCGTTACACCGAAATCCGCCTCTCCAAGATCGCCCACGAGATGCTGGCCGACATCGACAAGGAAACCGTCGACTTCGGCCCCAACTACGACGGCTCTGAAAAAGAGCCCCTGGTGCTGCCGGCCCGCCTGCCCAATCTGCTGATCAACGGCTCGGCCGGTATCGCGGTGGGCATGGCCACCAACATCCCGCCGCACAACCTCAACGAGGTGGTCGACGCCTGCCTGCATTCGCTCAAGAACCCTGAATGCAGCGTCGACGAGCTGATGGAAATCATCCCGGCGCCCGACTTCCCCACCGCCGGCATCATCTACGGCCTGAGCGGTGTGCGTGAGGGCTACCGCACTGGCCGCGGCCGCGTGGTCATGCGCGCTCGCGTGCACTTCGAGGACATCGGCAAGGGCGACCGTCAGGCGATCATCGTCGACGAGATCCCCTACCAGGTGAACAAGAAGAACCTGCTCGAGCGCATCGCCGAGCTGGTCAACGAGAAGAAGATCGAAGGCATCAGCCACATCCAGGACGAGTCCGACAAGTCCGGCATGCGCGTGGTGATCGAGCTCAAGCGTGGCGAAGTGCCCGAGGTGGTGCTCAACAACCTCTACAAGCAGACCCAGCTGCAGGACACCTTCGGCATCAACATGGTGGCCCTGATCGATGGGCAACCCAAGCTGTGCAACCTGAAGGACCTGATCACGGTCTTCCTGGAGCACCGCCGCGAAGTGGTGACACGCCGCACCGTGTTCGAGCTGCGCAAGGCGCGCGAGCGCGGCCACGTGCTGGAAGGCCTGGCCGTGGCGCTGGCCAACATCGACGAGTTCATCGAGACCATCAAGACCTCTCCCACGCCGCCCGTGGCCAAGGCCGCCCTGATGTCCAAGAGCTGGGATTCGTCCATGGTGCGCGAGATGCTGGCCCGCACCCAGGGTGACCCCAAGCTCTACCGTCCCGAGGGCCTGCCCCTGAACTACGGCATGCAGGCCGACGGCCTGTATCGCCTGTCCGACGACCAGGCTGGCGAAATCCTGCAGATGCGTCTGCAGCGCCTGACCGGTCTGGAGCAGGACAAGATCATCGGCGAGTACAAGGATGTGATGGCGCAGATCGCCGATCTGCTGGACATCCTCTCCAAGCCCGAGCGCGTGTCCTTCATCATCTCTGAAGAGTTGACCGCCATCCGCCAGGAGTTCGGTCAGACCAAGCTGGGTGCACGCCGTTCGGCCATCGAGCACAACGCCCAGGAGCTGGGCACCGAAGACCTGATCACGCCCACCGACATGGTGGTCACGATCTCGCACACGGGCTACATCAAGAGCCAGCCGCTGCACGAGTACCGCGCGCAAAAGCGTGGCGGTCGCGGCAAGCAGGCCACGGCCACCAAGGAAGACGACTGGATCGACCAGCTCTTCATCGCCAACACGCACGACTACATCCTGTGCTTCAGCAACCGCGGTCGCGTGTACTGGGTGAAGGTCTGGGAAGTGCCCCAGGGCTCGCGCAACTCGCGTGGCAAGCCCATGGTCAACATGTTCCCGCTGGAAAAGGACGAGAAGATCAATGTGGTGCTGCCGCTGACCGGTGAATTCCGCAGCTTCCCAGAAGATCACTACGTCTTCATGTCGACCCGCCTGGGCACCGTCAAGAAGACCCCGCTGACCGACTTCAGCAACCCCCGCAAGGCCGGCATCATCGCCGTGGGCCTGGACGAGGGCGATGTGCTGGTGGGCGCCGCCCTGACCGACGGCAAGCACGATGTGATGCTGTTCAGTGATGGCGGCAAGGCGGTGCGCTTCGACGAAGAAGACGTACGACCCATGGGCCGCAGTGCGCGCGGTGTGCGCGGCATGATGCTCGAAGAAGGCCAGAGCGTGATCGCCATGCTGGTGGCCGAAGACGAGTCGCAGTCCGTGCTGACGGCCACCGAGAACGGCTACGGCAAGCGCACCTCCATCGTCGAGTACACCCGCCATGGCCGTGGCACCAAGGGCATGATCGCCATCCAGCAGTCCGAGCGCAATGGCAAGGTGGTCGCGGCCACCCTGGTGCGCCCGGCCGACGAGATCATGCTGATCACCGACAAGGGCGTGCTGGTGCGCACCCGTGTGGCCGAAATCCGTGAACTGGGCCGCGCCACGCAAGGCGTGACCCTGATCGCCCTGGACGAAGGCGCCAAGCTGATCGGCCTGCAGCGCATCGTGGAGAACGACGCCAGCGGTGCCGATCTGGACAACGCCGAAGACAGCGGTGCCGTTGACGGGGCAAACGACGCCACCGACAAGGGAACGCCCGAGTAAAAACCGACACCAAGGACCAGACGCGTCGCCGACGCGCCTCTTTCAACGCCCGAGCGGGCGAGAGCAAGGAACGATTCATGAAGCTGAAGACGACTCTGTGGACCACCCTGGTGGCCTCGACCCTGGCCGTGGCCTCCCTGAGCGCCCACGCCGACAAGCGCGAGCAGATCCAGCGCCTGCCCAGCCTGCAAAAGGCTGAACTGGAAGGCCTGGCCACCGACATGACCCAGCAGCCGGCCCGCCAGTTGATGGGCCAGGCGCAGAACATCATGGTGCAGGCCGTGCCGCCCGAAAAGCGCGAGGCTGCCGCCAAGCAGATCAATGCCGAGCTGACCAAGTACGTCGACTCCGCCACACCCATCGTGAAGGCCAGCGCCAGCAAGGTGGCGGTCTCCGCCGTCGCCCCGATCCTGGAAGACAAGTTCACCGAGGACGAGCTCAAGCAGCTCGTCACCATGCTCGAGTCGCCCATCATCAAGCGCTACCAGGGCCTGCTGCCCGAGATGCAGAAGTCGCTGCTGGAGAAGATCTCCGCCGATGCCCGCCCGCAGGTCGACCCCAAGCTGAACGCGCTGCAAGAAAGCGTGCGCAAGATCCTGGACACCGCCAGTGGCGGCAAGCTGAGCCAGGCTGCTCAGCAGCAAAAGCCAGCCGCTGGTGCCAAGCCTGCGGCCCCCGCCAAGAAGTGATGCCGCTGGAGGATTTCGCCTGATGCCTCGTCCTTTCAACTTTTCCGCCGGCCCGGCCACGCTGCCTGAAGAGGTGCTGCGCCAGGCCGCCGACGAGATGCTCGACTGGCATGGCTCGGGCATGAGCGTGATGGAGATGAGCCATCGCGGCAAGGAGTTCATCTCCATCGCCCAGCAGGCCGAGGCCGATCTGCGCGACATCCTCGCCATCCCGAGCCACTACAAGGTGCTGTTCATGCAGGGCGGGGCCATCGCTGAAAACGCGATCCTGCCCATGAACCTGTCCCGTGGTGCGCGCACGGACTATGTGATCACCGGTTCGTGGTCCCAGAAATCCGCCAAGGAAGCACGCAAGTATTGCGATGTGAACGTGGCCGCCACGAACGAGGGCGATCACCACACCCGCATGCCCGCCTACGGTTCCTGGCAACTCAGCGACGACGCTGCCTACGTGCATGTGTGCAGCAACGAGACCATCCATGGTCTCGAAATGCACGAGTTGCCCGACCTGGCTGCCCTGGGCTCCAGGGCCCCGCTGGTGATCGACTGCTCGTCGCACATCACCTCGCGTCCCATCGACTGGTCGCGCGTGGCCGTGGCTTATGGCGGAGCACAAAAGAACATCGGTCCGGCCGGACTCACGCTGGTCATCATCCGGGAAGACCTGCTGGGTCAGGCCCTGCCGATCACGCCCTCTGGCTTCAACTACCAGACCGTGGCGGAGCACGATTCGATGTACAACACGCCGCCGACCTATGCCTGGTATCTGGCCGGCCTGGTATTCCAGTGGATCAAGGCCCAGCGCGAAGGCGAGCTGACCGGCCTGGCGGCCATCGAGGCCCGCAATGTGGCCAAGGCCTCCCTGCTGTACGGCTATATCGATGGCTCGGGCTTTTACAGCAACAAGGTGGAAAAGGCCGTGCGCTCGCGCATGAACGTGCCCTTCTTCCTGCCCTCCGACAGCCTCAACGACGCCTTCCTGGCCGGCGCCAAGGAACGCGGTCTGCTGCAACTCAAGGGCCACAAGAGCGTGGGCGGCATGCGCGCCTCGATCTACAACGCCATGCCGCTGGCGGGTGTGCAGGCCCTGGTCGACTACCTCAAGGATTTTGCGCAGCGTCATGGCTGATTCCCACAGCTCCGCCTCCCACGCACCGGATGACCGTCCGGTGGACGAACAGCTGGCCGATCTGCGCGTGCGCATCGACAGCGTCGATCAGCAACTGCTGGCCCTGCTCAACGAGCGCGCCCGTCTGGCGCAATGCGTGGGTGAGGTCAAGAAGATCGATGGCTCGCCCGTGTTCCGCCCTGACCGCGAGACCCAGGTGATCGATGGCCTCAAAGCCGCCAACCCTGGCCCGGTGCGTCCTGAGAGCATCGCGCCCATCTGGCGCGAGATCATGTCGGCCTGCCGCTCGCTGGAAGCGCGCCTGCGCGTGGCCTTCCTGGGCCCGGTGGGCACTTTCAGTGAACAGGCCGCGCTCAACTACTTTGGCTCGTCGATCGAACCGGTGCCCTGTGCCACGGTCGACGAAGTCTTCCGCGCCACCGTGGCCGGCTCCGCCGACTTTGGCGTGGTGCCCGTCGAGAACTCGACCGAAGGCGTCGTGGCCCGCTCGCTGGACCTGCTGCTGCAGTCGCCGCTGACCATCGCGGGCGAGACCTCGCTGCTGGTGCGTCACAACCTGCTGCGCAAGACCCTTTCGCGTGAGGGTATCACCGCCGTCGTGGCCCACCCTCAGGCGCTGGCCCAGTGCCAGGGCTGGTTGAGCCAGCACCTGCCCCATGCCGAGCGCCGTCCGGTGTCCAGCAATGCCGAAGGCGCTCGCCTGGCGGCGCAGGACGACACCCTGGCGGCCCTGGCCAGCGAACGTGCAGCCGCGCAGTATGGTCTGCATGTGGTTCAGGCGGCCGTGCAGGACGAGGCCCACAACCGCACCCGCTTCGTGGTGGTGGCCCGCACCGACCGCCACCAGCCCAGCGCCCCCACGGGACACGACTGCACCAGCCTGATCGTCTCGGTGGACAACCGCCCCGGCGCCGTCCACGACATGCTGGTGCCGCTCAAGCGCCATGGCGTGTCCATGACACGCTTCGAGTCGCGCCCGGCGCGCTCAGGCCAATGGGAATACCTGTTCTACATCGACCTGGCCGGGCATCCGCAAGATTCCGAACTGGCCGCAGCGCTGCAGGAATTGCGCGCTCAGTGCACCTTCTTCAAGGTCCTGGGCACCTTCCCGCTGGACGCCCACTGAACGCTGAGACGGACTTCGCATGTTCAACCAACTCGGTCTGATCGGATGCGGCCTGATGGGCGGCTCCTTCGCCCTGGCCCTCAAGAAAGCGGGCCTGGTGCGGCGCGTGGTGGGCTACAGCAAGTCGCCCTCCACCGTCGAAAAGGCCCGCCGCCTGGGCGTGATCGATGTGGCCGCCGAGTCGGCCCTGCTGGCCGTCTCGGGCTCGGACATCGTCATCATCGCCGTGCCGGTGGCCGCCACCGAAGGCACCTTCAAATCCATCCGCCATCTGGTCAACCCCGGCGTGCTCTTCATGGACGTGGGCTCGACCAAGCGTGATGTGGTCGATGCCGCCCGCCGCGTGCTCAAGGAGCGCCTGCCCTCCTTCGTGCCCGCCCACCCGATTGCCGGTCGCGAAGTGGCCGGCATCGAGCACGCCGACGCCCAGCTCTACCAGGGTCGCAAGGTCATCCTCACCCCCCTGCAGCAGACCGACCCCATCCTGGTACAAAAAGCCACCGATGTGTGGGCCGCGGTCGGCTGTCAGGTGCTCAAGATGAGCCCGGAGAACCACGATGCGGCCTTTGCCGCCGTGAGCCATCTGCCCCACCTGATTGCCTTTGCCTACATCAACGCGATGCAACAGCAACCCGCCGGCAAGGAGTTCCTGTCCCTGGCCGGCCCGGGGTTCCGTGACTTCACTCGCATTGCCGCCAGCGACCCCACCATCTGGCGCGACATCCTGCTGTCCAACCGCGAAGAGATCCTCAAGCAATCCGAGGCCTTCCGTGCTTCGCTGGAGGCCATGGAGCGCCAGATGCGCGACTGGAACGGCGAGACCCTGCAGCAGCAGATCCAGTCGGCCTCCCAGGCGCGCAGCCAGTGGACCTTGAACACCCCCGCACCGAGCGGCAAGTCGTCCGGCTCACGCTAAGCTCCCGAATCCATGTACACGACCGCCTTCCTCGATCTGCCCCCTCTGCTGGCCGCCTCCGGCGCCGTGCGCCTGCCCGGCTCCAAGAGCATCTCCAACCGCGTGCTGCTGCTGGCCGGTCTGAGCTCGGGCACCACCCGCGTGCACGACCTGCTGGCCTCGGACGACACCCGCGTGATGCTCGAGTCCCTGCGCGCACTGGGCTGCCACATCCACCAGAACGGTGAGGTGCTGGAGATCACCGGTCTGGGCGGGCAGTTGGCCGTCAAGCAGGCCCAGCTCTTCCTGGGCAATGCCGGCACGGCCATGCGCCCCCTCACGGCCGCGCTGGCGCTGCTGTCGGCCACCCAGGGCGGCGTGTTCGAACTCAGCGGCGTGCCCCGCATGCACGAGCGCCCCATCGGCGATCTGATCGATGCCCTGCGCCCGCTGGGCTGCGCCATCGACTGCCTGGGCCAGGAGGGCTACCCGCCTCTGCGCCTGCATGGCGGCCAGTTGAAGCTGGATGCGCCCATCAAGGTGCGCGGTGATGTCTCCAGCCAGTTCCTCACGGCCCTGCTGCTGGCCCTGCCCCTGGTGTCCCAGGACCAGGCCCTGACCATCGAGGTCGAAGGCGAGCTGATCTCCAAGCCCTACATCGAGATCACCCTGAACCTGCTGACGCGCTTCGGCATCACGGTCGAGCGCCAGGGCTGGGAGCGCTTCGTGATCCCGCGCGGCAGCCGCTACCAGTCGCCCGGCGAGATCCACATCGAGGCCGACGCCTCCTCCGCCTCTTATTTCATCGCGGCGGGCGCCCTGGCGGCAGCCGAGCAGCCCGTGCGCATCGAAGGCGTGGGGCTGGACTCCATCCAGGGCGACATCCGCTTTGTCGATGCCGCCCTGTCCATGGGCGCCCAGATCACGGGCGGGCCCAACTGGCTGGAAATCCGCCGCGGTCAATGGCCCCTCAAGGCCGTGGACATGGACTGCAACCACATTCCCGACGCGGCCATGACCCTGGCCGTGATGGCGCTGTATGCCCAGGGCACCACCCGCCTGCGCAACATCGCCAGCTGGCGCGTCAAGGAAACCGACCGCATTGCCGCCATGGCCACCGAGCTGCGCAAGCTCGGCGCCACCGTGGTCGAGGGGGCCGACTTCATCGAGGTGACGCCACCTGCAGCCGGGCAGTGGCAGCACGCCAGCATCCACACCTACGACGATCACCGCATGGCCATGTGCTTCTCGCTGGCCGCCTTCCATCCGCTGGCTGCCGGCATGGGCCCCGAGCGCGTGGTGTCGGTGCGGATCGAGGATCCTCGCTGCGTGGGCAAGACCTTCCCCGACTACTTCGAGACGATGTTCCAGGTGGCGCGCACGGATCCCCGCCTGATCCCCGTCATCACCATCGATGGTCCGACCGCCTCGGGCAAGGGCACACTGGCCAGCGCCCTGGCCTCGCGCCTGGGCTATCAGTTCCTGGATTCAGGGGCGCTCTACCGCATCACGGCCCTGCTGGCCCTGCGCCGCGGTGTGCCGCCCGACCACGAACCCGCCCTGGTGGCCCTGGCCCGCCAACTGGGCCACGAGATCCCGCTGCGCTTCGAGGCCGACCACGTCTGGCTGGACGGCCAGGATGTGAGCAACGATCTGCGCCAGGAAGAAGTCGGCCAGACCGCCTCGAAGATCTCCTCCCTGCCCGGCGTGCGCCAGGCTCTGGTGGAGCAGCAACTGGCCTTCCGGGGCCTGCCCGGGCTGGTGGCCGACGGCCGCGACATGGGCACCGTGATCTTCCCGGATGCCGGCCTGAAGGTGTTTTTGACCGCAACTGTGGCGCAACGCGCTGAGCGCCGGCATAACCAATTGATTTCAAAAGGGTTTTCTGTTACCCTTGATGAGATCTGCGCAGACCTAGAGGCGCGCGACCTGCGGGACCGTTCCCGCGCGGTTGCCCCGATGGTGCCTGCGCACGATGCCCGCCTGCTTGACAACTCTGCACTGAGCATCGACCAATCGGTCGACACGGTGCTGGGCTGGTGGACAGACGGGTGGCCCCACGTGGTTGCGCCTCAGGCGTGATCCCTCAAGGCCTTTCTAGGCTGTGATGCGCCTTCTTCACCGCCCGGTGAAGAGGCGGCCTTCCGGCCGGACTCACCCGACGTGAATCCGCGCATCACTTCTTCAACGCAACCGCTGTCCCGTTGCCTGTCGGGTCAAGCGTTACCGTCGGCCCCAAGCCGACACAGGAATCCTCATGTCTGAATCTTTTGCCGCCCTATTTGAAGAGTCGTTGCAGCGCGCCAATATGCGCACTGGCGAAGTCATCACCGCTGAAGTGGTCGCCGTCGACCACAACTTCGTGGTGGTCAACGCCGGTCTGAAGTCCGAGGCCTATGTGCCCATCGAGGAATTCAAGAACGACCAGGGCGAGATCGAAGTCCAAGTGGGCGACTTCGTGTCGGTGGCCGTGGACGCCATCGAAAACGGCTACGGCGACACCATCCTGTCGCGCGACAAGGCCAAGCGCCTGGCCTCGTGGCTGTCGCTGGAAACCGCACTGGAGTCGGGTGACTTCGTGACCGGTACCGTCAATGGCAAGGTCAAGGGCGGCCTGACCGTTCTGGTCAACGGCATCCGTGCCTTCCTGCCTGGCTCCCTGCTCGATACGCGCCCTGTCAAGGACATGTCGCCGTTCGAAGGCAAGACCATGGAATTCAAGGTCATCAAGCTCGATCGCAAGCGCAACAACGTGGTTCTGTCGCGTCGTGCCGTGGTCGAAGCCTCGATGGGCGAAGAGCGCGCCAAGCTGATGGAAACGCTGCGCGAAGGCGCGATCGTCTCCGGCGTGGTCAAGAACATCACCGAATACGGTGCCTTCGTGGACCTGGGCGGTATCGACGGCCTGCTGCACATCACCGACATGGCATGGCGCCGTGTCCGTCACCCGTCCGAAGTCGTGACCGTGGGTCAGGAACTGTCGGCCAAGGTCCTGAAGTTCGACGCCGAGAAGAACCGCGTGTCGCTGGGCCTCAAGCAGATGGGCGACGATCCCTGGGTCGGCGTGTCGCGTCGTTATCCTTCGGGCACCCGTCTGTTCGGCAAGGTCACCAACATTGCTGACTACGGCGCATTCGTCGAGATCGAACCCGGCATCGAAGGCTTGGTGCACGTGTCCGAAATGGACTGGACCAACAAGAACGTGGCTCCCAACAAGATCGTCAACCTGGGCGACGAAGTGGAAGTCATGGTCCTGGAAATCGACGAAGACAAGCGTCGCATCTCCCTGGGCATGAAGCAGTGCAAGCCCAACCCCTGGGATGACTTCGCTCAGAACTTCAACCGTGGCGACAAGGTCAAGGGCCCCATCAAGTCGATCACCGACTTCGGCGTGTTCGTGGGTCTGGCCGCTGGCATCGATGGCCTGGTGCACCTGTCCGACCTGTCCTGGAACGAGCCCGGCGAAGCCGCCGTGCGCAACTACAAGAAGGGCCAGGAAGTCGAAGCCATCGTTCTGGCCATCGACGTCGAGCGCGAGCGCATCTCCCTGGGCATCAAGCAGCTGGATTCCGACCCCTTCACCAACTTCACGACCCTGAACGACCGTGGCGCCTCCGTCACCGGCACCGTCAAGACCGTGGATGCCAAGGGCGCCGAGATCAACCTGGGCGATGACATCATCGGTTACCTGCGCGCCTCCGAAATCAGCCGTGACCGCGTCGAAGACGCTCGCAACGTGCTGAAGGAAGGCGACGAAGTCACCGCCATCGTCATCAACGTGGATCGCAAGACCCGCAACATCCAGCTGTCGATCAAGGCCAAGGACAACGCAGAGCAGCAAGAAGCCCTGCAGCGTCTGAGCTCTGAGACCGTCAAGGAAGGCTCCGGCACCACCAGCCTGGGCGCCCTGCTCAAGGCCAAGCTGGACCAGAACAACGGCTGATCGCCCGCGTTCAACGCCCTTCTCCCCAGGACAGCCCGTCCTGGGGGCTGTGCTCAGAGGGTTTCGTGCCCTCTGACCACAGTCCCCGCCAGACCTCCGATTTCGCATTACCCATGACCCGATCCGACCTCGTGGCCAAGCTGGCCGAGCGCTTCAGCCAGCTCACCCACCGTGACGCCGAATTCGCCGTCAAGACGATTCTGGACGCCATGTCCGAGGCCCTGGCTCGGGGACATCGCATCGAGTTGCGTGGCTTTGGCAGCTTCTCGATCAACCGCCGCCCACCCCGCATGGGCCGCAACCCCCGCTCGGGCGAGCAGGTGCTGATCCCTGAAAAACTCGTGCCCCATTTCAAACCGGGCAAGGCCCTGCGCGAATCCGTGGATGCACGTGGCGTGCAAGGCAGCAACGCCGCCACCGGCAAGGCCACCCCCCCGGACGGATCCCAGGGCTAGAATCGATCGGGTCCCGGCGACCCCGTGCGTTTTTCACCCTAGGAGAGCTTCACCCGATGCGTGCACTGAACTGGCTCTGGCGTGGCTTCCTGTTCTTCGTCCTGTTTGCCTTCGCGCTGAACAACCAGCACACCGTCGAGTTGCGCTGGTTCTTTGGCTACCACTGGCAGGCCCCGATGGTCTTCATCGTGCTGGCCGTCTTTGCCCTGGGCTGTGTGGCTGGCGTGATCGCCATGGTGCCCGCCTGGTGGCGTCACCGCCGTGACGCCCGCAAACGCCTGCACATGATGGCCGAAGCCAGCCCGGTGGGCGCGCCAGCGGCGGTCGCGACCCGTGTCGACAACCCCTCGACCCTGCCGTCGCAACTGCCCCACCCGCCGGATGTCGCGGCTCCTCGCAAACCTGCGCGCTGACGCGCTCACACATGGACTTTGATCTGCAATGGCTGCTGCTGGCCCTGCCCGGCGCTTTCCTGCTGGGCTGGCTGGCCTCGCGTCTCGATCTGCGCCAGATGCGCAACGAAGAGCGCGCCTCGCCACAGGCCTACTTCAAGGGACTGAACCTGCTGCTCAATGAACAGCAGGACAAGGCCATCGATGCCTTCATCGAAGCCGTTCAGCATGACCCTGACACCTCGGATCTGCACTTTGCCCTGGGCAATCTGTTCCGCCGCCGCGGCGAGTACGAGCGCGCCATCCGTGTGCACCAGCACCTGCTGGCGCGCGCCGACCTCAAGCAGGCAGACCGTGAGCGTGCGCAGCACGCGCTGGCACAGGACTTCCTCAAGGCCGGCCTGTTCGATCGCGCGGAAGACGCCTTCAAGGCCCTCGATGGCACGGCCTTCAGCACCGACGCCCGCCTGGCCCTGCTGACCCTGCACGAGCGTTCACGCAACTGGCATCCGGCCATCGAGGTGGCCCGGCAGTTGGAAGCCGCCGGCACGGGTTCGTTCTCGGCGCGCATCGCGCACCATTGGTGCGAGGTGGCCCAGGAGGCCGATGCCAAGGGGCATGCCGATGAAGCCGAGCAGGCCCTGCGTCGCGCCCGCGAGGCCAGCCCCCAGGCCGCGCGCCCAGTGGTCCAGACCGGGCAGCGCCTGGTGCGCCAGGGACGTCATGCGGACGCCATGAGTGCCTGGGAAGAACTGATCACAGCGCAGCCACTGGCTTTTTCCCTGATCGCGCAGGACTATGCACAGGCAGCACTGGCCTGTGGTCAGGCTGAACAGGCTCACGCACGCCTGGAGGCGCTCTATGCCCACGCGCCGTCCGTGGACGTGCTCCAGGCCATGAACCGCCTGCAGACGGATCCCGGCGTGCGGCGCCAGCATCTGCTGTCGCACCTGCTCAACCACCCCTCCCTGTCAGCCGCTCAAGGACTGATCACGGAGCGGCTGAGCAGTGGCGTGGCCCTGAGCGACCACGAGATCGAGTCCCTGCAGACATCGCTGATCACGGCCGCCAAGCCACTGCAGCGCTACCGCTGTGCCGCCTGCGGCTTCGAGAGCCAGCACTACTTCTGGCAATGTCCGGGCTGCCAGGGCTGGGACACCTACCCACCCCGGCGCCTGGAAGATCAGTGAGCGTGGTGCATGGGACCCGAGGCTGCGGCAGGCGCCTGTCCCGCTGACATCACCGGCACCTTGATCGTCTGCCTGAAAGGCTTGCCGGCCGGATCTTTGAACTTCAGGGTCAGGCTGACCTGAGCCCCTGCCTTGAGCGATGTCTTGAGGTTCATCAGCATCAAGTGATGCCCCCCAGGCTTGAGTTCCACGGCCTGGCCTGCAGGCAGTGCCAGTGCGGAAATGGGGCGCATTTTCATGACATCGCCCTCCATCTTCATTTCATGGAGTTCCGCCGTGCCTGCCACGGGGGAGGCAAAGCCGACCAGGGTCGCGCCATCCACCGCCGTCAGGCGCATGAAGCCACCCGTGCCGCTCTGCCCTTTGACCGCGGGGCGGATCCAAGCATCCATCACCTGCACCCGCGCAGCGGCCTTGGCGCTGGCGGCGGATGCGGGAGCGGCCGTCGTCACTGCGTGATGGCCATGGTGCTCCGCCCAGACCGGGGGCGACAGCGAGACACACAGCGCCAGCGATGAACAACGTGCCAGAGACATCCACATCGTCTTCATATGCAAAGTTCCTTGAATGGAAAACCAGAGCCACACAGGCCTGAACAGGCCATGGAGGATCATGCCACGCCCGCCGTGTGCCCCATTCAGGCGTGCAAAGCACGCCGGTATTGCACGGCTTCGGCCACGTGCGCGCTGCCCAGCGTCTGTGCCCCTTCCAGGTCCGCAATGGTGCGCGCCAGCCGCAAGACGCGATGAAACCCCCGGCCCGACCAGCCCAGACGTGCGCTGACCACCTTGAGCATGTGCATCGCGCCGGCATCGGCGTGCGCATGAGCATCCAGGCCTGCGCCATCGAGCAGGGCGTTGAGGCAACCCTGGCGTTCGATCTGCCGGGCCCGTGCCTGGCGCACACGCTCGGCCACCGCCTCGCTGCCCTCACCATCGGGCAGGTTCGACAACACGTCGGCACTCACGGCTGGCACCTCCACCTGCACATCGATGCGGTCCAACAAGGGGCCGCTGAGCTTGCCCTGGTAGCGTGCCACCTGGTCCGGGGTGCAGCGACAGGCCTTGAGCGGGTTGCCCAGGTGCCCGCATGGACAAGGATTCATGGCCGCCACCAGTTGGAAGCGCGCCGGGAAGTCGTGCTGACGCGCCGCCCGCGAGATGGTGATGTGCCCGGTTTCCAGCGGCTCGCGCAAGGCCTCCAATGCCATGCGCGGGAATTCGGGCAGCTCGTCCAGGAAGAGCACGCCCCGATGCGACAGCGAGATCTCGCCCGGGCGGGGTGGTGAACCGCCACCCACCAGCGCAACCGATGAAGCGCTGTGGTGTGGTGCACGCACCATGCGCTGACGCCAGCGCTTCGGGTCGAAGTGCCCGGCCAGACTCATCACGGCGGCCGACTCCAGCGCTTCGTCCTGAGTCAAAGGCGGCAGCACCGAGGCCAGACGCTGCGCCAGCATGGACTTGCCCGTGCCCGGTGGCCCCACCATCAGCAGGCTGTGCCCACCCGCTGCAGCCACTTCCAGCGCCCGCTTGGCGGCGCCCTGGCCCTTCACATCGCGCAGATCTCCATGGGGCGCATGCACCGCCGCCACCTCGCTGGCCCGGGCCATCGGCAGCGGCACGGGATCTTCGGGGCGCAGCGCCTGAACCACCTCGCTGAGCTGGCGGGCCGCCAGCAAACGCACACCATCGACCAGGGCCGCTTCGCATGCACTGTCATGGGGCAGCACCAGAGCCCGGGCGGCCTCACCACCCCGCCTCACGGCCAGCGCCATGGCCAGCGCACCTCGGACCGGCCTGAGATCACCCCCCAGGGACAATTCGCCCGCAAACTCCAGCGCATCGAGCCGGCGAGCGTCGATGTGACCCATGGCCGCCAGGATCCCCACGGCGATGGGCAGATCAAAGCGGCCCGACTCCTTGGGCAGATCCGCAGGCGCGAGATTGACGGTGATGCGCTTGTTGTGCGGAAAATCCAGCCCGCTGTTGCTCAAGGCGGCACGCACGCGCTCGCGTGCTTCCTTGACTTCGGTGTCGGCCAGCCCGACCAGCGTGAAGCAGGGCAGGCCATTGGCCAGATGGACCTCGACCGTGACCGGCGGCGATGCCAGCCCATCGAGCGCGCGACTGTGCACAAGTGCCAGGGACATGGCAAAGGGCTCCTGAGTTCGTTGGATGTGCTTGTTTGGGGCGTGATTGTGCAGACACCCGCGCAACATTCACCCCCCTCTGTGGAGCGAGGCCCCTCCGAAGAGGGCGTGAGGCACCAAGATCGTGCAGAGGTGCGCGCCGCCTTGCATGAGGCGTGCATGGTTCTCGTGCAGCACCATATTGGTGCACAAAGATGAGCGCTGGCATGGGGTGTGCGTGGTGTCGTGCACCCATGGCCGGACAGACCACCCTGGCACGGATCGTGCAGACCTCCAGGCGACAACGTTTCATTCCCCTCTTAAGGAGTCCTCTCATGAAAATGGTGACCGCCATCATCAAGCCCTTCAAGCTTGATGAAGTGCGTGAGGCCCTGTCCGCCATCGGCGTGCAAGGCATCACCGTGACCGAAGTCAAAGGCTTCGGTCGCCAGAAGGGCCACACCGAGCTGTATCGCGGCGCGGAATATGTGGTCGATTTCCTGCCCAAGGTGAAGATCGAAGCCGCTGTGGATGACGCCCTCATCGACCGCGTGATCGAAGCCATCGAAGCCGCAGCCCGCACCGGCAAGATCGGTGACGGCAAGATCTTCGTGAGCCCGCTGGAGCAGGTGGTCCGCATCCGTACCGGCGAGACCGGCCAGGACGCGCTCTGAGCGCTTCACCCCTTTTTGGGGCACTCCTGATCTGCGCTTGAGATGCGCGGGGAGTCCCCTTGTCTGTTCACCCAATACATTTCCAAGAGGTCACTCATGAGAAAGCTCATTGCGTCGATCGCACTGGGTCTCGCAGCCTTCGGTCTGCTGGGCGTCTCGCACGCCCAGGACACCGCCACTGCGGTCCCGGTCGCTGCTTCGGCTGTCGCTGACACGGCATCCACGGCGGCTCCCGCCGATGCTGCGTCGGCAGCGGCGCCCGCCCCTGCGGAGGCCGCTTCGGCCGCCGAGCCCGCCCCTGCGGCGGCCCCCACCTTCAACAAGGGTGACACCGCCTGGATGATGGTCTCCACGCTGCTGGTGATCCTCATGACCGTGCCGGGTCTGGCCCTGTTCTACGGCGGTCTGGTGCGCAGCAAGAACATGCTGTCCGTGCTGATGCAGGTCATGGTGACCTTCTCGCTGATCGTCGTGCTGTGGTTCATCTACGGCTACTCGCTGGCCTTCACCGAGGGCAATGCCTTCATCGGTGGCCTCGATCGCCTGATGATGAAGGGTGTCTGGGACAACGCTGCGGGCACCTTCGGTCCTGCCGCCACCTTCAGCAAGGGTGTCTACATCCCCGAGATCGTGTTTGCAGCCTTCCAGGCCACCTTCGCCGGCATCACCTGCTGCCTGATCGTGGGCGCCTTTGCTGAGCGCATCAAGTTCTCGGCCGTGCTGCTGTTCATGGTGATCTGGTTCACCTTCAGCTACACCCCGATGGCCCACATGGTCTGGTTCTGGATGGGCCCCGACGCCTACTCCTCGGCTGAAGTGGCTGCCGACATGACGGCCAAGGCCGGCCTGATCTGGCAACACGGCGCTCTGGACTTCGCGGGCGGCACCGTGGTGCACATCAACGCCGCTGTCGCCGGTCTGGTGGGCGCCTACATGGTGGGCAAGCGCATCGGCTACGGCAAGGAAGCGTTCACGCCTCACTCGCTGACGCTGACCATGGTGGGTGCCTCGCTGCTGTGGGTGGGCTGGTTCGGCTTCAACGCCGGCTCCGCCCTGGAAGCCAACGGCTTTGCTGCCCTGGCCTTCATCAACACCTTCGCGGCCACCGCTGCGGCTGTGCTGGGCTGGATCCTGGGTGAAGCGCTGCTCAAGGGCAAGGCCTCGATGCTGGGTGCGGCCTCGGGTGCCGTGGCCGGCTTGGTCGCCATCACCCCCGCTGCCGGCAACGTCGGCGTCGGCGGTGCCCTGATCATCGGTCTGGTCGCTGGCCTGGTCTGCCTGTGGGGTGTGACGGGTCTGAAGAAGCTGCTGGGCGCAGACGACTCCCTGGACGTGTTCGGCGTGCACGGTGTGGGTGGCATCCTGGGTGCCCTGTTGACCGGTGTGTTCAACTCGCCCAACCTGGGTGGCCCCAGCCTGGTGTCCGACTGGACCACCGTGGCCATGGTCAGCGGCGCTGACTACTCCATCGCCAGCCAGGTATGGATCCAACTCAAGGGCGTGCTGATCACCATCGTGTGGTCGGGTGTGGTCTCCGTGATCGCCTTCAAGATCGTGGACCTGGTCATCGGCCTGCGTGTCCCCGAGGACGAAGAGCGCGAAGGTCTGGACATCACCTCGCACGGCGAGACGGCCTACCACAAGTGATTTGATCCGGGTTGACTCAACCGACCCTTGCAGGGGCTGCCTTCGGGCAGCCTCTTTTTTTTGCTCGGCTGACTGTGGAGCGCTTTGTCGGTGCAGCGCGGGGCGCGGGGTGAAGGGGCACGCGGCCGGGCTTCAATGTGGGTGGTCCTGCCTGCGGCAGGACTGCCCTGTGGTGCTCCCCATGGGCTTGTGCCGTGGAACTCGCTCCGCGGCTTTCAGCCGCTGCACTCACACAACCACGGCAAGCATGTTCACGAAGCGCGCTAACGCGCGCCAAGCCCATGGCTGCGCTCCTCGGCACCCACAAGGCGCCCGGCCGCGTGCCCCTTCACCCCTTTGATCGCCCCACTGGTGGCCTGCGTAGAAGTCCTGGCGTTCCATGGTCGACGCGCTTTCGCACCCATGGTCGAACGCACACAGACCTTTGAGTTGACCGCTCCCAGTTCATTCATCCGCCACCCTGACTTTCACGTTCAATGCGCGCTAGCCGTGCCCTTGACGGTCTCGGCATGCCATCAGCGGGGCGAAGAAGGGCTGAGCCGGTTTTCGGGCGGGCGCCTTGTGGGTGCCGAGGAGCGCAGCCATGAGCTTGGCGTGCGCAGCACGCTTCGTCATCTGACCTGCCGTGGTTGTTTGAGCGCAGCGGCGTCGGCCGCGCAGCGAGTTCCACGGCACAAGCCCATGGCGAGCACCGGAGGGGCGTCCCGTCGCAGACGGGACCACCCACATTGAAGCCCGCCCGGAAGCCGGCTCAGCCCGCGCCCCGCGCTGCATCGACAAAGCGTGTATCGGGTGGCACCGTCCCCGGCAGCCTTTTTCATGTCTTCTCGAAAGTCAAAGCAGCCTGAGCGCGAACTTCCTACAATGCCCGGATCGACGAACGACAACACCGCAGCCCACCATGGTCCCTCACCTGATCACCGCCCTCACTGGCCCCATCAACGAGCTGGAGCAGCGCATGCTGGAGTCCATGCCGGCCATCGAGCGCTGGTTCCGCCTGGAGTGGATGGAGCACACACCGCCCTTCTACACCTCGGTGGACGTGCGCAACGCGGGCTTCAAGCTGGCACCGGTGGACACCAACCTCTTCCCCGGTGGCTTCAACAACCTGACGCCCGAAATGCTGCCCCTGGCCGTGCAAGCCGCCATGGCCGCCATCGAAAAGATCTGCCCCGAGGCCAAGAACCTGCTGCTGATCCCTGAAAAGCACACCCGCAACACCTTCTATCTGCAGAACGTGGCGCGACTGGTGCAGATCTTCAGTGTGGCAGGACTGAACGTGCGCCTGGGCACCCTGGACGAAACCATCACCGAGCCCACCACGCTCAACCTGCCCGATGGCGACACCCTCACGCTCGAACCCCTGGTGCGCACCAAGCGGCGCCTGGGCCTCAAGCATTTCGACCCCTGCACCATCCTGCTCAACAACGACCTGTCGGCCGGCATCCCCGAGATCCTGCAAGGCCTGCACGAGCAATACCTGCTGCCTCCGCTGCATGCGGGCTGGGCGGTGCGCCGCAAGAGCCAGCACTTTCAGGCTTACGAGGACGTCGCCAAGAAGTTCGCCAAGCTGCTGGGCATGGACCCCTGGCTGATCAACCCCATGTACGCCTCGTGCGACGAGGTCGACTTCCAGGAGGGCACCGGCATCGAGTGCCTGCAGTCCCAGGTCGATACCCTGCTGGGCAAGATCCGCCGCAAGTACAAGGAATACGGCATCAACGAAAAGCCGTTTGTCATCGTCAAGGCCGACAACGGCACGTACGGCATGGGCATCATGACCGTGCGAGATGCCAAGGAGGTGGCCGACCTGAACCGCCGAGCCCGCAACAAGATGTCGGTCGTCAAGGACGGGCAGTCCGTCAGCCGCGTGATCATCCAGGAGGGCGTGCCCACCTACGAGCAGATCAACGAGGCCGTGGCCGAACCCGTGGTCTACATGATCGATCGCTACGTGGTGGGGGGCTTCTATCGCGTGCATGCCGAGCGCGGCATCGACGAGAACCTCAATGCCCCAGGCGCGAGCTTCGTGCCGCTGGCCTTTGCCGAGCCGGCCCATCTGCCCCGCCTGGGCGCCAAACCGGGCGTCAGCGCACCCAACCGCTTCTACATGTACGGTGTGGTGGGCCGACTGGCCATGCTGGCGGCCAGTTACGAGCTGGAGGCCACCGACCCGAACGCCGAGGTCTACGACTGACCCACACGACACCCCGCACCACTGTCCGGCCCGGTTTGTCAAGGCCCGAAAGTGACCCATTTGCGGGGATTCTCCATGCGGCGGTGCAACAAAAACCAGGCCGAACGGGCGCACAATGAGCCCTCTACAGGACATTGCGACCGTTTCCCGTGCAACACGCCCCTAAAGAAGCGCTAACGACCGCTCAACTGGCTGCCCTCACCCTCGGGGCCATCGGCATCGTCTATGGCGACATCGGCACCAGCCCGCTGTACGCCCTCAAGGAGGCCTTCATCCACGGCCACATGAGCGTGACCCCGGAGAACATCTACGGCATCTTGTCGATGATCTTCTGGACGTTCACGGTGGTCGTGTCGCTCAAGTACGTGACCCTGATCCTTCGAGCGGACAACAACGGTGAAGGCGGCCTGATCGCCATGCTGGCCCTGGCCTCCACGGCGGTGGCCGATCGGCCTGCTGTGCGCGCCAGGCTGCTGGCGGTCGGCATCTTCGGCACCGCCATCTTCTTTGGCGACGGCGTCATCACGCCGGCCATCTCGGTGCTGTCGGCGGTCGAGGGCATGGTCGTGGCCGCGCCCCAGTTGCAGAGCTACGTGATTCCGGTCACGCTGATCGTGCTGACCCTGCTCTTTGCGGTGCAGAAACATGGCACCGCCGGCATCGGCAAATTCTTCGGTCCCATCACCCTGGTGTGGTTCATCGTGCTGGCCTTGCTCGGGGGAGTCCACGTGCTCAGGAACCCGGCCGTGCTGGAGGCCATCAGCCCGCACCACGCTCTGGGCTTCATGTACCACCACCCCAAGATGGCCTTCGTGGCCCTGGGGGCCGTGATCCTGTGCGCCACCGGTGCCGAGGCGCTGTATGCGGACATGGGCCACTTTGGCAAGAAACCCATCCGCCTGGCCTGGTTCGGCCTGGTCATGCCGTCCCTGGTGCTCAACTACTTCGGGCAGGGCGCCATGCTGCTGGCCCACCCGGAAAACGTCAACAATCCCTTTTACGAGATGGCCCCTCACTGGGCGCTCTACCCCTTGATCATCCTGGCCACGTTTGCCACCGTGATCGCCTCGCAGGCCCTGATCACCGCCGCCTTCTCGGTGACCAAGCAGGTGATCCAACTGGGCTACCTGCCACGCCTGCGCATCCTGCACACCTCGATCAACGAGACGGGCCAGATCTACATCCCCTTCGTCAACTGGTCCCTGTATGCCTGTATCGTGCTGGCCGTGGCCCTGTTCGGCTCCAGCAGCCGACTGGCTGCCGCCTATGGCATCACGGTGACCATCGACATGCTGATCACGACGGTGCTGACCTTCTTCGTGATTCGCTTTGCCTGGAAGCTGACCCTGCCGCTGTGCATCATGGCGACGGGTTTCTTCCTGTTCATCGACATCATGTTCTTCAGTGCCAACGTCATCAAGATCTTCGATGGCGGCTGGTTCCCGCTGCTGATCGGTGGCGTGATGTTCATGCTGATGATGACCTGGAAGAACGGCCGCGCCCTGCTCAGCGAGCGCCTGCGTGACGACTCGATCGACCTCCAGCCCTTCCTGGAGGCCGTCTTCTCCAGCCCGCCCACGCGGGTGAGTGGCACGGCGGTCTTCCTCAATGCCGATGCGGGCACCACGCCCAATGCCCTGCTGCACAACCTCAAGCACAACAAGGTCCTGCACGAGCAGAACCTGTTCGTGACCGTCAAGTCGCACGAGGTGCCCTGGATCGGCTTCAAGGACCGCGTCGAGGTCCAGTCCCTGGGCAACGATTGCTGGCAGGTCATGCTGCACTACGGCTTCAAGAATGAACCCGATGTCCCGCAGGCACTCAAGCTGCTCAAGCAGCACGGCGTCACGCTCGAAGACATGGAGACCAGCTATTTCCTGTCGCGCGACATTGTCATTCCGACCCTGGGCAGCGGCATGGCGCCCTGGCGTGAGAAGCTCTTTGCCAGCATGCATCGCAATGCATCCGGGGCCGCAGATTTCCTGAGCCTGCCTGCCAACCGCGTGATCGAAATGGGCTCCAAGGTCGAGATCTGATCTGAACACCCTCATCCGCTCCCTGCATGGCGTCTTCAAGGACAGCTCCCTGGCGGCTGTCTCGGCAGGCTTCGTGGCCACGCTGGTGGGCTTCACCAGCACCATCGCCCTGATCTTTCATGCCGCGCGCTCCCTGGGCGCCAGCCCGGATCAGATCAGCTCCTGGGTCTGGGCCCTGGGGCTGGGCATGGGTCTGAGCACCATCGGCCTGTCCCTGTGGACGCGCGCGCCCATCCTGATCACCTGGTCCACGCCTGGGGCCGCCGTGATCGCGGCCGCCGCCACGGGTGTCTCGCTGCCCGAGGCCGTGGGGGCGTTCCTGGTGTGTGGCGCCCTGATGCTGCTGTCCGGGGTGAGTGGCGTGTTCGAGCGCCTGATGAACCGCATCCCCGTGGCGCTGGCGTCTGCCCTGCTGGCAGGCATCCTGGCCAAGTTCGCCCTGATGGCCTTCGCGGGCGCCAGCACCCACCCCAGTCTGGTGATCAGCATGCTGCTGGTCTACCTGGTGGGCAAGCGATGGTGGCCACGCTACGCGGTGCTGGGCGTCCTGATCGCCGGCACGGCACTGGCTGCGGCACAGGGACAACTCAATACCGATGCTCTGAACGGGCGTTTCGCTCACCCTGTCTTCGTGGCACCTCAGTGGTCCTGGCAGGCGGTGCTGGGCATGGGCCTGCCGCTGTTCATCGTCACCATGGCCTCTCAGGCGGTGCCGGGTGTGTCGGCCATTCGCGTGTCGGGCTACCCCGCGCCCGTCTCGGCCCTGATGAGCTGGTCTGGCGTGACCACCTTGCTGCTGGCGCCCTTTGGCGGCTACACCTTCAACCTGGCCGCCATCACGGCCGCCATCGTGCTGAGCCCGCACGCGCACGCCCACCCGAAGCAACGCTATACCGCCGCCATCATGGCTGGGGTGTTTTATCTGATCATGGGGCTGCTGGGCGGTGCCGGGGCCGGTGTGCAGGCCGCCTTCCCCGGGGCGCTGGTGATGGGGGTGGCGGGCCTGGCCCTGCTGGGCACCATTGGCGGTGGCCTGGCCACGGCCTTGCACGAGGCCAACCACCGCGAAGCGGCCCTGATCACTTTCCTGGTCACCCTCTCGGGCGTGACCTTGCTGGGTGTGGGCTCGGCCTTCTGGGGGCTGGTGGCCGGCGCGCTCACGCTGTTCGTGGAACACTACCGTACACGCGCCCCTGACTCTGACGACACACCATGAAGCTGCTCTTCGTTGCCGACCCGCTCCACACCTTCAAGACCTACAAGGACAGCACCTTCGCGATGATGCGCGAGGCGGCACGGCGGGGGCATGAGCTGTGGGTCTGTGAGACCGCCAGCCTGTGCTGGCAGCAAGGCCACTCCGTGTCAGCCCATGTGCAACGAATCGAGCTGACCGGCGATGCGCAGGACTGGTGGCGCCAGGTGGCTGAAGGGCAGCAACTGCTGTGCGGCTTCGATGCCGTGCTGATGCGCAAGGATCCGCCCTTCGACACCGAATACCTCTACGCCACCCATCTGCTGGGCCAGGCCGAGCGCGAAGGCGCGAGGGTTTTCAACCGCCCGCAGGCCCTGCGCGATCACCCGGAAAAGCTGGCCATCCTGGAGTTTCCGCAGTTCATCACGCCCACCATGGTCAGCTCGGACATGGCCGCGCTCAAGGCCTTCCATGCCCAGCATCATGACGTGATCCTCAAGCCCCTGGACGGCATGGGTGGCATGGGAATCTTCCGCGTGCGTGACGATGGCCTGAACCTGGGCAGCATCCTGGAGACCCTGACCGACAACGGCCGTCAGACCATCATGGCGCAGCGCTACCTGAGTGCCATCACACAGGGGGACAAACGCGTGCTGCTGATCGATGGGGTGCCGGTGCCCTACGCCCTGGCCCGCATTCCGCAAGGCGGCGAGGTGCGGGGCAATCTGGCGGCCGGTGGCCTGGGCGTGGCCCAGCCCCTGAGCGACCACGACCGCGCCATCGCCGAGGCCCTGGGGCCCGTGCTGGCCTCACGCGGGCTGCTGCTGGTGGGGCTGGACATCATTGGCGAGTGCCTCACCGAAATCAATGTGACCAGCCCGACCTGCTTTCAGGAGATCACCCAGCAGACCGGCTGCGACGTGGCGGCCCTGTTCATCGACGCCCTGGAGCGTCGCCTGAAGTGATCGCGCTGTTGAAGGTGTTGAGCAGGCCCAGGCGGTTGGCCTCGAACACCGCCTCGCTGCGCGAGTGCACGGCCAGCTTGCCGTAGAGCTTCTTGATGTAGGTCTGCACGGTGTGCACCGTGATGCCCTGCAGGCGGGCGATCTCGGCATACGAGAAGCCGCGGGCGATGTACTCCAGCACCTCCTGCTCACGGCGAGTGAGCGACACAACGCCCTCGGTGCTCACGCCAGGAGGTGTGTCAAGGGGGGCATCCACTGGCTCGTCCACGGGCATGTGAGGCGCCACCGGCTGCATGCGTCTGAGCAGGTGGCGCGCGATCATGGGCGAGATCGGTGACGCCCCCTGCTTGACGGCCAGCAGGGTCTGGGCGATGTCAGCGGCCTCATCGTCCTTGTGCACATAGCCCACCGCCCCGGCTTCGATGCTGGCCACCACGTTGTCTTCATCACCGAACATCGACACCACCAGCATGTCGCAGGCGGGCCAGCGGTGGTGCACCTGACGCATCAGGGTCAGCCCGCTGCCATCGGGCAAGCCCAGATCGATCAACAGCACGTCGGCGGTGTGCACGGCAAACCAGTCCTGCGCCGGGGCCAACGCCGCAAACGACGCCGTCAGGGTCAGTTGCGGATGAGCACGGATGCACGACTCGAGAAATTCACGCGTCTGGTGGTTGTCTTCGACCACGACCACGCGCCACACATCAGGTACTGCACTCATGGTGTCACAGCGATATCAACAGAGCCTGGCTCGCCGTGCATCGGCAAGCTCAGGCGAAGCTCCAGCCCCCCGTCGGGCACTGGCAGGAATTCCATCCGCGCGCCGATGGCCTGGGCACGCGTGCGCATGGTCTGCAGGCCCTGCCCCTCGTACGGGCTCGAACGCAGCCAACCCTTTCCATTGTCGATCAGACTGACGCGGATGTGATGCTCCAGATCCCGTGCCGACAGGATCAGCCGCGTGGCCCCGGAGTGCTGCATCACATTGGAGAGCCCCTCGAACAGGATGTACTGCAATTGACGCAAAGCCGGCGACTGACCTGCAGGCCATGGCGGCAGCCGATCGACATCCCAGACCAGCTCGATGCCGGCGGCCTTCAGGCGCGGCGCCAGACGAAAGCGCCAACTGGCCAGCAGGCCCTCGACATCCCCGGGCATCAGCGACAGCGCATCCACGGACAGCTTGAGCTGGTCCAGCGAGTCACGCAAGGTCTGGGTGACCAGGGGCACATCCACGGGCGCGTGATCGCTCCCCTGCAGTTGACGCAGGGCCGAGGTCAGATGCGCCCCCACACCGTCGTGCATGTCCTTGAGGATGCGGCTGCGCTCCGCCGACACCGCCTGCGAACGCTCCAGTGCGGCCAGGCGCTCGAAACTGCCCTTCAAGGCACGCTCGCGTTCGGCCACGCGGTCGGCCAGGGTGCGGTTGAGCTCACTGAGCGCCCGACGCGAGCGCGCCTGGTCTCCGGCCACGATGACGGTATTGCAGGCGATCATGATCGGCCCCGCGTAATGGAGCCAGTACAAGCTGTCGAACGGCAAGGCCCCCGCCAGGACCATGACGTCGTGGGCACCGGCAGGCACCAGGATCAGGCAGCCTGCCACCAGCCATCCACCGTCGCGCCGCCCATGCCGCAGCACGTGCCAGATCGACTCGGCCATGCTCCACAGACCCAGGGCATAGATCAGGGCAAAGAACAGCGTGTTCAGATCGAACTGCGGCATCAACAGGCCATACAGGGGGATCAGGACCATCAGACTGAACACGAAGCGCTCGACCCACACCCGACGCTGCCCGGCAAAGCGAAAGAAGAACAGACACAGCAGCAGTTGAGAATGCACGGAAAAGATGTAGGCCATGTTTTCCCACACCAGTTCTGTCAACAAGGGGTTGGGCGCCACCTGCACCAGCGTGCCCAGTGCCCAGAACACCGACGCCAGCCCCATGAAGCCGATGGCCGACTGCTCACGATCACGCACCCACACGAGCAGCATGAAGGCCCCCACCGTCAGCAGGGCCACATTGGCGCCATGCACGCCATCCACCTGGGCCCAGGCCCGGTGCTTGTAGTTTTCGGCCACATGGTCCAGCGGCCCCACCTGGACAGGCGCCAGGCCATTGCGCGACACGAATCCACTGGCCACGCGGATGTGAATGACGTTGACCCCCTCCTGCCACAGATGAGGGGGCACATTGGTCAGCAGGGGCACATACCAGTTGCGGGTCACGGGCTGCGTCATCACACCTGTGTAGGCCAGCGGCACGCCATTGACCCACACCTGCGCGTTCATCACCACGCGAGGCAGGTAGACCGCCCACATCACCGAGGGCTTGCGAGGCAAGGAGACCTGCATGCGGTACCACATCGTGCCTTCAAAGCCCGGGTGGGTGCGCGACCAGATGTGCGGCAGGCCCGTGGCCTGCCAGGCCGCGGCATCACCCGGAGGTGTCAGGTCGCCATCGTCCGTGACGATCCAGGCATGGTCCAGCACATTGCCGCGATCCATGTTCAGAGGCTGGACCACGGGCTCGGGATGTGGCACGCGGGCACTGGCCTGTGCCCGCCCCATCCACCCGGCCCACAGGCACAGCAGCGCCAAGCAGACAAGCAGACGCCCGCTGCACCCAGCTTGTACAAATGACTTCCAGCACCTCATGCCCACATTGTCACCGCATGCGAAACCCGTTCGCGGCGACAATGGGCGGTTTCGCAGCTCGCTGCTCCACTGATTCCTACGCCCCGATACCATGGCTGTTTTGACCTTGAGCCAGGCGCAACTCGCCTTTGGCCACGTCCCCCTGCTCGACAACGCCTCCTTTGCCCTGGAGACGGCCGAGCGTGTGGGCCTGATCGGCCGCAATGGCACGGGCAAGTCCTCGCTCCTGAAAATCCTGGCCGGGCTGGAAAAGCCCGACGACGGGCAACTGCAGCTCCAGTCCGGCATCCGCCTGGCCTATGTGCCCCAGGAACCCCTCTTTGCCGACGAGACCACCATTTTTGATGCGGTCAGCGAAGGCCTGGGCGACGTGCGCAGCCTGCGCGAACGATTCGAATCCCACAACCCCGACGAAGATCTCGATGCCCTGATGACCCAGATCGAGGCACGCGATGGCTGGAACTGGGAGCAACGCGTCGACCAGACCCTGCAAAAGCTGCAGCTGTCGCCCGAGCGCACCATCGGCAGCCTCTCGGGCGGATTGCGCAAGCGCGTGGCCCTGGCCCAGGCCCTGGTGGCCAGCCCGGATGTGCTGCTGCTCGACGAGCCCACCAACCACCTGGACCTGGACGCCATCACCTGGCTGGAAGAGCTGCTGGTGGCCTTCAAGGGCAGTGTCATCATGATCAGCCACGACCGCGCCTTCCTGGACAACACTTGCACCCGCATCGTCGAGCTGGACCGCGGCACGCTGCGCACCTACCCCGGCAACTTCACAGCCTACGAGACCCTCAAGGCCCAGCAACTGGCCGACGAGGCCGTCAGCAACGCCAAGTTCGACAAACTGCTGGCGCAGGAAGAAGTCTGGATCCGCAAGGGCGTGGAAGCCCGTCGCACGCGCAGCGTGGCGCGCATTCAGCGCCTGGAAGCCCTGCGCTCGGCCCGCGCCGCCCGCCGTGACGTGGTTGGCAAGGCCAAGCTGGAGGTGGCCCAGGGCGACCGCAGCGGCAAGATCGTGGCCGAGCTGGAGAACGTCAGCAAGGCCTATGGCGATCGCACCATCGTGCGCAACTTCACGGGCACCATCCTGCGCGGCGACAAGGTCGGCCTGATCGGCCCCAATGGCGCCGGCAAGACCACCTTGCTCAAGATGATCCTGGGCGAGCTGGCGCCCGACAGCGGCACCGTCAAGCTGGGTACCAAGCTGGACGTGGCCTACTTCGACCAGATGCGTGACCACCTGGATCTGGACGCCACCCTGGCCGACTTCATCAGCCCGGGCAGCGAGTGGATCGAGATCAACGGCGCGCGCAAGCACGTCATGGGTTACCTGACGGACTTCCTGTTCTCGCCGGCACGGGCCAACTCGCCCGTGCGCACCCTCAGCGGTGGCGAGCGCAACCGCCTGCTGCTGGCGCGCCTGTTTGCCCGCCCCACCAATGTGCTGGTGCTGGACGAACCCACCAACGATCTGGACATCGACACCCTGGAGATGCTGGAGGACCTGCTGCAGAACTTCCCCGGCACCGTGTTCCTGGTCAGCCATGACCGGCGCTTCCTCGACAACGTGGTCACCAGCACCCTGGTGTCTGAGGGCGACGGCCAGTGGCGCGAATACGAAGGCGGCGTGGAAGACTGGCTGACCCAGTCGCGCCGCGCCCGCGCGCTCAACAAGGGCGCACCGGCACCGTCGCAGGCTGCCGCACCCGCTCCCGTGGCGCCCCCTGCCACAGCGCCCGCCGAGCCGACGGCGGCGACACCCACCGCCGCCAAGGCACGCAAGCTCAGCTACAAGGAGCAACGCGAACTCGACGAGTTGCCCGGCAAGCTCGCCGCACTGGAAGCCGAGCAAAAGCAGTTGGGGGAACAACTGGCCGACCCCGACCTCTACAAGAAAGACCCCCAGAAGATCCCGACGCTGCAGGCACGCTACGATGCCATCGACGAAGAATTGCTGCTCCTGCTCGAGCGCTGGGAATCACTGGGGCCCCGTTGACTGCGGCAATCGTACAATCTCATCATTCAGATAGACCGTTTGGTTCCGCCGTCATGGATCAGCACGCCACCACCCTCGCCACCTGGGTCAGAGTCATCTGCCGGGCCCTGGAGGCTGAGCATGTGCCCAGTGCGCCGTTGCTGGCCCGCGCCGGTCTGGCCGAGGTGAACTTCGACGACCTGTCCGTGCGGGTTCCCGTGCGCAGCGTGGGCACCCTGTGGCGCCTGAGTGTGGATGCGACAGGCGACGACGCCTTCGGTGTCAAGGCCGCCCGCCACTCCTGGATCACGACCTTCCATGCCCTGGGCTACGCCCTGATCGCCAGCCCCTCCCTGCACGATGCGTTTCAGCGGGTCGAGCGCTACTTTCGCGTGATCACCGACGCGGTGATCGTGCACTACACCGTGGATGGCGACGAATGCCGGGTCACCCTGGCCCCGCCGGTGTGCGGCCCCCAGAGCGAACCGGAAGCCATCGACGCCTCGGCCATGGTGCTGGTGCGACTGGTGCGCACCATGGTGGGTGATCGGCAGATGAGCCCCGTGCGGGTCGACTTCCAGCGCCCCGCTCCGCAGAACACCGACACCTTTGTGCGCGCCTTCCGCTGCCCTTTGCGATTTGGTGCACCGCACACCTGCATCGTCTGGTCACGAGAATTGATGGAGCGTCCGCTGGAGGCCGCCAACCCGCAACTGCTGGAGCAGCAGGAGCACATCCTGGCCAAGCTCGTCGAGCAGCTCGACCGCGACAATCTGAGCACCCAGGTCAAGCGCATGCTGGCCAATATGCTGCCGCAGGGCGAGCCCTCCCAGGACCAGATCGCACAGCACCTGGGCATGAGCGCTCGCACCTTGCAGCGGCGCCTGGCCGATCTGGACACCACCTACACCGATGTGCTGGACAGCACCCGGCACGAACTGGCACTGTCCTACCTCAATGACCGGCAATGCAGCCTCAAGGAGGTCGCCTTCCTGCTGGGCTTCTCGGACACGGGCAATTTCACGCGGGCCTTCAAGCGCTGGACAGGCATCACGCCGTCCGATCACCGCCGCCCGCACAAGCAGGCCAGCTGAAGCAGGCTCAGGCCGCCGAGGCGAGGCGCTGCGCCGCTGCAGGTGAGCCCGCACTGGCAAACAGCTCCAGGCACGTCCGCTCGGGATCATCGCTCTCGAGCACCGGTGCCAGCAAGGACGCCAGACGACGCGTGTCGGCCCGCAGCACACGCTGCTTGACCGCCGCCACCTGGGTTGGATGCATGGAAAAGCTGCGCAGGCCCATGGCCAGCAGCAATTCGGTGAAGGCCGGGTCCCCCGCCATCTCACCGCACACACTCACCCCCTTGCCTGCCGCACGCGCCTGCACGATGGTGTTGTGCACCAGATGCAGCACGGCAGGGTGCCAGGGATCGTACAGATGCGCCACGGCCTCGTCGGCGCGATCAATGGCCAGGGTGTACTGGATCAGATCGTTCGTACCGATCGACAGGAAGTCGAAATGCCGCAGGAACAAGGGCAGGGTCAGGGCCGCCGCCGGCACCTCGATCATGGCGCCCAGCTCGGCCCGCCCGAAAGGCTTGCCCGACTCCGCCAACTGACGCTGCACATGGTGGATCTGCTCCAGCGTCTGGCGGATCTCGTGAAGGCTGCCCAGCATGGGGATCATGATCTTGACCGGCCCGTGATGAGCCGCCCGGAACAAGGCCCGCAACTGGCGGCGGAACATGCTGGGCTCCGCCAGACTCCAGCGGATGGCGCGCAGGCCGAGCGCCGGGTTGAGCACAGATTCGTGACGCAACTCGCTGGGCGTCATGCCCTCCAGCGGCTTGTCGGCACCGATGTCGACCGTGCGGATCGTCACCGGCAGGCCATTCATGCCCTCGACCGCGCGGCGATAGGCGTCGTATTGCTCTTCCTCGTCGGGCAGATCATCGTGGTCGCGCCCCATGAACAGGAACTCGCTGCGGAACAGGCCCACACCCGCCGCGCCGGACTCCAGAGCACCCGGGGCATCCTCGGGCATCTCGATGTTGCCCAGCAACTCGATGCGCTCGCCATCGAGCGTGACCGCCGGGGTATGACGCAAGCGTGCCAGACGACCACGCTCCAGCTCGCTCTGGCGCTGGCGGAAGCGGTACTCCTCCAGCACGATGGGCGAGGGATCGACGATCACCAGACCGGCATCGCCATCGATGATGATGCAGTCATCCTGGCGGATCAGGTTGCTGGCCTGGCGCGCCCCCACCACGGCAGGGATGTCCATGCTGCGCGCCACGATGGCCGTGTGCGAGGTCTTGCCCCCCACATCGGTCACGAAGCCCGTGAACACGCTGCGCTTGAAGTTGAGCATGTCGGCCGGCGAGATGTCCGAGGCCACCAGCACCAACGGATCGTCGCCGCCGAAATCTCTCGGGTGGGGCTGCATGGCCGGCAAGCCGCCACCGCGCCCCAGATTGCGCAACAAGCGCTCGACCACCTGCTCCAGATCGGCCTTGCGCTCGCGCAGATAGGCGTCTTCCATCTCGTCGAACTGGCGCGCCAGCACTTCCAGTTGGGCCGACAGGGCCCATTCGGCGTTGTAGTGACGCTCGACGATCCAGACCACCGCAGCGCCGATCAGGGCCTCGTCCTGCAGCAGCATCTGGTGCACGTCCAGCAGGGCGGCCAGCTCGGTGGGCACATCGCTGGGCAGATCGTGCTTGAGCATGTCGAATTCGGCGGCCACCGTGTCCCGCGCCGCGATCAGGCGCGCGATCTCTTCGTCCACCCGGGCCGGGTCGACGAAATGGTGGGGAACGTCCACCCGACTGGATGCCACCAGCACAGCACGGCCAATGGCCACGCCGCGAGAAACAGGCAGACCAAATATCTGGATGCTCATGGGTAGATGCTAGCAGTACAAACTCGAGCTGGGTGTCAGGATTTAACCAGGGCATGCCACAGCGACGACTTGCGTCAGGTCACGGTTTTGTCACACAAGGGTCATGCCGGCGTCATCGCTCCTCTTGACACTGGCTGACATCGACCAACCCAGGAGCCGATGATGCGGGACCTGCCCTTGCCCACCTTGCCTCTGTCCGACCTGACGCCCAGCCTGTCACGCAGCCCCGCGCTGTCCCGGAGGTCACTTCACGGTCGCTCCCTCGGGTCTGGCCTTGAACAAGCCCCCCAGAAACTGGAGGTCGTTTGGGCACGCACTGCGCAGGATGTTCTCGCGGCTCAACGCCTGAGACACCTGGTCTTTGTCGACGAAATGGGCGCACGACTGACTGTGCCAGCCGGCAGCCCCGAGGGTCATGACATCGACCTTTTCGACCCCTATTGCGAGCACCTGCTGGTGCGCCTGGTCGAGGAGGACGGCGAGCCGGGCGAGGTCATCGGCACCTACCGGGTCCTGACCCCCGAGGCCTCACGGCGCATTGGGGGCCTCTACAGCGAAACCGAGTTCGACCTGACGCGCCTGCGTCCGCTGCGCGGCAAGATGGTCGAACTGGGTCGCTCCTGCGTCCACCCCGACCACCGCCAGGGTGGGGTCATCATGGCCCTGTGGGGCGCCCTGGCCGAGTTCATGGTGCGCAATGACCTGGACACCATGATCGGCTGCGCCAGCATCAGCATGCGCGATGGCGGCCACGTGGCGGCCAGCCTGTGGGAGCAGTTGCGTCACACGCACCTGGCGCCCATCGACGTGCAGGTGCGCCCCCGCCTGCCCCTGCCGGTCGATGACCTGGACCGCAGCCTGGCCGTCGAGCCTCCGGCGCTGATCAAGGGCTATCTGCGTTGCGGCGCCCGCATCCTGGGCGCCCCGGCCTGGGACCCCGACTTCAACACGGCCGACCTGCCCATGATGATGCGCCTGGCCGATCTGCCCTCACGCTACCGCCGTCACTTTCTTGGCGCGTGACAAAGAAAGCGAAGAATGGGCCCCTGCGGGCCCGGAGAGCGGCGCGCAGGGACTAGACTGCGCGCCATGCCCGCCTCTCCCCGTCGCTCTCCCTCTGCCGCCCCCCATCAGGGCACACCGGCCTCCTTGCCGCTGTGGCAACTGCTGGCGCACTGTGCCGATGCCGTCAGTGCGGTCCAGTCCGGCCGCTCCCTGACCGACGCGCTGGATGCCTGCCCCGCCGCCGCCCGTCCCGGCACCCAGGCCCTGTCCTTCGCCGTCATGCGCCGCCTGGGCCTGGCCCGCGCGCTGCGAGGCTTGCTGGTCGCCCGCAAGCCGGCCCCCTGGGTCGATGGCCTACTGACCTCAGCCCTGGCCCTGGCCTGCGGCACCGAGTACCCTGCACACACCCTGGTCGACCAGGCCGTGGACGCCGCCAAGCGCAAGGCGCGCCCAGCCAGCGGCATGGTCAATGCCGTGCTGAGGCGCTTCCTGCGGGAGCGCGATGCCTTGATCGCCCAGGCCCAGCAAGACCCGCAAGCCCGCTGGAACCACCCCTTGTGGTGGATCGAGCGCCTGCAGCAGGACTGGCCCGAGCACTGGATGGCCTTGCTGGACGCCAATCAGCACGCCGCCCCCATGATGCTGCGCGTCAACCGTCGCCAGCGATCGGTGACCGACTACCAGCAGCAACTGCAGGACCTGGGACATCCCAGCCGCGCCTTTGGCGATGCCGGTCTGGTGCTGGACCAGGCCTTGCCCGTGCACCAGTTGCCCGGCTTCGAGGCGGGTGATGTGTCCGTGCAGGATGCCTCGGCCCAACGTGCCGCGCCCCTGCTGCTGCAAGCCGGCCTGTCCGCCGGCGCCCGGGTGCTGGACGCCTGCAGCGCCCCCGGCGGCAAGACCGCACACCTGCTCGAAGCCCTGGACGTGCAGATGCTGGCACTCGACACCGACGCCCAGCGCCTGCAGCGTGTCGACCAGACCCTGGCTCGCTTGCATCTGAGCGCCCGCACCCAGGCTGCCGACGCCTCGCAGACCGCACTGTGGTGGGATGGCCAACGGTTCGATGCCATCGTGCTGGACGCCCCCTGCAGCGCCTCGGGCATCGTGCGGCGCCACCCGGACGTGCGCTGGCTGCGCCGCGCCAGCGACATCGATGCCCTGGCGGCCACGCAGGACCGCCTGCTCGACGCCCTGTGGCCCCTGCTGGCCCCCGGCGGTCTGCTGCTGTACTGCACCTGCTCGCTCTTCAAGCAGGAAGGACAAGCGCGCATCGACGCATTTTTGCAACGACAGCCCCAGGCCCAGGCCCTGCCCGCCCCAGGTCACCTGCTGCCTGTGGTCGAATATCCCGACGCATCCCTGCCTGAGGCCACTCCCGTCTCGGGTGACGGTTTTTTCTACGCCCTGCTGCGCAAGCCCGCCCTTGCCGAACAATGAACGTGCCCAGCCGCCGCACCGTCCTGCTGCGCGCTGCCTCGGTCCTGGCCGCAGGCAGCGTGGGCATGTCCGCGTGGGCGCAATTGGCTGGCACAGGTCGCACCCAGGTCGAACTCTCCCAGCTCCAGGTCCAGCGCTCCGATGAAGGGCTGCTGCTCAACTACGCCGTGCGCTTCGAGCTGCCTCATGACGTCGAAGACGCCCTGCTCAAAGGAGTCGCCGTGGTCTTTTCGGCGCGGGCCGAAGTGTTTCGGGAACGCTGGTACTGGTATGACCGCTCCCGCGCCGTGGCCGAACGCCACTGGCGACTGACCTACCAGCCCCTGACCCGGCGCTGGCGTGTCTCGGTGGAAGGTCTCAGCCAGCACTATGGCAGCCTGAGCGAGGCGCTGGCCGTGATGCAGCGCGGCAGCCGCTGGCGCATCATGGACCAGGCTCCCGCCAACGACGAACGGGATCATTACGTCGAATTCAGCTTCCAGCTGGACCGCGACGAGTTGCCCCGCCCTCTGCAGATCGGCCTGAGCGATCAGAGCGAGTGGACCATCGCCGTGGCGCGGCGCGTCCCCATCTCCCTGGCCCGATGAGCGCATTCAAGGCCAACCGCTGGGCATGGATCGTTCTGGGCCTGGCCATGTTCGGGGCCGGCCTGGTGCTGGCCTTCATGCTGGTGTTCGCCACGCAGAACCGCGAACGCTTCGAACCCCACTTCATCTGGCTGTTCTGGACCAATGTGGCCATCGCCTCCCTGCTGGCGGTGGTCATCGTGCTGGCCCTGGGGCGCCTGGCCCTGCGGGTGCGGCGGCGCAAGTTCGGCAGCCAGTTGCTGCTCAAGCTGGCAGGCATCTTTGCCGTGGTGTCCCTGGTGCCTGGCCTGCTGATCTATGGGGTGTCCTACCAGTTCGTCTCACGCAGCATCGAGACCTGGTTCGACGTGCGCGTGGAAGGCGCCCTCGAAGCGGGCCTCAGCCTGGGCCGCACCACCATGGACACCCTCAGCCAGGACTTGGCCGACAAGACCCGCCTGGCCGCCGAGCGCATGTCCGGCCTGCCCAGCCAGGCCGACACCGACAGCCAGCCCCCTTTGCTGGAACTCGAACGCCTGCGCGAACAACTGGGCGCCGACCGTGTCGCCCTCATCAGCGAGGCCGGTGCACTCACCACCCAGGTGGGTGGGCAGAGCGATCTGGGCCTGTCGGCCGGGCGTGTGCCCACCTCCTGGCGCGAAGATGCCCGCAACCGCGGCGTGGTGTCCCTGATCGAGGGGCTGGACGATGGCAAGGAACCGCGCGTGATGGCGCTGGCCTGGATGCCCGACCGCAGCTTCAGCCTGCAAAGCCGCGGGCGCTTCCTGCTGGTGCAGCAACCCATTCCAGCCAAGCTGCTGCGCAACGCCCTGGACGTCGAGAACGCCTACCGCGAGTACCAGCAACGCTCTCTGGGGCGCGAGGGCCTGCGGCGCATGTACATCGGCACCCTCACCCTCTCGCTGGTGCTGGCGGTCTTTGGTGCCCTGCTGCTGGCCGCCACCCTGGGCCAGCAACTGGCCCGCCCCCTGGTGCTGCTGGCCGAGGGCGTCAGCGAGGTGGCGCGGGGCGATCTGAGCCCCAAGGCCATCTTCACCACCAAGGATGAACTCGGTGGCCTGACCCGGGACTTCGCCGCCATGACCCAGCAACTGGCCGACGCCCGCACCCAGGCGGAGCGCAGCACCCAGCAGTTGGACAACGCCCGCTCACGCGTGCAGACCATTCTGGACAACCTCACCTCGGGCGTGATCGTGTTCAATGCCCAAGGGCTGATCGACACGGTCAACCCCGGGGCCACGCGCATCCTGCGAGCCCCCTTGTCTGCCTATGCGGGCCGCGCGCTCCATGAGGTGCCCAATCTGCAAGCCCTGGCGCAGGCCGTCAACGACCGTTTCGCGGCCTACGACAGCGACCCCGAGCCCGGTGAGCGGCAGCAATGGCAGGAATCCTTCGAGGGGCCGCTGACCGACCCCAGTTCCCCCCAGGAAGCGCAGACCCTGCTGGTGCGCGGCGCCGATCTGCCCGCCGGTGCACGCCTGATCGTGTTCGACGACATCACCGAACTGGTCTCCGCCCAGCGCTCCAAGGCCTGGGGCGAAGTGGCCCGCCGGGTCGCCCACGAGATCAAGAACCCGCTCACGCCCATCCAGCTGTCGGCCGAGCGCTTGCAGATGAAGCTGCACGACAAGCTGGACGAGCCCGGCCAGCAGTTGCTGACCCGTTCTGTCAACACCATCGTCGCCCAGGTCCAGTCACTCAAGACCCTGATCAACGAGTTCCGCGACTTCGCCCGGCTGCCCACGTCCCGGCTGGCGCCGCTGGAGCTCAACACCCTGGTCAGCGAGGTCCTGGCGCTGTACGGACAGGCCATCGACAGCGGCCTGCTCAAGGTCAATATGGCGCCGGATCTGCCCACCATCGAGGGCGATGCCACGCTGCTGCGCCAGGTGGTGCACAATCTGGTTCAAAATGCGATGGATGCCGTACAGCAGACGCCCACCACCGAGAGCCCCCGAGTCGATCTGATCACCGAGGCACGTCGCGACGATCAAGGACAGATCCACACCGTGCGACTGGTCATCAGAGACAATGGCCCAGGCTTTCCCGAGAAGGTACTCAAGCGCGCTTTCGAACCCTATGTCACCACCAAGTCGCACGGCACAGGCCTGGGACTTGCAGTTGTCAAGAAGATCGCAGACGAACACCATGCCGTCGTTCGGCTCAGAAACCTTGCAGACCCAGGCAATCCCTCAGGGATTGGAGGTATGACAGGGGCTCAAGTTTCGTTATCATTTTCAAAGCTGTCATCCAACTCACCTCAGGCGGCCCCGTTCGACAGCACGAAGGCATCCTGAGGACACAAAATTCATGGCCACTATCCTTGTAGTTGACGACGAACTCGGCATCCGTGCCCTGTTGTCCGACATCCTGACCGACGAAGGTCACACGGTTGAAGTCGCAGAGAACGCGGCGCAGGCGCGCACCATGCGCGAGCAATGCAAGCCCGATCTGGTGCTGCTGGACATCTGGATGCCCGATGTGGACGGCGTGACCCTCCTCAAGGAATGGGGCGCCAACGGCCAGCTCACCATGCCTGTGATCATGATGTCCGGCCACGGCACCATCGACACGGCCGTGGAGGCCACCAAGGTCGGCGCTCAGGCCTTCCTTGAAAAGCCCATCACCATGCAAAAGCTGCTGCGTGCGGTCGAGCAAGGTCTGGCCAAGCCCAGCGCCGCCGCCCCCACGACCGGCAAGCCCCTGGGCTTGAGTGGCACACCGCACCTGGCCAGCGTCACCCCGATCACAGCCGCACCGTCCTACGTCCAGCAACCCAGCGCGCCGCAACTGATGGCCGTGCGCAGCAACGATCTGGGCATCGCAGGCCTGACCACCTCCAGCAGCATGAGCAGCGGCGTGGGCGGCATGCACCATGGCGGCCACGTGGGCGCCCCTGCGCTGGGCGGCGGCCTGGCCCATGAGCAGCTCTTCGAACTCGACCGCCCCCTGCGCGAGGCACGCGACGACTTCGAGCGCGCCTACTTCGAGTTCCACCTCGCCCGTGAAGGCGGCAGCATGACGCGCGTGGCCGAGAAGACCGGCCTGGAGCGCACCCATCTGTATCGAAAACTCAAACAATTGGGTGTCGATCTGACACGCAACCGCAAAACGGCCGTAAATTGATGCTATAGTCTCGTTCTCTGTTGATCAGCGCAAGAAATTGCAACGGTTCACAGTGATGGCCTGGTAGCTCAGTTGGTAGAGCAGCGGATTGAAAATCCGCGTGTCGGTGGTTCGATTCCGCCCCAGGCCACCAAGATCTTGAAGAAGCCTATCCACGCGGTAGGCTTCTTTCCTTGATCAACATGCGGGATTAGCTCAGTTGGTAGAGCGATACCTTGCCAAGGTATAGGTCGAGAGTTCGAGCCTCTTATCCCGCTCCATATTTTCAAAGGCCCTGACAGTGAACTGTCAGGGCCTTTGTCTTTCTCGAGCTTGTCAGGCGATGTCGAAGCGATCCAGGTTCATCACCTTGGCCCAGGCCGCCACAAAATCGCTCACGAACTTCTGCTGCGCATCGCTGCTGGCGTAGACCTCTGCCAGCGCGCGCAATTGCGAGTTGGAGCCAAAGACCAGATCCACGACGGTGCCCGTCCACTTCAGGTCACCGCTCACCCGATCCCGCCCTTCCAGCACGCCCGCCGTCGCGCTCTTGCGCCATGTCGTGCGCATGTCGAGCAGGTGGACAAAGAAATCCTGTGTCAGCACCTCCGGACGATGGGTGAACACACCGTGCGGTGTCTGGCCGGCGTTCGCGTTCAGGACACGCAGGCCGCCGATCAGCACGGTCATCTCCGGCGCGCTCAGCGTCAACAGTTGCGCCTTGTCGATCAACAACTCTGCCGCCGCCTCCTCCATCCCCTGGCGAACGTGGTTGCGGAAGCCATCGGCGAGCGGCTCCAGCACCGCGAACGATTCGACATCGGTCTGCTCCGGCAAGGCATCCATGCGCCCAGGCGTGAACGGCACCTGGATGTCATGGCCCGCCGCCTTCGCGGCCGCCTCGACCGCCGCACAACCGCCCAGCACGATCAGATCGGCCAGAGACACCTTCTTGCCACCCGACTGGGCACCATTGAACTCATCGCGAAGGGCTTCGAGTCGGGACAACACCTGGGCCAGCTCCGCCGGCTGATTGACCGCCCAGTCCTTCTGCGGCGCCAGACGGATGCGTGCGCCATTGGCACCACCCCGCTTGTCACTGCCACGGAAGGTCGAGGCAGACGCCCAGGCCGTGCGGACCAGTTGCGAGATGGACAAGCCCAACGACAGCACCCTGGCCTTCAGTGCGGCCACGTCCTGATCGTTCACCAAGGGGTGATCCACGGCCGGGATGGGGTCCTGCCAGATCAGCACTTCTTGAGGCACCAGGGCGCCCAGATAGCGTGAACGCGGCCCCAAATCGCGGTGCGTCAGCTTGAACCAGGCGCGGGCGAAGGCGTCAGCAAAAGCCTGCGGGTCCTGGTGGAAGCGGCGCGAAATTTTCTCGTAGGCCGGGTCAAAGCGCAGCGACAGGTCGGCCGTGGTCATCATCGGCGGGTGCTTCCTGGAGGGATCGTGCGCGTCGGGGATCAGATGTTCGGGCTTGCAGTTCTTGGGCGTCCACTGGTGGGCCCCCGCCGGGCTCTTGGTCAGCTCCCACTCGTAGCCCAGCAGCATGTCGAAATAACCGTTGTCCCACTGGGTGGGGTTGGGCTTCCAGGCGCCTTCAATGCCGCTGGTGGTGGTGTGCACGCCCTTGCCGCTGCCCAACTGGTTGATCCAGCCCAGGCCTTGTGCCTCGATCGGCGCCGCTTCCGGCTCGGGGCCCACCAGCTTGGGGTCACCCGCACCGTGGGCCTTGCCGAAGGTGTGACCACCAGCGACCAAGGCCACGGTCTCTTCGTCGTCCATGGCCATGCGGGCAAAGGTTTCGCGCACATCACGGCCCGAGGCCACCGGATCAGGCTTGCCATCCGGACCTTCCGGGTTCACATAGATCAGACCCATCTGCACGGCAGCCAGAGGGTTGTCCAGCTGGCGGTTGCCGGAGTAACGGCTGTTGGCCTTGTCGCTGGTGGCCAGCCATTCGCGCTCGGCACCCCAGTAGACGTCCTCTTCGGGCGCCCAGATGTCCTCGCGGCCACCGGCAAAACCAAAGGTCTTGAAGCCCATGGACTCCAGGGCCACATTGCCCGCCAGAATCATCAGGTCAGCCCAGGAAATCTGACGGCCATATTTCTGCTTGATCGGCCACAGCAGGCGACGTGCCTTGTCCAGGTTGCCATTGTCCGGCCAGCTGTTGAGAGGGGCAAAACGCTGATTGCCGGCGCCGGCACCACCTCGCCCATCGCTGATGCGGTAGGTGCCCGCCGAGTGCCAGGCCATGCGAATCATCAGGCCACCATAATGACCCCAGTCCGCAGGCCACCAGTCCTGGGAATCCGTCATCAGCGCATGGAGGTCCTTGACCACGGCATCCAGGTCCAGGCTCTTGAAGGCTTCTGCATAGTTGAAGGCCGCACCCATGGGGTCGGCCTGAGGGGAGTGCTGGTGCAGAATCTTCAGGTTCAACTGTTGAGGCCACCAGTCCGCGTTGCTCGGGGCACCGGCCAAGGCCTGCCTGCCCGCCGCGCCCGAAAACGGGCATTTTGATTCAGTCGACATGCGTCTCTCCTTTGATCGTTGGACATGAACAGCGAAGTTCAGTCTAGGGCGATGACATGACGCGATCAATGCAATTTTGCCAATCGAGTCCATAGCCTGGGCACGGGTCAGACCGTGACACGGCACAGTACATTTCCCCCATGACAAGAGCGCCCTTTCACGACTCCCCAGCCTGGAACGTCACACTGCGTGATGCGCCGTCTTCCTGTGATGTCCTGGTCATCGGTGCAGGCCCGGCCGGCAGTGCCTGTGCTCGGCAACTCGCGCGTGCGGGCTGGCAGGTGGTGCTGGCCGACAAGAAGGCCCTGCCGCGTGACAAGGTCTGCGGAGACGCCCTGGTCCCGGATGCGATCGCCGCCCTCAAGCACCTCGGTCTTCACGAACGCGTCTGCGCCGCAGGCCGGCAGATGGGCCAGGCCCGCTGCGTGGCGCCTTTCCAGCAGGAGATCGCCGTGCCCGGCGACATGATCGTTCTGCCCAGACAGGATCTCGACGAGATCCTGGCCCGAGGCGCGGTGGAAGCTGGAGCGGTGCTGACGGCACCTGCGGGCTTTGTGAAACCCCTGGTCGACGCACAAGGACGCGTGATCGGAGCCGTGCTCGAAAACCAAGGGCTGGTCAGGCACATCGCCGCACGCTGGGTGGTTCTGGCCACGGGCGCGGCCACGCCACCCCTGCAGGCGGCAGGTCTCTCGGCTCGCAAGACCCCCAGCGGCTTTGCCCTGAGGCAATACATCCGGCACGACACCCTTGCCAGCGAGATGCAGGCCTTGCGTTTTGTCTGGCACCGCGCCCTGCGGGGAGGTTATGGCTGGATCTTCCCGGGCCCCGATGGGGTCTGCAACATTGGTGTGGGCATCAGCAGCCACCCGCAGCGCCGCGGCAGCCCGCGAGAAGGAGTGCGCCTGCACGACCTGTTCGAACGCTTCGTCCAGGTGGACCCGATCGCCGCACGCCTCGTGGCCGAGGGCGCCCCCCTGGGGCCTGCCAAGGGGGCGCCACTGCGGTTCGATCTCACGGGCGCTGACTGGGTCAAGCCCGGCCTGCTCGTCACAGGAGAAGCCATTGGCAGCACCTACCGCCTGACGGGTGAAGGCATCGGCAAAGCCATGGAAACAGGCATGGCCGCCGCGGACAGTCTGACATCGGTGGTCGCAGCCCCGGCAGTGCTGGATGCCGGGATCTCAGCAGACACCGATGCAGCGGTGAGCGAGGCCTATGTGACTCGGCTGAATGCCTTGCGGCCACGGTTCGAGATGTACCAACAAGCCGCGCATGTGAACAAGCACCCCTGGCTGATCAGCCTGGTGATCTGGAAGGCCGGCCGCCTGCCATGGGTCACCCGGGCCCTGGCCGACATCCTGGCCGAACGCCGCCTCCCGGAGAGCATCCTGTCCTGGCGCGGCCTCAAGCTCCTGTTCAAGCGTCGATAGCGGCGCACTAAAATCACGGCTCTGCCCTTGCCCTGCCCCGCCGTGAAGCCCTCGATCTACCTTGTCGACATCGATCGCCCAGACACCTGGGCCCGCTACCGCAAAGGCATGTGCAACACCTGCATGGCCAGTTGCTGCACCATGCCCCTGGAAGTCAAATTGGCTGACCTGGTGCGGCTGGGCATGGTCGACCCCTTCGAGGCCGAGCACGAAGTGCCCAAGCAGATCGCCAAGCGCCTGAGCAAGGCTGGTCTGATCGACCACTTCAACTTCAAGTACGGCCTGTTCACCCTGGCCCGCCGCGCCAGTGGCGACTGCCACTTCCTGGACGCCATCACCCGCCGCTGCACCGTCTACGACAATCGCCCCAACACCTGTCGCAAGCATCCCGAGCAGGTGGGCGCTCGACCCGGCTACTGCGCCTACCGCGCCAAAACCACCCCCAGCAGCACCTGAGCGGGCAACTCAAGAGGGGCCGACCAGGATCCGGATGCGCCCGACCATGCTGTCGGCCAGGGCCCGGTCGCCCACAAAGACCTCACCGAGCTGCTCCCCCGTGAACAACTCTGCCTCTTCGTCCGAGTGGGCCCGCAGCACCACCTGGATATGGGGATTCAAGGTGCGCGCGATCTCGACCATCTGCGCCACGTGAAAGCTGTCGGCCAGCGCGATCACGAGCACGCTGGCGCGTGCCACATGGGCCTGGATCAGCACCGATGCCTCCGAGGCATCTCCGGACACGGCATTGATGCCCTCCTGGCGCAATTGATCGACTCGCTCGCGGTTCTGATCGGCCACCACCAAGGGGATGCCCTGCGCGCGCAGGCCAGTGGCGATGTGCCGCCCCAGCCGGCCATAGCCGACCAGCACCACCTGCCCCATCAGATGAGCCGGATCGACCGACAAGGGCAACTCGGCCAGGGGGTCGTCACGCGAGGCCAGTTGCCGCGCATAGGCCGAGCGCGCCTGGATCCAGGCCTGGACAGGCTCCACCGCCGCAAACAGCAAGGGATTGCAGGCGATCGAGATCATCGCGCCGGCCAGGATCAGGTTCTGCCCTTCCAATGGCAGCAGGCCCAGGCTCATGCCCAGGCCCGCCAGCATGAAAGAGAACTCACCGATCTGCGCCAGCCCCGCTCCCACGGTCAGCGCCGTGCTCAGGGGATACCGGCAGATCAGCACCAGGGCGATGGCCGCCAGCGTCTTGCCCACCATGATGATGGCGACCACCGCCAGCACCCGCAGGGGGTTGCCCAGCACCGTGTGTGGATCAAAGAGCATGCCCACCGACACGAAAAACAGCACGGCAAACGCATCTCGCAAGGGCATGGACTCGTCGGCCGCCCGGTGGCTGAACTCGGACTCGCGCATCATCATGCCGGCAAAGAAGGCGCCCAGGGCAAAGGACACATCAAAGAGCATGGCCGCGCCGTAGGCAATGCCCAGGGCCGCGGCGCTCACGCACAGCGTGAACAGCTCTCTCGACCCGGTGCGAGCCACCATGAGCAGCACCCGCGGGAACACCCGGCGCCCGACCACCAGCATCAAGGCGACGAAGGCACTCACCTTGGCCAGCATCCAGGCCAGCGCCCACCAGAGCGCCCACCCGTGAGAGGATCCCTGTGCCTCAGCCCCCTCGGGGGCCTTCAGCCATCCGGCCAGGGGAGGCATCAAGACCAGCACCAGCACCATCACCAGGTCTTCCACCACCAGCCAGCCCACCGCGATGCGACCGTTGATGGTGGAGAGCGACTCGCGCGTGTCCAGCGCCCGCAGGAGCACCACCGTGCTGGCCACCGACAGCGACAGACCGAACACCAGGGCGGCCCCCACATCCCAGCCCCAGCACCAGGCCGTGCCCATGCCCAGGGCCGTGGCCACCACGATCTGCACCAGGGCCCCGGGCACCGCCATGCGCCTGACAGTCAGCAACTCGTCCAGGGAAAAATGCAGCCCCACACCGAACATCAGCAGCATCACGCCGATCTCGGCCAACTGGCGAGCGATGTGCGCATCGGCCACGAAGCCGGGTGAGTGCGAGCCCAGCATCACTCCCGCCAGCAGATAGCCCACCAGGGGCGGCATCTTCAAGCGCGCGGCGCCATAGCCCAGGATGAGTGCCAGACCCAGACCGGCCGCAATGGTGGAGATCAGACTCACGTCATGGGGCATCTGGACCGCACCTCCCTGGCAGGTGGACAGGAGCCGTGTGGGGATCGTAGTCCAAAACCCTCTGCGAGCCCATCCCCCTGGCTATGATTGTTCCCATGACGGAACAATCTCACGGCCCCATCGATCCGAACGACCTGCTCATCTTTGCTCACGTCGCTGACCTGGGCAGCTTCAGCAAAGCGGCGGACAAACTGGGTTTGCCCAAGTCCACCGTCTCACGGCGACTGGCTGCGCTGGAGCAGGACCTGGGCGAGCGCTTGCTCTTGCGCACCACCCGACGCCAGACCATGACCGAATTCGGCATGCAGTTGCTGGAACATGCCCGCCAGGTGGTGGCCGAAATCGATGCTGTGGCGGAATTGCGTGAACGTCGCCAGTCGGCCCCCACCGGGCGCCTGCGCGTGTCCGTGCCCAGCGATTTCGCCAATCTGTTGCTGGCGGACATGTTGGCAGCCTTCACGGCCATGCACCCCGGCATCTCGCTGGAGCTCGACCTCTCGCCCCGTCGGGTGGACCTGCTGGGCGAGGGCTTCGATGTGGCCGTTCGCATGGGGGACCTGGCCGATGATGGCCTGCTGGCCGCGCGACGTCTGAGCGAATTCTCTGCGGGCCTGTATGCCTCGCCCCACTACCTGGCGGAGTCCGGCAGCCTGGACACCCCCGACGACCTGATCCACCACCGTGCCGTCAGGCTGCTGAGGGGCAACGGCGAGCCCGCGCCCTGGGCCCTGCGCAAAGGCGATGACCGCTGGGAAGGCGTCCCGCCCGGACGCGTGACCGCCAACTCGCCTGAACTGCTGATCCGCATGGCGGTGGCGGGAGCCGGCATTGCCGCCGTCCCGGACTACTTTGCCCTGCCGGCCGTGCGGCAAGGCCAGTTGCGCCGTGTGCTGCCGGACTGGTGCCTGCCTGCGCACACGGTGTCGGCCGTGTTCCCGGGCCGCAAGCTCATGCCCGCCAAGACGCGGGCCTTCATCGACATGCTGCAGGTGACCCTGGGCGGCATGAACGTGTCGCTGCCATCGCCAGCAAGCCACGCTGCCCCCCGCTGAGCCAGACCGAGGAGTTCAGTATCCTCTGGCCGCCAGGGCACGCTCGATCCGGCGATCAGGCACCAGCCACATCAGTGCCACCAGCACATAGATGGCCTGTGCCAGCCATGGCACGACAAAGGCCAGCGCCATGGCCACGCCATACAGGGCCATGGAGGCCTTGCCTTTCCAGTCACGGCCCAGGGCTTGCTCGATCACTGAACCAGGCCCCTCGGAGGTCTTGATCACTTGCTCGAGCACAAAATACGCCACCGCTGCCATGAACAGCACCAGCCCGTAGGCAGCGGTCGGACTGGCGGCAAAGTGCTTGTGCCCCATCCACTCCGTGGCAAAAGGCAGCAAGGACAACCAGAACAGCAGGTGCAGATTGGCCCACAGCACGGGGCCGCTCACCCTTTGCGTGACCTGCAGCAGATGGTGATGGTTGTTCCAGTAGATGCCCACATAGATGAAGCTCAGCACATAGTTGAGGAAACTCGGCACCATCGCCACCAAGGCATCGAGACGCTCACCATCAGGCGCCTTCAACTCCAGCACCATGATGGTGATGATGATCGCAATCACGCCATCACTGAACGCTTCCAGTCGATTGGTTTCCACAGAGTCTCCAGAGATGTTCAGGCCCGACAGGGCATCACCATTCAGAGTGCAGGGGCGGCCAGCCTGCGCCCACCGTCGCCCGGCACCGAGCCAAACCGCGGGTCGCCAGATGTCCAGGCGACCTGAGCGTTTCGGATCTCCTCCTGGCTGTAGCCCACGAAGTTCCACCACATCAGGATGGGCTCGGCCAAAGGCTCGCCCCCCAGCAACAGCACACGGCTGCCCGCACCCAGCGTCAGCGACACCTGATCCGGCCCTGGCGCCAGATAGGCCAGTTCATCCTGGACGAAGTGCTCCTGTCCCAGTTGCATCTCTCCCTCCAGGGCCAGCAGCGCATGCTCGAACCCCGGGTTCAAGGCCAGCGTGCACGTACCGGCCGCATCGGCCACGATGTCCATGCCCAGCAGGGGCGTGTACACCCGAGTGGGCGCCATGTGCCTCTCGTAACGCCCCACCAGCAAGGTGAAGGTGTGGCCCGCTTGCTGCCATTGAGTCAGCGACGGGTAATGGTCAAAGGCGGGTTCACAGTCGGCCATGTCGCGGGGCAAGGCAATCCACAACTGCGCGGCATGCAGGCGCTGCCCCGGTGACACCGAATCCTCGGTATGGGCCACACCGCGCCCTGCCGTCATCAGATTGACCTGCCCCGGGCGGACGATCTGCTCGCTGCCCAGACTGTCCCGGTGATGCATCTCGCCTTCGATCATCCAGGTGAAGGTCTGAAGGCAGGTGTGCGGATGGGCGCCCACATGCAGGCCCTCCCCTGCTGGAAATTCGATGGGCCCAAGATGGTCCAGAAAACACCACGCCCCCACCGTGCGTCGCTGGCGTGTGGGCAGGGCCCGATGGATGGTCAGCCCCTCTCCCAGGGTGGAGGGTCGCGAGGCGATCCGCTCGACGATCGGATCTTGTTTCAATGACATGGGTGCCCTTCGCTGGTCAGCGCCTGATTCTAGACAGCCCGTCAAAGGCATGTCGGCATGCGGGTCTGGACGGAAAAAAGCCCCAGGAGCCGAAGCGCCTGAGGCTTTTTGGGGCGACCCGACTGGGGGCGTCGGGTCTGTGTATGGTGGAGCCGGGGGGAATTGAACCCCCGTCCGCAAGCCATCAACGAGAAGATCTACATGTTTAGCTGTCTGATTTGAGTCTCGCCGTCCTGAACGCGCAGCAGCACGCTGTCAGGCCAGCCAGTCACTTGATCTTGACCTCACCCGAGTGACCCGGGTGAAGCCCAGCCTATGTGAATAACCTCGCAGCCCTTGTCTTGCGACT
>NZ_DASUIT010000114.1:0-6695 GCF_036279655.1 Aquabacterium sp. | reverse complement strand
GCAGCAGTGCTGGCGGGTGTCTCCCGGGCCAGACTTCATGCTGGTGCTGCTGGTGGATGACATGGCGGGCTACCAGGCCGTGGCCCAGCGCCTCTTCACAGCCGCCTGGGGCGTGCGCAATGTGCGCACCTTCTTTGCCATTCAGCGCGCCAAGTTCAGCACCACAGTGCCAGTGCGGCTACCCGCAACGCCCTGAGGGCTGCGGCCCCTTCAGGCGTCAGGGCGCACTGGCGCGCAGCGAAGGCAAGGTCATCGGTGCGGATTTCAGCCCCAGCGGTTGGCCATCCAGCGGATGTGAGGCCCCCGTCGGTGTCGTCAAACTGGGATGGGGCGTGTCCGCGCGAGGGCTGTCATTGAGCAGCTTGGGCATGGCGGCCAGCAGCTCATCATCGCTCATGGTGGACAACTGCTCGGGCGTCAGCTCCGGTGACTCCTGGGCTGCCGCTGGCACGGGTGCAGATGCCGCCACGCCCTGTGACACTTCTGGCGAGCTGCTCTGCTCCAGGGTGCCACGGCGCGCCAGGCTGCGATCGAACTCATGGCGCTCGACCTCCTGGGCCCCCCACCAGGCCAGCCCGGCCAGCATCAATCCACCGAAGGACAGAACGGCAAACAGCCAGCGGGGATCCCTGTACCAGGGCGCCGACGCATTGGGCATGGCCATGAGCCAGTCGATGTCGATGCGTGTGTCGCCAGCCTCCTGACGCCCACCCGTCGACGTGGGCTCGGGTGAGACCAGCGGGCGAGCCTGGCTGAGGAGCGTGCGGTCATAGTCTGCCCGGGCCTGCTCATCCATCAGCACCAGGTAGCTGGCGTTGAGGGCGGCCATCTCTTCATGGGCGTGCTCATTCGGGCCGGCATCGCCCCCCTTGCGGTCAGGGTGCAGCTTGGCCGCCAAGGCGCGATAGGCCGCGCGGATGACTTCCGGCGGCGCTTCGGGATTGACCTTCAGACGCTCATAGTGGTTCACGACACACTCATCCTGCAATGGGTTGGTGGGGAGGAGGTGGTGATGTTAAAGCACGCCTTCACTTGGGCTGCTTGGCGGGGCGCTTCCAACCCGGGATGCTGACCGCCTTGGTGCGCGCCACGGTGAGCTGGCCGGCCGGCGCATCCTTGCTCAGGGTGCTGCCGCCACCGACGGTGGCGCCGTCGCCCAGGGTGATGGGCGCGATCAGCACACAGTTGGAGCCCACATGCACATCGTTGCCGATCACGGTGCGGTGCTTGTTGGCACCATCGTAGTTGGCTGTGATGCTGCCCGCGCCGTAGTTGACACGTTCGCCCACGGTGGCGTCACCCAGGTAGGCCAGGTGATTGGCCTTGGCCCCCGCCGCCAGAGTCGAATTCTTGACCTCGACGAAGTTGCCGATGTGCACCTCGGCGCCCAGTTGTGCGCCCGGGCGCAAACGGGCGAAGGGGCCGATCAGGGAACCTGGGCCCACGCTCACGCCGTCCTTGTCACCATCGATGTGGGTGAAGGGGTGGATGACGGCACCCGACTCGATCACCGCATTGCGGATAACGCAGTGGGCACCAATGCGTACCTCGTCACCCAGGCGGACCTGACCCTCGAAGATGCAGTTGACATCGATGTCCACATCCTGCCCGCAGCGCAGCTCGCCCCGCAGATCAAAGCGTGCCGGATCGGCCAGACGCACACCGGCTTCCATCAGGCGATCAGCCTGGGCGCGCTGGTGGCGGCGCTCCAGGTCGGCCAACTGGGCCGGGCTGTTCACGCCCAGCACCTCGACCTCGTCCTGGGGCTGTGCGGCCACCACACTCAGCCCATCGGCCACGGCACGGGCCACCACGTCGGTGAGGTAGTACTCGCCCTGGGCATTGTGGTTGGTCAGACCTTGCAGCGCCTGCTTGAGCCAGGCGGTGGGGGCGGCCATCATGCCGGTGTAGACCTCTTTGATCTCACGCTGAGCCGGGTTGGCGTCCTTGTGTTCGACGATGGCATGGACCTGCTCGCCCCAGCCGTCACGCACGATGCGGCCATACCCCGTGGGATCGTCCAGATGAATGGTCAGCAAGGCCAAGCGCTCACCTGCGCAAGCCTCGACCAGCTTGCGGGCGGTGTCGGCCTGGATCAGGGGCACATCGCCGTTGAGGATGAGGGTGGTGCCTTCATCGGGCAGCAGGGGGATGGCCTGCTGGACAGCATGGCCGGTGCCCAGTTGCGGCTCCTGGCGCGCAAAGCTCAGAGGGGCCTGCGCAAACTCGGCGCGCATGCTGGACTCCACCTGCTCGGCCCCATGCCCGGTGATGACGATCAGGCGGGCTGCCTGCAGTTGAGCCGTGGTGTGGATCACATGCGAGAGCATGGGCCGCCCGGCCAGACGATGCAGCACCTTGGGGCGCGAGGACTTCATGCGGGTGCCTTTACCCGCGGCCATGATCACGATGGACAGAGACATGCTGGAGCGATTTTTTGGAAAAAAAAGATCAGGGCTTGGGTGTCGCGGTGCCCTCGGGCGCCGGGAGGTCGACCGTGACCTGACGGGGGCTGATGGCCTGCGCCGGGAAGTCCTGCAGGGCGGCTTCGAACAGAGGCGCCATCAGGCTCTCGACCACGCTGCCGGCACGGTTGTGCACGGCATGGGTCTCGTAGAGGGTCTGGTTGCTGCGGCGATCACGGATGAGCAGGTCCACCTGCATCTGCGTCATCGGCGGCTCGAAGCTCATGCCGATGCCCACACCGCCATGGCGACCCCAGATGCCCCCCGTGCCAAACACACCGCCAAACCAGGAGCCATCCAGCCGACGCCCCCAGGGATCGTCGACATAGCGTGCCTGGGTGCGGGATTGCACGGCCACCTGCACCAGCACATCGGCCTGATCCATCGGGCTCAGGGTGAAGCCCTTGCGCGCCAGCACGGGGGCTGCCGCGGCTTCCACCCGGGTCTGCAGATCGGCCTGGGCCTGCTGCGAAGGCAGGCGCTCGAAGGCATAACGTGCCTGCTTGCGCTCGGCAGGCCACTGCCCGTAGCTGGACACCTCGGCGGTCACGCTCCTGAGGCTGCCGCAGCCCGTGAGCATCATGACCAGCGCCATCACCATCAGCCACAGGCTGGGCGACCGCCTCTGGCGGCCGGTCTCATGTGTCGCGCGGGTCATTGAAGTCATGGCTCAGCTCCTGGTGTCGTCCGGTTCATCCTGGTCCGCCGATCGCTGCAGGGAGGCCTTGAGGCTGTCCAGCGAGATCGGCACGGCGGCCTGGCTGCCTGGGGTGCCGCAGCCTTCGTCTTCGTCAAATGCAATGTCGCCACCCACCACCGGCGCGCCTGTGGCCCGGATGGTGGTGAAGGGGTAGAGCTTGCGGTCCATCAGGTGCGACGGAATGATGTTGGACAGCGCTGTGAACATGTTGTCGACGCGGCCCGGGAACTTGCGGTCCCACTCGTTGATCATCTCGCGCATCTGCTGGCGCTGCAAGCCTTCCTGGCTACCGCACAGATTGCAGGGAATGATGGGGAACTCGCGGTGTTCGGCATAGGTGGCCAGATCCTGCTCGCGGCAGTAGGCCATGGGGCGGATCACCACATGCTCGCCGTTGTCGGTCACCAGCTTGGGGGGCATGCCCTTGAGCGTGGAGCCAAAGAACATGTTCATGAACAGGGTCTGCAGGATGTCGTCCCGGTGGTGACCCAGGGCGATCTTGGTGCAGCCCAGCTCGGTGGCCACTCGGTAGAGGATGCCCCGGCGCAGACGCGAACACAGGCTGCAGGTGGTTTTGCCCTCGGGCACCACGCGCTTGACCACGCTGTAGGTGTCCTGCTCCTCGATGCGGAAGGGCACGCCCACCTTCGTGAGGTACTCGGGCAGCACATGCTCAGGGAAGCCAGGCTGCTTCTGGTCCAGGTTGACGGCCACGATCTCGAAGCGGATGGGCGCCCGCTTCTGCAGGTTCATCAGGATGTCGAGCATGGCATAGCTGTCCTTGCCCCCGGACATGCAGACCATGACCTTGTCGCCGTCTTCGATCATGTTGAAGTCGGTGATGGCCTGGCCCACCTCGCGGTGCAGCCGCTTGCTGAGCTTGTTCATCTCGAAGGCATGCTTCTTGGCCTTGGCTTGCGCTTCGGCATCCACGGCATCGGCCTGAGACAGGATCTGGGAGGGGACAGCGTCGTTCATCCCGCTATTTTCGCCGATCCGGGCGCCGCGCATCATCAAATGTGATTACGGGGATGACCGCTACTGTTTCCTCCCCGGGTCATGGACGATGAGCCCACTCAGATCACTCTCGCAAGGCCACTCCTCATGAGCACACCGACACTGCACCGCACCCTCTGGTTGACCTCGGCGTACGCGCTGTCTGCACTGTTCAGCGTACCGGCGCTGGCACAGACCTACAGCTATGCCAAGTTGCTGACCTATCAGCCGGCCATTGCCGACTCCTCCAATGGCTCCGGCACGCCCAACCATGGCAATCCCTCCACCATGAACGGCCAGGGCCAGACCATGGGATGGGCCACGGTGCGATCCGGCTCGATCTTCGATTTCAAGAAATTCAAGTACGTCCCGGCCTACAAGCGCGTCGTGCTGAAGTGGGCGGAAACCCCCTCCGGCGATGTCTCCCCGACGGTGGTGTCCACCACCGTGATGCCCCTGCACATGAATGATGTGGGCAGTTGGGTCGGCTACATCCCATCCCAGTCGCTGGTGTCCCGCGACAAGGTGGGCTTCGGCTATTTGCAAGACAAGGCTGCCATCCAGATCAACGGCAAGGTGACGGAGATCAAATACGGCAGCAATGGCCTCAACTTCGATGTCAAGGCGCTGAACAACAAGAACTGGGTGCTGGGCACCACCCTGGTCGAATCCGCCACCTCAGCCGTGCTGCTCAAAGGCCTGATCTGGAAGGCGGGTGTCTTCACCGAGCTGGAAACCGGTGGCGCTGAATACAGCTATGCCATCGACATGAACGACAACGGCGACGTGGTCGGCCGCCTCCAGACCAATGTGCTCTATGACAGCGGCCCCCTCGCCGGTACGCTCAAGGAGATCCAGCAACAGGCCGCGCTGTGGGTGAATGGCAAGCTGGCCTGGCGGGGCCCCATGAACTCTGCGGCCTTGTCCATCAATGCCGCAGGGGACGTGCTCTGGCGATCGTACGACACCTATGAGCAATTCATCCGCCGCAATGGTGTGGACACCGTGGTCCCCGTGAGCGGCCGTCTGACCGGCCCCGGCACGGTCTATGGCTGCATCAGCGTCGGAGACGGCAGCTTCGCCCAGGAATGGGCCATCTGGAAAGACGGCCAGACGATCCGACTGGCCGCCGACATGCAAGCGCAGGGCCTGACGCCGCCACGCACCAACGATTGCTCTGATGCCAGGCTCATCGATGTCCAGGCAGGCAAACTGCTCTACACCACCCAACTTTTCCCCACCGGCACGACACGCCCATCCGCCCTGAGCTATCTGCGCGTCCACGGCATGCCCTGACCGCGCTTCACCACTGCCCGGTCTCCATCTTGATGGCGACCTCGCAGTCGTCGAAGATCTCCAGCTTGGCGATCTGCACGCGCACCCCCAGCACGCCGGGCAGCTCCATCAGGCGCTTGCAGAGCTTGCCGATCAGGGTTTCGAGCAGGTTCACATGGGTGGCCGTGCAGTCTTCGATGATGATGGCGCGCACCTTGCGGTAGTCCAGCACATTGAGAATCTCGTCGTCATGGGGCAGCAGGGGCTGGCTGCCCATATTGAGTTCGGCGTCGACGCAGATGGGCTGCGGGGTGGTCAGCTCGTGCTCGAGCACGCCCAGGTTGGCGTCGAAACGCAGGCCCGTCAGGGTCAGGATCTGGTTGCCTTTGGTCAGCGACATCGCTTGGCCTCACATCATTGAAAAATCGCGCGCAAAGCGCTGCAGGTGCTGCCCGCCATCGACCAGCACGGTGGTGCCCGTGATCGACTGGTTGGACAGCGCAAAGGCCACCGTGGCCGCCACGTCCTCGGGCGTGGACGACCGACCCAGCGGCGACAGCTGGTGGGCTTTCTCGAAATCGGCGCCCTGCAGCCACTCGCTGGTGAGGGTGAGGCCCGGGGCCACGCCCACCACGCGCACCGCAGGCGCCAGGGCCAGGGCCAGCAGGGTCGTGGCCGACTCCAGCGCCGCCTTGGACAGGGTGTAGCTCAGGAAGTCGGGGTTGGGGTTCCACAGCTTCTGGTCCAGCAGATTGACCACGGCCCCGCGCACATGCCGAGTGGACAGGTGGGCGGCCAGAGCCTGCGCCAGCACAATGGCCGGTGCGGTGTTGGCCCGCAGGTGTTTTTCCAGCATGTCGTAGCTGAAGGTGGCCGCGTTGTCGTACTCGAAGGTGGAGGCACTGTTGACCACGGCATCGAGGGCGCCCAGCGACTCGACCGCCCGGGGCACCAGGGTGCGGCAGGCGGCCTCATCGGCCAGATCGGCGCACAACACGCTGGCGCGGCGCCCCAGGGCCCGGATGTCCTGGGCCGTGCCCTCGGCCTCGATGCGCGAGGCACGGCAATGCACGACCACATCCCAGCCTTGTGCGGCCAGCGTCAGGGCGATCAGGCGACCCAGGCGCTTGCCCGCGCCGGTCACCAGCACGACCCGATCCTGGGAAGAGGGAGAACTTGCAGCAGATGCAGACATGAGACTTTCTACAATGGGGCATGAACCGTCCACCCCTCTCCGACCACAGTGTAGTGTCCGCGCC
>NZ_DASUIT010000113.1:0-7572 GCF_036279655.1 Aquabacterium sp. | reverse complement strand
CAGCCGGGCTACGTCTCCTTGAGCTTTCCCACCATCGCCGGCTTCAATGCGAACGGTGCCCAGCCGCACTACCGAGCCACCGCTGAATCCCACGCCATGATCAGCACGCCGCAAGGCCTGTGCGAGGAAGGCCTGCTGTTGATCGACTCCGGCGCCCAGTACGTGGGCGGCACCACCGACATCACCCGCGTCTGGCCTATCGGTACGCCCAACGCCGCGCAAAAGCGCGACTACACCCTGGTGCTCAAGGGCACGATGGGCCTGTCGCGCACGCGCTTCCCGCGTGGCACCCTGGCCCCGATGCTGGACGCCATGGCCCGCGCCCCGCTGTGGGAACACGGCATGGACTTCGGGCATGGCACTGGCCACGGCGTGGGCTACTTCCTCAATGTGCACGAGGGACCGCAGTCGATCTCCAAGGCGGTACCCGATGCCAACATGGCCATGCAGCCCGGCATGATCACGTCCATCGAGCCGGCGCTGTATCGCCCGAAACAATGGGGCATCCGCATTGAGAACCTGGTGCTGAACGTGCTGCTTGAATCGGCGGTGCCTGACGCCGCGCCCGGCACGCCCGAGCACGGCGAGTACCTGGCGTTCGAAACGCTGACGCTGTGCCCGATCGACACGCGTTGTATCGACCTGTCCCTGATGCGTGATGATGAAATCGCCTGGCTCAATGGCTATCACGCAGAGGTGCGCAGGCGCCTGAGCCCTCTGTTGACAGGGGATGCGCTGGCCTGGCTGAACACGCGTACCGAACCGGTCGCGCGCTGAGGCGCATCAACTCGCCAGGGCCAGTTCCAAGGGTTGGGTCTGTCGGTCCGAGCGGCGCGCACCGCCGGTCACGTAGCGCTTGACCACGCGCAGCAAGTCGCCGCGCAGGAAAGGCTTGGACAGGCAATCGTTCATGCCCGCCTGCAGGCACTCCTGCTGCACCTCCTGCTGCGTGCTGGCGGTCAGTGCCACGATGGGCACAGGCGCCACGCCACGCTGCGACTCGATCATGCGGATGTGCCGCGTGGCATCGAAGCCGTTCATCTCGGGCATGTGGCAATCCATGAGCACCAGGTCGGCCTCGTGCCGGGCCAGCCACTCCAGGGCCAGCTGGCCGTTCTCGGCGTGGGCCACGCGCAAGCCCATCTGTTCGAGTTCGGTGAGTGCCACGATCGCATTGACCGGGTTGTCTTCGACCAGCAGCACCGTCGCGGTTGGCGCCTTGCCTGGCGTCATGGCCACTGGCGTGGCGGCTGAGGCCGCCTTGGTGGCAGGTTGAGCAAGGTGTGCCGTCATGCGTGCCAAGGGCAGGACACAACGGAAGGTCGAGCCTTCGCCCGGCTGGCTGTCACAGGTCAGCTCGCCGCCCATGGCCACGCAAATCTCACGCGCAATGCTCAAGCCCAGGCCACTGCCAGCTGCCTTGCGCTCATAGCGCCCGTCGACCTGATGGAAGGCATCGAACACCCGGGCCAGCTCATCTTCGGGGATGCCGATGCCCGTGTCGGCCACTTCCAGGCCGATGCGCGATGGCTGGCCGTCTTCATGGGGCAACTCGAACAGGCGCATGGTCACCCGCCCCTGCTCCGTGAACTTCACGGCATTGCCCAGCAGGTTGAGCAGGATCTGTTTGAGCCGGCCGCCATCCACATGGACCAGATAGTCCGAGGGCAGTTCGGAATCCAGCACCACATCCAGCCCTTTTTCCGTGCCGTTGACCGCGGCGAGCGACGTGACCTCGCGGGCCAGATCGGGCAGGTTCACAGGCGCCGGTGAGAGCTCGATGCGACCGGCCTGCAAGCGGGAGTAGTCCAGCACATCATTGATGACACCCAGCAGATGCTGCCCGGCGGATTCGAGCAGGTTCATGCGCTCGTGGGCCTCCTGGCTGCGCAACTCACCGCGAATCAGGCGAGACAAGCCCAGGATGCCGTGCAAGGGTGTACGCATTTCGTGGCTCATGGTGGCCAGGAACTGTCCCTTGGCCTGGCTGAGCTCTTCCGCCTCGCGCAGCGCCACCGCCTGCGATGCCGTGATCCGCTCATTGGTGAAGCGCAGGAACAGCAATTCGCCCACGCGACGGTGAGCCCGCCCTGTTTCCATCCACAACACGCCCATGAAGCCTGTGATGCTGAAAGCGCCAAACAAGCCCAGGACCGAGTTCAACGTTGTGCAGTACAGAGCGACAGAGGTCAGCATGGGCATCAACCAGATGCGTGCAGCCGAGCGGTCCACCGTCAGCATGAATGCCCCGCAGGCCGCCAGGCCGGACAGCGTGCCGATCAAGGTCGCCTGCAGTTCGATGTGTGACCGAACGGGCAACATCCACAACATGGCGCCCCACCAGGCGCTGAGCGCGAAGATGCTGTACTTGACGTTGCGCATCCACCTGGGATGCTGGCGGTCCTTGGCCCGGAAATACAGGATGCTGCGGGCAATGTGGATGGCAGCGATCATCATCAGGCCGGCCAGCCAGCCCCACCCCGGCACGCCCATCGGCTCGGCCACCATGTAGTCAACCATGATGGCAATCAGGCAGCCCAGACCGGCCGCAATGGTGGTGCCCATGGGAATGTGCGAAAAAAGCATCCGGGTCCTCGCGGTGAGAACCTGTTCGGTCAAATGATCGGCTTGTGCGTGATCGGTGTGCATTTTTCGGCCGCCTGTCTGGAAAGGGCCTGGCACCGGGAAAAGCCCGCCGCCAGGCCAAAGGCAACGGTTGCAGTATCAACAAGACGCGCAAGCGGCAACACCGTGAACGCCCTTGGATGCACTGCACCAATGCGCCAGACTGATACATATTCCCACCCTCATATCGGGGGGATGCACCACTTCATGTCAGGCCATCAGGTGACCAAGGCGATCCGGCACCAAGTTCAGGCACAAACCTGATGGCACAGAGGCCAAAGGGCTGGCATCAAGTTTGCGTGTATTCAGGCCAGAGAGGAACGACGTCATGTCGTTGCTTCGAAAAGGTGGCTAGGGTTCCGGTCTCGCTCATGGCGGGATGGCTGGTCCGAGAGCTACCGGCCCGAGTCGGTTCACTGCCGGCACTGGCTCCACGGCGGGACAAAAGCCCGGGAGGTTCGCTTCAGCACATGAAGTGTCCTCTCTCGTGCTTCCCAACCTGCCCGGAGTGAGTCCCATGTCAGCCGACGAACAGCGTAGTCAGTCCTCCATCAACACGGTGGATGACCACAGTGCCTGGAGCCATGATCGCGGTCGCCACGATCATGGCTCCCCAGGCACCCCTTCTACCGAAACGGCACCTGCCAATCCCCCCGCCGATCAGCCTGTGGACGCCCTGCCCCACTGGCAGCGCTTCGCACCGGATCTGCCCGCCGAACGCGTGATGTGGTCCGAGGTCGTGCCCGGTGGTGGCCACTGGTCTTACGTGATGCCCCGAGGCAGCCGCCTGCGCATGGTGGCCCTGGATGCTGGCGCCAACCTCAGCATGGTGCTCTACCACGCCAGGGAAAAGCTCGAGCGCTACAACATGCCCGACTCGCTCAAGGCACAGCACACCGCCCACTACACACGCGGCCACGTGCTGATGAGCGACATGGGGCGCGCCCTGGCCAGCATCACCGAAGACACCCTGGGCTGGCACGACCCCATGGGCGGCCTGCTGGATGCCGAGCGCCTGCACACCAAGTACGGCGGGCGCAGTTTCCACACCCACCGCAACGCGATGTACCGCAGCGGCAAGGACGGCCTGCTCATCGAGATCGGCAAGTACGGCTTGAACCGCCGCGATCTGATCGCCCCGGTGAACTTCTTCAGCAAGGTGTCGGTGGACGCCGAAGGCCGCTTCCAGTTTGCGCCTGGCCACGCGGCCGCCGGTGCCATGGTGGAGCTGCGCTTCGACATGGACACGCTGATCGCGTTTTCCACCGCGCCACACCCGCTGGACCCACGCCCTGACTACGCCCCCGGCAAGGTCGGGCTGGCCGCATGGAAGTCGGGCCCTGCGCCCAAGGACGACTTCAACCGGGCCTTCCGCCCCGAGTGCGCCCGTGCCCTGCACAACGCCGACATGTATTACCTCTGACCCGGAGCGCCCACCATGAACGCCACCGCAGACAACATGAACACCGCCGCAGCAACGGCCGTGCGCATCCAGGAAAGCCAGCTCGATCCGGCCCAGGCCGTGGTCAACCACGTGCTGCCATCGGGTGAGCCCTATCTGCTGCACATCGCGCAGGGGCAGACCCTGCGCATCGTCGACCTGGAAGGCAACCAGGCGGTCGACGTGATCTTCTACAACGCCAACGACGCCGCCGAGCACTACAGCGCCACGGACACCATGCTCAGCCAGGGTGGCATCTACCTGACCACGGGCTCGGTGCTGATGTCCAGCGAAGGCAATCCCATGCTGACCATCGTGGCCGACACCTGCGGGCGGCACGACACCCTGGGCGGCGCCTGTGCGGCCGAGAGCAACACCGTGCGCTATGCCTTGCAAAAAAAGTTCATGCACAGCTGCCGCGACAACTACCTCATCGCCCTGCAGCACGCCGACATCGGCCTGGGCAAGCGCGATCTGGTGCCCAACGTCAACTTCTTCATGAACGTGCCGGTCACCGAAGACGGCCAGCTCACCTTTGCCGATGGGGTGTCGGGCCCGGGCAAGTACGTGGAGCTGCGCGCCGAGATGGACATCCTGATGCTGGTGTCAAACTGCCCGCAGCTCAACAACCCGTGCAATGCCTACAACCCCACCCCCGCGCAATTCCTGGTCTGGGACTGAACGAGCATGACTGACACCTCGCCGCAAGCCAAGGGCTTCACCACCGTTCTCATCGCCAACCGGGGCGCCATCGCCTGCCGCATCATCCGCACCTTGCGCAAGATGGGGCTGCGCAGTGTGGCGGTGTATTCCGAAGCCGATGCCGACGCCCGCCATGTGGCCATGGCCGATGAAGCCGTGTGCATCGGGCCCGCCCCGGCTGCGCAAAGCTATCTGGATGTGGCCCGCATTCTGGATGTCGCCAGGCAGACGGGCGCAGGGGCCATTCATCCTGGATACGGCTTCCTGTCGGAAAACCCGGGATTTGCCCAAGCCTGTGAAGAAGCTGGCATCGCCTTCATCGGCCCGACCGCCGAACAGATGCTGGCCTTCGGCCTCAAGCACACCGCGCGTGAGCTGGCCCAACAACATGGCGTCCCCCTGCTGCCTGGCAGCGATCTGCTGGCGGATGCCGCAGACGCCCGCACGCAAGCCGCACGCATCGGCTACCCGGTGATGCTGAAAAGCACGGCCGGCGGCGGTGGCATCGGCATGCGCCTGGTGCGCAATGAAGCCGAACTGGACGCGGCCTATGAAGCCGTGGCCCGGCTGGCACAAGCCAACTTCAAGGACGCCGGCCTGTTTCTGGAAAAGTTCGTGGAGCGCGCCCGCCACATCGAGGTGCAGCTGTTCGGCAATGGGCAGGGCCAGGTCGTGGCCCTGGGCGAGCGCGACTGCTCGGCCCAGCGCCGCAACCAGAAGGTGATCGAAGAGACACCCGCACCTGGCCTGGCTCCCGCCACGCGACAGGCCCTGCTGGAAGCAGCCGTACGCCTGGGCGAGGCGGTGTCCTACCGCTCGGCCGGCACGGTGGAATACGTGCTTGATGCCGACACGGGCGCTTTCTATTTCCTGGAGGTCAACACCCGCTTGCAGGTGGAGCATGGCGTGACAGAACAGGTCACCGGCGTGGACCTGGTGGAGTGGATGGTGCGCCTGGCCCGGGGCGATCAATGGCCCTTGTACGCGCCCAAGCCCAAGGGCGCCTCCATCCAGGTGCGCCTGTATGCCGAAGACCCGGCACGCAACTTCCAGCCCAGCGCGGGCGTGCTCACCGAGGTGGTGTTCCCTGACGATGTGCGGCTGGACGGCTGGGTAGAGCGCGGCACCGATGTGCCGCCGTATTACGACCCCATGCTGGCCAAGCTCATCGTCACGGGCGAAACGCGAGAAGAAGCCGTGCACAAGCTGCAGAAAGCGCTGGCCGAGACCAGCCTGGCTGGCATCGAGACCAATCTGCGCTACCTGCGCGCCGTGACGGCTGCGCCTGTGTTCGTGCAAGGCGAGATCGTCACGCGCACCTTGGGGCAGTTCGAATGGCACCCGCGTGCCATCGAGGTGCTGGACGGCGGCGTGCAGACCACCGTGCAGGACTGGCCTGGCCGCACCGGCTACTGGGACGTGGGTGTGCCACCTTCAGGCCCCATGGACGAGTTGCATCTGCGCCTGGCCAACAAGCTGGTCGGCAATGAGCAAGGTGAGGCCGCGCTGGAGTGCACCGTGGGTGGCCCTGCCCTGCGCTTCCATGCCGACCTGGTCGTGGCCCTCACAGGTGCCCCCATGCCCGTGACACTGAACGGCGTCGTGCTGAGCACCGATCAAGCCTTCAACCGTGCCTTGCCCATCAAGGCTGGCAGTACCCTGAAGCTGGGCACGGCACCACTGGCCGAAGGGGGCGCGCGCACCTACCTGGCCACACAAGGCGGGCTCGATGTGCCGCTGTATCTGGGCAGCCGCAGCACCTTCACGCTGGGCCAGTTTGGCGGCCATGCCGGCCGCACCTTGCGAACCGGCGACATGCTGCATGTGAGCCCAGCCCCTGCCGGCTCGCCCGCCTTCGGTGACCTGTCCTTGAGCGCGCCCAGCCACCCGGCTCACGCCCTGCCCCAGGAGCTCGCCCCCACACTCAGCCGCCATTGGGACATTGGCGTGATGTACGGCCCGCATGGCTCGCCGGACTTCTTCACGCCAGATGACATCGCCGTCTTCTTCTCGACCGACTACCAGGTCCACTACAACAGCAGCCGCACAGGCGTGCGCCTGATTGGCCCCAAGCCGCACTGGGCCCGCACGGATGGCGGTGAAGCCGGCCTGCACCCATCCAACATCCACGACAACGCCTATGCGATCGGCGCCATCGACTTCACCGGTGACATGCCCGTGATCCTCGGCCCGGACGGCCCCAGCCTGGGTGGCTTCGTGTGCCCTGCCGTGGTGGTAGGGGCCGAGCGCTGGAAGCTGGGCCAACTCAAAGCCGGTGACTCGGTGCGCTTTCATGCCATCACCGTGGCGCAAGCCGAGGCCATGCAGCACGCGGTGGACGCGCTGGTGGCATCCGTCGGCGAGCCCCGCGCCAACGCTGCAGCGATCAGTGCCCCCGCCTTGCCGCAAGGCGTGCCGGCACATGAAGTCACGGCCAGCTTGTCACCCATCATCGACACGCAGGCCGATCGCGTGATCCGCCAGGCGGGCGACCGCTACGTGCTCATCGAATACGGCCCGCTGCAGCTGGACCTGACCTTGCGCTTCCACGTGCACGCCGTGATGAGCGCGTTGCAAGGCATGCGTGAGCAAGGCAAGCTGCCCGGCATCGTCGACATGACGCCAGGCATCCGCTCCCCGCAGATCCACTTTGATCCGATGAACCTGCCCCGCACGCAACTGCTGGCGGCGCTCAACCAGGCAGAAGCCACGCTGGCCACCAGCGATGACATCTCGGTGCCCACGCGCACCGTGTGGCTGCCCTTGTCATGGGATGACAGCGCCACGCGCCTGGCCATCGAAAA
>NZ_DASUIT010000112.1:0-22074 GCF_036279655.1 Aquabacterium sp. | reverse complement strand
TCCTCGCCTTTGACGTCCTGCCAGGCGAAGGTGGCGTCCTGCGTGTTGATGGTGTTGAGATCATTCAGAAAGACGTCATCTGCCAGGCCCAGGGTAGAGGCCATCAGGCCCTGCACATTGACCTGGGCCGTGGATCCGAACAGCACCCCATTGGGATTGATCAGGAAGACATTGCCATTGGCCTTGAGCTTGCCCAGGATCTCGCTGGGCCGGGCGCTGCCCAGCACCCGGTTCAGGGCGCTGGAGCCGGGGCCTGCTTTCATATCGAAGTTCATGGTCGCATCACGACCGATGTCGAAGGACTTCCAGTGGTAGATGGCACGCTTGCTGGTCTGCGTGACCGTGCCCAGGGCCTTGGCTGCATCAACGGCATAGCTGCCGGTGCCTTTGACCGCATCCGTCCCGGACTGCATCTCCGGCAAGCGCACATCCTTCTGCGCCGCCCAGGCGGGTGCCACCGCGCAGGCCACGGCCCAGGCCAGGGGGTGCCAGCGCACGCGAAGCTTGCGCTGACGACCGGGCTGTCGAGCGGTCGAAGGAAGGGGCAGATGGGCAGTCATGTCAAATCTCTCGCAAGGGCGGCAGGGCCGGGTGTGTCTTCAGCCATCTCAAAACTCGACGCCGACACGCACATGGGCGCGGGGGTCATGGCGACGTGTGGCATCGGTGGATCGCAAGGGCCAGGCCACATCCATCTGGGCCGACACGTTGCGGCGGGCACGCACCTTCAGGCCCAGGCCCGTTCCTGCCAGGGTGGTGTGCTCCTGAGCGTTGCCGGCCTCATGGGTCTGCACGCGCCCGGCCTCGACAAAGGCCAGAGCCTGCAACTCGGTGAGGGCCGATGCCCCCTCTCCCGCCAGGCCACTCACCCAGTTGGGACTGCGCACCTCCAGGCCGGCATGCACCCCCAAATCCCCCACGGCCTCGGACTCGTAGTAGCCGCGCACGCTGTCGATTCCACCGATCGAGAACTGCTCGGCCCCCACCAGGGGCTGCGCGCTGAACTGCGCACCCAGACGTCCTCGCACCTGCCATCGATCCCATCGGCCCCGCCACAGCGGCCGGCTGTGCGTGGCGTCCAGCGTCAGCACGGCAAAACTGCCGTCCCCGCCTTCGCGCTTGCAGGCGAACTGGTCGACCACCCCGGTGTCAGCGCAATCCAGCGAGCGGCGAACCACACCACGCAAGCTGAACACACCGCCCACGGCCAGGGAGGTGGCCGTGTCATCGGTCTGCCATGAGGCGCTGTAGTCCAGCTTCATGGGCACATAGCGCAGGGGGCTGGACAAGGCGCTGTCATCGGCCACGATGCGCTCCTTGAGATCCTTGAAGTCCGCACCGAACGACAGGTTGTGCTGAAAGCCGCTGTGACCCGGCAAGGCCCACAGGCGACGCACACCCAGCGTCACCCCTTTGCCCACCACATTGGCGGCCCCCAAGGGCTCGACCAGGCTGTCCGACAGCACAAGGAAGCCCAGCCAGGCGTCACCGCCACGCAGCGGCACGGTGTAGGACAAGGCCAGCACCTTGCTCTCATCGATATCCTGAGGGGTGGTGATGGCCGTCACCGACAAGGCGTGGTCCGACTGCCAGAGGTTCTCGTAGCGGGCGGTGGCCTGCAAACGCATGGGCTGGGTGAACTGCACCTGCCGGTTGTTGAGTTCCAGACTGAACTGCAGGGGCAACTGATCGCTCACCTGCAGCTCGGCCTCCACGGTGCCGGCTTCGTAGCCCGGCTTGATGACGGGCTGCACACGCCGCACCTCGTTGCGATTGAGCTCGGCCAACTGCGTCTGCAAGGTGTTGAAGTTGGGCACCTGGCCGGGGCTCAGCTCGGCCGCTGTCTCACGGATGTAGGCCGGGTCGTGGTAGCGAGATCCACTCACCTTGAGGCGCGCCACCTTGCCCTCGGTCACGCGCAGACGAGAGATGCCATCCAGCGGGATCTGATCATCGCCCTCGACATAGACCGAGAGATAGCCCTGATCCTGGTAGACCTTCTCCAGGGCGGCTCGAGCGCCCTCCAGATCGGCCAGGGTCTTGTCCGGCCCCAGGAAGGGCGTCACCGCGCGCTCCACCGCAGTCGTCGGCAAGACAGTGTTGCCCTCGATCTCGAACTCGTCAATGGCAAACCGCCGGGCCGCCCCGATGACGGGATCGGCACACGATGGACGGATCACAGCCACAAGGCACAGCCCCAGCAGGAGGGCGCACAGACGTCTGGCGCTGACAAGGAAGGATGGACGGTGGGTCATGCCCGCCACTGTGACAAGCAGGCATGAAGTGGCCATGAAGAAACATGAGCCGTTCAGCTCATGCCACCATGACAATTCAACCCCACCCCTTGGATGGGGGCCCCACAAAGCACAAAGCCCACCGGGGAACGGGTGGGCTTTGAATGCACAGGGCTGCTGTGCAGGGCTTGGCTGAAGGCCTTGATTTACATGCGACGACGACGCGCCACCAGGCTCAAGCCGATCAGGCCCAGGCCCATCATGGCGTAAGTGCTGGGCTCGGGCACAGCCGTGGGGGTCGAGAAGGACACGGCGTATTGGGTGGCACTGTTTTGCACCACCGACATGGTGCCCAGCAGGGTCTCGATGGCGTTGCCGCCCGCAGATGTGTCACTGCGCACAAAGTGATAGACATTGGCGGTGGTGCCCACCAGGTTGTCGTTGCCAATGGCGAACTTGCCGTTCAAGGTGGTCTGATCCACCTTGTAGTAGTGGCCATTGTTGTTCTCGGCCTGCGTGAAGAAGGTGCTGGCGTTCTCTGCCATCACATTGCCCACTTTCAGGTTCACACCGGTATCGATGTAGTTGTTGGCAATGCTGTTCATGCCATCGACGAGGTTGCCGTTGGTGATCACGGTCACATCACCACCCGCGCGGATGGTGGTCGCCATGGAGCGTGTGTTGGTGGCTGTCACACCAGAGTTGTCACCCCCGATGAAGGAAAACTTGATGTCGTTTTGCCCGCTCACGGCCGCAAGGAAGCTGGCGAATGCAGCATCGTTGGCAGTGTCCAGCGTGCGGCTGATGGTGTAGGGCGTGCCCGATTCCGGCAGTTTGGCAAAGGCCTGAGACACGAAATTGGCATAGAGCAGGCCCATATCGAGTTGATACGTGGCCTCACCCGCCTGGCTGAAGATGCTCAGCAGCATTTCGCCGCCGGTGGACGAGGCCACGGGCGTGCCGACACCCGCAAATGCGGTACCAGAGGAAGCGACGGCCAGGGCGGCCACGAGGGTCTTGAGTTTCATGAAGTCTCTCCAGTCATTGATGAATAGGCGACCCATGGCGGGTCACCTGGATGGTTTTTTTGAGTGTGATCGGACTCTGTGACGCCCCGTTGAACGCCAAGAGCGATCAGGGCATCCGATCGGACTACGGCTTGAAAAAAGCCCGCAGGGCGTTGAGCTCACTGCGGGCAGGCGTCACTCAGGGTGCCCACAAGAGCACCCTGTGGCAGACGATCAGCGGAAGATCACGAGAGGATCGTTGGGCGTCGGGCGGCTGACGCGCGAGCAGAACTTCTCTTCAGCCGATGCAGCCACGTAGCCACCGAAGGGCGCAGCCGCACAGGAAGCCGCGGTCGGCAAGGCCATCACGCCATTCTGGGCAGCAGCGGACAACTGATTGAAGTTCGCAGGCTTCTTGGCAGCGTCGATGAAGCCGTTCAGGAAAGCACGCTTGTTGTTGGGGAAAGCGCCATTGGCTGCCGAGTTCGAGATCTGCATGGTGGACTCGAACACGTAGTCGTAGAAGCCCTTCTTGGCGTTGTCGCGCGAAGGCTCGACGCCGTCGATCTTGGCAAACTTCCAGTCGGCCGTCTCTGCATTCTCCAGCGACACGTGACCGATGGCGAACGACAGCTTGCCAGCCTTGTTGGCCTCAGCCAGGCAGGAGCGCACGTTGGAGGTGGACGAGCCCTCATACACGTGGATCACGCTGTTGTTGTTGACGTCCGAGATCAGATTGGCAGGCGAGAACTCGGAGTTGTTGGCGTTGTCAGCCGGGATCAGCGACGACTGGTTGAAAGCGTACTCAGCCCAGAAGCGGTTGGCGCTGGTCTGGGTGCCCGAGCCATTGACACGGCGGCAGATGTTGACTTGCTGCTCGTTCACGGCAGGGCTGTTGGGCAGCAGCGCCTTCCAGCTGATGGAAGGATCGAAGGCATTGGACAACATGGTGGCGATCACGGCACGGGGCACCGAAGGACGCACCGACGATGCCAGCCCCTGGTCGGCCTGCAGGGCATCGTACAGGGGCTTGCTCACAGCCAGACCGAACACGGTCTGGATGACACCATCGACGCGTTGGAAGTTGGCATTGGACACGGCGGGATACAGGATGTCATTGCTGAAATCCACCGGCGACTTGGGGCGGTTGAGCGAAGGGTTGAAGCCGACGGGAGCCACATCAGACACACCGCCTTCAGGCGCGCGGGTGTAACCATTGCTCTTGCAGACATCGGCCACGCAGTTGGCGGCGGTCAGGTTCAGGAAGGGCAACTGCTGGTTGTAGGCCACCGGGAACACGCCATTGCCCGAACCACCTTGGTCAGACTTCTGGAAGACAACTTGCTTGTTGTCAAAAGCGGCACCAAAGTCGTTGCCGGCGATCAGTTCGCAGGTGTAGGCATTGACCGACTGGCCATTGGCGGTGTCACCCGCGAAGGCGGCATCGGTGAAATCGCTCTTGTAGTCGTTGCGGGTACCGGCCTTGCAGTTCTGAGAGAACAGACCGCCCACCACAGCAGACAGAGCCGACGCGCCACTGAAGTGCACTTCCAGCAGTGTGCCAGCCGAACGAGCGGAGGCAATTTGAGCCAGGGTCAGGGCCTGAGCCTGACCAGCCAGGGTGGCCACAGCGGCCAGGGCGACGATGCGCAGTTTCATGATGAATCCTTGAGACAAAGTGATCGACAGGGAGGGAGAAGACAGACATGGAGCTCCTCGCGGAGCTCCAAAAAGACATCAGGCAACGCGGCGGCGGCGTGCAATCAGGCCCACCACACCCAGGCCGGCGATGGCCAGGGCGTAGGAGCTGGGCTCGGGCACCACGGCCACAGGCGTCGTCAGGGGTGTCGAGAAAGACACGACGTATTGCGTGTTGCTGTTCTTGACCACATTGAAGGCACCCAGCTTGGTCTCGATGGCATTGCCACCAGCAGACGTGCTGCTGCGCACGAAGTGGTACACATCGGCAGCCGTACCCACCAGGTTGTCATTGCCGATGTTGAACTTGCCATTCAGCGTGGTCTGGTCCACCTTGTAGTAGTGGCCATTGTTGTTCTCGGCCTGGGTGAACCAGCTGCTGCCATTGACCGCCATGACGTTGCCCACCTTGGTGTTCACGCCAGAGTCGATGTAGTTGTTGGCGATGCTGTTCATGCCATCCACCAGATTGCCGTTGGTGATCACGGTCACATCGCCACCTGCGCGGATGGTCGTGGCCATGGAACGGGCAGCGGCCGTCACACCGGAGTTGTCACCACCGATGAAGGAGTACTTGACGTCGCTTTGAGCACCGATGTGATTGATGAAGCTGCTGAACGCGGCATCGGTGGATGCATCGATGGTCAGGCTGATGGTGTAGGGCGAGGTCGAATCTGGCAGCTTGGCAAAAGCCTGGGACACGAAATCTGCATACAGCAGACCGATGTCCAGCTGGTACGTGGCCTGACCAGCCTGGCTGAAGATGCTCAGCAGCATTTCGCCGCCGGTGGACGAAGCCACGGGGGTGCCCACACCGGCGAATGCCGAGCCGGAAGAAGCGATGGCCAGGGCGGCCGCAAGGGTCTTGAGTTTCATGAAGGTCTCTCCAGAATCCAGATGGGTGAAAGGACAAGTTCGTTGAAAGAGGAAAGCAAATCGGTTGAGCACACACGGGGTCTGCTTCGCTGCAAGCCCCTACGTCTCGATGCCCTCCCTGGAGGCTCTTGCGCGGCGGTCAGCGGTGGCGGTGTGTCGTGTGCTCATCAAAGAGCAATCGATGTGCAGCGAGGCTGCTGCACTCATTCGAAGTATTCGGTGCGCCGATGACACCCGATCACTCGGCGCAAGACCCCGACATAGTCCGATCGACTCAGCGCCGCACGAGGCATGAGCCGATCAGCTCAGCGGCGCATCCTGCCCGGCACCCAGAAGGTTCATATTCATGGCCTTGGCCACAGCCTGGGCACGGTTGGCCGCTCCCAGCTTGCGCAGGATCTTCTGCACATGGTTCTTGACCGTGAGGGCGCTGATGCCCAGCTTGTCGCTGATCTGCTGGTTGCTCATGCCATCGCGCACCCACATGAGGATCTCGCGCTCTCGCGCAGTGACCAGTGGCCTGTGGCTGGCGCTCGGTGAACCCGATGCATAGCTCCCCTGGCCCTGCATGGGTGGGGTCCCCAGGTCCACCTCGGTGGTATGCACCCGCTGATAGGTCATGTGCAGACAGGGCAGCAACATGTCGACCGCCTTCATGACGTCTTCGTCATACGACTGATCGGGCGCCCCGAAAATGAAGAAGCTCACGATTTCATCGGGTCTGGACGGGCGGGTCAGCCCATGCATCATGAGCTGGCGATACCCGTCGGCCATCAAGGCTGCGACGGCCTCATCCTCGGGCAACTGACGCAGATCGATCACACAAGGTTGATAGCGCTGCTGACGCCATTGAGCCATGGCCGATGCGATCGGCAGATCTCTCACCCCTTGCAAACCCCGCAGGGCCGCTGCAGGCATGGGCAAGCTGTTGAAGATGTCGAGCGCCACATCACGCGAGCGCCGGTCATAGGCGCCGCACACCATGAGCTTGTGCGGAATCCAGCGTTGCAAGTCCCCCTGGCTCCACAGGAAGAACTGATACCGTCGGTGCACTTGCGGCGCAGACTCGACGAGCCTGAGCATGCTCTCGGACAAGCTGGAGCTCTCGGTGGATGAATTGCTCATGTGGCATCGTGGTGATAAGCCGCAGAGCGTAGAGAGGCAAGATGACGGTTTGTTGAATGCAGGCCTGAGTTTCCGCGATCCGATACATGCTGTCAGAATGCAGGTGTGCAACGCCCACCTACTCATCTGCTCTACCTGCACGGCTTCCGTTCATCACCGCTTTCAGCGAAGGCACAGCGGCTGGCTGCGCTCGTGCCAGCATGGCGTGATGCTGGAATCGACATCACCTGGGCCTGCCCGCAACTGCCTCCATCCCCCAGGCAGGCCATGCAGGAAATCGAATGGCTGATCGCCGATTGGCCACGCGACAGCATGGCCGTCATCGGGTCCTCGCTGGGCGGCTTTTATGCCACGGTGCTGGCGGAGCGCCATGGCTGTGTGGCCGCAGTGATCAACCCGGCGGTGGCACCCGCGCGTGATCTGGCTCGGTACATCGGCGAACAAACCAGCTTTCACCATCCCGATGATCGGTTCTTCTTTCGCACAGAGTTCATTGACGAGTTCACCGCGCTGGATCCTTATCCCATCACGCGGCCCGAGCGCTACTGGGCCCTGATCGCCGAAGGGGATGAGGTGCTGGATTGGCGAGAGATGGTCTCGCACTATGAGGGCGCGCGCATCAAGCTGCTCGATGGCGGCGATCACGCCATCAGCGACTTCGATCAGCACCTGCCGGATCTGTTGAGCTACCTGGGCCTGCCCACACCCACCTCAGCGTGAGGACAGCTCAAAGCGCCACTCTTCGTAGCTCTGCGCTCCCGGAGGCCCGGACAAAGGCACGCCCTTGCCCTGGCTGTAGACGCCACGGATGCGCTCTCCCTCCAGCAGGTAAGCCCACGCCTCACCCGTGATCGGATCGGGCCAGAGTTGGCGCAGGTGTCGTTTGCTCGCGCCGGAGCGACGATCATCCAGCAACTCCTCCAGCCGCAGGGGCAGACTGGGCTGTCCCTCCGGGGTCGACAGGCGATAGGACGTCAAGGCACGAAGAATCTGCTCGCCCCGAAAGACCAGTTCAGCTTCACGCTGCCGACGGGCTTCGATGGCCCAGCTCTGTCCCAGTGCAGCCAGCATCACACCGCTGATGGCGATCCACCAAAGCAGCATCAGATAGGTGAATCCGCGCGCGCTTGACGAGCCTTGCCGCATGGTCACCACTCGCTGTAAGGTGTGCCGTCCTGGGCCTTCCCACCCGCGCCGCTGCGCACGTCCGCCATTCCTCCCGACATCGCGTCGTCCTCTCGGGGCGGCAACATCTGCCAGCTGTCACGCTGACCCGTGATGGGATCCTCCGGGATCTGGCGGATGTAGCCCAATTGCACCAACTCGTCCAGCGATGCGGGGTACGAGCCCCGGTCACCTACATGCTTGTCGATGGCATCGCGCATCACATTGAGCGAGGTGCGCAAGGTGGCTTCCCGGGCGTTGTCCACCGAGCGGAAGTAGCGCGGTGCCACGATGCTCGCCAGCAAGGCGACGATGGCCAGGACCACGATCAATTCGATCAGCGTGAACCCCCGGTGACGGCGGCAAAGTAGCTGGATCATGGCCTCACCATTGTCGGTACGGTACACCATCGAGCCCTGTGCCCGGTGCCGTGGAATAGACGTCGAACACATCCTTGCCAGGCGCTGGTGCATCGGGTGGACTCTCGTAGCTGCGCAATCCCCAGGTCTGCTCGGCAGGAACTTGTGGCGGTGCCAGGGGGTCTCTGGGCAGGCGGCGCATGAAATAGATGCGCGCACCGTCAGTGCGCGTGATGTCACGCACCCCATCGACCAGGATGCGCAGATCGGGTGGATAACCCGTGGCGCCCACGGTCCGCTCGATGCGCCCCTGGTCCCAGGCGGCCTTGTAGCTGTCCAGGGCACGCCGGAGCACCCGCAGGTTGTCGCGCAGCTCGGCCTCCTGGCTGCGTCGCTTGTGCAAGGCCGCCAGAGGCACCGCCGCGCTCGCCAGGATCGAGACGATCAGCACCACCACGATCATCTCGATGAGCGTGAATCCTCGACGCCGATCACCCGCCTGCAAACACCCTGTTGAACTCATGGCTGTGCATCGCTCCCCGGCTCCGCTGCGGCACCCAGACGCACCGTCAAAGTCGCGTCGCTCGCATCAAGGGAGAACTCGGCGGCCCGCGGAGGTGCATCCTTCTTGACCCGGAATGTGAGCACCTGTCGGTCCGTCTGAGCCTGATGGATGAGCACCCGGCCGGTGGCACTGGCATCCGCGCTGGACTCGAACATCACCGTGTCATAGATCAGCGACGAGGCCTGTTTCAAGGGGTTGTGCACCGTGATCTGGAATGATGCGCCGGGCTGTATCAGCTCCGGCCCGGTGAGGCGCATTCCGGCCTGTGGGGCACCTTCGTCACGTCGATCCGAACGGGGCTCGCGCTCAGCCCTTGCCACCGAGCCGCGCGCCACCGCTGTCGACACTTGTCCCTGGCTCATCGTGAAGGGCGCCGCCCCGGGCTGCGCCTCCGTGCCCGATGGCATGGCCGCACTGGGCAGTTGCGCCTGGCTCAGATTGCGCACGATGCGCGGCGTCACCAGCAACACCACTTCCGTCTTGTTGCGGGTGTCGGTGGTCTTGCCGAACAGGCGCCCCAGGACCGGCAGATCGTGGATCCAGGGCAGGCCCGCCGCGTTCTTGCTGTCTTCGTCGCTGATCAGACCTGCCAGCACCTGGGTTTCGCCGTCACGCAAGCGCAGCGAGGTGGTGGCCTGGCGGGTCCCCACCTGGTAGGCCAGCGACCCTTGAGGGCCTGCCACCTTGCCGGTGATGCTGCTGACCTCCAGCGCCACCTTGATGATGACCTCGTTGTCCAGTTGCACCTGGGGCTCCAGTTCCAGCTTCAGGCCCACATCGAGGTAAGCCACCGAGGCCGACACCCCCACATTGGCGGTCGACGTCGTGGTGAACACGGGCAGCTTCTCACCCAGGAGCACCTTGGCCTTTTCTCGGTTGCGCGCACGGATCTTGGGATTGGCCAGCAGATTGGTGGAGTCGGTGCTGCCCTTGAGTGTGGCCACGGCCAGGGGGTTGGACGTGCTCCAGCGCAAACCACTGGTGCTGCTCAGCACCGCCGGGCCGCCCGGCAATCCGTAGTTGACCGTGTCTGGCCAGGACAGCCCCAGCTCATTGAGCCGCTTGGAGGACACCTCCATCACCTCCAGCTCCAGCATGACTTCCGGATCGGGCAGATCGATGCCCGCGATCAATCGCTCGACCAAGCGCATGACCTCCGGCGTGTCACGCACCACCAGCAGATTGAGCCGTTCATCCACAAACATGTCCCGGGTCTTGGCCACGGTGCGCACCAGGTTTTGCGCCTGTTTCGGATCGGCATTGACCAGGTAGAAACTGCGGGTCACCGTGTCCAGCAGATCGCGTTGCTTTTGCTGGGTGTTGGGGAACACCAGCACCGTGTTGTCATTGAGCAGGCGGGAGCCCAACTGCTGGGTGTTGAGGATCACGCGCAAGGCCTCGTCCACGGTGGTGTTGCGCAGGAAGAGCGTGACCTTGGCCTCACCCCGCACGTCCTTGTCGAACACAAAATTGACATTGGCCGCACGGGCCAGCGCCTCGAACACCTGGCGCAAGGCCGCCTCTCGGAACTCCAGGGTCACAGGCTTTTGTGCCGTGGCCAGACGCACGACGCTCTGGCGTCGCGTTTGCTCCCCGCGCTGCTCGTCCAGACGACCGAGCAAGGCCCGTGCTTCGGGGTGATTCACTTCGTCGGCCAACACCGCCCGCAGCGCCGCCTCGGCGCGGGCCGCATCCTGTGCCTGCAGGGCGGCACGCGCTTCACTCAGTTGGCGCTCGATCCGCTCCTTTCTGACCAGATCCTCCTTCAAGGCGATCACCCTCGGATGCCCCGGTGCAACGGCCTCCAGGCGCGCCAGGATCGCCTGATAGTCGGCAGCCGATCCGGATGCGCGTGTGGCTTCTGCCTGATAGAGCAGGTAGGTCAGCGTGCTGTCGCGCTGTTTGACATAGGCCCCCTTGAGCGTGGCGTCATCTGGCCGATCGCGGTGCGCAGCCTGCAAGGTGAACACAGCCGCCTCGTATTGCCCGGCGTCGCGCTGCTTCTCTGCCTCGCGCAAGGCCGGGTTGGCGCAGGCACTCAACAGGAGCGGCAAGGCCACCCAACTCAGCACACGCCACATCTTTCGTCGCTCCATGACTGGTTCGCCCCTGGACATACTGTTCATGTTCACTTCCACATCACGGTCTGACTTTGCTGCAGCGGCAGGTAGGTCAGCCGCATCTCACGTGCATTGACCGCATCCACCCGCCACTGACTGTCGATCACATCCCCCGACTGCACCACCCAGGTCCGCGCCGAACCCGCCACCACCGCACGCGGTACATCGTCGTCATAGCGACCGATCCAGGTGTGCGGAAAGGGTGGCGCCATGGGTGGCGGAGGCGGGGGCGGCGGGGGCGGTGCCACCTGGGGCGGCTGTTGAGAGCTCCAGCCCGACGTGCGTCTGGACGGGTTCCCGCCCAGGTCATGCCCACCGTCTGACAGGCGCTGCTGCCAGCCTTGCACCGACCACACGAAAGCACGCTGCCGCGCCTCCTCCTGTTGACGCAGGGTTGCATCGGCAGAACCGGAAGCCCCCCCGCGACGCCGGGGCTCCACCTGGCTGGTTCGCGCCTCGGGTCGGGCGCCCGCACGGGTGACCGGTTCGATCTCATCGGCATCCTGGATGGACAGGAACACACTGGCCCCCACCATCACCATCAGGCCGATCCACAAGGAAGTTCTCATGGCCTCTTCCACCACAACGACAGCGTCACGCGGGCGCGCACCTGATCACTCATCACCTGGTCCCGGCTGACATCCAGGGCATCCAGGCTGACGCTGGGATGCTGCAACACCTCGGCCAGCCAGGACCGCAAGGCCGGATAGCTCGCTTCCACCGGCAGGACCAGGCGCTGCCGCCCCACGGGCGCCAGGCCCTTGAGTGGCTCCGACGAGAACTGCACCGCGCCCAGGGTCACCCCCTGACGCTGGGCGGCCGCCAGCACGCCGGTCATCAATGCATTGCCGTCGGCCTCCTCAGGGAGGGCGCCCCACAGGGTCTGCCAGGCCAGATCGCTTTGCGTGGACAGGGAGGCCGATGCCGTGCCCGGTGTCGAGCCCGCCTTCAACTGTTCGCGCACGTGTTCGACCTGCTCCTGCTGCTCCACCAGGGACTGGCGTGCGGCCGGCACCACCCCCACCCACAGGCCCAATGCCCCCGCCATCAACAGCAGGCCCAACAGGCCTGGGGCCCCCAGACGAGCCAGACCACGGCGCCAGGCGCTGGCATCGAAGCGGGAGATTTGAGACGATCGGATCATGCTCATGGCGAGCCCCCACCATCAGCCATCTGCGCATCCACCTTCAGCGTGTAGGAACCCGCCTCAGCAGAAAAGGGCTGCGCCAGACGGTCGCGGCTCAGCAGACGCCCGCCAGGCAAGCGTGCAGCCCAGGCCAGCGCCGACGGATCATCCCTGACCGCAGCCTGCAAACGCCAGATCGGCGCACCATCGGTGGACTGCCACTGTTTGTCCAGATCCACGCTCATGGACATCAACACCACCTGATGCGTGGAGGCCTCCGCTTCGATGCGATTCAAGGTGGCCGCCCAGGGGTAGGCCAACAGACGCGCCATGCCCAGGCCATCCACCAGACCCGCGCCGCGCAAAGGCGGCGGGCTGGACACCGGCCTCGCACCAGACTCTGCCCGCGCCGAGGACTGGCCTTGCTCGATCGCCCGGTTCAGCCTCAGTTGCCGGTCCGCCTGACTCAGGCGCCTGAACTGCTGGCGCGCGTCCACCAGGTCCTGCTCGAGGTGGTCCATCACATCGACGACCATCATCATGGCCACCACCCCCGCCGCCAGGATCAACCAGGACCAGACCGACGTGCGCACGCGGGGACCGACGAAATCCAGCTCGTCGGCCCAGGAAGGACGGACGCTCAACCACGCCAACCGGTGAAGCCAACTCATCATGCGTCGCCTCTCCAGGCCGCGTCGCGCCCACTGATCAGCCTGTGTGTGGCCTCGTCATCCCAAAGGCAGGATGCTGAAGCCGCGCCATGACGCAACAATGACACCGTCGTCACGCCGTCACCGGATGGCGAGGCTGGAGCGATCGAGGGCTCTACCCACAAGCGCGAGACCTGATCCGCCTCGGCGATCCACCGGGTGGACCAGCCAGGCTCCTGCGCGCAGAGCTGACGAGGCGCACTGCCTGCCCCATGACGGGCGCCATGCGACCACCAGCGCTGGGCACCCGCGGCCCACCAGGGCCCCATCCAGACCACACCGACGCCGTGCGCGTGGGCCAGGGCTTGCAGATCCTGCACCAGCGCACGCGGCATGGCACAGACCAGCCACGACTGCCCCGCACGTGTGGTTCGCACCAGGCCCTGCGCCGCCAGCTGTTCGGCGCCCACATTGACATAGTGGTCCCATTGGCGCGCCATCAGTGACTGCGCCTCGTGGGCCGTGGCGGCCTCGCTCATGGGCACCACACCACTCATGACCCACTGGCAAGACAAGGCGATGCGACAGCGGCGCCCCGCCTGTGCCACACACCAGTCACGCCAGGCCATCAAGGCATCGTCATGCGAAGCGACAGGCCAGCCCGACTCATGTGGCCCGCTCATGGGCTGCCCCGGCAGAAGCAGGACACTGGCAGGCCGCTGCAGGGTGCGCAGGCCTCGGGCCAGGGTGTTCAGACGGATGGGTGTCATCTCGCTCACTCCGCCAGCGTGACGCGGTTGAGTTCATCCAGCGTGGACTCCCCACGCTGGACGCAGGCCAGCGCCGCTTCACGCAGCAAGCGCGTGCCACTGGCGCGTGCATGGGCCTTGATCTTGATGAGCGAAGCACGCGAGACGATCAGGTCCCGCAAGGTGTCGTCCATCAGCAGCACCTCGGAGATGGCCTTGCGGCCGGCGTAACCCGTGCCTCGGCAGCGTGGACATCCCACCGCCTGAAAGAAGCGCCCATGCGTGTCCAGCGGCAGCATCGCGGCCTTGAGATCGCTGGCCTGAGGCGACCAGGGTGTGGCGCAATGCACGCACAGACGCCGCATCAGCCGCTGGGCCACCACCCCATTGAGCGCCGACACCATGTTGTAGAGGTCCACCCCCATGTGCATGAAGCGGCCCACCACATCGAACACATTGTTGGCGTGGATGGTCGACAGCACCAGGTGCCCGGTCAAGGCCGCCTGAGACGCGATCTGTGCCGTCTCGGCATCGCGGATCTCGCCCACCATGACCCGGTCCGGGTCGTGACGCAGGATGCTGCGCAGGCCCCGGGCAAAGGTCAGCCCCTTCTTCTCGTTGACGGGGATCTGCACGATCCCGCGCAACTGGTACTCGACGGGGTCTTCGATGGTGATGATCTTGTCGCGGCCCTCATTGATCTCCTGCAGCACGGCATACAGCGTCGTGGTCTTGCCACTGCCGGTCGGCCCCGTCACCAGCAGCATGCCGTAGGGCTTGGCCGCCAGGCGACGCACCAGTGCGGCATCATCGGCCTCGAAGCCCAGTCCTTCCAGCGACAGTGGTGCCTCGTCTGTGGCCAGGTGTGAGCGGTCGAGGATGCGCAAGACGGCGTCCTCGCCAAAACTCGAAGGCATGATGGACACACGGAAGTCCACATCACGGACAGACTGCTCGCCCGCATCGGCCCCCAGGCGCACCCGCAGCTTGAAGCGACCATCCTGCGGCAGGCGGCGCTCGCCAATGTCCAGCTCGGCCATCACCTTGATGCGCGACACCAGTTGTTCCGCCGTCTCGCGGACATGGACCTCGCCCACATCGACCATCACCCCATCCAGGCGATGACGGATGCTCATGCCGCTCGGTGTGGACTCCAGATGCAGATCGCTCGCGTGTGCCTTCAAGGCATCGAACAAGGTGGCGTCCAGCAGCTTGACCAGCGGGCTCGATTGACGACTGATGGCCTCCAGCGACAGCTCGCGGGCCGCCGCGTGGCCGGACGCCCCCAGTTCATCGAGCAAGGCGTCCGCGGACTGCACCGTACCCCGCGCCTCGAAGTCCGATTCGCCCTGCGCCAGCACCTGCGAGAGTTGCTCTGCCGTGACCTGCTGCCAATGCAGGGCCGGCCCCACGCGCCGCGCCACGGCCTCACGCAGCAGGACATCGTCGGCCTGCGTGGTCCAGGCGCACAGCCGGCCTTGAGCATCGCGGCCCACGACCAGGCGCAGCCGCATGGCCTGCACCAGGGGCCACAGGCTCCAGTCCGCTTGCAGGGAGTCCATCGCCGCGCTCATTGGATCTGCTCCGCCACCTGAAAGATCGGCAGGTACATGAGCACGACGATGCCGCCAATAAGCACCCCCATGATCAGCATCAGCACCGGGCTGAGCACCCGGCCGACCCACTCGGTGAACTGGGCCAGCTCTTCATCGTAGAAAGAGGCCGCTCGCTCGAGCATGGGACCCAGCTCGCCCGTGTGCTCACCCACGCGGATCATGCGCAGGGACACGGGTGTGGAGAGCTCGTGACGCTCGAAGCTGTCCGACAGGCGGGTGCCCTGACTCACGGCCAGCGTGGCCTGATCCAGAGCCTGCTGCAAGGAGCGCCCGACCAGCTCACGCGATGAGGTCAGCGCTGCGATCACCGGCACCCCAGCCTGCAACAGCAGCCCCAGGGTGCGATACAGCGTGGCCAGCTCCAGCAAGCGCAAGCGCTCACCCACCACGGGCAGACGCCAGATGCGATCGGCCAGCGCGGCGCGAACGGCGGGCTGACGCCCCATCAGCGCCAGCGCCACCACCCCGGCGATCAGGCCACCCAACACCTGCCAGGGGTGCGCCCCCACCGCCGCACCGGCGCGCAGCAGCAAACCGGACAACCAGGGCAGATCCCCGCCCATGCCCTCGTAGATCTCGGCAAAACGCGGCACCACAAAGATGGTCAGAAACGCCATGACCAGCACACTGGCCGACACCAGGATGGCGGGATAGATGGCGGCGGAGATCAGCTTGTGACGCATGCCCTCAACCCAGGCCAGGTAGGCCGCCTGCTGGCGCAACGCCTGCGCCGTCTGCCCCGTGCGGGCACTGGCCTCCACGGACGCCACCAGCAAGGTCGAAAAGGCCTCAGGGCGCCCACGCATGGCCTGCGCCAGGGACTGCCCGTGGGTGAGGGATTCGATCAGATCGGAGAGCACATGTGCCACATCCGCAGCAGACTCTTTTTCTCTCAAGGTCTGGATCGACTCCAGCAACGGGATGCCAGCATCCAGCAGCACGGCCAACTCCTGACAAAACAAGCGCTGCGGAAAGCGAGTCTGTCGGCGCCGTGTCGATGGGATGGAGGCGGGCTGCACGGTCGCCCCCCCTGCCACGGAGGACACGACCCGGATACTCAACACATCCGCAGGGCCGACCGGCCGCTGCAAGAGCGCGGCCAGTGCCGTCACCGCTTCACGAGCACTGGTCGCCTGCACCTCGTGCTCGGCGATGCGGCCCAGGGCCAGGTGACGGACGCTGTAACGTTCGGTCGACATGATTCAGAAGGACGGCAACACCACGTCCATCACCACGAGGTGATGTCCTGGTCTTCACCTTCGCCGCCCTCGCGGCCATCCTTGCCCAGCGAGAACAGGTCGAAATCCCCGTGCTCACCTGGGGCTCGGTACTGATACTCGCGCGACCAGGGGTCCTTGGGCACAGCCTTGCGCAGGTAGGGCCCCCACCAGCGAGTTTCATCGGCGGGCTTGAGCCACAAGGCCTCCAGCCCCTGTTCAGTCGTGGGGTAGTGGCCCGTGTCCAGACGGTACTGGTCCAGGGCCTTGGTCAGCGCATCGATCTGCGCGGTGGCGGTCTTGACTTCGGATTTGCCGATCTGGGCGAAGAAGCGGGGGCCGACATAGCCCGCCAGCAGGCCGATGATGACGAGCACCACCAGCAACTCCAGCAATGTGAACCCTCGCTGGAGCGCAGCAGCTTGTCGTCCACAAGAAGAGCAGAGAACGGGCTGAGTCTCCTGCGAGCATCGACGCATGGGACTCGTGAACTTGGAAGAGATCAATGTGGGAAACTTGCAAACGCAGTCATCAAGTGAGCGTTTGATGCTATTCAGCGATCATGATGTTTCCGTGTAGAGATTGCTACAAACTCATGACAAGGCACCCTCTTGCCATCGATGCAGATCCCCTGCGGTGGCGTACTGCTCAGAGTCCAGCCCCGTCTTGCCAACAAACACCTCGACCCAGTCCGCCAAAATGGGACAATCGCACCTTGATCGATTGAAGCAGACCCATCTGAATGTTCGCCCTCTTTGATGACACTGGCAAATTCCTGGCCGGTCGCGTGATGTCCGAAGCCGACAGCTCGATGCAGATCGAGCTGGACTCCGGCAAGCGCGTGAAGGTCAAATCCGCCAATGTGCTGATCAAGTTCGCCAAGCCCGCTCCGGCCGAGCTGATGGCCCAGGCCCCTGCGCTGGCCGCCGAGATCGACCTGGACCTGATCTGGGAAGTGGCGCCCGAAGACGAGTTCGGCTTCGACGAGCTGGCCTGCGAATACTTCAGCGACCCCGCCAGCCCCGTGCAGCAGGCGGCCATGCTGATGCGTCTGTACGACACGCCCCATTACTTCCACCGCCGAGGCAAGGGGCGCTTCCGCAAGGCCCCCGAAGACATCCTCAAGCAGGCCCTGCTGGCCATCGAGCGCAAGAAGCAGCAGGCCCTGCAGATCGAACAGTGGGCCCAGGCGCTGGTCGCCGGTCAATGCCCGCAGGCCATCCGCGATCAGCTCTACAAGATCCTCTTCAAGCCCGACAAAAACGGGCCCGAATACAAGGCGGTGGTCCATGCCGCCAAGGAAGCCCAGCGCGCGCCGCTGGACCTGCTCAAGGACGCCGGCGCCATCGACAGCCCCTACCAGTTCCACTGGAAGCGCTTTCTGTTCGAGCACTTCCCCAAGGGCCCGGGCTTTGCCCCGCTGGACGCTCCACCCATCAAGGACGAGCTGCCCCTGGCCAGCGTGCGCGCCTTCTCGATCGACGACTCGCACACCACCGAAATCGACGATGCCCTGTCGGTCCAGGGCCTGGGCACCGGCACCGTGGTCTACGGCATCCACATCGCGGCACCGGGCCTGGCCATCGCACCGGGAACACCGGTCGATCAGGTGGCGCGCAACCGCATGTCCACCGTGTACATGCCTGGCCACAAGATCACCATGCTGCCCGACGAGGTGGTGCAGACCTACACGCTGATGGAAGGGCGCGACTGCCCCGCCGTGTCGCTGTACGTCCACTTTGACGAAACCACCCTGGCGATCCAGGGCAGCGAGACGCGGCTGGAGCGCGTGCCCATCGCCGCCAACCTGCGCCACGACCAGCTTGACGCCGTGGTGACCGAGGCCGCCCTGACGGGCGAGGCACCGGCCGACTTTGCCTTTGCACCCGAGCTGAGCTTTGCCTTCCGCCTCGCCCGCCACCTCAAGGCAGGGCGCGAGGTGGTGCGCGGCAAACCCGAGAACTTCAACCGCCCGGACTACACCTTCAAGCTGGCCGGCCCGCAAGGCACCCACTCCATGGCCGATGGCGTCGAGCCCACCGGCTCGGAAGACGTCATCTTGGGCACACGCCAGCGCGGCGCCCCGCTGGACCTGATCGTGGCCGAGGCCATGATCCTGGCCAACAGCACCTGGGGTGGCTGGCTGGCCGAGCTGGGCGTGCCCGGCATCTACCGCAGCCAGGCCAGCCTGCAGCCGGGCATCAAGGTGCGCATGAGCACCAAGGCCCTGCCGCATGCGGGCATGGGCGTGGCGCAATACACCTGGGCCACCTCACCGCTGCGCCGCTATGTGGACCTGGTCAATCAGTGGCAGATCATTGCCTGCGCCAAGAATGGCCGCACCGCCGCCCTGGCCGCGCCCTTCAAGCCCAAGGATGCCGACCTGTTCGCTGTCATCTCCAACTTCGACACGGCCTACAGCGCCTACAACGCCTTCCAGTCGAGCATGGAGCGCTACTGGACGCTGCGCTACCTGCGCCAGCAGGCCATCACCGAGCTGGAGTGCGCGGTGATGGTCAATGGTCTGGTGCGTGCCGACAGCCTGCCCCTGGTCTTCAAGGCCCTGGGCTGCGAGACGCTGCCGCGCCACACCAAGGTGCTGGTGCGCATCACCGGCATCGATGAGCTCACCCTGGACGTGCACGCCAGCCTGGTCTCGCGCATCGAGACCCCGGAGGCCGCCGACGAGGGTGAACCAGAAGGCGAAGGCGACGACGAGGTGCTGGACAATGCAGGACCGCTGACCCTGGCCATCGACGTCAACGAAGGCGGTGCCGAGCCCGAATCGACCGCCCCCGCCGCCTGAGGCGGGGCCTCATTGCCCACCGACCACCATGTTGCAGAGACTCCGCACGGCCGTGAGCCAGATGACCTTGCTGCACAAGACGCTGCTGGTGTCGGTGGCCGTGCACGCGGGCCTGCTCACGGTGCGCTTCGTGGACCCGGAAGGCTTCAACCGCTTCTTCCAGGACACGCCACTGGAGGTGATTCTGGTCAATGCCGCCAGCCAGGAGCGCCCGGACAAGGCGCAAGCGCTGGCCCAGGCCAATCTGGCCGGCGGTGGCGATGTGGACAAGGGACGCGCCACCTCCCCCCTGCCGCCCTCGCCGCACAGCGAGCTGGGCGATTCGCTGGAAGAAACCCGGCGCATGATCGAAGAGATGCAGGCAGAACAGCAGCAGTTGCTGTCCATGGTCCAGAACGAGCTGGCGGCCCTGCCCCCGCCCCAGCCGCGTCGCATGGCGGAGCGCACCGAATCGCGCGCCGACCGGGAGCGCCGCAAGCAACTGACCGAACTGCTGGCCGAAATCGAAAAGCGCATCCGCGAAGAAAACGCCAAGCCCAAGAAGCGCTACCTGAGCCCCGCCACCCTGAAGTCGGCCGATGCGCTGTACTACAGCCACTTCCGCGCCCAGGTCGAGCGCTCGGGCACCGAGAACTTCCCCACCGCCCAGGGTCGCAAGCTCTACGGCGATCTGGTGATGGAGGTCTGGCTCAACCGCCAGGGCGAGGTGGTGGACACCATCATCACGCGCAGCTCGGGCAACAAGCAACTCGACAAGCGCGCCGCCAGCATCGTGCGCAAGGCCGGCCCCTTCGGGGTGGTGCCCGATGAGGTTCGGGCAGGCCATGACCTGCTGCTGATCTCGTCACGCTTCAAGTTCACACGGGATGCCGGCATGGAGGCCTCGACCCATGCCATGCCGCCAACGCCCTGATCCCTTTTTGATCTTCGTGCCCATGAGCCCCTGCCTCGACCGCTACGCCGTTGCCGGCAACCCCGTGGCCCACAGCCGCTCGCCCGCCATCCACGCCCTGTTTGCCGCCCAGACCGCACAGCCCGTGGACTATGGACGCCTGCTGTGCCCGCTGGACGCCTTTGCGGCGACCGTGCGCGCCTTTGCCGCCGAAGGCGCCAAGGGTTGCAATGTCACGGTGCCATTCAAGTTCGAAGCCTTCGAGCTGGCCACACGGCGCAGCCAGCGCGCCGAGCTGGCCCAGGCCGCCAACACCCTGCGCTTCGACCCCGAGGCTCAGGGCGGCTGGCTGGCCGACAACACCGACGGGGTGGGCCTGGTGCGAGACATCACGGTCAACGCGGGCGTGCCCCTGCAGGGCCGCCGCGTGCTGTTGCTGGGTGCCGGTGGTGCCAGCGCAGGCGTGCTGGGCCCGCTGATCGAACAAGGCCCCCGTGAGATCGTGGTGGCCAACCGCACCGTGGACAAGGCCCAGGCCCTGGTCGACCGCCACGCCGCCTGGGCGTCCCAGCATGGCGTGGTGCTGCGCGCCTCGTCGCTGACCTCACCCGGCGAGGGCTTTGACGTGTTCATCAATGGCACGGCCGCCAGCCTGTCCGGCTCAGGCGTGCCCGTGGGCCCGGAGGTGCTGAGCCCGGGCGGCCTGGCCCTGGACATGATGTATGGCCAGGCCGCACAGCCCTTCATGGACTGGGCGCGCGCGCATGGCGCCACGCCACGGGACGGCCTGGGCATGCTGGTCGAGCAGGCTGCGGAAGCCTTTGCCCTGTGGCGGGGCGTGCGGCCCGACACCGCCCCCGTGCTGGCCCGCCTGCGCGCCGAGATCGATGCGCCAGCCAGCGGAGCGTCGGCATGATGCGCCAGGTCTGGCGGCTCACTCTGCTGCTGGCACTGTCCGGCCTGAGCCTGCAGTTGTACTTTGCCGCGCGCATCGCGCTGATGAACGTGATCGATCCGCAGTCGACCACCTTTCAGCGCAGCGAGATGAGCCGGCTGCTGCGAGAACAAGGGCAGATCCTGTGGGCCCAGGAATGGCGCAGCTACGATGCCCTGGGCAAGCACATCAAGCGCGCGGTCATCGCCTCCGAGGACGCCGGCTTTGTCGACCACAGCGGCGTGGAATGGGACGCCCTGGAAAAGGCCTGGGAGCGCAACAACCGCGCCCAGGAGCGCGTCGAGGCCCAGAAAAAGCGGGCCCTGGAGCGCCACGAGCGCGCCGTGGCCCGCGCCCTCAAGCGCGGCCGCCCCGTGCCCGAGCCCCCCACCGCGCTCAACTCCGTGCCCAAGGTGGTGGGCGGCTCGACCATCACGCAGCAGTTGGCCAAGAACCTCTTTCTGAGTGGCGAGCGCAACTTCCTGCGCAAAGGGCAGGAGTTCGTGCTGACCTTCATGCTCGAAGGCCTGCTGAGCAAGGAGCGCATCCTCACCCTCTACCTCAACAACGTGGAATGGGGGGAAGGCGTGTTCGGTGCCGAGGCGGCGGCCCACCACTACTTCCACATCGGGGCCGCTCAGCTCGCCCCGATCCAGGCCGCCCGACTGGCGGTGATGCTGCCTGCGCCCAAGCGCTTTGAGCAGCAGCCTCGCTCAGGCTATGTCATGGGCCGAGCCGGCACCATCGCCGCGCGCATGCGCGATGCCGAATTACCCTGACCTGCCAGCGGCCGGGTGAGTCAAGCACGGGCCTGCTTGGCGGCCTCGTCGGCATACCTGGCCATCAGGGCCTCGCGCTTGCCCGGCGCAAAGCGGATGCGCGACATGTCCCCCTGGTAGTGACGGATCACCCGCTTGTCCATCACGGCAAACCACA
>NZ_DASUIT010000111.1:0-4624 GCF_036279655.1 Aquabacterium sp. | reverse complement strand
CAAGACATCGGATGCCACATCGGCAAACAAGGTGTCATTGCCGGCCCCTCCCCACAGGGTGGAGGCCCCGCTGGCCGCTCGACCATAGTATCCAGAGGCCGCCCCCAGGCCATACAGTGCGTCGTTTCCATCCCCACCCAGAAGTTGCCCCCCTCGATTGCCAGCGTACAAGTGGTCATCGCCAGCCTGGCCATCCAGAATGGAAGCCCCCCCTGTGGCGTAAGCCCAATCTCCTCTGGCAAATCCAAAGAGGTAGTCTCCTCCATCACCTCCCAGCAAGGTATGGACGCCACTGCTCCCGGCATAGAGTTCATCGCTCCCCGAGCCACCATCCAGCAGGTCACTCCCCTCCCGCGCAAACAGAACATCATCACCATCGCCGCCCAACAGCGTGTCATTGCCAAAGAGCCCCTGAAAGGTGTCATCGCCTGATGTCGGTGTGAAGAATCGCTCCTTGATCTGCTCGTAGCTCAGGGTACTTCCATCCGCAAAACCCAGGGTGACAGCCGAATCCGGCAGATCGGTCAAACGCACGCTGTCCGTGCCGTCGTCACCCCAGGAGATCACATAGCCGCCCGCGCCCACGGCCGGCCAGCGCTGACTGAACGTGAGATCGTCCGATGTCAGATCGTCTGAAAACACCAGATGTGGCCTCAGTGGCTGAGCGGAAGGATTCAGCGCCACAACGTCATGGCCCGAGCCCATGCCCAACGTGACACTCACCACACCTGCCGTCCCCAGGTAGTCCATGATGATCCAGTCGTCCCCTGCGCCGCCATCCAGGGTGTCCCCGTCGTGACCGCCAATCAGGGTATCCTGCCCTGCACCTCCCAGCAGCAGATCAGCGTCCGTATCCCTTGAACTCCCGTAGCCCAAATAGCCCAGGGAGTCGTTTCCATCACCGCCGATCAGCGTGTCACGGCCGGCGTCGCCAAACAGAGAGTCGTGGCCCTCGCCCCCCTCCAACAGGTCAGCGCCAAAGCTCCCATTGATCCGATCATTGCCGGCCCCGCCAGACAGGGTGTCGCTCATCGCGCCCCCTTGCAGGGTGTCATTGCCCCCCTGACCATCTATGCGGTTGACGGCCACTGCGAATTGCAGACCGTTCAGGTCTTCGCTTGCATCCGTCCCCAGGGTCAGCAGTTGCGGCTGAATGTCGGCCAACTCCCACGTCACGCCATCGGCAAATCGGATCTCTTCGATCAAGACACCTGTTCTAGGGCTCAAATATGATCGGAGGACCAGTTGATCGCCTGAATCAAACGACAGCACAAGATCGTAGTTCACACCGGGTGCTGCGCGGGCAACGCTGGTCACGGAGGTCGAGTTCAGATCGCCCAGTTGCACCACATCCAGTGTGCCTGCGACGTCGTCGATGACATCGCGTCCGGAGCCTCGAGAGAACAGGTAGGTATCGCTGCCTTCACCACCACGGAGTTCATCATCACCGCCTCCACCTGCCAAGCTATCGTTGCCCCGCAGGCCGTAGAGGCTGTCCTGGCCTGAGCCCCCCATCAGCAGGTCATTGCTGGCATAGCCCCACAACTGCTGCGGACTGCTGAGCGACTGGGCCAAAAGTACCTTCTGGCTCACTGTCTCGACACTCCAGACCGTGCCGTCAGCAAACTCGATCGGAGCCGCGGCCGCACCCAACAGCCCGCTTTCCAGCGAAATGTCTGGTGAATCCACTGGCGTCAACGAAAAAAAGTCGTCGATGCGGACGAGCTCTTGCCCGTCGAGACTTGAAATGCCGAGCGTGCCAAGAGCACGCGTCAACACCACGTCCTCCGGTCGGACAGACGCAGGCAACTGGATATTCTGGACAGCATCAGGCATGTTCACTCCCTTGGATTGATCTATATAGGTATGTATCGAGCCATCCCCATCAGCAACCTGACCTCATGCAGGACTGACTCGACGCTCCAACTCAGCCAGTTTTCTACAACACATCCAGGAACGTCTTGGCAGGGAGTTCCCCCGTTGTGCATTTTTTCACGCCGTTTTCGAGCACCCGAACTGGACTTTTTGCACAAGGTCGAGAGTGCAAAACACGAGCCGGAAGGACTTTCTGCCCCCCATTGGCCGCCCCCCCTGGTCTCGGGGGCCATGGAGTGCAATAATGGCCACAGTTCAAAGCATTCGGAGTTGATCATGCTCGATCGTGAAGGCTTTCGCCCCAACGTCGGCATCATCCTGCTCAATCAGCGCAACCAGGTTTTCTGGGGCAAGCGCATTCGTACCCATTCCTGGCAGTTCCCGCAAGGCGGGATCAAGCACGGTGAATCGCCTGAGCAGGCGATGTTCCGCGAGTTGCACGAAGAAGTCGGGCTGCTGCCCGAGCACGTGCGCATTGTGGCCCGCACCCGCGACTGGCTGCGCTATGAGGTGCCTCAGCACTTCATCCGCCGCGATGCCCGGGGGCACTACCGCGGGCAAAAACAGATCTGGTTCCTGCTGCAACTGGTCGGTCGCGACTGCGACATGAACCTGCGCGCCACCAACCACCCCGAGTTCGACGCCTGGCGCTGGAACGAGTACTGGGTACCGCTGGAGGCCGTGATCGAATTCAAGCGGCACGTCTACCAGACCGCTTTGACCGAACTGGCGCGCTTCCTGCCCGCACCCAAAAGCCAGAACCGCTTCCTGCGGGGCAATATGCGAGGGCGTCACCATGATCATGAGGGCGCTCATGAGGGCCATGACTTTGACCCTGCCCACGCGGAAATGAGGGACCATCCTCACGACGATGAGTCATCCACCGATGGCAGCGCCATGGTGGTCATCGACAGTCGCCGCTTCTGAGGGGCTGGCCATGCCGGCCTGGGCCCGGTGATCCCGGGGTGAGCAGCCGAACTCGCGCCTGAAGGCCTGCGCAAAGGCAGCCGCCGACTGGTAGCCGACGGATCGCGCCACCTCGGCCACGGGATCGGCACTGCGCAGCAAGCGGCGCGCGGCCACATGCATGCGATGTTGCGTCAGGTAGGTCAGAGGTGGCACACCCAGCAACTGCGTGAAGCGTTCGGCCAGCACCGAACGCGACACGCACCCTACCCGCGCAAGCTCGGCCAACTGCCAGGGCCGTTGAGGCTCTCGGTGCATGGCGCCGAGCACACGCGAGACCATGCCATCCTTGAGCCCCATCAGCCAGCCCGCCGGGGGTTGGGCCGGGCCATGCAGATAGGTGCGCAGGCTCTGGATGAAGACGATGTCGGCCAGGCGATCGATCACGGCCTGACGGGCGATGCTCTTGCGGCGCAACTCCTGCTCCAGATAGGCCAAGCCGATCACCAGCCAGGACGGCAGGCTCTGCCCAGGCCCCCACTGCAGGGTCAGCCAAGGCGGCAGCCCCCCCCAGAGCCAGGCCTCGGCCACGCCCTCGATGTGCATGCAGCCACTGACGGTGCGCCCGATGCACGCCGGGCCGGCACCGGCAGCCTGGGCCTCGATCACATCGGCATGGGCCTGCTCCCCCTGACGCCAGTGGCGCAGCAGGTCCACCCCCGGGCCCAGCATCGACACCTCACCGCCCTGCGCACTGAGCACATGCGGCTCGCCCTGCGGGAAGAAGGCCACATCCCCCACGTTCAATGCGATCGGCTGGGCGCCGCCCTGGGGATGCAGCCACACCCGTCCCTCCGTGACCAGGTGGAAGCACGGCTGACGCGCCGCGCCCACGCGCAGCACCCCCTGCGACCCCAGGCGGGTGCGCATGAAGACCGCATCACGGATGCGGACATCGGCCAGCAATTCACTCAAGGCGTCCATAGGGCATGACTGTGCAACAAGTCTGGGCACATTTGATCGTGAACGTCCGGTTCAGACCCGCCTATTCGCTTCGTTTAGGTCAACCCTGAGTGTCATGTCACGCAATCCGAGCTGAAATGCACTCCATTGACAGTGGCATGACCCGTTGGAGTGATCGCATGACTTCCCTGACCCGTTTGGGCCTTCGCACCCTGAGCCAGATGGCCGGCTCCCCCAGCCTGGACCGCCTGGGCCTGCGCAAACCCACCGAGAAGGTGCTGTACCACGGCACCAAGAATGGCTTTCGCGCCGTGACCGCCGTGAACCGCGCCTTCAAGGCCGTGCAGCGCCTGACCTCGCCCCAGCGCCTGCCCAAGCGGGGCAGCAGCGGCGACCTTTTTGACCTCACGCCGGACGATGAACAAACCATGTTCATCGAGGCCATGCGCGCCTTTGCCTCCGAGCAATTGCGCCCGGCCGCCGGCAAAGCCGACATGGACTACGGTGCCCCCGCGGATCTGCTGGCGCAATGCGCCGAACTGGGCATGACCACCATGGGCATCCCCGAGGCCCTGGGTGGCGTGGGCACCGAGCGCTCGGCCGTGACCAACGCCCTGATCGCCGAGGCCCTGGCGCAAGGCGACATGGGCCTGGCCCTGGCCTGCCTGGCGCCTGCGGCCGTGAGCAATGCGCTGGTGATGTGGGGCAGCGCCGATCAGCAATCGACCTATCTGGGCGCCTTTGCGGGCGACAAGCCACCGGCCGCCGCCCTGGCCATCCAGGAGCCCACGGCGTTGTTCGACCCCTTCACCCTGCAGACCCAGGCCCGCCTGGTCAACGGCAGCTATGTGATCGACGGCGTCAAGTCCATGGTGCCTCT
>NZ_DASUIT010000110.1:0-61550 GCF_036279655.1 Aquabacterium sp. | reverse complement strand
GCGCCGGTGGCGAGATCCGCGACGAAGGGGCCACGGGCCGGGGCTCGCGCCCCAAGTCGGGCCTGACGGGCTTCTCGGTGTCCAACCTGAATCTGCCAGGGACCCGTGAGCCCTGGGAAGCCGAACGCTTCGGCAAGCCCGAGCACATCGCCAGTCCCTTGCAGATCATGATCGAAGGCCCGCTGGGTGGTGCCGCCTTCAACAACGAATTTGGCCGCGCCAACCTGGGCGGCTACTTCCGTGTGTTCGAGCAGACGGTGGGCCAGGGCGCAGACGCCATCCGCCGTGGGTATCACAAGCCCATCATGATCGCCGGGGGCATTGGCACCATCAGCAGCGAGCAGACAAAGAAGATTCAGTTTGAGGCGGGCACCTTGCTGATTCAGCTGGGTGGCCCAGGCATGCGCATCGGCATGGCCGGTGCAGCGGCGTCATCCATGGCGGCGGGCACCAATTCGGCCGCGCTGGACTTCGACTCCGTGCAGCGTGGCAACCCCGAGATCGAGCGCCGTGCGCAAGAGGTGATCAACCACTGCTGGGGACTGGGTGCCAACAACCCGATTCTGGCCATCCACGATGTGGGTGCCGGGGGCATCTCCAATGCCTTCCCTGAACTGGTGGACGGTGCGGGCAAGGGCGCACGCTTCGACCTGAGCAAGGTGCCGCTGGAAGAAACCGGCATGGCGCCCAAGGAGATCTGGTGCAATGAGAGTCAGGAGCGCTATGTGCTGGCCATCGCCCCGGCGTCTCTACCCATCTTCACGGAGATGGCCAGCCGCGAGCGCTGCCCCTTTGGCGTGATTGGTGTGGCCACCGAGGCCTGCGAGCTGATCCTGGAGGACAGCACCCAGCCTGGTGCCGACAAGCCCGTCGACATGCCCATGGAGGTGCTGCTGGGCAAGCCGCCCAAGATGCATCGGGATGTGAAGCGAGTGCAGTGGGACGGCGGTCAGATCGACCTGACTGGTGTCAGCCTGGACACGGTCGCATTGGACGTGCTGCGTCACCCCACGGTGGCCAGCAAGCGCTTTCTGATCACCATCGGTGATCGCACCGTGGGTGGTTTGAACGCACGCGACCAGATGGTGGGGCCCTGGCAGGTGCCTGTGGCCGATGTGGCCGTGACCTTGGCCGATTTCAAGGGCTTCGCTGGCGAAGCCATGGCCATGGGCGAGCGCACGCCGCTGGCGTCGGTCAATGCACCGGCCTCCGGCCGCATGGCCGTGGCCGAGGCCATCACCAATCTGCTGGCCGCGCCCATCGAGCTGTCTCGCGTCAAGCTGTCGGCCAACTGGATGGCGGCCTGCGGCGAGCCCGGTGAAGATGCGGCCCTGTACGACACCGTCAAGGCGGTGGGCATGGAACTGTGCCCTGCGCTGGGCGTGTCCATCCCCGTGGGCAAGGATTCGCTGTCCATGCGCACCAAGTGGGCGGACAACGGTCAGGCCAAATCGGTGACGGCCCCGGTGTCCCTGATCGTGACGGCCTTTGCCTCGATCGCCGACGTGCGCCCGACCCTGACGCCGCAACTGATCACGACAGAGAATGGCCAGGCCCTGGACACCAGCCTGATCCTGATCGATCTGGGCCAGGGCAAGAACCGCATGGCCGGCTCCATGCTGGCGCAGGTGCTGGGTCAGTTCGGCAATGAGGTGCCGGACTGCGACAACCCCGAGATGCTCAAAGCCACCGTGGCGGCCGTGAACGCGCTGCGCGCGCAAGGGCAAGTGCTGGCCTATCACGACCGGGGTGATGGTGGTCTGTGGGCCACCGTGTGCGAAATGGCCTTTGCAGGCCACACGGGGGTCAGCCTGAACGTGGACATGCTGGTCACCGAAGGCGATGGCATCACGGACAGCCGGGCAGACACCGGCGACTCCAAGAACTGGGCCGGCCAGGTGGGCGAGCGCCGCAACGAGTTGACGCTCAAGGCACTGTTCAACGAAGAGCTGGGGGTGGTGCTCCAGGTGCGCACCGCCGAGCGCGATGCGGTCTTGCAGACCCTGCGCGAGCACGGCCTGAGCAAGCACAGCCACGTGATCGGCAAGCCCAATGCCAAGCAGCAAGTCGAGGTCTGGCGCGATGCCAAGCCCGTGTTTGCGGCACCGCTGGAGCAGCTGCACAAGGCCTGGGATGAGGTGAGCTGGCGCATCGCGCAACTGCGCGACAACCCCGCGTGTGCTGACAGCGAGCATGCCGCCATCGGACTGCCAGAGGACCCGGGCATGCACGTCCACCTGAGTTTCGATCCCACACAGGATGTGTCGGCTCCCTTCGTTCACCTGGCACGCCCCAAGGTGGCGATCCTGCGTGAGCAAGGGGTGAACTCGCATGTGGAAATGTCCTACGCCATGGCGCAAGGGGGCTTTGACACCTTCGACGTGCACATGAGTGATCTGCAAAGCGGCCGCGCCCGTCTGGACCAGTTCCAGGGCTTCATCGCCTGCGGTGGCTTCAGCTATGGCGACACCCTGGGTGCCGGTGAAGGCTGGGCGCGCTCCATCATGTTCAACCCGCAATTGGCCGAGCAGTTCGCTGGCTTCTTCGGTCGCCAGGACACCTTTGCGCTGGGCATCTGCAATGGCTGCCAGATGCTGGCCGCCCTCAGCCCCATCATCCCGGGTGCTCAGGACTGGCCCAAGTTCACGCACAACCAGAGCACACGCTTCGAGGCTCGCCTGAGCATGGTCGAGGTGCTGGAGAGTCCCTCCATCTTCTTCCAGGGCATGGCGGGCAGCCGTTTGCCCATTGCCGTGTCGCATGGCGAGGGCTTCGCCAACTTCTCGCAGCGTGGTGATACCACCCGGGTGCACCAGGCCCTGCGCTTCGTGGACAACAGCGGCATGCCCACCGAGGTCTATCCCTTCAACCCCAACGGTTCGCCCGGCGGCTTGACGGGTGTGACCACGGCCGATGGCCGTTTCACGGCCATGATGCCGCACCCCGAGCGGGTGTTCCGCAATGTTCAGATGAGCTGGACCAGCGGCGACAAGGGCGAGGCCAGTCCCTGGCTGCGCATGTTCCGCAACGCGCGCAAGTGGGTGGCTTAAGCCTGTAGCAGGGGCCGCAGGGCCTCTGCCAGCAGCGGTGCCATCTCGATGGCATTGCTGTCGTGGGTGATGCAGTCCGTGCTCCACACCTGCCGCACGCCCGCAGCGCGGATCACGTCCAGGGCATCGCCTGCAAACAGGGCGTGGGTCACGGCCACATCCACGGACTCCGCGCCAGCGGCCAGCAGCAGCCGTGCCGCTTCGGCCAGGGTGCGGCCCGAGCTGGCCACATCGTCCAGGATCACCACGGCACGACCCGCCACGCTGACCGCAGGCAGCTGGATCTGGACATGCTTGTCGCCATGGCGGACCTTGGTGCAGACACCATGGTCGAAACCCTGTGCACGCGCGGCGACTTCAATCCATTGGGCAGACTCGGCATCGGGGCCGATCAGCAAGGGACGCTGATGATGCCTGGCGATCAGCTGCGCCAGCATGGGCGCGCCGGACAGGCTGATCGCGTGAGGCAGGGGAATGGCTTCGTCCAGCGAGTTGATGCGGTGGAGATGAGGGTCGACCGTGATCACGCCGTCGAACAGATCCGCCAGGAAGCGCCCCACCACACGCTGGCTGACGACCTCGCCGGGATGGAAAGCGATGTCCTGGCGCATATAGGCCAGGTAGGGCGCCACCAGCCACACCTGCTGTGCGCCCAGCTCACGAGCCTGACGCACGGTCAGCATCAGCTCCACGAGCTTGTCGTTGGGGCGGGCCAGGCTGCGGTAGATCACCAGGCGTTCAGCCATCTGCCCTCCCTCAGGCAAGGGCAGACGCAGACGCAACTCATCGTCCGGGAAGCGGTGGCGCTCGATGCAGGCCGAATTCAGGGCGCAAGCCACGGCCAGCCGCTCGGCACTGGCGCGCTCGTCCTCAAAGTGCAACAGCAGGGTGCTCATCAGAACTCCACGAAGACCTTGGGCACATCGGTGGCCTGGCCCAGATCAAAGCCGGTGGCGCGCACACTCGCCTGACGCGCGAACTCCAGATCGGAGGGGTAGGCGGCATACACGCGGTACAAAGGCTCGCCTTGCTTGACGGCATCGCCCAGCTTGTGGAGCAGGTCCACGCCCGAGCCTTGTACCTTGGGGGCGCCGGCCAGGCGGGCAATGCGTGCCAGTTGCAGGTTGTCGACACCTGTCACCACGCCATCGCGGGGGGCCATCACGTCAAAGCTCAGCGGGGCCAGCGCGGGCGCATCCGGGTCAAAGGGCTTGCTGCCTTGCGCTTCGATGATGGCGCGCATCTTGGCCAGCGCACGACCAGAGTCCAGGATGTCGCGGGCAATGGCAAAGCCATCGCCACCGCGCACATCGGGGTCGAACTCCAGCATCCGACCGGCCAGTCGCAAGGCCTTTTGCCGCAGATCGGCCGGTGCACGCGGATCGCCCATGAGCACACGCATCACATCGCGCGCCTCCAGCACCGGGCCGATGCCACTGCCGATGGGCTGACGCCCGTCGGTGATGACCACATCCAGGGTCAGCCCCAGGCGCGAGGCCACGAACTCAAAGAGCTTGCGCAGGCGTTGGGCCTCGGGCATGGAGCGCACCTTGGCCGTGGGCCCCACCGGGATGTCCAGCAGCAGGTGGGTCGAGCCCGCAGCGATCTTCTTGGACAGGATGGAGGCCACCATCTGCCCAGGCGAGTCGATGGACAATGGGCGCTCCACGGCGATCAGCACATCGTCAGCCGGGGACAGATCACTGGAGCCACCCCAGGCCAGGCAGGCACGGTGCTCACGAACGATTTCCCACAAGCGATCAAAGGGCGGTTCGACATTGGCCAGCACCTCCATGGTGTCCGCCGTGCCGGCGGGTGAGGTGATCGCACGCGACGAGGTCTTGGGGCACAACATGCCATGGGCGGCCACGATGGGCACCACCAGCATCGAGGTGCGGTTGCCGGGAATGCCGCCAATGCAGTGTTTGTCCACCACGGGATGCTCGCGCCAGTCCAGGCGGCGACCCACCGCAGCCATGGCATCGGTCAGGTAATAGACCTCTTCGCGATCGAGCTCGCCTTGATTGCAGGCCACCACAAAGGCCGTGAGCTCGATCTTGGAGTAGCGGTGCTCGGCGATGTCCCGCACGATGGCACGGAAGTCTTCGCGCTGCAGGCGCTCTCCGGCGATCTTGCGGTGCAGCGCGGGGATGGAGGAGGGCGGCTCGGCCTGGCTGATGAAGATGGGGTGACCGGCCTCTACGCCCAGTTGCGCAAAGGCGTCTTCGGACAGGCCCAGTTCATTGCAACCAACGATACAGGGGTCATCGACCACATTCAGGCTGGCCAGGATGCGGCGCCCATTGGCGCGGATCTCGACCTTGGAGAGGACCTGAAAGCCCTCGGCCCGGTAGACCTCGCAATCGCGGTGCAGATAGGCCACGTTCTCGCGGTAGGTGTCGATGGCCACTCGCCGCACACGCAGGCGCGGAGTGGTGTCGTCGTCGGTCGACTCGGGGGCTGGGGCTTGGCTCATGGGCAGGACGGGGGGCTCACTGCGCCAGCAGTGTGACGCTCAAGGAGGTGCCCGATTCGATCACCTGGATGAGGCGGTCGATGTTGGGGTGCTTGCCCGGAAAGACGCGGGCATCGGCCGTGTGCTCGGCATAGATGTCCAGGCCTTCCTGAGCGGCGGCAGCGTTGATGCTGCCATGCTTGGCGGCCAGCGCCGCGTAGACCGCCAGAGAGCCTGCCTGACCTGGCTTGTTCTCGATGGTGGCCAGGATCTGGCCTTGAGGGTCGATCAGTTGAAGAGCGCTGAGGTGAGCGACGGAGGGAAGTTGCTTGAGGTTGTCTGCGAACGACATGGCGTGAATGGCGGGAATGAATACGACCCCATCCGGATGGGATGGACACACCTCATTTTGCCCCAGCGCGACTCAAGCCAGCCACACCAGCGCCAGGCCGATCGCGGCGGGGAGCGCTTGCACAAAAAGGATCTTTCTGCTGGCCGTGGCCGCGCCATACACGCCAGCCACGAGCACACAGCCCAGGAAAAACACTTTGATGTGCGTGCCTGCTGCGCCCATGCTGATTCCCCAGAACAGCCCGGCCGCCAGAAAGCCGTTGTAGAGACCCTGATTGGCGGCCAGAACCTTGGTGGACTGGGCTTGTTCCAGCGTGAGTCCGAAGGCTTTGCGACCTGCGGGCTTGTCCCAAAGGAACATCTCCAGCACCAGAAAGTAGACGTGCAGCAAGGCAACGAGACCGATGACGATGTCGGCAATGAGGGTCATGGCAAGGCTCCAGGGCAGGGTGTGGATGAGTGTAAGTGCACCGGTCTCAATGCTTGTAGACAAAGTACGCCGCCGCGCCCGCGACCCAGCCCAGGACGAGCAACGCATGGATCTGGCGTTTGAATCGATGCCTGTCCAGCAAAGGCAGCACTCCCAGCAGGGCGAAACCGATCAGAAGCCATCCACTGATTTCCGCATGCCACCCGCTGGATTCGGAGATGCCGATGCGTGTCGTGATGGAGAGCCGCTGGAGCACCAAGGCCGAGATGCCCAGTGTGCCCAGTATCCCGATTCACGCTGCGGACAGGATGATCAGCAAGAAGGGTGTCCTGGCGTTCATCTGGGTCTGTCAGGAAGTATTGGATGAGAACGTTGTGCAGCGCGGATGATTGCTCATGCGCCGCCAACGGATTGGCCATACGGGCTGGCCAGAAAGATGAAGGCAGCGACGTTCAGCACCACGGTGCCCCAAAAGATAGAACGGAAATCCGGCTTCAGCGATTTGTGCCTGAGTGTTTGTTGTGCCAATAGCGCACCAGGCCAACCACCGATCAGCGCCAGGAAATGAAGCGTTTGCTCAGAAGTCCGCCAATCGCCCCGTTGAGCGGCCGATTTGTCGGCTGCGTAGGCAACGAAGGTGATGACGCTCAATCCCAGGTATGCCCATAAAAGCCAGCGGGGGGGATGAGCGAGCACGTATCCAAGAAGCAGGATAACGAGGAACACAGGAATGGCGAACAGGGTTGCAGTTCCCCATGGCGCTGCCCCCTCTCTCTTTGCCGGCTGCGAAACTGTGCTCCGCGCCCTAATCAACTCGACGTTGAACGCTCGCTTTTTACCCTGTGGTCCGACTTCGACTTCGAACGTGACGCGTTGACTTTGCTGCGGGCGCTCACGCAGACCTCGGAACGCTTTGATATGGACGAAGATCTCCTGTCCCCCCTGAGTGGGCTCGATGAAGCCGAAGCCTCGATCATCGTTCCAGGACTTGATGATGCCGTCGAACTGCATGATTCTGATTTACCTCACCGCTTCAATGTAGGCACCCTTGACCTGCAGGTGCTCGAAGCACATTCTAGGCGCCGACCAGCACCATGAGCTGGGCCATGAGCAGTCCCGGCGTGAGCACGAACGCAGAGAGAAAACCCAGCAGAAGCGCAACCCACCAGCGGCTCGCCGAGGGGTGAGAGGCGCCCGGGCGCCACACGGTCATGAGATACATCGCGCTGGTGACGTATGGGATGGCGACCTGCGCGACGGAGAAGTAAGCCCCCCATGACATCTGTACGTTGTGAGCCTGAGCGTAGCGTTGCGCGTCAGAAAGCGCATACCCACCAAATGCCAGGAGGGGCACGAACAGCACGGCGACCAGCTCAAGCAGCGCCCTCGAACGCCGAGCGGTGCGCAGCAGGCACTCCATTCTCCAGACTGCGAAGGCAAGACCAGGCAGCCATGTGGCTGCCCAGACGAGCACGGCGATGTGAGAACATGATTCGCGCATCAGCGCGGCCGTGTCTTGTAGAACTGCACGGGCGCCGCCGGGATCTGATTCAAGATGGACTTCTTGATCTTGCCCACCACGTGCATCTCACAAGGCTTGCAGTCAAACCGCAGGGTCAGCTTCTCCTTGCCATTGAGCAGCACCAGGGGTTCGGCCTTCACGGTGCCTTGCACACCGGTCACCCCTTTGGCCTGCTTGGGACACAGGCTCAGCGAGAAGCGCACGCAATGCTTGGTGATCATCAGGCTCACATCGCCCAGCTCTTCGTGGCTCTCGTAGGCCGCATCAATGACCTTCACGCCGTGCCTGGCGTAAAAGTCACGCGCCTTGTGATTGAAGACGTTGGCCAGGTAGCTCAAGCTGTCGTCGGGGTAGGGCACGGGGGGCTCGATCGCCTGAGCCCGTGGCAGCCGCTCCAGTGACTGGGCACGGCGGGCCTCCAGCGCCGTCAAGGCATCGCGACGCAACTGGTTGACCACGGAGGCCGGCACGAACCAAGGCTGTGCAGTGTCCAGGGTCATGTCCCGCACCGCGAAGATGGTGGTGCCCAGCTTGCCCAGGTTCTCACGCAGACTGGCCTCGGCCTTGTCAGCCTGCTGGGGCACCTGCTTGTCGACACACACCGATGCCTCGCCCTCGCAGCCATCCTCGTCGGTCACCGTGAGGTGCAAGCCATCGGCCGTGTCGCTGAGCCTGAGCCAGACGCCGATGCGGCGCTCCGCCGATTTCTTCGCGAGTTGCTGCTCCCAGGCGCGGTCCCGGTTGCGGTTGATGGCCACCCCCGGTTTCAGATCGGCCAGGGCCTCGATGCCTTCATTGGGCGTGATGCGCCACAGGCGTCCTGACTTGCCGATGGGGTCGGCCGTGTTCACCTGCACACCCACCAGATCACGTGTCAGCGTCTGGTAGTTGAGGCCATCGCCATTGTGGATGGCGTCGGTCTTGCTCAAATCGATGGCGACGTCGAACCAGGTGTCTCCCACCTTGGCCACTTCGCCAATGTGCAGCCCCAGGTGTTTGGGGGACTCGAAAGCGCCGATGTCTTCCTTGCGGCCATTCACGAAATAATCCGTGCTACCGCGGTTGAAGTTGCGATCTGGATCGGGCATGAAAAAGAAGGTGCACTCGCCGGAGGAGCTGCGTTGCAACTCCGGGCGATCCTCCAGGATGTTGTCCAGCAGCATCCGGTAATGGGCTGTGATGTTCTTGACATAGCCCATGTCCTTGTAACGGCCTTCGATCTTGAAGGAACTGATGCCCGCATCGATCAGGGCCCGCAGGTTGTCGCTCTGGTTGTTGTCCTTCATGGACAGCACATGCTGCTCGTAGGCCACGACCTGGCCTTGCGCATCGGTGACGTTGTAGGGCAGGCGGCAGGCCTGCGAGCAATCGCCGCGGTTGGCACTGCGGCCCGTGTGAGCATGGCTGATGAAACACTGGCCGCTGTAGGCCACGCACAGTGCGCCATGGATGAAGAACTCCAGCGCGCAGTCCGTCTGCGCTGCCACCGCCTGGATCTGTGGCAGCGTGAGCTCGCGGGCCAGCACGATCTGGCTGAATCCCACATCTTGCAGAAAGCGCGCCTTCTCCGGTGTGCGGATGTCGGTCTGGGTGCTGGCGTGCAACTGGATGGGGGGAAGGTCCAGCTCCAGCAGGCCCATGTCCTGCACGATCAGGGCGTCGACACCGGCGTCGTAGAGCTGCCAGATCATCTGGCGGGCGGGCTCCAGTTCGTCGTCCCGCAAGATGGTGTTGAGCGTGGCGAAGATGCGGGCCTTGTAGCGATGCGCATGTGCCACCAGGCGTGCGATGTCGGCCACCTCATTGCTGGCGTTGCTGCGGGCCCCAAAAGATGGACCGCCGATGTAGACCGCGTCCGCCCCGTGGTTGATGGCCTCGATGCCGATATCGGCCGTTTTGGCAGGGGCCAGCAATTCAATGAGGTGACGGGCGTGCGACATGGCGTGCAAATGAGAAAATCCAGCGCGGCAGTGTAGCGGCGGATGTCTGCTGGCGTCCATGCATTGCCCCCAACGATCCGTCCTTCTTTCTCCCACGGCATGCGCACCGTTTTGACCGCCCCACGTTCGACGTCATCGTCGGGCACGCCCCGCTTCGATCGGCTCGATGCGCTGCGCGGTGCCGCGCTGGTGTGGATGGCGGTGTTCCACTTCTGTTTCGACCTGGCCCACCGGGGGCTGATCGAGGCCAATTTCTACCGCGATGCGGTATGGACGGGGCAGCGCACGGTCATCCTGACGCTCTTTCTGTGTTGTGCGGGCGCCGGGCAGGCGATCGCGTCCGCACAGGGTCAGAGCTGGGGCCGTTTCTGGCGGCGCTGGGCTCAGGTGGCCGGCTGCGCTGTGCTGGTCAGCGCTGGCAGCTACCTCATGTTCCCCCGCAGCTACATCTACTTTGGCGTGCTGCATGGCATGGCCGTGATGCTGATCATTGCGCGCCTGAGTGCGCCCCTGGGCCGCTGGCTGTGGCTCCTGGGTTTGGGCGCGGTGCTGCTGCCCCAGTATGCGGCGCACCCCGTGTTTGATCAGCGGGCCCTGCATTGGGTCGGGCTGGTCACCCACAAGCCCATCACCGAAGACTATGTCCCTGTCCTGCCCTGGCTGGGCGTCATGTGGTGGGCGCTGGCAGCCACACAGTGGCTGCTGGCCCGACACCCTCACTGGCTGGCATCCAGCCACTCGCCTGGCGTCCCACAACGCGGGCTCACCTGGCTTGGCCAATGGAGCCTGACCTTCTACATGCTGCACCAGCCCCTGCTGATCGGGGCGCTGGAGTTGGGCTGGTGGCTGACCCACCGTGCCTGACGCATTCGACCGACCCCACCTCATCTCTTTCCAAGGAACGATTTTCATGACCACCGCGCTGACTCAAGACCAACTCAAGGCCCTCGTGGGCCGTGCCGCGCTCGATTACGTCAAACCGGGTGCCATCGTGGGGGTGGGCACAGGCTCGACCGTGGACAAGTTCATCGACGCCCTGGGCGAAGCCCTGCAAAGTGATCCTGCCCGTGTGGCCGGGGCGGTGTCCAGCTCCGTGCGCAGCACGCAGCGCCTGGAAGCGCTGGGCATCCGGGTGCTGCCCAGCGAATCGGTCACGTCTCTGGGCGTCTACATTGATGGCGCCGACGAGATCGATCACAGCGGCTACATGATCAAGGGTGGCGGCGCAGCCCTCACGCGCGAGAAGATCGTTGCCGATCTGGCCGAGCAGTTCGTGTGCATCGCGGACGAGTCCAAGCTGGTTCAAACCCTGGGCAAGTTCCCGCTGCCGGTCGAGGTGATCCCCATGGCCGCCGCGCAGGTGATTCGTGCCTTTGCTCGGCTGGGGGGCGAGGGCAAGGTGCGTGAGGGCGTGATCACCGACAACGGCAACCTCATCGTGGACGTGACCGGACTGAGCATCACCCAGCCGGCTCAGTTCGAGGCGGACATCAACCAGATCCCCGGAGTGGTGACCGTGGGTGTGTTTGCGCGCAACCGTGCGCAGGTGTGCTTGCTGGGCACACCTGCAGGTGTCAAGACGCTGACGTTCTGAGCTCTTTGGCCTGTGACCACCAGGCCAGCAGTCCCTGCGCGGCGTGTCGGCCAGTGGCCAGGCAGGCCGTGAGCAGGTAGCCCCCGGTGGGCGCTTCCCAATCCAGCATCTCGCCTGCGCAAAACACACCAGGCTGACGCTGGAGCATCAGGTGTTCGTCCATCGCGTCGAAGCGCACCCCACCGGCGGTGCTGATGGCTTCGTCGATCGGACGGGGACGCAGCAGTGTCAGGGGCAGGGCCTTGATGGCCTCGGCCAGTTGGCGGGCATCGGCCAGTTGTTCGGGGGTGAGCAGTTCGTGCAGAAGGGCCATTTTCAGGCCCTGCAGACCCAGTCGACTCTTGAGGTGGGTCGACAGGCTGCGTGGCCCGCGAGGCCGACTCACTTCGGCCAGGACCTGCTCCGCCGTGTGGGAGGGCAGCAGGTCCAGCCAGATTGTGGCCTGGCCATCGCGAACCATGGTGTCGCGGATGCGGCCGGAAAAGGCGTAAATCAGACTGCCTTCCACCCCGGTGGCGGTGAGCACGAATTCACCTTGCTGTCGCTGCACTTGGCCATCGAGGTCGGTGAAGGTCAGTGCCACGGGCTTGATGGGTTGTCCGGCGAAGCGGTCGCTCAGGTGAGTGCTCCATCCCGAGGCATCCGGCCGGGTGGGCGCCACATCAAAACCGCAGTTGGCCGCCTGCAGCATCGCGATCTCGATGCCCCGGGACTGCAGCCAGGGCACCCAGGCACCGTCTGATCCCAGGCGCGCCCAGCTGGCGCCGCCCAGTGCCAGCACGGTGGCATCAGGCCTGACCATGATCTCCTCGTCACCATGCAGCAGACGCAAGGCGCCATCGTCCGTCCAGCCCTGCCAGCGGTGCCGCATGTGGAAGCGCACCCCTTGCTGCCGCAGTCGATGCAACCAGGCCCTCAGCAGGGGCGCGGCCTTCAGGTCCGTCGGGAACACCCTCGATGAGGTGCCCACGAAAGTGTCGATGCCCAGCCCTTGAGCCCAGTCTCGAACGGCCTGGCCATCAAAGGCCCGGACCATGGGTGAGAGGGCCGCCTGGGCCTGAGGGTGGGCATAGCGCCCGACAAAGGGGTCGACGGGCTCGGCGTGCGTGAGGTTCAGACCACCGCGACCGGCCAGCAGGAACTTGCGGCCGACGGAGGGCATGGCGTCGTAGACATCGACGCGAGCACCGCCAGCAGCCAGGATCTCGGCGGCCATGAGGCCGGCCGGGCCCGCGCCGATGACGGCGACCTGCGGGCCTTGAGGAGAAGGGGACACGTGTTCAGTTCAGAAACGGAAGCCGGGAGGGATCTCGGGTTGCCCTACAGGGGGGACGATCGGTGTCTCGCGCTTCATGGGAGGAATGGGTTTGGCGCGCACAGGCGCTTCGGTCACCTGCACCAAGGGGGTAGCGCTGCGCCAGGCATAACCCGGAGGCAACACGGATTTGGCAGGGTAGCCAGCCGCATCCAGATAACTCATCCATTCACGCTCCTGGAAGCCCCTCATCTGTTGCTGACCAATGCGCAACACAGGCACCTGGGTGCTGCCCTCCAGGCGCTGCAGGGAGTCGATGTCTTCCTTGGTCTCGACCAGCTTCTCGGAGAAGGGGATGCCACGACGCTGCAAGGCACTGCGCCCCTGATCACAGGGTGCACAGTCGCGGGACGAATACAAAGTGACAGGGTACTTGCTGGCAACCTGCCGCAACTCCAGCGGCAAGCTGCCTGTGGATGACGTGGCGCCATTGGCCCTGATGGTCTGGCTGGGCCGGTCGGTCGACGGGCGATCGGTGTAGGTCACCTTGCCATCGGGGCCCACCACCTTGTAGAGGGCCCAGGCAGGTGAGCTCATCACCACGGCCAGCAAGCCGACCACCTGCACGGCGCGTGCTGCCTTGGGCCAGGCCAGAGGTGAGCGGGCGGGACGATGAGCGCGTTGCATGGCGACCTCGATATGAAGACTATGGGTGGGCGAGATATATGACTGTAACGCGCTCAGGCCATGCCCTGATGACGCAGCAGGGCGTCGATCTGGGGCTCGCGGCCCCGGAAGGCCTTGAAGTTCTCCATGGCGGAGCGGCTGCCGCCGGCCTCCAGGATGGCTTCTCGATAACGACGCCCCACCTCGGCATTCAACACGCCTTGATCTGGCGTGGCTGCCTCTTCGAAGGCCGCATAGGCATCGGCAGACAGCACCTCAGCCCACTTGTAACTGTAATAACCGGCCGAATAACCGCCTGCAAAGATGTGTGAAAAGCTGTGCTGGAAGCGATTGAAGGCCGGCGGAATGTGCACGGAGACCTCCTGGCGAACCTCGTCAGCCACCGCCTGGATGCGCTGGTCGCTGCCCGGTTCGGCATGGATGCGCATGTCGAACAGCGAGAACTCGATCTGGCGCAAGGTCTGCATGCCGCTCTGGAAGTTCCTGGCGGCCAGCATCTTGTCGAACAGCGCGCGGGGCAGGGACTCGCCCGAGTCGACATGGGAGGTCAGTTGCTGGACCACGCCCCATTCCCAGCAGAAGTTCTCCATGAACTGACTGGGCAATTCAACCGCATCCCACTCAACGCCGCTGATGCCCGACACACCGATGTCGTTCACCTGGGTCAGCATGTGGTGCAGGCCGTGACCGAACTCGTGGAACAGGGTGATGACGTCGTCGTGAGGCAGCAGGGCCGGCTTGTCACCCACCCCCTTGGCGAAGTTGCACACCAGATGGGCCACCGGGGTCTGCGTGACATGGTTGTCCGGGCGTGTCCAGCGGCCGCGCACATCGTCCATCCAGGCGCCAGGGCGCTTGCCGGGGCGGGCATAGGGGTCCAGGTAGAACTGGCCCACCAATTGAGGACCGGCGCCATCGCGCTCGATGCGGAAGAAACGCACCGACTCATGCCACACCGGGGCCGAGTCCGGCACGATGCGCACGTCAAAGAGCTTTTCGATCAGGCCGAACAGGCCCTTGAGCACCGTGGGCTCGGTGAAGTACTGCTTGACCTCCTGCTCGCTGAAGGCGTAGCGGGCTTCCTTGAGTTTTTCGCTGGCAAAGGCGATGTCCCAGGATTGCAGGTCTTCCAGCCCCAGTTCTGTACGGGCGAATTCGCGCAACTCGGCCATGTCCTTCTCGCCATAGGGGCGGGCGCGACGGGCCAGATCGCGCAGGAAGTCCATGACCTGCTGGGGGCTCTGGGCCATCTTGGGCACCAGAGAGACATCGGCGAAGCTGCCATAGCCCAGCAGTTGCGCCTCTTCCTGGCGCAGGGACAGCAATTGCTGCATCAGGGCACTGTTGTCACGGGCGGCATCCCCGAATTCACTGGCACGGGTGGCGTAGGCGCGGTAGAGCACCTCTCGCAAGGGGCGGTGCGTGGCGTACTGCATGACCGGCAGGTAGCAGGGCATGTGCAGTGTCAACTTGTGGCCGTCTTTGCCTTCGGCCTGGGCCGCTGCACGGGTGGCATCCTGCACGTCCTGCGGCACCCCGCTCATCTCTTCGGTGGATGCATAGAAGCTGAAGCCGTCGGTGGCATCCATCACATGTTCGGAGAAGGCCTGCGACAAGGCGGCCTGTTGCTCCTGGATGGCGGCAAAGCGTGCCTTGGCCTCGCCCTGCAGTTCCGCACCACCGAGCACGAAGCCACGTAGGGCATTGTCCAGGGCGCGTGCCCGTGCGGGGCTCAATTGCTCATGCACGGGCAGGTCCGCCTGGGCCTGATGCAGGGCCTTGTACTTGGCGTACAGGCGCTCATCGGACCCCAGTCGCGTGTAGAACTCGGTCACGCGGGGCAGGTTCTCGTTGTAGGCCGCACGCAGCTCCGGCGTGTCGGCCACGCTGTTGAGGTGCCCCACGGCGCCCCAGGCACGACCCAGTTGTTCGGTGATCACATCGAGCACGAGCGACAGCGCATCGTAGTCGGCGGGCACACTCGGGCCTGTCACTTTCTCCAGCGCAGCGTCGGCCTGCGCCAGCAGTTCGTCCATCGCAGGGGTGACGTGCTCCGGTTTGATCTGGTCAAACAGCGGCAAGCCGGTGGTATCAAGCAAGGGATTGGTGCTCATGGTGTGCAGATGAAAGAACCAGCTCAGGCGCGTTGCGCTGCGTCGCGCTCGGCGGCCTCGATGGTGTTGACCAGCAACATGGTAATCGTCATGGGGCCGACCCCGCCGGGGACAGGGGTGATGTAGCCTGCCACGTCCTTGCAGCCGGCAAAATCCACATCGCCGCAGAGCTTGCCCTCGTCGTCGCGGTTCATGCCCACGTCGATCACCACGGCGCCGGGCTTGATCATGTCGGCCGTGAGCACATTGCGCTTGCCCACGGCGGCCACCACCACGTCGGCCTGACGGGTGTGGTGAGCCAGATCGGCCGTGCCGCTGTGCGTGACCGTGACCGTGGCATTGGCCTGCAGCAGCATCATGGCCATGGGCTTGCCGACGATGTTGGAGCGGCCGATGACCACCGCGTGCTTGCCTCGCAGGTCCTTCATGCCGATGGATTCGAGCATCTTCATGCAGCCATAGGGCGTGCAGGCCTTGAAGCCTGTTTCGCCCACCATGAGGGCGCCTGCGCTGGCCACATGGAAGCCATCCACGTCCTTGATGGGCGAGATGGACTCGATCACCTTGTGGTCATCGATGTGCTTGGGCAGGGGCAACTGGACCAGGATGCCGTGGATGCTGGGGTCGTTGTTGAGGGCCTCGACGCGGGCCAGCAGGTCGGCCTCGGTCAGGGTGGCGTCGTACTTTTCCAGCACGGAGTGAAGCCCGGCGTCCTCGCAGGCCTTGACCTTGTTGCGCACATAAACCTGGCTGGCCGGGTTGTCACCCACCAGGATCACGGCCAGACCGGGGCGGACGCCCTTGGCGGTGAGCGCGGCGGCGCGTTGCGCCACTTCAGCGCGCAGTTGCTTGGACAGGGCGTTGCCGTCGATGAGTTGTGCAGTCATGGGGCAGGTCGGAGAAAGTAGGGGGATCTGAAAAACTGAAAAAGGCCGCTTGCAGAAGCGGCCTTTGGAAGAGAGCGCAAGATCGGGCCCGTGCTCAGGCCTTGGCCGCCGGTGCACCGGGTTGTCCGCTGGCACCCAGGGCGATCTTGAGCAGGTCGGCCACGGTGTTGGCGTTGAGCTTTTCCATCACATTGGCGCGGTGGGCTTCGACGGTCTTGATACTGATGCCCAGATCGTCGGCGATCTGCTTGTTCAGACGGCCAGCGACGATGCGCTCGAGCACCTGCGCTTCGCGGGTGGTCAGGCGAGACAACAGGGCGTCACGGCTGGCCGCTTCCTGCGATTGCGAGAAGGACACGCGAGCCTCGTCGAGCATGCGCTCGACCAGGGACACCAGGGCGTCTTCCTTGAAGGGCTTTTCGATGAAGTCCATCGCGCCCTTCTTCATGGTGTTGACCGCCATGGGCACGTCGCCGTGACCGGTGATGAACACGATGGGCAGAGGCGACTTGCGATCGAGCAGCTTGTCCTGCAACTCCAGCCCGCTCATGCCGTCCATGCGGATGTCGGTGATCAGGCAGGCGACCTCACGGGGGTCGAAGCGGGCCAGGAAGGACTCGGCCGAGTCAAAGCACCGCACCCGGTAGTCTTTGCCCTCGAGAAGCCATTGCAGCGAGTCGCGCACGGCTTCATCGTCATCGACCACGTACACGGTGCCTTTCTTGGGGATCAGACTCATGGGTTTGTGCAGATCTATCGTTGGTTGATGGAGGGGCCCCGGCAACACACGGGGCTCAGGCCTTGCCTTCCGGCGCGGCGTCTTCAATGGGTAGGGTAAACGTGAAACGGCAACCCATCACCGTGGAGCCATTGTAGATGTTCTCGGCCTTGATGCGACCATGATGTGACTCAATGATGGAACGACACAGGCTCAGGCCGATGCCCAGGCCGTCGGCCTTGGTCGAGCTGAAGGCCTCGAAGAGCTTGCCCAGCATCTCTTCCTTCATGCCCGGGCCGCCGTCGCTGACGGTGAACTCGACCACCGGGCCCTGATCTTCGGTGTTGCGCTGCGTGACACGCAGATCCACGATCCGGCGCGATTGGACGGTGTCGGCGTTGTCGATGGCCTCGGCCGCATTCTTGAGCAGATTGAGCAGCACCTGCTCGATCAAGATGGGGTCCACGCAGAGATTGGGCAGGCGCTGGCCGATGACGGCGTTGAGGGTCACTCGGCGGCGCTTCATCTCGAAGCTGGCCAGATCCAGCACCGCATCCGTGATGTCTCGCACACGGCTCATCTGGCGCTGGGGCTCGCTGCGCTTGACGAACTGCCGGATGCGGTGGATCACCTGACCGGCGCGTTGCGCCTGGCGGGAGGTTTTCTCCAGCGCCTCGATCAGGCCATCGTTGTCGATGGCGCCGTTCTTGATGCGGCTGATCATGCCGCTGCAGTAGTTGGAGATGGCCGCCAGGGGCTGGTTGAGTTCGTGCGCCACGGTGGATGCCATTTCACCCATGGTGATCAGGCGGCTGGTGAACTGGGCCTTTTCCGCCTGCCGGGCGGCGGCCTCCTCGGCTTGCCGACGCTCGGTGATGTCCGTGGCGATCAGCATCTGCGCCAGGCGGCCGTCGGTCCACTGGATGTAGCGTGCACGCACGTCGAACCATTTCTGAACCGACTCGACAAAGGCTTCCCGGGCATCCCCCCCCGCGTCGGTGAGATGCTGGGTGGGCAGACCGCCAAAGTTGTCCACCGACTCGTCGGACTCGCCCAGCCCGTCAGCGGCGGACACATCGCCGCCGGTGAGCTCCATGTGAGCCTCAGGACTGCCGCCGAACCACAGACGGTAGGAGCGGTTGGCAAACAGCAATTCGTTTTGTTGCACGGACACCACCGACACGGCGGCATCCAGCCCCTCCAGCACCGTGGTGAAGCGCTCGTGGGCCGCGCTGAGCTGGTCTCGCACGCGCTTGGCCTCGGTGATGTTGGTCACCGACGTCATCCAGCCCGTCTGGTCGCCCTGGGCATCGATCAGGGGAGAGACGTACATGCGAGCATCGAAGGTGCTGCCATCACGGCGTTGCACCACCACTTCCAGCCCCCCGGTCGGGCTGCGACCCAGCAACTCCTGCTGGAACATGCGGTTGAACTCGTCCAGGCGATCCTTGGGCCAGTAAGGGTAGGGCGGAGTGCAGCCGATCAGTTCGGCCTCCGAGAAGCCCGTCATGGCGCAAAACGCCGGGTTGACGTAGGTGATGCGCCCTTCCAGGTCGATGGTGCGCATGCCGGTCAGCATGGAGTTTTCCATGGCCCGGCGGAAATTGGTTTCCTGCACCAGAGTGCGCTGGATGTCGGTGCGGCGGCGCATGTGCTGCAAGGTGCCCATGAGCGTCCACACCGTCAGCCCCGACAGCGCCACCACCATCCAGAACAGGGTGTTGCCGATCAGGTTGGACGAGGTCTTGAAGCCTTCGCCGCGCAACAGCAGGCCATTGCCCACGGGCGTGACGATGACCTCGTACACAAACGTGGGTTTGGCGCCGGAGTCCTCCGCGGGGATGTCGGTGGTGGTCAGGGTCTGGCCATTGACCTGCACCAGGCTCATGGCATGGCGGCTGGCCACCTCACGCGGCACCAGAAAGCGCATCATCGAGTCCAGCGAGTACTCGGCCACCAGGGTGCCCACAAAGCCACTGCGGTCGATCAGGGGCACGTGCACCTGGATGACGCGCAGCCCGTTGGCGTTCTTGTAGGCCTGCGAATACACCGGCTGATTGCGCTCGCGCGCCAGCTTGAAGGCGCTCTTGGGCTCTTCACGCTGGGGCAGCAAGGGGGTGTAGCCCTCGTTGTGGTTGTTATAGAGGTCCAGATCAAGTGACCGGGACGCATCCATGCCCAGGTTCTGGCCCAGTTGCGCCGCCTTGACCCGCTCGTCGGCCTGAACCCAGCTGACGCCCACCACCTCGGGCCGCGCGCGGACAAAGTCGGCCGCCTGGTTCATGAATTGCTCGGGATTGACCGCGCGCACGCTGATTTCACGGGCCAATCTGAGCAACTGCTCCTGGTTTTCGATCAGACGCAGGCGAATCTGTTGCTGAACCACCTCAGTGTCGCGTTTGACCGACTCCTGTTCACGCTCCAGCTCTTCATTTCGCAAATACCAGAAGGCCGCAATGATGGCAGCCAGAAACAGCAGAACCGAGACCAGGGGGCCCAAGGTCGCATAACGGTCCTGTGTGCTAGGTGATTGCTGGCGCCACCAGCGCCAGAAGAGGCGTCGCGCATTGCCCACATTCTGGGCGGGCTGAGGCGGGGGCAGGGGAGTGGACGAAACAGGAAATACCATGGCCGAATTATCAATGTGGATACCCACGATCACCAATCCCGCGATTTGGGCCTAAATTCACGTTGCTTCGCCCTACTTATCCGAGGTCGCGAAACTGGCTTGGCATCCATACTGGGGTCAAGCCGACCCTCAACAGGAGACTGAACCCATGTCTGCTCTTGATCCGAAATTGTCCACACCCCAGGACCAGGATCCCCAGGAAACCCGTGAGTGGCTCGATGCGCTGTCGGGCGTCATCGAGACCGAAGGCCGCGCACGCGGCCATGAACTGCTCGAAGCCTTGCTCGAGCACGCCCGCCAGTCGGGCATCGACATGCCATTTTCGGCCAACACCGGTTACGTCAACACCATCGAGGTCGAGGACGAGGCCCACTGCCCTGGCAACCTCGAGATCGAGGAGCGCCTGCGCAGCTACATGCGCTGGAACGCCATGGCCATGGTCGTGCGTGCCAACCGGCACAACCCGGCCGATGGTGGCGATCTGGGCGGCCACATCTCGTCCTTCGCCTCACTGGCGACCATGCTGGGTATCGGCTTCAACCACTTCTGGCACGCCGACACGCCCGACCATGGCGGCGACCTGCTCTACATCCAGGGGCACTCGGCCCCCGGCATCTATGCCCGAGCCTTCCTGGAAGGCCGCCTCACGGAAGAGCAACTGATCAATTTCCGCCAGGAGGTGGGTGGCAAGGGGCTGTCGAGCTACCCCCACCCCAAGCTCATGCCCGAGTTCTGGCAGTTCCCGACCGTCTCCATGGGCCTGGGGCCCATCACGGCGATCTATCAGGCACGCTTTCTCAAGTACTTGCATGCCCGGGGCATTGCCGACACGAGCCAACGCAAGGTCTGGTGCTTCTGCGGTGACGGCGAGATGGACGAGCCCGAATCGCTGGGTGCCATCGGCCTGGCCGCACGCGAGAAGCTCGACAACCTGATCTTCGTCATCAACTGCAATCTGCAGCGCCTGGATGGTCCGGTGCGAGGCAACGGCAAGATCGTGCAGGAACTCGAAGGCGAGTTCCGCGGTGCCGGCTGGAACGTGATCAAGCTGCTGTGGGGCTCGTACTGGGATCCGCTGCTGGCGCGAGACAAGGACGGCATCCTGCGCCAGATCATGATGGAGATGGTCGATGGCGACTACCAAGCCTGCAAGGCCAATGATGGGGCCTTCGTGCGCGAGCACTTCTTCGGCCGAGACCCCCGGACGCTGGAGATGGTGGCCCGCATGTCGGACGATGACATCTGGCGCCTCAACCGGGGCGGACACGATCCGCAAAAGGTCTACGCGGCCTATCACGCGGCCGTGAACCACACCGGCCAGCCGACCGTGCTGCTGATCAAGACCGTCAAGGGTTTTGGCATGGGCAAGAGCGGGGAGGGCAAGAACACGGCCCACCAGACCAAGAAGCTCACGGACGAGGACATCAAGATCTTCCGCGATCGCTTCAACATCCCCGTGCCCGACGAAGACATCCCCAAGCTGCCCTTCATCAAGCCAGCCGACAACACGCCGGAGATGCAGTACCTGCATGCGCGGCGTCAGGCGCTGGGCGGCTACTTGCCCAAACGTCGCCCCAAGGCCGAAGAGACACTGACCGTGCCGGATCTGTCCGCCTTCCAGAGCATCCTGGAGCCGACGACCGAAGGGCGCGAGATCTCGACCACCCAGGCCTTCGTGCGTTGTCTGACGCCGCTGCTGCGCGATCCCCATCTGGGCCCCCGCGTGGTGCCCATTCTGGTGGACGAAGCGCGCACTTTCGGCATGGAGGGTCTGTTCCGCCAGATCGGCATCTACGCGCCCGAGGGCCAGAAGTACACCCCGGTCGATCGCGATCAGGTCATGTACTACCGCGAGGACAAGGCTGGCCAGATCCTGCAGGAGGGCATCAACGAGGCTGGGGGCATGAGTTCCTGGATCGCGGCGGCCACCTCCTACTCGACCAACAACCGGGTGATGATCCCCTTCTATGTCTACTACTCGATGTTCGGCTTGCAGCGCATCGGGGATCTGGCCTGGGCCGCGGGCGACATGCAGGCGCGTGGCTTCCTGCTGGGGGGCACCTCCGGGCGCACGACGCTCAATGGCGAGGGCTTGCAGCACGAGGACGGCCACAGCCAACTGGTGGCGGGCACCATCCCCAACTGCCTGAGCTATGACCCCAGCTTCGCGCACGAGGTGGCCGTGATCATTCAAAACGGCCTCAAGCGCATGGTCGAGCGCCAGGAAAACGTCTTTTATTACCTGACCCTGCTCAACGAGAACTACGCTCAGCCCGGCCTGCGCCTGGGCACCGAGAGCGAGATCATCAAGGGCATGTACCTGCTGCAAGAGGGCGGCAAACCCGGTGCGCCCAGTGTCAACCTGCTGGGATCGGGTTCGATCCTACGCGAATCCATCGCGGCCAAGGAGTTGCTGGAAGCCGACTGGGGCGTCAGCGCCAATGTCTGGAGTTGCCCCAGCTTCAATGAGCTGGCCCGAGACGGTCAGGACGCCGAGCGCTACAACCTGCTGCACCCGACTGCGCCCCAACGCCTGCCTTTCGTGACGCAGCAGTTGCAGAACCACGCCGGCCCGGTGGTGGCCTCGACCGATTACGTCAAGGCCTTGCCCGAGCAGATCCGGGCCTTCATTCCCAAGGGGCGCAGCTACAAGGTGCTGGGCACCGATGGCTTCGGGCGCAGCGACTTTCGCTACCGTCTGCGCGAGCACTTCGAGATCAATCGTCACTACATCGTGGTGGCCGCGCTCAAGTCGCTGGCTGAAGAGGGCCTGGTGCCGCCGGAGTCCGTCGTGGATGCGATTGCCAGCTATGGCATCAACCCCGACAAGATCAACCCGCTTTACGCCTGAGGTGCGCCGCCATGGCACTCATTGAACTGACTGTGCCCGACATCGGCGACGTGTCCGATGCGGCCGTGATTGAACTGCTGGTCCAGCCCGGCGATCCCATCAAACTGGAGCAGAGCCTGATCACCATCGAGTCCGACAAGGCGTCGATGGAGGTGCCCTCGACCCATGCCGGGGTGCTCAAGGAGCTGCGGGTGCGCCTGGGTGACAAAGTCAGCCAGGGCTCGCTGGTGGCAGTGCTGGAGGTCGCGGAGGCGACTCAAGGCGCCGCGCCAGCGGCGGCTCCCGCCCCCGTGGCCGCCGCTGTGGTGACACCCGCGTCGTCACCTGCGCCGGTCGCTGCCGAGCCCGTCGAGCGGACCCACCCGACAGCCGCCCTGGCTGCGCTGCCGGCCGAGCCCAGCGCCAGCGTACCGCATGCATCGCCCTCGGTCCGACGTTTCGCGCGTGAACTGGGCGTGCCCTTGGCCCAGGTCCCTGGGAGTGGGCCCAAAGGGCGTATCACCCATGTGGACGTGCAGAACTTCGTCAAGGGAGCGCTCACCGGTGCGACCACGCCGGCTGCCCCTGTCGCCAGTGGCGGAGCGAGCACCGGGGTCGCCGACCTGGGTGGCATGACCTTGCTGCCCTGGCCCAAGGTCGATTTCAGCAAATTCGGTCCGATCGAGCGCCAACCGCTGTCGCGCATCAAGAAAATCTCGGGTGCGAACCTGCACCGCAACTGGGTGCGCATTCCCCATGTCACCAACCATGACGAGGCGGACATCACCGAACTGGAGGCCTTCCGCCTCAAGCTCAACGACGAGCACGCCAAGGCCGGGCTCAAGTTCACCTTGCTGGCCTTCCTGCTCAAGGCCTGTGCCGTGGCGTTGCGCAAGTTCCCGCAATTCAATGCATCGCTGGATGGCGACGACCTGGTGCTCAAGCAATACGTTCACATCGGCTTTGCGGCCGACACGCCCAACGGGCTGGTCGTGCCGGTGATCCGCGATGTCGACAGCAAAAGCCTGAGCCAGTTGGCCACCGAGACTGCGGCGCTGGCGGCCAAGGCCCGCGAGGGCAAGCTGACACCGGCCGAGATGCAGGGCGGCAATTTCTCGATCTCGTCGCTCGGGGGCTTTGGAGGCACCACCTTCACCCCGATCATCAATGCGCCCGAGGTGGCCATCCTGGGGGTGTGCCGATCGGCCATGAAGCCGGTGTGGAACGGCTCGGCCTTCGAGCCCCGTCTGATGCTGCCCCTGAGCCTGAGCTATGACCACCGTGTCATCGATGGCGCATCGGCCGCACGCTTCAATACCTACCTGGCCAGCTTGCTGGCCGATTTCCGCCGCGCACTGGTCTGAGGGGGCACGAGATGGCATTGATTCCTGTTCCCGTGCCCGATCTGGGCGACATCGCCGACGCTGCGGTCATCGAGATCCTGGTCAAGCCTGGCCAGCGCATCGAGGCCGAGCAGAGCCTGATCACCCTGGAGTCCGACAAGGCATCCATGGAGGTGCCCTCGCCCCGTGCCGGGGTGGTGGGCGAGATCACGGTCAAGCTGGGCGACAAGGTGAGCCTGGGTCAGCAGATCCTGACACTGGAGGTGGAGGAGGGTGCGGCCACCGCAGCCCCATCGACCGCCACAGCCACGCCGGTCGTGACGGCAGCGGTGCCTTCCGCCCCGGCGGTGCCTGTCGCGGCGCCCAGCGCGCCCTCGTCGACGACGCCCCCCCCGGTCGAGACCGATTGTGATGTGCTCGTGCTCGGCGGCGGCCCTGGTGGCTACAGCGCGGCCTTCCGTGCGGCGGATCTGGGGCTCAAGGTGATCTTGGTCGAGCGGTATGCCGAGCTGGGTGGCGTTTGCCTGAATGTGGGCTGCATTCCCTCCAAGGCCCTGCTGCATGTGGCCTCGGTGATGGATGAGGTCAAGCACTTTGCGGCTCTGGGGATCAGCTATGGCACGCCCCAACTCGATCTGGACAAGCTGCGTGCGCACAAGTCCGCGGTCACGGGCAAGCTCACAGGCGGCCTGGCGGGCATGGCCAAGGCGCGCAAGGTGCGCGTGGTGCGGGGTTACGGCAGCTTGATCGATGCACACCATGTGTCGGTCGAGGCCACCACGGGTGCGGCGCAGGACAAGACCGGCGAGTCCAGCACACTGAGTTTCAAGCGCTGCATCATCGCGGCGGGCTCGCAAGCGGTGCGACTGCCCTTCCTGCCTGATGACCCTCGCGTGGTCGACTCGACCGGGGCGCTGGCGCTGCCCTCCGTACCCCGGCGCATGCTGGTCATCGGTGGCGGCATCATCGGCCTGGAAATGGGCACGGTGTACTCCACCCTGGGTGCTCGCATCGACGTGGTCGAGATGAGCGACACCCTGATGCCCGGTGCCGATCGGGATCTGGTCGGCGTGTGGCAGAAGTTCAATGCACCACGCTTCGATCGCATCATGCTGGGCACCAGGACCGTGGGTGCCGAGGCCACGCCCGAGGGCATCCGTGTCAGTTTCGAGGCGGCCAAGGCCGGCGAGGCCGCGCCCGAGCCGCAGACCTATGACCTGGTCTTGCAGGCGGTGGGTCGCAGCCCCAATGGCCGCAAGATCGGTGCCGACAAGGCGGGGCTGAGCCCCAATGAGCGCGGCTTCATCCCGGTGGATGCCCAGATGCGCACCCAAGTGCCCAGTCTGTTCGCCATTGGCGACATCGTCGGGCAACCGATGCTGGCCCACAAGGCTGTGCATGAGGGCCATGTGGCGGCCGAGGTGATCGCAGGTGAGTTGCTGGGTGATGAGGCCCTGGCCCGCGTGGTCTTTGATGCCCGCGTGATCCCCAGTGTGGCCTACACCGACCCCGAGATCGCCTGGGTGGGGCTGACGGAGGAGCAGGCCAAGGCGCAGGGCATCGCACTCAAGAAGGGGCTGTTTCCCTGGGGGGCCTCTGGGCGCGCGCTGGCCAATGGCCGCGCCGAGGGCTTTACCAAACTGCTCTTTGATGCCGAGACACACCGCATTGTCGGTGGCGGCATCGTGGGCACGCATGCGGGCGACCTGATTGGCGAGGTGGCACTGGCCATCGAGATGGGCGCCGACGAGATCGACATCGGCAAGACCATCCATCCCCATCCGACCCTGGGTGAGAGTGTCGGCCTGGCTGCCGAGGCAGCGCATGGATCGTGCACCGACCTGATGCCGGTGCGCAAGCGCTGATCGGGACGCGCTTCAGCGCGGCAGGCTCTGGACCTGCTGTTGCAGCGCGACCAGGAATTCGTCGATGGTGCCCTGATCAAAGTCCACATGCTGGTGGCACAAGGTCAGGAACATCTTGTCGGCCAGCGATGACGCAGCCATGAAGAAGGACGGACCCACACTGAGCGGTCTCAGCTCGGTCAGCCGTGGGCCGTCTCCTTTGGGCTGCAGGACATCGGCACTGCCCAGGTTGGTCAGAAAGCAGGTGGTCTTGGCCAGACCGCCGCTCGCGCGCATGGATTGCAGCAGCTTGCTCATCAGCCGCAGGCCAATGAACGGCAGGCCTGCCAGCAAGAGATAGGGGATGGCGCGCTCATGGCGCTCGAAACGCGCCAGATGATCGGTGATCTGCTCGTGGATGGACTTGATCTGGTCCGCCAGAGAGCTTTCATGTCCTGCGCGGATCACCATGTTGACCACGAAATTGCCCATGCGTGGCGCATGACCCTCGGGAAAATACTTTCGCAAGTCCACGGCAATACGCAGCACCGCCTGCGCCTTGGGATCCTGACGGTGAGGCGCCAGAAAGATCTGGGCCAGACAGGCGGTCAGCAGGGTGTTGACCGTGGTGTTGGCCGCCTTGGCCGCCGCCTTGAACTGTGTCAGTGTGCAGGGCAGTTCGGCATGATGCACCTTGGCGTGGCTGAAGCGTGGGTAGTGGCGTGTCTGCAAGGTCACGATGCGAGCGCCCTTGGCGCGACGCGCATCGCGTCGATGGGCCTGCACCAGGGCCCACACCATGCCTGGCCACTGCCATGGCCGCCTGGGCCACAGGCCGAGCCTCTGGCTGGGTGACTCGATGGGGCTGGGTGACATGGCCTGCCCTTGCAGTCGGGCCAGCAGGGCCTGGGTCAGAAAGCCCATGGTGGCGCCATCGGCCATCACATGGTGCACATTGAAGATGAGCACAGGTTGCTCGGGGCGAGGATCGTAGACGGCCCGCCAGGGCAGATTGCGCTGCAGAGAAATCGGGGTATTGAGCTCTTGTGTGTGCGCGGCTTCGGTATGAGCCGGGGTGTCCATCGGCACCCCTGTCCACACACTGAAGGCGACATCGAACAGCTGACGCAGCAGAAATTCGTCGTCCAGCACTTCAAGCTGATAGGTGAACCACCCAGGGCTGAGCACAGCTCGCAAGCGCGGTTGGGCCATCATCAGATCCCACAGAGACTGCCTGAGAAGGTCCGTGTCCACCGGGCGATCGAATCGCAGCAGATAGGGCACGTTGATGGGCCCCATGGGGCCTTCCGCCACCAGATTGGCTTGTTCCGAACGGTTCAGTTTGATCAAGGTGGTGCTGTTCACATGCGTCCCGTGAGAGTGATACGGGGAAACCTTCACTGGAACTGCCCCTGACCGACTTGAATATAGCAACATCCAGAGACGGGTCTGTTCAGTGAAAATCCCGACTCTGGGTCATCAGGCGTCCCAGCAGGGGGCTCATGTCCTTGAGCCGATGGGCGATCAGGTGGCAGACCTCGCCCTGGCGCTGCCACACGCCATAGACCGCCAGCAGGCGAGCATGCACCAGTTCGCGCCGTTGCTTGTCACGCAGATCGCGCCAGACCACGACATTGACCGTCCCGGTTTCATCCTCCAGGGTCACAAAGACCACGCCCGAAGCCGTGCCCGGCTGCTGTCGAACGGTGACGATGCCGCAGGCGCGGGCCAGGCGGCCGTCGGGAAAATCGCTCATCTGGGCGGCGCTCAGCAGGCGCTGCGCAGCCAGTTGTGGCCGCAACAAGGCCAGAGGGTGACGACGCAGGGTCAGGCCCAGCGAGGCGTAGTCGAAGACGATGTCTTCGCCCTCCGGCGGCGCGGGCAGACTCAGGGGCGGCTCATGGACCGGTGAGGCCTGCAGCAACGGTGGCGGTCGGTGCAGGGCCGATGCGGCCCAGACCTGCTGACGGCGGTGTCCCGACAGACTGCGCAGCGCATCGGCAGCGGCCAGCGCCCGCAGGGAGGGCTGGTCCAGCCCGGCCAGACGCCCCAGGGTCTCGACCGAATCGATGAGCGCACCGCTGCGCTCGCGTGCCTGCACGATGCGCTCGGCCGCCTCGCGAGAGAGTCCGTCCACCATCCGCAAGCCCAGTCGCACCGGGTTCTGGGGTGCCCCAGGGCGCCAGGGGTGTGACAGCCCGGTCAGGATACAGTCGACCTCGCTGTGCATCACGTCGGGAGGCAGCACCTCCACACCATGGCGCTGCGCATCCTGCACGAGCTGGCTCGGCGAGTAAAAGCCCAGCGGTTGGGCATTGAGCAAAGCGGCGAGAAAGGCGGCCGGCTCATGGCACTTGATCCAGGCGCTCGCATAGACCAGCAGAGCAAAGCTGGCGGCATGAGACTCCGGGAAGCCGTAAGAGCCAAACCCTTCGATCTGCCGACAGATCTGCTCGGCAAACGCCAGCGTATACCCCCGCGCGGTCATGCCCTGCACGATGCGCCGCTGGTACTTGTCGATGTGGCCGGCACGCCGCCAGGCCGCCATGGCCCGCCTCAGGCCATCGGCCTCGCCCGGCGTGAACCCGGCAGCGATCACGGCCACCTGCATCACCTGCTCCTGGAAGATCGGAATGCCCAGGGTGCGGCCCAGCGCGGCTTCCAGTCCGGGCGGGGAGTCATTCTTCTCCAGACCCTGCCTGCGCTTCAAATAAGGATGGACCATGCCGCCCTGTATCGGGCCGGGACGAACCAGCGCCACTTCGATCACGAGGTCGTAAAACGTCTGGGGGCGCAGGCGTGGCAGCATGCTCATCTGCGCCCGGCTCTCGATCTGGAAGACCCCGATGGTGTCTGCCCGGCAGGCCATGGCGTAGGTGTCCGGGTCTTCGGCCGGAATGTCCTGCATCTGGAATGGCTGTCCTCGGCGCAGGCCGATGAGCGCCATCGCACGCCGCAGCGCCGTGAGCATGCCCAGTGCCAGCACATCCACCTTGAGCAAGCCCAGGGCATCGAGGTCATCCTTGTCCCACTGGATGACGCTGCGATCCGGCATGGCGGCGTTCTCGATGGGCACCATTTGGCACAGCGGCCCGCGCGAGATCACGAAACCACCGGTGTGCTGACTCAGGTGCCGGGGAAAACCCACCAGGGTGCGCGTGAGCTCCAGCCACTGCAGGACACGTGGATCCTGTGCATCCAGCCCGACCTCGCTCAGCCGCTCAGCCAGGGCGCTGTGTCCATCCCACCATTGCAGATTGCGGGCCGCACGATCGATCTCTTCCTGGGTGAAGCCCAAGGCCTTTCCGACATCCCGCAAGGCACTGCGAGTGCGGTAGGTGATGACGGTGGCGGTCAAGGCCGCGCGGTCGCGCCCGTACTTCGTGTAGAGATACTGGATGACTTCCTCGCGCCGTTGGTGCTCGAAATCGACATCGATGTCCGGAGGCTCATTGCGCTCGCGGGAGATGAAGCGCTCGAACAGCACCGCCGTGCGCGCCGGGTCGACCTCGGTGATGCCCAGGCAGTAACACACGGCCGAATTGGCTGCGCTGCCACGCCCCTGGCACAGGATCTGGCGCGAACGGGCAAAACGCACGATGTCGTAGACCGTGAGAAAGTAGTGCTCAAACGCCAGCTCGCTGATCAGGCTCAGTTCGTGTTCGATCTGGCGGCGCACGGCATCGGGCATGCCCTGGGGGAAACGTCGACGCGCGCCTTCGAAGGTGATGCGACGCAGGTAGCCGCCCGGGGTCTCACCCTCAGGCACGACCTCGTCGGGATATTCATAACGCAGCTCATCGAGCGTGAAGTGGCAGCACGCGGCGATCTCGATGGACGCCTGCATGGTGTCCGGCGGATAGCGCTGGCTCAGCCTCAGCCGACTGCGCAGATGCCGCTCGCCGTGACGCTCCAGGGCCAAGCCGCAGTGGGGCAATGATCGGCCCAAACGCGTGGCGGTCAGGACATCCTGCAGGGGTTTGCGCGAGCGCTGGTGCATCAGCACATCCCCTGTGGCCACGAGCGGCAGACCGCTGTGGGCACTGAGGTCTCGCCATGCCTGCAGCCAGCGCTGGTCTTCGATCGATTGATGCAAGGCCAGGCTCAGGGCGGCGCGACCAGGAAAGTGCGTCTGCACCCAGCGTGCCTGCTGCCGCGCGGCGAGCTGGTGGGCCTCATCCTGCCCAGGGGGCAGGGCCAGCAGGATCTGGCAGTCATCGAGCCCCCCCTGGCTCGCTGCCGCGGCCACTTGCGCCTGCGTGAGTCGATAGTGCCCCTTGTCCGCCGAGGCTCGGCGGACCCGTGTGATGAACTCGGACAGCAAGCCATACCCTTGCCGATGACAGGCCAGCACAACCAGGCGGAAAGGACAGCCCCCCTCATCCGGGATGACACTGAACTCACTGCCCACAATCAGCTTGAACGCCAGCGCAGGAATGGCCGTGTCAGGGTGCTTGCGGGCATCCCTGAGTGCCAGGTGTGCCCGCACGACACCGGCCAGAGAGCAGTCATCGGTCAGGGCCAGGGCGCTGTAACCCAGCGTCAGGGCGCGGTTGACCAGCTCCTCCGGGTGAGAAGCCCCTCGCTGGAAACTGAAATTGGACACGCAATGCAGTTCCGCGTAAGACGGCAGGACGGCTGGATCCATCACATCTCGCCAAGTCAGAAAAGACCGTGTACGAACCACGGAGGACGACCGGACCGGGGCAGGGCGCGTTCGCGGAACACCCACAGCAGACCGGACTGCTCGTGATGCGCGATGAAATAGTCGCGCGCCATGTGGGGCCCCTGGGCATCCCACCAACCGGCTTCGATGCGATGCGGCCCAGCCAGCAGACGCAGGGATGCCAAGGCCACTTCACGCGGCTCGGGCACCAACCAGCCTGGCTGGGGCAAGGGGTCCACGGCGACATCTGGGGGCACCGTGCTCACGCTTGCCAAGGAGTCCGGCGTCATGGGCTGCCAATGCTGGGCCTGCTCGGGCCGGTGATCGGCTCGCAACTGCCCCTGGCACACCTGTGAGCCCCCCAGCCGCACAGACAGGCGCTCCAGCAGGGCATGCAGATGCTGGCGGTGTTCACGCAACCCGGAAGGCGTTTGCAGACGGGCCGGCCCCGTGCCTGCCTGCGGGTCCAGCTCGCCGAACAGGTCCTGGCTGTGCAGGCTCAAGCGTGTGATGTTGTCCACCCTCAAGCACAGGCTGTCCACAGGCGCGAGCAAGGTGGTGCGGCGCAGATGTTCATCCAGCAGACGGGTGAGCCGCTGCAGATCACGGGTCGGATCGGCCAGAGGCACCACCAACTGCCCTGGGGTCTCGCTGTGATGGCGAGCGCCATCGTGCTGCCAGCGCAAGGTGAAGCGGCTCACACCGGCCTGTCGCCCCGCCAGCCAGGCGCACATGGCGCGCAAGAGATGTTCGGCCCCATGCAGCAGTGCCTGTGCATGGGCCACCCGACCGTGCAGGTCCAGGTGCTGCTCGAAGCGCTCGGGCAAACTCATCCACTCGAACACTTCGGGCGCTTGACCATAGGCCTGATCCAGCGCCAGCAGCAAGGCAGATCCGAAACGACGACTCAGCCCACCACGAGGCAGTCGACGCACATCACCCAAAGTGCGGCAGCCCAGTGGCGCCAGGGTGCGTTGATGCACCGCCACGGCGGACAAGGCACTCAAGGGCAGGGGGTCGAGCAAGGTGGACACGGGCGTGTCCCAGTCGCAGTGTCGCTGCGCTGACCATGAGGCATCGTGCTGCAGGCAGGCCAGGGCGGCCCCGGCCGTGCACGCCAGCCGGCCACCGGGGCAACCCATGGCTTGGGCCTCCTCCACCAGACGCGTGTACAGACGGTCGGGGCCACCGAAGAGACGCAAGCTGGCCTGCACTTCCAGGAGGATGTGCGATCCGACCTGAGCCACGCGGGGGGTGAACTGCAGGGCCCACCAGCCCAATGCGGTGACCGGCCAGGACTCAGCCGATGACAAGGCGATCCAGCGCTGGGACATGATCGATGCTTGAGACATGCCCCCGAGCCCAGGACATGGCTGGCGCCGGATGCCTTGGCACGGACGGATCGGATCGGTCCCTCAGGCCGGGCAGATCCGGCAGGGACAAGTCCAGTGTCTGCGTGAGCAGGGGGCCGCGCCGTTTCAGGATGTCCACCTCCAGGCGGGCCTGATGGGCCGACAGGCGAGCCAGCAGCCGCAAAGGCGCTGCAGACGCCTCGCGGGCGGCTGCGGCAGGCCGCATGGCAAACAGCAGACCGGGATGCCGTGTGGCGCAGGCCTGCAGACGTCGCATGTGTTCCGGGCGGGCCTGGGGCAACCAGCAGAGCACGGCACTGACGGCCTGAGCCTTGAGCGCCTGCTCGGCCGCCCACAGACGCTCCGCCTGCGAGGCACAGCGCACCCAGAACACCTGATGCGCGGCAAGCCCCCGCTGCACCAGGCCTGGCAGATGGGGTTGGTAGGGCGGCCCAATGAGGAAGACCACACCGCCACGATCCGTGAAGCAGCTCAAGGCTGGCGACAACAAACGCCAGATGGCGCAACTCTGGGGTGGCTGCAGGATCTCCGTCAGGGTCTGCAGGGGCCAGCCGCCTCCCGGCAACTCGGCATCCAGACTCGCATGTCCACTGGCCCAGCCCGCAGGGGCGTGTGTGCCCATCCGGTGTCCTCGCCACAGTTGAGGGGCCAGGTGTTCGGGCAGCAGGTGTTCAGGCAGCGGTCTGGCAGGAGCAGGGTGGTGCACAGCGATACTGTATATTTGAACAGTATCATACTGTGTCCAACCCCTGTGCGTCCAGCCCTGTCTCAGGCCTTGTCGATCACATTCACCCGGTTGCGCCCGCCATGTTTGGCATCGTAGAGGGCACGATCGGCCGAGGACACCAGCTTGTCCGCGGTCACACCTGCCATGCCTGGCACGGCTGTGGCGACGCCAACGCTCACGGTCACCACCGAGGCCGTGGGGGAGGCTTCATGACGCATCTGCAGGCGCTCGATGCTCTGGCGCACACGCTCGGCAGCCAGTTGGGCCACCGATGCATCGGCCTCCGGCAGCACGGCAATGAATTCCTCGCCGCCATAGCGCGCCACGAAATCCCCCGGTCGACGCAAGGAGCTCTCCAGCGCCTTGGCAATCTGCCTGAGGCACTCATCGCCTTCTGGGTGACCGTAATGGTCGTTGTAGGCCTTGAAGTGATCCACATCGAGCATCAGCACGGACATGGGCTTGCGGTCGATGCGGGCGCGCTCCCAGACCTGCGTCAGGTAGTCATGGAAATGCCGACGATTGGCCACCCCGGTGAGCACATCCGAGCGCGAGAGCTTTTGCAGGCGCATGTTGACATCACTGAGGTCCTCGACCAGGGTGTGCTCACGACGCAGCAGCAGGTAGCGACGGCGCCGAGCCTTTTCGACCAGATAGTTGGCGGTGAGCGTGAAGCAGATCGTCACGGCCAGCAACTCGATCATGGCGATGCGAATGGGGGCAGGGTAGTCGGGCACGATCATGACCCCTGTCACGCTCACGCACAGCACCCCCAGCGAGAACAGGATCGCAAACCGAAAGGCCAATTGCTGCACCAGATTGCCATAGATGACCACCACCAGGAAACCGGCATGGTAGTAGTGAACATAGGGGCTGCGGCTTTCGTAGAGGATCACGGCCAGGCACAAGGCGGCTCCCCATCCACTGATCAGGATCACCCAGTCCGTGAAGGACGTGAGCATGCCGTCAATGATCCTCTGTTTGTAATGCGTGCTTGAAAACAGCGTGATCAGACACAGGGGCGTGAACAGGACCACACGCACCAGCACGCTGAACCAGAACACATCTCGCGCCATGAGCCAGTCGACCAGCAGAAAGCTGTTGAAGATCAGCAAGGCCAACCAGCCGCTGCGCAAGGTGTGTGAGATGCGCCCGGCCAGGGTGGTGATCTGATAGTCACGCTCCAGGCCTCCTGGCAGATCCAGCTTCCAGAAGGATGAGTTCAATCCACGCTCGATCAGGGCGTGCACCGTTTCCGAATCCAGGCCCATGGCTGCCGCCGGTCTGCGCGCCATGTTCAACATGCTCAGCATGGCGGCGCTCCTGCAGCAGAGGACGAACTGCCGCCGGGCTGCAGCACCGTGGCCGTGTGCAGGCAGACACGGTTGCGACCTCTGTTCTTGGCCCGGTAGAGCGCCTCATCGGCCAGGGAAATCAGGCGCTGGGGCGAGGCATGCCGATCTGAAGGCCGCATCGTGGCCACGCCCACACTGACCGTGACCACCTGATCGACAAAGGACGCGGCATGGGGCAGGGCCAGGGCGTACACGGCACTGCGCACCCGCTCGGCGGCCGCCTCGGCCTGGGCCGGTCCGGCCTTGTAGAGCACGGCAATGAACTCCTCACCACCGTAGCGGGCCACCAGATCACCGGGGCGCCTCAGGCTATGGCGCAAGGCCTGGGCCACCTGAACCAGGCAGGCATCCCCTGCAGGGTGTCCGTAGTGATCGTTGTAGGGTTTGAAGCAATCGACATCCAGCATCACGATGCCCACCTCGGCATCGTCGCGCTTTGCACGCTCCCACAACTGGCTCAGGAAAGTGTCAAAGTGGCGACGGTTGGCCACCTGGGTGAGCGCATCGACCCGTGACACACGCTCCAACTGGCGGTTGGCGCTGCTCAGCTCCTGCTGCAGCAATTTCTGCCGCACGGCCAGCAGGTAGTTCAGACGTTCCTCGTGCTCCAGGGTGTAGAGGTAGAACAGCGTGAAGACGGCCGTGGACAGCAGGACCAGACCGATCGGCGCCATCAATTCCAGTTTGGGCTCAGGGAACAACCACAGCGAGCCTGCATACATCAGCAGCAGCGCCACGCAGGTGGGGGCCGCCAGCCAGAACCGGGTGCGGACATAGATGTTGGAGTACAGGATGATCATGGCCATGCCTGTGGTGTAGGCCTGGGCATGAGGGCTGTGGCTGCTGATGCACAGCCACATCTGGATCGCGCCAGCCAGCAGGTCGGCGCCGATGGCCATCGTCTCCCGCAGCAGAACATGGTGGATCTTGACCATGAGCCACAGACCGATCAGGCAGACGGGCGTGAAGATCCACAGACGCGCCATCAGTGCCTGGTCGAACATGTCCGGGATCATGGCGTAGTCCGAGATCAGGAACAGATTGAGGACGAAAGCCACCAGCGTGCCAGCGATCACCAAGGTCTTGAGGCGGTAGTCCGCCGTTTCACGCTGAAAGCGCGCCTCCAGCATGCGAGGAAAGCGCAACCATCCGATGCCGCCTCTGAGGGTGTCCTCGATCAGGGTGGACAAGGCACGGTCTTCAGGCGTCAGCGTGTCCGCGGCCGAGGGGTCCGCCGGCGCAGGCGAGACGGCAGGTCGAGTCCCATCCGCTGCAGCGCTGGCCGCAGCGGGGAGCATGGACTTCAAACCCTCGATCATGAATGAACTGCAGTGCTTTCTGGCTCAGGCCACGGGATGGCTAGGCCTGCTGCCGTCCATGTTACGACGAATGATGTCTTTTGTGACATCCATGTAAGTTGACATAATATACATTGTCGCAAGTTAATGAATGACACTGGGCACGGTGGGCTTAACGCTTCGCGTGCAGTCATTTTCGGCGGATTGGTGCATGGACTGTGCTGATCTGATCGTGCCATGCTGCACAAAAAGGCCTGGGACTTACCCGATAGGTACAAGCAGAGCGCTCCAAGCCAAGCTCAGTGAGCCGTGTCGAGCACCTGCATCGCCGGTGAAATCTCCACCCGGTTTCGGCCCAATCGCTTGGCCTCATACAGCGCCGCATCGGCGCGGGCCAGCAAGTCGCCGCTCAGCGCCTGGTCTGCCGCCGGTGTCGCGATGGCCACGCCCACGCTCACCGTGACCGTGGCGGCCGTGCCCGATCGCTCATGACGCAACCCCAGCCCCTGGATCGTCTGCGTGATGTGGCGCGCCACGCTCATGGCCTGGTCCGCATCCTTGCCAGCCAGGACCACGGCAAACTCTTCCCCGCCCCAACGAGCGACCAGGCCATCCCGGCCCGTCACTTGATCCTGGAGCGCCCGCGCCACGTAGCGCAGGCATTCGTCACCCGCCGGGTGGCCATAGTGGTCATTGAATGCCTTGAAATGGTCGACATCCACCAGCAGCAGGGCCACGGCCTGCCCGCTGCCACGACGCGCGTCCCAGACCGTGCGCAGGAAATCATCGAAATAGCGTCGATTGGCCACACCCGTCAAAGGGTCCATCAAGGACGATGCTTCCAGTTGCTGGCGCGTCTGGTGCAATTGCTCCCTCAAATCCTGTGCCCGCAACAGTTGCAGATAACGTTCGCGCTCATCGCGCTCCAGCCGATAGTTGGTGATCAATGTGGAGCCCGCCATGACAAACATGAAGGCGGGCATGGTGATCAGCAGGCCCGCAGACACCGTGTCCAGGGCCAGGCTCAGGCAGGCCAGCTCCAGCAGCAGGATGCTCGCCGAAAAGGCCACCGCCACACCAAACCTCAGGCGTTGCACCACGTTGCCATAAATGAGCACGGGGACAAAGCCACCGTGGTAGTACACCAGCCAGTTGCTCTGCTGAATGGTGGGATTGAAGACCAGAACCGCCGCCATGGTCATGGCCGCCAGCAGTCCTGTGAGTGCGATGCCATATTCGATCCATCGCGGCGGCAGATGGGCCAGCATCCAGTTGCGGTAGCGCATGCCCAGCAGCAGCACACCGACGGACAGTGGCGTGAAGACGCCCAGCCGCAAGGCCAGCGCCAGTTGAAACACATCGGGCGCGATGTGCCAGTCCACCAGCAGAAACAGGTTGTAGACCAGCAAGGCAATCCAGCCACTGGCCATGAAATGCTGCAATCGCGATGCCGCGGTCGACTCGTTGAAGAGCCGTTCGACCTCCGGCGCATCGAACTGCAGTTTGAGCCGGTGCATCCTCATGCTGCGCAAGACCTCTCCGAGGGCATCGGATGGCTCAGTCGGGCCCAGACGCGATTGCGCCCTCGCCCCTTGGCCTCATACAAGGACATGTCCGCTGTGCGAACGAACTCCTCGATGCTGCTCTCGGGACCAGGGTCGACCGAGGTCACGCCGATGCTGACCGTCACCATCGGTGCCGTGGGGGACGCCGCATGCAGCAGGCCCTGAGCCTGAACCGACAGCCTGACCCGCTCTGCTGCCTGCTGGGCCATTTCCAGCGAGGCCCCATTCATGATCACGGCGAACTCTTCACCGCCCCAGCGAGCCACCAGATCACGAGGCTTGCGCAAACAGGCGCCAATGGCCTGCGCCACGGTGCGCAGACACTGGTCTCCGGCTTGATGCCCGTATTGGTCGTTGTAGGCCTTGAAATGATCCACATCGATCAGCAGCAAGGCCACCGATGAACGTTGTGCCAGAGCGCCCTGCCAGACCTGTCCCAGGAAATCATCGAAATGGCGTCGGTTGGCCACCTCCGTGAGGGCGTCCGTACGGGCCGTGCGGGCGAGCGCATCATTGGCCTGGCTGAGCTCCGCTTGCAGAGCCCGCTCCTGCATGTCCAGCAAGTACGCCTGCCGCTCGCTGTGCTCCAGGCGGTAATTGCCATACAGCGTGAACACCATGGTGGCCACCAGCAAGAGGCTGGTCGCCACGCCAAGGGGATCCTGCACGGCATCCAGCATCACGATGACCGCCCCCTGCCCCACCGCAATCAACAGACACATCACGACCATGGGCCAGAACCGCCCGATGCCGGTCGCAAAAACCACCACGATATTGATGGTGACCAGCGTGCTCAGTGCCATGTCACTGTCACTGACCAGCACCAGGGAAAAACACAAGGCGGAGGCCACCACGCCAGCCAGCGCAATCGACCACTCGGTCAGGAAGGGCTTGCGCAGACTGTAGACCAGCAGCATGCCGATCAGACAGGCCGGCAGGAAGATCCCCAGACGGAAGGCCAGCGCGAGATCCAGACTGTCATGGATGAGGAAGTAGTCCGACAGAAGAAAGCCACTGAAAAGAGCAATGGCACCCAGGCCACTCCACAGCACCATCCTCAGGCGTTCAGCGGCACCGCCAGACTGAAACTGGCACTCCAGATCCGCGGGGAACTTCAACCACGCAAATCCTTTGGCCAGGGTGTTGTCAATCAGACGGCACATAACAAATCACGGCTACAACGTACACCCCGAACCTTAAAGGCTTGCCTTATGCTTTGGCTTCGTGTCCGAGTGCACGCTTTCCCGAGTCAATATGCGTAATAGTCAGCTTTCCGTCAATTGTTCACGACCCTGGGGTCGGGCCTGGCAGTTCACGTCCCTGGCCATGCTGGCAGCGGCCTGCGCGCTCCCGGCGCATGCGGGCAGCGTGCTGGATGGGGTCAAACAACGAGGCCAGTTGCGCTGCGGCGTGAGCACGGGCGTCGTGGGGTTCTCGGCACCGGAAACCGGCAACCGCTGGAAGGGCCTGGACGTGGACATCTGCCGCGCTGTGGCGGCGGCCGTCCTGGGCGATGCCAACAAGGTCAGCTACACACCCCTCAATGCCCAGCAGCGCTTTGCGGCCCTGCAGTCGGGGCAGATCGACATCCTGTCGCGCAACACCTCCTGGACGCTGACCCGGGATGCCTCCCTGGGCTTCCATTTCGTGGCGGTCACCTACTATGACGGGCAGGGCTTTCTCGTCCCCAAGAAGCTGAAGGTCAACAGCGCTCGCCAGCTCAAGGGCGCTCAGGTCTGCGTGCAGGCCGGCACCACCACCGAAAAGAACCTGGCCGACTTCTCGCGCCGCCACCAGCTCAACATCAAGCCGGTGGTCTACGACTCCTTCGAAGCGGCATTCAAGGCGTTTTTCTCGGGACGCTGCCAGGCCTACACCACGGACGCCTCGGGTCTGGCCAGCGTGCGCAACAAGGAAGCGCCCAAACCCGATGACTACCTGATCCTGCCCGAACTGATCTCCAAGGAGGCCCTGGGCCCCATGGTGCGCCGCGGCGATGACGAGTGGCTGGCGATCACACGCTGGACCATCTACGCCCTGATGGAAGCGGAAGAGCTGGGGCTGACCCAGGCCAACATCGAGCAGCGTCGCAAGGACCCCGATCCGGCCATTGGCCGCTTCACCGGCTCGGGTGAAGACCTCGGCAAGCTGCTGGGCCTGGACAAGGCCTGGGCCGTGCGTGCCGTTCAGGCCGTCGGCAACTACGGCGAGATCTTCGAGCGCCATGTGGGCCAGGGCTCGCCGCTGAAGCTGGCGCGTGGCCTGAACCGCTCCTGGACCCAAGGGGGCCTGATGTACCCGCCCCCCCTGCGTTGAGCGCCCGCGCCTGAGCATGCTGGACTTTCTGACACAGCCCGCCGGATTCGACATCGGCGAGACCGGCGGCTGGCTTTTTGACGCACAGCAACCCTTGTGGCACGCCTTTGCCGTGGGGCTGGGCAACACTTTGCGCGTCAGCCTGCCCGCCATCGTGCTGGCGCTGGCGCTGGGCACGGTGCTGGGCCTGGGGCGGCTGTCCGCCCTGCCCGTTCAGCGACGCCTGTCGCTGCTGCTGGTCGACACCTTCCGCAATGTGCCCCTGCTGGTGCAGTTGCTGATGTGGTACTTCGCACTGGTGGAGATCCTGCCCGACCCATCATCTGCCGTGGCCCTGCTTCCCGGCGTCTGGCTGAGCAAGGGGGGCTTGAGCTTTCCCTGGTGGGACGGCGCCGTCGGCGCCTGGAGCGTGCCCGTGCAGGAGCCCTTCAACGTCCAGGGGGGCGCCGCGCTCACGCCGGAGTACCTGGCCGTGCTGATGGCGCTGAGCACCTACACCGGGGCCTTCATCGCCGAGATCGTTCGCGCAGGCGTGCTGTCCGTGCCGCGCAGCCTGCTGGAAGCCGCCGAAACCCTGGGCGCCACCCAGGCCCAGATGCGCTGGCGGGTCCTGCTGCCCCAGGCCTGGCGCGCCATCATGCCGCCGCTGAGCAACCAGATCCTCAACCTGATCAAGAACTCCTCGCTGGCCGTGGCCGTGGGGTATCCGGATCTTGTCTCGGTGGGCAACACGGCCCTGAACCAGACCGGCAGGGTGTTCGAGTGCATGGCCTTGATGATGCTGGTGTACCTGCTGCTGTCGCTGCTGGTGTCGACCTGGATGAACCGATCGGCTCGTCTGCACCGTGAACGCGCCGCTGCGGGAGGCTGAGATGGCACGCAGCCCCCTGTCAGCCTGGTTGAAACAGGCGCCCTGGCTGGCGCTGGCGGGCTTCGTGGCCTGGCATCTGCTGGACTGGGCACTGATCCAGGCCGTGTTCCGCCCCGACCTGGCCGCCTGTCAGGCCTTGGCGCGTGAAGGCGCTTGCTGGGGCGTGGTGCCCCAGAAGGGCCTGACCTGGTTGTTCGGACGCTACCCGGAGGAGTGGCGCTGGCGCCCAGCCCTGAGCCTGCTGCTGTGGGCCGCAGCGCTGCTGCTCTTGCTCCGGCCGCTGTGGCCCGCCAGGCTCAAGGGGCCGCTGAACGGGCCTGTGCTCGGGTCCGTGCTACTTCTGTGCCTGGGCGGCCTGGCCTTGCTGGCCGGGCACACCGCTTTGGGGCACCCTTCCCTGGCCCCCGTGGACTCATCCCAATGGGGCGGCCTGCCATTGACGCTGCTGCTCACAGCAGGGGCCTTGTCCTGCAGTCTGCCCCTGGCTCTGCTGCTGGCCTGGGCCCGACTGTCGCCCCGGGCTCTGTGGTCCTGGCCCGCCGTGCTGGTGATCGAAGTGGTTCGTGGCGCACCGCTGGTGATGTGGTTGTTCATGGCGGCCTTCCTGCTGCCCGCGCTCCTGCCCGAGGCCTGGGGCGTCGGGCCCGTCGCACGGGTGTGGCTGGTGACCACGGTGTTCTCGGCCGCCTACGCCGCCGAGATTCTGCGGGGCAGCCTCAGGGTGGTGGCGCAGGATCAGACCGAGGCGGCCACGGTGCTGGGCGCACACTGGTGGCAGCGGCAGCGGTTGGTGATCCTGCCCCAGGCCTTTCGCAGTGCCCTGCCCGCCCTGGTGAACCACACCATCGGGCTGCTCAAGGACACGGCCCTGGTCATGGTGGTCAGCCTGCAGGACCTGACGGGATCGCTCTCCATGAGCCTCAATGGCGATGCCGACTGGCGGCCCTACTTCCTGGAGGCCTACCTCTTCATCGCGCTGGTGTATGCAGCGATGTGTCTGGGTGTGGCGGCTGTGGGGCGAGCCCTGGAGCGGCGCTACCCGGCCCTGGGCGTGGGCCAATAAAAAAGGTTCTTCGCGGAATTTCGGGATGAACCATAAAAAAGGCCCACCGATGACGGTGGGCCAAATTTCAACACACACACTTGCCGCACGAGAAAACTGTCTCCGCCGGCGATCGCGTCTCCAAATGGAGTTCGCGATCAGAACACCGCGCTCACTGAGCGTCGATGTCGGCGATTTCGAGATCGGAATCCGTGTCTGCCTCATCCGAGGCAGACAGGGGAATGAGGGGCTTGTCCAGGGGACGGCACACGCGGCTTTGCAGGCGGTTGAGGCGCTCCGAGCGCTCCATGGCTTCCACCACGGCCTGTGGATCCATCATCAGTGCAAAGGGGTTCGAATAGATGCTCTGCTTTTGCATACCGCCTCCAGTGGGGAGTGAATTTGACCGTTTGATGGGTCCACTGTAGGAGGAGGTAACAAGATGCACCAGTCGTCGAAGCGCCAAACCTCGTGTCAGAAAAAGCCTGACAAGGGTTTTTCTTGGACTCGTGAACTATGCACTCAGGCCAGCACCAGCGGGAACAGCGTGTCGAAGTTGCGAGAGGTGGCCTGGCCCACGTCTTCCACGCTCAGGCCCTTGATCTCGGCCAACTGGCGCGCCACCAGGGGGACCCACGCGGGAGTGTTGGTCTTGCCACGGTGAGGCGCAGGTGCCAGGTAAGGACTGTCGGTTTCGATCAGGCAGCGGTCCAGCGGCACGAAACGGGCCACCTCACGCAGATCGACCGCGTTCTTGAAGGTCAGGATCCCTGAGAACGAGATGTAGAACCCCAGGTCGAGCGCCGCACGCGCCACCGCCTGTGTTTCGGTGAAACAGTGGAAGACACCACCCACCTGCCCTTGCCCCTCATCTCGCAGGATGCTCAGGGTGTCCTCACTGGACGAACGGGTGTGGATCACCAGCGGCAGGCGGGTTTGCCGCGCCGCACGGATGTGCACACCAAAGCGCTCACGCTGCCAAGCCATGTCGGCATGGGTGCGCTCGCCCACGCGGTAGTAGTCCAGCCCGGTCTCACCGATGCCCACGATGCGGGGCAAGGCCGCGCGCTGGAGCAGATCGTCCAGCGTAGGCTCCTGAACGCCCTCGTTGTCAGGGTGCACACCCACCGTGGCCCACAGCTGAGGATGCTGGAGCGCCAGTTGATGAACCTGGGGGAATTCTTCCAGCGTCGTGCTGATGCACAGCGCCCGATCGACCTGGGCCTGTGCCATGTCGGCCAGCACCGTATCAAAGGTGTCGGCGTACTGCGGGAAGTTCAGATGGCAATGCGAATCAACGAACATGGGAGCAAAGACCGTGAGCAGGCTGTCAAGCCTGCGATTGTCGACCCAAAACCAGGGTCAGAGGGTCTGTGTGGGTTTGGCCGACGAGATGGCGGTGCCCAGCACCTGCTCGATCTTGACGCGCAGCACGCGGGTCTTTTCGTCGCTGGGGAACTTGACGCCCACGCCTTGCGTGCGCCCACCCGAGGCATTGGCCGGGGTGATCCAGGCGATCTTGCCCGCCACGGGGTAGCGCTGGCCATCCTCGGGCAGGGACAGCAGCAGATAGATGTCGTCACCCAGCCGATACTCGCGGGTGGTTGGCACAAAAAGCCCACCGTCGGTGAAGGCCGGAATGTAGGCGGCGTACAAGGCCCCCTTTTCGCGGAACACCAGCTGGATCACGCTGGGCCGAGCCGGAGAAGATGGCGTCGACGCAGCACTGCCCCCCAGGGGCGACAGACCCGTGGGCAGTGACATCATCGTGGAAGGCCCGATCGCCGTGGCAGAAAACCCGGTCGCCGGCAGTGCAGTTGGCTGGAAGTCGCTCATCGTGGTGGCAAGTTTACCGGCTTGACGCCCCGTGCGTGCGTGAAATCACACACGTTTACCCGAGGCGACCGCCCGGCGAGCCTGGAAGAGCAAGGCTTCGATCTTCAAGGGACCATTCCAGGGGTGATCGGCGTGCCGTTGCACCTTGCGCAATTCGATGGACCACGCCGTGAGGCGCTCCAGTTGCCCTTGCGCATGGAGGGCATCGGCCGGGAAAAAGCGCGCCGCGCCACCCGCACAGAGGCAAGCCAGGTCATGGCAGAGCTTTTGCAGCAGATCCACCACCTTGGGCAAGGGCCAGCTGGCCCAGTTGCCCGCACGGCCACGCTCGATGTCGGGCAGCACACCCCGCCAGAGCTCAGGGCTCCAGCCCATCTGCAGCAACTCCAGCGCCCCTTGTGGGCTGCCCCCGGCGGCGGCCAACACCATCTCGGCGTCGGCATCGCTCAGGCGTGTGCCGCCCTGCCCCTGCAACCATTCACGCACCTGCGCCGCCTCGGGCGTGGGCAAGCGCCAGGCCTGGCAGCGGCTGCGCACCGTGGGAAGCAGATCGTCCAGAGAGCCACAACTGAGCACGAAACGCACATGGCCCGGCGGCTCTTCCAGGGTCTTGAGCAGGGTGTTGGCGGCGATCGTGTTCATGCGGTCCGCGGGGTGCACGACCACGACCTTGGCGCGACCCCGCGACACGGTGCTCTGCGAGAAAGTCACCACCTGGCGAATGGCATCGACCTTGATCTCGGCGCTGGGCTTGCGCTTTTTGCCATCGCCCTTGTCGTCGCCGGCGTCGTCCGGACCATGCTCCCAGCCCAGGCTGGCTTGCAAGGCTTCGGGCACGATGACCTTGAGGTCGGGGTGGTAGCCCTGATCCACCAGGTGGCAGCTCGGGCAGGCATCACAGCCAGGCGCCATGGGTGCCCCCGGCGCGCGAGGGGCTTCACACAACCAGGCCTTGGCCAGGGCCAGGGCGAGCTCCAGTTGACCGCCTCCTGCATCACCATGGATCACGGCCGCCGAGGTCCGCAAGCGATCCAGCGCCTCGCTGAGCGCCGGGGCCTGCCAGGGCAGCAAGCTCAGACCGCTCACCACCAGCCTCGCTGCGCCATCACGGCTTCCACCTGCAGCGCGACCTCATCGGGGGTTCGAGCCGCATCGATGACCGCAAAGCGTGCCGGCGTGGCTTGCATGCGAGCCAGATAGCCTGCGCGCACGCGCTCGAAAAAGGCCCGGTCTTGCGCCTCGAAGCGATCCGGGCTGCGTGCGGCGCTCAGGCGCTGCGCGGCAATGGCCGGATCCACGTCAAAGACCAGGGTCAGGTCGGGTTGGCGCCCCTGCTGTACCCAGGTCTCCAGGGTGCTGAGCACCGACAGGTCAAAACCCCGCCCCCCACCCTGGTAGGCGAAGGTGGCATCGGTGAACCGATCGCACAGCACCCATGCGCCACGCTGCAAGGCGGGCTCGATCACATGATGGAGGTGATCGCGTCGCGCGGCGAAGACCAGCAAGGTCTCGGTCAGGGGGTCCATGGGCTGATGCAGCACCAGCTCGCGCAGGGATTCGGCCAGGGGCGTGCCACCGGGTTCGCGGGTGCGCACCACATCGCGGCCTGCCGCACGCCAGCGCTTCTCGAGCTCGTCGAGGTGGCTGGTCTTGCCCGCGCCATCGATGCCTTCGAAGGTCACGAAACGGCCTGGCACGCCCGCTGGGGCGTCAGGGTTCAGGCCGGTGGCCAGGGTCGAGTCGGTCATGGGCGGTTTCGCTGGTAGCGGTTGACGGCGCGATTATGCTCAGTCAGCGTCTCGCTGAAGGCGCTGCGGCCGTTGCCTTGTGCCACGAAGTACAAAGCGCGGGTAGACGCCGGCTGCACGGCGGCCAGCAAGGCGGCCTTGCCGGGCATGGCGATCGGCGTGGGCGGCAGGCCACCACGCGTGTAGGTGTTGAAGGGGGTGTCGGTCTGCAGGTGCACCTTGCGCAGATTACCGTCAAAGGACGCTCCCAGGCCGTAAATCACGGTGGGATCGGTCTGCAGGGGCATGTTGATGCGCAGGCGGTTGCAGAAGACGGCGGCGATCAGCCCCCGGTCCGCTTCGTGCCCGGTCTCCTTCTCGACGATGGACGCCAGGATCAGGGCCTGCTGGGGCGTGCTCAGAGGGCAGTCCGGGCTGCGCAAGGCCCAGGCGGCCTCCAGATGACGAACCATGGCCTTGTGAGCGCGGCGCATCACGGCCAGGTCGCTGCTGCCCTTGGCATACGCATAGGTGTCAGGGAAGAACTGCCCTTCCGGTGCCAGTCCTGGCGCGCCCAGCTCGGCCATGATGGCCTCGTCGCTCATGCCTTGCGATGCCGCCCGCAGACCGGGGGACTGGGCCAGCTCCTGCCGCCAGCGCCGGAAGGTCCAGCCTTCGATCAGCTTGACGCGGGCCAGGCTTTCGTCACCCTGCACCATCATGCTGAGCAACTGGCGCGGGGTGACGCCTGCACTGACCTCGTAGCTGCCGGCACGGATGCCTCTGGCCTGTCCTGACCAGCGGAACCACTGGTAGAGCATCCATGGCGAGGTCTGCACCCCCGCCTCGACCCAGTTCTGCGCCACGGTGCGTGGGGTGAGCCCCTGCTCGACCGAGAGTTCGACAGAGGGCTGCGCCAGCGGCAAGGCCTGTCCGGCCCACCACCACAAGCCGCCGAAGGCCGCGCCCAGCGCCAAGGCGGCCGCCAGGGCCAGGCCGATCAGCCAGATCAGAAGCCCCCGCCCGGCAAGGGCCCGAGGGACATGAGTGCGTTGAAGGGACAAAGCCCGAGTGTCTGCATGGAAGTTCACGGCGGTGATCATAATCACCTCATGAACACGAACTCACTCCCCGATGTGTCAAATTGGGCCGGTGCCTGCACGGTGTCGACCCTGGCCTGCATCAAGGCGCAAGGTGCCGATGCAGCCACGTTTCTGCATGGACAGCTGAGCCAGGACGTGCAGTCCCTGGGCCCCCAGGAGGCCAGGCTGGGTGCCTATTGCTCCGCCAAGGGGCGCATGCTGGCCAGCATGCTGCTGCTGGCGCCCCAGCCAGAACAGGTCTGGCTGTTGTTGTGTGACGACGTGCTGCCCGCCACGCTCAAGCGCCTGCAGATGTTCGTGCTGCGCGCCAAGGCCAAGCTGAGCGACGAACGCGGCACCACGGCGATCGTGGGGCTGGTCGGCACAGCGAGCCTCGCCGCCATTCCCGGGGCTGACTCAGCGGCCTTGAGCAGGCCCTACCAGGTTCAGGTGCTGCCCGCAGCATCGGCCGACGACGCCAGCACCACCGTGCTCGTGCGATTGCCCGATGTGCAGGGCCTGGCGCGCTGGCTGTGGATCGGCCCTCAGGCAGCCGCGCAAGGTCTGATGGCTGCACTGCCCGCCCTGGACGCAGATCGATGGGCCTGGCTGGACGTGATGAGTGGCGTGCCACAGATCGAGGCGGCCACGGTGGACCAGTTCGTGCCCCAGATGGTCAATTTTGAAATCGTGGGCGGCGTGAACTTCAAAAAGGGGTGCTACCCCGGGCAGGAGGTGGTGGCGCGCAGCCAGTACCGAGGCACGACCAAGCGCCGCGTGTTCCTGGCCCATGCCGATGCGGCGATCACGCCGGGCCAGGAAGTGTTTGCAGCCGACGATCCGGGGCAACCGGCGGGTCTGGTGGTCAACGCCGCCACCCGGCCCATGTCGGACGGTGAAGCTTCGGCCCTGATCGAGCTCAAGCTGGCACATGCGGGCAGCGCCCTGAGCGTGGGCGCCCTGGAGGGCCCGGCTCTCACACTGGCCCCCCTGCCGTATGAGCTGCCCGGCGGCGACGACTGAAAACAAGAGACAATCCGCGCACTCTGACACGCGACACTGGCGTCCGGCCTGCGATCCTGGGTCGGCGCCTGCGTTTTTGTCGCAAGATGACCGCCAATGCTCTCTCTCTACATCTACTACCAGGTCCACCCTGACCACGCCGCCGTTCTGCAGGGCGCCGTGCAGGACATGCAGGCCCGCTTGCGCTCGGCCATGCCGGGCCTGGCGGCTTCGCTGCATGTGCGCGAGGACGCCGGCGCCAGCGCGCTCACCTGGATGGAGATCTACCACTTCAACGGCCACGCCGATGACCGCGCCTGGGCCACATTCGAGGGCGCGCTGGCCATGCAAGCGGCGCAACTGCCAGAAGGCCTGATCGGTGCGCGCCAGGTGGAGCGTTTTCGCGCCCTGCCCGCCCGAACGGCCCACTGACCCACGAACTTCAGGATTCCCTTATGTGCCTGGTGTCGCTTGCCCTGGACCTCAACAGCCGCTTTCCCTTTGTGCTGGCCGCCAACCGCGACGAGTTCACGGAGCGCCCGACGGCGCGCATGGGGTGGTGGGATGCACCCGGCCAGCCTGCCATCCTGAGTGGCCGGGATCTGCGGGCCGGCGGCACCTGGCTGGGTCTGACGGCCTCAGGACGACTGGCCCTGGTCACCAATGTCCGCAACCCGGCCCGTGAGGACAAGAGTGCTCCCTCGCGGGGCGACATCGTGCCGCTGTGGCTCAAGGGGCACAAGCCCATGCAGGAGCTCTGGCCCCAACTGGCCATGTCCGGCTACAACGGCTTCAACCTGATCGCGCTGGACTTCGCTCAGGGCGAGTGCTTCTGGCTGTCCAACACCGTCAACCACCCCAAACGGCTGGAGCGGGGTCTGTATGGGCTGTCCAATGGCGTGCTCGACACGCCCTGGCCCAAGGTCCAGCAACTCAAGGCACGCACCAAGGCGGCGGTGAGCGAGTCCGACTCGGTGGATGACCTGGCCATGCATCTCTTTGAGGCTCTGGCCGACCCGACCATGGCGCCCGATGACCAGTTGCCTCAGACCGGCATTCCTCTGGAGTGGGAGCGCATGCTCTCGGCGGCCTTCATCCGTAGCCCGGATGGCGGGTATGGCACACGCTGCTCCACCCTGGTGATCACCGAGCGCATCCACAAGCGTCTGGTGACCCATGTCATGGAGCGAACCTACACGGCCGGCACCCGCATGGCCCTGCTGCGCCGGGTGACCCTCAAGAACTGGCCGCCTCGCCACACCGCCACGCTGGACGATCTGGCGCGACTGGATCAGATGCTGCCACCCGCCGCACTGAGGCAGGAAGACTCGTTCGAGAGCAGTGACGTGCAGGAGCAGGACGACCACGCCCTGACCCCACCGACGCCGCGCAAGACCCGCGCCCGCAGCCTGATCAAGAACACCCGCACGCGCCGCACGGAGCCTTGAGCTCAGAGGTCTCGGCGCATGAGCACGTGGGGGATCTCGACCTCGTCGAACACTTCGCCCTGGGCCACAAAGCCCTCTGACTCATAGAAGCGCTGCGCGGCGGTCTGGGCGTGCATGCAGACCTGTGTGCAGCCTTGCGCTTGAGCGGCTTCGACCAGCGCGCGCAGCACGGCGCGCCCCACCCCAGCCCCACGCATGGCGCGCAGCACGGCCAGGCGGCCAATCCGGGCCTGCCCCGAAGGCAAGCCCTGAGTGATCAGCCGTCCGGTGGCCAGTGGCAGACCCGCCAGGTTGCGCACCACGGCATGCAGAGCATGGGCGTCGTCGGCATCCCACTCTTCGGCTTCGGGCACGGCCTGCTCGTCGATGAAGACACTGCGGCGCACCGCCTCAGCCGCCTGCTGCTGATCGCGCCAGGGGCCCAGGGTCAGCGTTGTGACAGGCTCGCCGTGGGCGTGTGCATGGATGTGCTGGCGGAAGGTCTCGGGCACAGGATGCGAGCGACGGGTTTCCAGCGAGGTGTAGACATAGACCGCCTCCCCGGTGAGCAGCAGGCGGTGATCAGCCCACACGGCCCAGGCCATCTTGATGGACGAAGTCCCGATGCTTTCACAGCGCAGGCCAATGTCAAGATGGTCATCCAGCCGCGCGGGCGCGTGGTAGGACAAGGTGTGCTGCCTGACATACACGTCACCACCGAGATGGCTCATGCCATCCGGATAGGGCAGACCCGCCGCGCGCCAGTACTCGCTGATGGCCACATCCAGGTAAGTCAGGTAGTGACCATTGAAGACGACCTGCTGGGCATCGACCTCTTGCCAGCGGACACGCAGGCGATGGATGAAGGGAAAGTCAGTTCTCTTTGCCATTCAGGGATTGTCGCTGCAAGGAGCGATGCCGATACGGTCCTTGCACCGAACAACCCATGAAGCCTTCTGCTGCACCCTCATCACTTGACAACAAATCGAACCTGAATGAGCTTCTTGCCCGGCAGGCTCACCACGGCCAGTACCTTGCTGCCGGGCGGCGGTGCCACTTGCCCAGATGCCGACAACTGACCGGGACCGGACGCCTTCAAAGCCATGCGGGTTTTGACCTTGCCAGACAGCACCGTGACCTTGGCGGTGGCGCCATCCACCTTGGCTGACTGCCCATGGTCACGCACATGCAAGGTCACGACATCGCCGCGGGCCACGAGCTCAAAGTCCATGTGCTGGGCTTCGCTGACGATGCCGCCGTGCTGGGGCTGGTGCCCTGGGTCGTCGTCGCGGTGCTCGCCACCGGCGTAAGCATGGCCGCCCAGACTCAGGACGAGAGACAGAAGAAGGTGTTGATATCGCATGACAGTCCTTATCAATGGATGGATCGATCAGAACGCTTCACCGCTCTGGTCTTGCAACAGGCGTTCGGCATCGCGCTTGCCAAACAGCCAGAACATGGTTGGGGTCAGGAAGGTGTCCAGCAGGGTCGAGCTGATCAGGCCCGAGAAGATCACCACCGCCACCGGGTTCAGGATCTCGGTGCCAGGCTGCTCCGCCTCGAACAGCAGCGGTGCCAGCGCGAAGGCGGTGACCAGAGCGGTCATCAGTACGGGGCTCAGGCGCTCCAGTGAACCGCGCAGGATCATGGCTTGGTCGAAGCGTTCACCTTCCAGGCGCATCAGGTTCAGGTAGTGGCTGACCTTGAGGATGCCGTTGCGCACCGAGATGCCTGCCAGGGTGATGAAGCCAATCAGCGCGGCCACCGACAAAGGCTGGCCCGACAGCCACAGCCCCAGCACTGCCCCCACCAGGGCCAGCGGGATGTTGGACATGATGAGCGCCGCCAGTCTCACTGACTTGTAGCGCGTGTGCAGCACCGCGAACATCAGCACCAGCGAGACGATGGACAGCAGTCCCACCAGGCGGCTGGCTTCTTCCTGCGCCTGGAATTGGCCACCCAGGGTCACGAAGTAGCCCTCGGGCAGTGTGGTATCGGCCACCGCCTGACGGATGTCGGCCACCACGTCAGACAGCGCTCGGCCTTGCGCGTTGCCAGACAGCACGATGCGGCGCTTGCCATCGTCGCGGCTGATCTGGTTGGGACCGTCGCTGTCTTCGATGCTGGCCACGCGCGACAGGGGCACCGGCCCCAAAGGCGACTCCAGCAGGATGCGGCCCAGGCCATCGATCGAGCGAGCCTGCTCGGGCAGGCGCATCACCAGCGCGAAGCGTCGGCTGCCCTCGCTCACCTGTGTGATCTTCTCTCCCTCGACCAGGCTTTGCAGCGCTGACAGGATGTGCGGCACCGGGATGCCCAGTTGTGCAGCCACTTCCTGATCCACACGAACCTTGATCTGCGGCGCCAGCACCTGCTTTTCCACCTCCAGATCGGTCAGGCCTGGTACGGTGGCCAGCTTGGCCCGAAGGGCCTCGGCCTGCCCGCGCAAGGTATCGAGGTCTTCGCCGAAGAGCTTGATGGCGATCTGCGAGCGCACCCCCGAGAGCATGTGGTCGATGCGGTGCGAAATGGGCTGACCGATGGCGATGCTCGCAGGCAGGTTCACCAGCCGGGCGCGGATGTCAGCCTGAATCTCGGCCATGCTGCGGGTGAGTTCGCTGGTGGGCTTCAAGCCCACATCCAGCTCGCTCACATGGACACCCTCGGCGTGTTCGTCGAGTTCGGCGCGTCCGCTGCGGCGCCCGACGTGCGTCACCTCCGGCACCTGGCGCACCAGACGCTCGGCCTGAGAGGCCAGTGCCGAGGTCTCGGCCAGCGTCACGCCCGGGTTCAGTCGAATGCCGATCAACAAGGTGCCTTCGTTGAACGGAGGCAGGAAAGTGGTCGGGAACAAAGGCACTGCCGCCAGAGAGCACAGCACGGCCGCGGCGCCTGCGGCCAAGGCGCGCCTGGGATGCGCCAGTGTGGCACGCAAGGCCTGGCCATAGCGCAACTTGAGCCAGGCCAGCGCCCGGGTGTCGCCATGGTCCAGCGACTTCATGCGCGGCAGCAGGAACGACGCCAGCACCGGCGTGACGGTGACCGACACCAGCAGCGAGGCCAGCGTCGAAACAATGAAGGCAATGCCCAGCGGCACGAACAGCCGCCCCTCGATGCCAGGCAACGCAAACAGCGGCAGGAACACCAGCACGATGATGGCCGTGGCGTACAGGATGCCGGAGCGAACCTCCATCGATGCCGCCTTGACCACGGCCAGTGTGCTCAGGCGCTCGCCTTCGGGCTTGCCTCGCTCCATCTTGAGCCGTCGCAAGATGTTCTCCACGTCCACCACGGCATCGTCCACCAGGCCGCCGATGGCAATGGCCAAGCCCCCCAGGGTCATCGTGTTGATCGACAGGCCAAAGTAGCGAAAGACCAGCGCTGTGACCAGGATGGACACCGGGATGGCCGTGAGCGCGATCACCGTAGGCCGCAAGGTGCCCAAGAAGACGAACAGGATCACCGCCACGAACACCGACGCGCCGATGAGCTTGCCCTGCAAGGTGGTCACCGAGGCTTCGATGAAGCTGGCCTGGCGGAAGGTCACGCGTGGCGCCTCCATGCCTGCGGGCAGTGACTTGCGCATGTCCACCAACGCGATCTCGATGGTGCGTGTCAGGCCGATGGTGTCGGCCGTGGGTTGTTTCTGGATGCCCAGGATCACGGCGGGCTTGCCGCCAAAGCCTGCATCACCGCGCTTGATGGCCGCCGCAAAGGCGACACTGGCCACCTGTTTGAGCAGCACGGGCTGGCCGTTGCGAGCCGTGAGCGCAAGGTTCTGCAAGTGCTCCAGCTGCGAGGTGCGGCCCAGGTGCCGAATCAGGTACTCGCGCCCGTTGAGCTCAAGAAAGCCGCCCGAGCTGTTCGACGAGAAGCCGCGCAAGGCCGACTCCAGTTGCGCCAGCGTGATGCCCAACTCGGCCATGCGCACCGTGTCGGGCTGCACCTGGAACTGGCGCACCTCGCCACCGATGGGGATGACCTGAGCCACGCCCGGGATGGCCATCAGGCGGGGGCGCAGCACCCAGTCAGCGTACTCGCGCACGGCCATGGGTGACACCTTGGCCGTGTCGATAGGAATGGCCACCTGCATGATCTCGCCCATGATGGAGCTGATGGGCCCCATGCGCGGCACCACCCCGGCGGGAAGCCCCTCTTCCATCGAACTCAGCCGCTCCGAGACCATCTGCCGGGCGCGGAAAATCTCGGTCGACCAGTCGAAGGTCACGTAGACGAAAGACAGGCCCGAACTGGACACGGAGCGTACCGACTCCACCCCAGGCAGACCGTTCATGGTCGTCTCCAAGGGGAAGGTGATGAGCTGCTCCACTTCTTCGGAGGCCATGCCCCCGGCCTCGGTCATGATCGTGACCGTGGGCTTGTTGAGGTCGGGAAACACATCCACCGGTGTGCGCGTCAGAGTGAATGCGCCATAGGCCATCAGCACGACTGCGGTCAACATGACCAGCAGCCGATGGGCCAGTGCGGTGTCGAGGAGCCACTTGAACATGCGTGTGCTCCCTCAACGAACCTGATTGATCAGGCTGGCACCCTGGGTGACCACGAGCTCGCCGACCTTCACGCCCGAGCTCAGCCGCACTTGCACGCCATCCATGGGCGCATGCGTGACCACGCGGGGCTCGAAGCGCTCGGGTGCCACCTTGACCCACACCGTGTCCTGGTTCGATGGGCTCTTGACCAGCGATGCCGCGGGCACGGCCATGCCGCGCTGGCTGTCACGCGTTTGCGCAAACACTTGCAGCACTTGCCCCAAGGCCAAGGTGTGGCCTTGGGGCAGGGGGGACTCGGCTGCGAACAGCAGTGGCAGGGCCTGCTCACGCAGGCGGCGTGCCGCACCCATGAAGCGCAGCGGCACGCGTGCACCGCCCACAAGCAGGCTGGCCGAGCCGATCTGCCGGGCCTGTGCAGGCTCGTAGGCCAGCGCCTCAATGCGCAGCCGGTTCGGATCCACCACTTCGAAAACCTGATCGCCAGGCTGCAGCACCTGCCCCGCCACGGCGTTGGCCGAGGCAATGACACCCGAAACCGGCGCCACCAGGGCATCGCGCCGCGAGAGCCCGGCGCTCACAGCCTTCAGGCGTTCGCGCAGGCTGATCACCTCCGCCGCAGCGGCCTCAATGTCCTTGCGGGCCACGGTGTCCGACAGGGCCTGCAAGCGGCTCAGGCGGCTTTCAGCCAGCCGCAGGGATGCGCGCAACTCGGCTTGCTGCGCCTGCTGATTGGCCTGTTCGATGGCGCCAGGGGTGGGCACCACATGGGCCAGCACCTGGCCCTGCCGCACGGCTTGTCCGAGCGATGGCAAGCCTGAGGGCCCTGCCTCCAGGCGACCGGCGATGGCGGCCTGAACACGCCCCCCGGCGTTGGGGTCCATCACCACCTTGCCTGTCAGGACGAAAGCGCTGGGCCAGGCAGCCTCGACGGTGAGCGCCGTGCGCACGCCGATCTGCCGCTGGGCGGGTTTGGGCAAGAAGACGCTGCCATCGGCCTGCCGCTTGGGGCCGTTGCCCACCACTGCCGGTGGGGCATCGCCGTGGTCATGGCCTTCACCGGCCATCGCAGGTGATGCACAGAGCATGGCCGCAGCCAACAGACCCACCCGTGCAGCCATGGCCGCCGAGCGCATGGATTTGAACAGTGCTGGCATCATGCGGCACCTCCCGTGCGCAGGCGGCGTTGACGCCCCATGAAAGCCATAAGCCCCACCACCACCGCGACCACCACGAGCGCTGCCCCGCCCCAGGGCAACCAGCGCCGCCAGGTGAGCGGTGCGGCACCCTCGTGGGCGTGCTCATCGCCATGTTCATCGCCATGCACGTCGATCTCGGCGGCCAGCAGGTCCGAGCTCTCGCCGACCACCACCGTCGCGCTCACGGGCACGCTGCCTTCTGCCAGGGGCCTGGGAAGGTCGACCTCGAACGTGCCATCGGGGCTGGTCCGCGCCTGCAAGGTCTGCCCGGCCAGTTCCAGCTCCACGCTGGCCTGGGTGACAGGCTCATTGCTGGCCTTGCGGTCCAGGTACATCGTGATGCGCTGGCCCTGCAGCACCCCGACCAACTCGAAGTCTTCGGACTCGGCGGTGAACCGGGGTTGCGCAGGAGATTCTGCTGCCACAGGCGCTTCGCCATGGTCGTGTCCTTCATCCGCCTGAGCGTGTGTGAAGACCATGGCCAGGGTGGCCATGAGGCTCGCCGTGAAATGTGTTCGCCCAATGGGGCGAAGCCAGAAATGGGTGGTCATGTGGACCCTCTCGTGAGTCGTTGGTGGTCAAGCGCACGGACCTGAAGCAAGCGCGCTCACCTGTCGTTGACAGATATCAGTCGGGCAACAGGCCCGCCGCTTGCCGCAAGGCAGACACGGCCGCAGCGACATCGATCTGCGCCAGCGCCGCTTGTCGGGTTGCCTCCTGGGCCTCCTGTGCAATGCGCAGACGCGTGGGCAGATCGGTCTCACCCCATTTGAATGACTTGTCGAAAAAGGCCTGCGTCTCTTGCGCCAGGCGGGCGCGGGCGAGGGCCGCATCTCGCTGAGTCTGCGCCCATGTCACGCGTTGCCTGGCACCCAAGTACACCGCCTCAACCTCTGCTCGCACCAGCTCTGCTTGCGCCTCCAGCTCGGTGGCCTCGGCACCTGATTGGATGGCATGCGTGATCTGTGCAGGTGAGCTGCCCAGCGGCACACGCAGGCCCAGTACCAGGGCACGCTGGGTGTCCTCACCGCGTTGACTTCGGCTGTGGACCGTGCCCAGCATCAGCTCCGGGTTCGCGCGCACCTGGGTCGTCGCCAAAGCGGCTGACTCCCTTGCAGCCAGAGCCTGTTGCCTAGCCAACTGCACGGCAGGATGCTGTTGCACGTCAAATGTTGCCAAAGATTCGACGTGCGCCTCGGGGTGCTCGGACACCCGAGGCTCTGCGCCCTCAGGCCAGGCCCCCCTCGCCGCCAAGGCTTGCCAGGCCAAAGAGCGCTGAGCTTGTGCCTGAAGCTGCGCGACTTCAGCCAGTGCCAAGGCGCCGGCAGCTTGATGATGGTCGGACTGTGCCAGGTCCCCGGCGATGACGCGCCGCTTCACATCGGCAAGCAAGGTGGTGGCGCCACGCACTCGCTCGGTCGCCATCTGCGCGTCCACCTCCGCACGCTGCCAAGCCCACCAGGCCTCTCGCAAGGCGCCCGCCAGCGACAAGCGTGCTTCCGCGACCCGTGCATCCAGCGCCTGGTCCTGTGCATGGGCCAGTTGCTGTGCGCGGTCTCGCTGCCCTGGCAGCCACAAGGGTACGGACACACCCAACTCCAGTTCGCGGGCTCCTTGGTCGGAGCCAGGCCGGTCGGTCTGAGTGCGAATGTCCAGCGATGCGGGCTGTGTGGTCCAGGACTGTGCAGCGTGCAACGCCGACTGATTGGCAGCGCGGCGCTCAGCCAGTGCCCGCTGGATGGGATGACGAGTCCACGCACGCTCAAACACCTCGTTGAGTTGGAGCGGGGCCGGTGTGGCCATGCCAGTGAAGGACTGGGTAGACGCCCCTGGCAGTGACGCCGGTTGGGCGTTCAGCAGACGGGGGACGACAAGCGCACACACCAGGCAGACACGAGCGATGGCCTGAGATGGTGTGATGGGCGCTCGTGCCGCCCCTTGCCTGAATGGCAAAAGAGATGACATGCGATTCTTCTCCGGTGGGTGACCAAGATGGGAATCGGCAAGGCACAGTCATGCAGAACGGGGCGTCTTGCATGGGCGCGCGAAACGCGCCATGTGTCAGAGGGTTGGCCGCAACCGCCTCGCCGATCAGGCGAGGCTGCGCCACTGAGGGCGTTCTGGACGGATCGAAGGCGGTGCCGTCGTGCCTGCCTGCGTCGTGTCAAAGTGGATTTCAGAGGACACGGGACGCCGGTAGCTGTCAACCAGACCCAGCATGGCGAGCGATGCCGCTTGACACGCATGGCAATCGGCATGGTCCATGGTCAGGGCATCACTGGAAGTATCAGCACCAACATCATCGGCCGCAGCCTGGTGATGCTCATGGGTGTGATGGCCCACGTGCGACGAGCCGGAAGCCTCGTGCTGGCAATAGGGCGCTGCTGCGGCCCAGATGGACTGCAGCGGAAGCAACACCAGCAACAAGACGGCCAGGAATCGACGCATGAGCGAGATGCTAAGCGATTTTTGATCAGGCACTGGTGTCGTGCTTCCATCCGCATGACGACGTGTCACTGGCCGTGGCTTCTGCCATGGAGAAGTCCTCTCTCTGGGGTTGTGAGCGTCTCTCCATGCTGCATTCAAAACCCTGTAGCTGATATAGAGTCAAGGGGTGTTAATGGCAGATGTGGAAACAAGCCCATGAAGATCGGAGAACTCGCAAGGAAAACGAACACCCCCGTCGAGACCATTCGGTTCTACGAGCGCGAGGGGCTCATGCCTGCACCCGTGCGATCAGAGGGCAACTATCGGATCTACGATCAGCATCACATGCAGCGCCTGGCATTCATCAGGCGTTGCCGTGCGCTCGACATGACCTTGCAGGAAGTGCGCGCCCTGTTGGCCCTCATGGACCAGCCAGACAGCAGTTGCGAACAGGCCAATCAGTTGCTGGACGAACACATCGAGCATGTCACCCGGCGCATCGCAGAACTGACGGCGCTCAAGCACCAGTTGTCTGAACTGCGCGCGCTGTGCGACAGCGGTCACAGGGCAGACCAATGCGGCATTTTGAATGCCCTGACGACCAGCCCCTCACCTGACTGTCCCCCAGACTCGTCGCATGTGCCGGGGAGCCACTGCAGATAGCAAGCCAGGAAGCGAGATCAGTCCTCGCAGGTGAGAAGGCCAAGGCCGGCTTCCCCGGAACCGCGTGATGAAACGAAAAAAAGCCCGCCGGCATGCGCCAGGCGGGCTTGTCGAACCATGCGCGTCAGACGCGCTGAGACATCACTTGCCGTCGCGCAACTCGCGACGCAGGATCTTGCCCACGGGCGACTTCGGCAGCTCGGTGCTGCGGAACTCGACGATGCGGGGGATCTTGTAGCCGGTCATGTGCTTGCGGCAGTGCTCCAGCACACTTTCCTTGGTGATCTTGTCGTTGCGCGGCACGATCACGATCTTGACGCGCTCACCTGCCACCGGGTCGGGCACGCCGATGGCAGCGCACTCCTTGACGTCCGGATGCATGGCCACGACGTCTTCGATCTCGTTCGGGTAGACGTTGAAGCCCGACACCAGGATCATGTCCTTCTTGCGGTCCACGATCTTGAAGTAGCCGCGCTCATCGCACACGGCGATGTCGCCGGTGGCCAGCCAGCCTTCGCTGTCGAGCACCTTGGCGGTCTCATCCGGGCGCTGCCAGTAACCCTTCATCACCTGAGGGCCACGCACGCACAGCTCGCCGGGCTCGCCGATGTCAGCCCAGGTGCCGTCTTCACGGCGCAGACGCACTTCGGTCGAGGGGATGGGCACACCGATCGAGCCGGTGAAGGTGGGTTGTTCCTTGGAGATGTCCACCGGGGCCTGCGTCACGATGGGCGAGCACTCGGTCAGGCCGTAACCTTCGACGATGGACGCCTTGGTCACTTCCTTCCAGCGCTCCGCCACATTGCGCTGCAGGGCCATGCCGCCAGCGATCGACAGCTTCAGCTTGGAGAAGTCGAGCTTGGCGAAATCAGGATCGTCCAGGAAGGAGGCAAACAGCGTGTTGACGCCCGTGATGCCAGAGAACTTCTCGTTCTTGAGGATCATCATCACGCGCTTGGTGTCGCGCGGGTTGGCGATCAGGATGTTGCGTCCGCCCAGGGCCATGAAGATCAGGCCGTTCACGGTCAGCGAGAAGATGTGGTACATCGGGATCAGCGTGACCACGGTCTCGGTGTCGCCCGTCAGTTGCCCTTCGGCAAAGGCCAGGGCCTGCTGACAGTTGGCCAGCACGTTCAGGTGGGTCAGCATGGCGCCCTTGGCCACACCGGTGGTGCCACCGGTGTATTGCAGAAAGGCCAGATCCTGCTGCTCGACCTTCACGGGCTTGAGCGTCACCTTGGCGCCTGCGTCCAGAGCATCGCGATACCAGATGGCGCCCGGCAGGCTGTAAGCCGGCACCATCTTCTGAACCTTGCGCAGCACGAAGTTCAGTGCCCAACCCTTGGGGTTGAACCAGCCTTCGGCCAGCAGGTCACCGATCTGGGTCAGCACCACGTTCTTGATCTTGGTGCCTTCCTTGGCGTCTTGCAGGGTCTTGGCGAAGGTCTCCATCACGATGATGGTCTCGGCGCCGGAATCCTTCAGCGTGTGTTGCAGCTCCCGTGCGGTGTACAGCGGGTTCACGTTCACCACGACGGCGCCAACGCGCAGCACGGCGAACAGCGTGACCGGGTACTGCAGCGTGTTGGGCAGCATGATAGCGACGCGGTCGCCCTTCTTCACCCCTTTGCTCTGCAACCAGCCAGCGAAAGCTTTGACGCGACGCTCGAACAGGTCGTTCGTCATCTCGGTGCCGATGCTCACAAAGCCCGGACGGTCGCGGAACTTGTTGATGCACTCGTCGAAGTAATCGTTGAGCGACTGGTACTTGTTCAGGTCGATGTCATGAGGCACGCCCTCAACATATTGCGACAACCAGATGCGGTTGGTGCTGCCATCGGGATTGACGATGGACTGAGAAGGCGTCGGCGATGCCACGCTTGCTTGACTCATGAGAACGCTCCTCGGGTACCTGCAGAACCCTTGTTTTGACTGCTCGGCAACGTGTCAGGGATTTTAAAAACCCGGGCAGATGCCACAAAAGCTGCTGATTGTAGAAGTGACCCGAGGGTTTTCGCCTAGGTAGAACCCTTGGGTCACAAAAACAGACCGATCAGCGTTCGACGATGGCAACCACGCCCTGACCGCCGGCGGCGCAGATCGAGATCAGGCCGCGACCCGAACCCTTTTGCGACAGCATCTTGGCCAGCGAGGCCACGATGCGGCCACCGGTGGCGGCAAAGGGGTGGCCTGCGGCCAGCGAGGAGCCATTGACGTTGAGCTTGCTGCGGTCGATCGAGCCCAGGGGCTTGTCCAGACCCAGCTTTTCCTTGCAGTACTTGGGATCTTCCCAGGCCTTCAGGGTGCACAGCACCTGGGCGGCGAAGGCTTCGTGGATTTCATAGAAATCGAAGTCCTGCAGCGTCAGGCCGGCACGCGCCAGCATGCGGGGCACGGCGTAAGCCGGGGCCATCAGCAGGCCTTCCTTTTGCGGACCGAAGAAGTCCACCGCAGCCACTTCGCTGTGCGTCAGGTAAGCCAGCACAGGCAGGTTGCGAGCCTTGGCCCACTCTTCGCTGCCCAGCAGGACGGCGGAGGCGCCATCGGTCAGGGGCGTGGAGTTGGCGGGCGTCAGTGTGCCCTGGCCGGGAGCGACCTTCTTGTCAAAGCAGGGCTTGAGCGAGCGCAGCTTCTCGATGGTGATGCCTTCGCGCAGGTTGTTGTCCTTGGCCACGCCCTTGTACGGCGTCATCAGGTCGGCAAAGAAGCCTTCCTTGTAGGCACGCGCCATGTTGGTGTGCGAAGCCAGGGCCAGTTGATCCTGCTCTTCACGGGGGATGCCCCACTCGCGGGCCATCAGTTCGGCATGCTCACCCATGGAGAAGCCCGTGCGGGGTTCGCCGTTCTTGGGGATGGCCGGCTTGACCAGCATCGAAGGACGGATCTTGGAGATGACCTGCAGCTGTGCCATCGTGCCCTTGGCGCGGTTGGCTTCCATCAGGATCTTGCGCATCTTTTCGTTGATGCCGATGGGCGCGTCAGAGGTCGTGTCCACACCACCGCCGATGCCGCACTCGATCTGGCCCAGAGCGATCTTGTTGGCCACCAGCATCAGGGCTTCCAGGCCCGTGCCGCAGGCTTGCTGAAGGTCATACGCAGGAGTCTGGGGCGACAGGGTGGTCGACAGAACCGTCTCGCGCACCAGGTTGAAGTCACGCGAGTGCTTCATGACGGCGCCAGCTGCCACGTCGCCCAGACGCTCGCCATGCAGGTTGAAACGGTCGACCAGGCCCTGGAAAGCGGCCGTCAGCATGTCCTGGTTGGACTCATGCGAGTAGACCGTGTTGGAGCGGGCGAAGGGGATGCGATTGCCACCGATGATGGCGACACGACGGATGGAGTTCATGCGTGGATCCTGTGAGAGATGAGTGTGAGGTGGGTGGCGCCGGACGGTCAGTACGTCACGCGTCCCCGCAGGTGAGGTTTGTCGCCCTTGGCATTGCGAACTTCGAACAAGGCGCCGTCTTCTGAACGCACAGCCCACAGCGAGGCACGTGCGGGCAGGAACAGCGGGGTCTTGAACTCGACGATCACTTCGGCCTTGTCCACCGCTTCGCGGGGCATCAGCATGGCCAGGGCGCGAGCCTTGGTCCACATGCCGTGGGCAATCGCCTTGCGGAAACCCAGAAACTTGGCGGTCAGCGCCGACAGGTGGATGGGATTGATGTCACCGGACACCGCGCCATAGCGACGGCCGATGCCGGCAGCGGCAAAGAAGTCGGCCTGGTGCGACAAGGGCGTCTCGTCGATCAGGGCGCTCACGAAGGCGGGGCCGCGCGGTTGCTTGACGCCCAGGCGCAGCAAGGTCCAGGTGCTCTCCCACACCAGCGCGCCAGCGCGCAAGGCGCGGGCATGCAGCGTGAAGATCTGGCCCTTTTCGTGAGCGATCAGCTCGCCGGTGCGCATCTCGATGCGCAGCTCGTCGCCGACATTGATGCGCTGGTGCAGCTTGGCGCTGTTGCCCAGGTGCACCAGACCCATGGCCGGCCAGGGGAAGCGCCGAGAGCCAAACAGCATCATGGCCAGCGGGAAGGCCTGCATGTGCGGGTAGAGCATGGGCACGCCATGCGCCTTGTTGAACCCGCACACCTTGGCGTACTTGGCCACCTCGCGACCATCGACGACCACCCGGGGGCGGACGTAGGTCACTTCAGGCAGCGCTTCGACCACGCCGGGGCGCTTGCTGGTCGAGCGCAAGGCACCGATGTTCAGCGAGATGGCGCTGGGCAGCTTGTTGACTTCTATGATCTTCATGACGGCGTTCGGTGAACGATCGATCAGGCACCAATCAGGCTCTGGCCGCACACACGGATGGTGTTGGCGGTGATCGCGCTGGAGGCAGGGCTTGCAAACCAGCCGATGGCTTCCGCCACGTCCACGGGCTGACCGCCCTGGCTCATGGAGTTCATGCGGCGACCGGCTTCACGGATGGCAAAAGGCACGGCGGCGGTCATCTGGGTTTCGATGAAACCCGGTGCCACGGCATTGATCGTGATGCCCTTTTGCGCAAAGATCGGCGCGGTGCTCTGGACCATGCCGATCACACCAGCCTTGGAGACGGCGTAGTTGGTCTGGCCCATGTTGCCGGCGATGCCCGAGATGGAGGACACGCAGACGATGCGGCCACCGGCCTTGAGGGCACCGGCCTCGACCAGGGCTTCGTTGATGCGCTCCTGGGTCGACAGGTTCACGTTCACGACCAGTTGCCACAGGTGTTCCTTCATGTTGGCAATGGTCTTGTCGCGGGTGATGCCGGCGTTGTGCACGATGACATCCCAGCCACCCTGGCTCTTGGCCGCATCCACCAGCTTCTGGGG
>NZ_DASUIT010000109.1:0-7892 GCF_036279655.1 Aquabacterium sp. | reverse complement strand
TCGTCCGGAAAATTCAGCAAAGTCCCTTTGCGGCCGCGGTGGTTGGGCACGCCGTAGGTCCAGGTGATGGCGCGCTGCTCGTAATCCACCAAATGCACGTCGTAGTTGTCTTCTTCACTGACCGCCAGCTGTCGACCGTCTCGCGAGAAGTTGACGTCTTCGTTGCCCCGGTAGAGCGTGAGGTTGGGAGAGTTGAACTCCCATACGATGCGCTTGTCAGGCGTCACCTCGATCAAGCGGTTGTTACGTCGGTCCGCAATCACGATGGGGTAGGGCAGCGGTTTGCCCCAGGACGGCACGGGTTTTTTGCGATCGCCGGTGATCGGCGGCGGGGTGGACAGCTTGGCGCCGCTGGATACGGCGCCCGCGCCCAACATGTCTGGCGTCACGTCCACGGCGACGCCGGCTGGTTTGTTGGTGTTGGCGGCCCATGTCGCCGAGACAGCGGCCAGGGTCAAAGCGAGGCCCACGGTGTTGCGCCACAAAGCGCGGGTCCGCTCCGCCGAGCGATGGGGGTGTTGCGATCGTTTCATGGGGGAACCATGCCGGATCAGCATCGGGGGCGCATTGATGCGGCACAAGCCGAGTGGGGGCGATGGGCGAAAAAAAGCCCAACTGCTTGTGGCAGTCGGGCTTTTTAGGCATTTGGTGGAGCCGGGGGGAATTGAACCCCCGTCCGTAAGCCATCAACGAGTAGATCTACATGTTTAGCTGTCTGATTTGATTCTCGTGCCCCCAGTCGTGCAGCAGCACACTAAAGGAGACACCAGCCACTAAATCTCGACAAGTACCGTGTGGCCCGGTTCAAGTCCAGCCAATGTAAATAACCTCGCAGCTATCGTCTTGCGACTACAGCCCAGCCCATAGGCCAACTGTTGCGAGGCTCACCGGTATTAAGCGGCGAGTGCGAACGATTCGTCGTTTGCAGTTAGTTTGTTCCAGATGGATTTACGAGGTGCCTGGCCCTCGACATGCCCTATCCCGCATCCGCACCCACGTCGAAACCAGGTCGGCCCCAGGAAAGTAGGATCATTGTAGGCTCGATTGCTCTGCCGCGCTGATCTTATTGAGGATGTCAGGGCGGGTCGGGCGATTTCAAGAGGCCATGTCGTCTGTCAGACAGGCGCACATCAGATCGAGCCGGTCTTCGTCCTCGGCGGTCAGTTGGCTGCCCGCCGTCAGGCGTGCCGCGCGCTCAATGCCCGCCAGGCGCGCACGCAAGGCGTCCTGCACCGCCTCGGCTTCGGCCACCTGCTCCTCGCCAATGGCGCCGGGGCTCCACAGACCGCTCTCGTTCCAGCCCTGGCGCAGCTTGTGCAACATGTAGAGCGTCAGCTCGGCCGCGCGCTGCAGGCCTTCACCAGACTCCGCCGGCACCAGGGTTTCGACGCGGTTCATGGTGGCCTGCAAGGTCATGTCCAGGCGGGTCAGTTGCCCCAGCAGCTCGGGCAGGGAGCCGTGGGCCGTCATGGGCGGCAGCGAGCGCGCCGCAGCCGACAGAGGGCCTGCCAGGTGGTCGTCAAACTCGCCAGGCACCACCCGCAGGGCCACACTGGCATGGTGCAAGGTGGAGCCCGGAGCGCGCAGGGCCGCCAGCGCCTCTTCCGTGGCGGCCAGCACCCGCCCCAGGGGCGAGATGCGCTCGGCCGTCAGGCGGTGGGGGTAGCCCGAACCGTCCAGATGCTCGTGGTGCTCGGCCACCGCACGGGCGATGTCCTTGGGGTAGTCCGTCAACTGCGACAACAGCAGCTGACCAATGTGCGGGTGCACCACCAGTTGGCGGTAGCTCTCGACGCTGAGCGTCTCTTCCACATCGGCCTCGCCATATTCGGGGGCGATATAGATGCCACCCACGTCGTGCACCAGGCCGGCCGTCATGGCCAGGGCCACCAGGCGCTCGTCGGCCCCCCGTGCATGCACCAGTGCACCCGCCACGGCCATGGCCTGCACCGCATGCGCAAACGAGGAGGGCCGCGCCGTCTGCACGACGCTGAGCAGCAATTGCACCACCGAGTGCAGGCGCACGGCCGCCGCACCGCGCTGCAGCGCCGCCGCATGGGCGCGCAGCAAGGGCGTGAGCGGGCCTTCGGTATCGATGAGTTCCTTGACCGCCTGTCGCAAGGTCTCCGAGGAGACACCGTCTTCGGCCATCAGGCAGGTTTCCAGCGGCTTGCTGAGCGCACGGTCCATCAGCTTGCGCTGCAGGTCTTGCGACACCGGCTGGTTGCGCGCCCACAGCTTCATGCCGCTGATGTCGAAGATGTCGCTGGACGCGATGATCGACCGGGTCTCGCTGGCCTCCAGGATAGTGGCCAGAGCATGGGGGTTGGCGGTATGAAAACCGCCCGACGGAATCACCTCACTCATGACAGACTCCTGTTCAACGTCTGTAGTAGCGCCAGAACGATTATGGGTCTGCTGCAGATTCCCGCAAGGAGAAGAACGGCCCGATGACGGGCCATTTCCTCATCAACTGCGGTAATCGGCGTTGATCGTGACGTATTCGTGCGAAAGATCACAGGTCCACACCGTGGCCATGGCCGTCCCGCGCGCCAGACCCACGCGGATGGTGATCTCGCTCTGCTTCATGACCCGCTGGCCGTCTTCCTCGCGGTACTCGGGGCGCCGCCCACCCCGGGTCACGACATGGACGTCATCCAGGTGCAGCTCGATCAGGCTCTGATCCAGATCGTCGATGCCGGCATATCCCACAGCCGCCAGAATGCGGCCCAGATTGGGGTCGCTGGCAAAGAAAGCCGTCTTGACCAAGGGGGAGTGGGCAATGGCATACGCCGCCAGCTTGCATTCAGCCTCGTCACGCCCGCCTTCGACCGTGATGGTGATGAACTTGGTGGCGCCCTCGCCGTCGCGCACGATGGCCTGAGCCAGCTGCTGCGACACGGCGATCACGGCGGCACGCAGGGCCTGGCCATCGGGGCTGTTCAGATCGGTGATCTCGGCATGCGCCGCCTTGCGCGTGGCGATCAGCACGAAGGAATCGTTGGTCGAAGTGTCCCCATCGATGGTGATGCGGTTGAAGGAGGCGTCAGCCGCCTCGGTCACCAGGGCCTGCAGCAGACCGGGCGCGATGTTGGCATCGGTGGCCACATAGCCCAGCATGGTGGCCATGTTCGGCTTGATCATGCCGGCGCCCTTGCTGATGCCGGTGATGGTCACGGTCTGGCCACCCAGGGTGATCTGGCGCGACGCGGCCTTGGGCAGGGTGTCCGTGGTCATGATGCCCTCGGCGGCCACGGCCCAGTTGTCGGCCTTGCCATCGGCCAGCGCGGCCGGCAGACCAGCCTCGATGCGGTCGATCGGCAAGGTCTCCATGATCACGCCTGTCGAGAACGGCAGGATCTGCTCGGGCGCCACCTTCAGCAGCCCCGCCAGGGCCACGCAGGTGGCGCGCGCGCGGGCCAGACCGTCCTCGCCGGTACCAGCATTGGCATTGCCCGTGTTGATCAGCAGGGCGCGGATGGCAGCACCTGCGGCCAGGTGCTGGCGGCACAGTTGTACCGGTGCGGCGCAGAAGCGGTTCTTGGTGAACACACCGGCCACGGCACTGCCCTCGTCCAGCGTGATCACGGTCAGATCACGTCGGTTGGCCTTGCGCACGCCCGCCATGGTGATGCCCAGCGTCACGCCGGGAACAGGGTGCAGATCTTGGGGGTTGGGGGCAGACAGGTTGACAGGCATGTGCGTAGGCTCCAGCGAAGGACACCGATTGTGCCGCACTCACCAGTCGATTTCAGCGTTGCTGCCGCACTCGGAGGCGGCCTTGTGTACGCTGCAGCGCACGCGTTTCATGAATTTGAGGCCCTGCTTGTCGTAAAAGCCCTGCTTGCCCAGTTCGACCCGCAGCTCGCGTTGCTGTGCCACGAAGGTCGCCGCTTCGTCGGCGTTGTAGTCCACCCAGGTCTGGGCCGGGATGGTGGTCTCGGCCTTGCGCACCGCAGCGGCCACGGTGTCGAACTGGCTCACCCAGTACTGGCGGGATTTGAGCCCGAAGCCTTGCGGAAACTTGTTCCGATCCAGCACCAATTGCAAGCTGGTGAAGGCCAGCGGAAAACGCGACACCCCGCCCTTGCTGCCCACGCCCCGGTAGATTTCCAGCGGCAGATAGGCCACAGCCGGCGCGAACACGACATCCACCCCACCGTTGTTGAACAGGGTGACGAAGTTGCGGATGTTGGCCGACACCGGGGTCGCCCCCGCCTTGGCGATCAGATAGGCCTGGACCTTGTCGTCGTCAAACGCTGGCATGCGTGAACCTGCAAAACCACGTTTGAAAATCTCCTTGTCGCGGGCCATGATGTACAGCGCCCCGGTCGGCACGATGCCGCCGATCTCGAAGCGATCCTGCACATTGAGCTTCTCGGCTGCGGGCGAAGCCAGGGCCTGCATGGCGCGCTGAATGACCTGGTAGCTGGCCTCCAGATCGATCCGGCCATCGCGCACGATGGTGACGGCGCCACCATGGTCCAGCGCCGCAGTGACCGCGTTGTAGCTCTTGGTGCGAATCGACGTGGCCAGCAGGCCATCGCACTGCCCTACGCGGAAGTCCTCGGCCGCCACGCGCTCATCGATGTAGGGCTTGACCGTGACCTCCACGCCCTGAGCCTGCATGGCCAGCGCGTAACTGCGGGCCCCATCAAAGATCTGCCCCCCACGGCCAATGGGATCCCACACGCAGATGGAGGGTGCCGGAGCCGCCGCCCAAGCACTGGCCGCTGCCAGACACAGGACCAGCCCGCTGATCACACGTTGATGAAACATCTTCCGCCTCCTTGTTGTTGATGATGGGTGATGACACAGGCCTCACATGGCCTTGAACAGATGGGCGTACATGCGGCTGACCTCCAGGGTCTCACTGCGCCCCCGGATGTGGACGCGCAAACGTCCGTACGTCCGTGAGACGCGCTCGATCGCCTTCACATTGACCACCACGCTGCGGTGCACCTGCCAGAACTGATCGGCATCCAGGCGCGGGATCAGCTCACGCAAGGGCGTGCGGATCAGCAACTCGGCCGCCTGAGGATCCGCACTGGCCGTGATGACGCGCACATACTTGTCAGCCGCCTCGAAATACAGCACCTCGTCCACCGGCACCATCTGCAAGCCCGTACCCACCGCAGCCTGGATCACCTTCAAGGGCGGCTGTGCCGGCGCGGTGCCGCCCGGCCCGGCCAACTGCGCGCCATACAGGGCCTGCAAGGCCGCCAGCAAGGAGGCCTCAGCTCCGGTCGTGCTGTACATGCCCGGAGCGGCCGCCGACTGCGCTGACTCAGGCACCGGGTCGTGCTGCATCTGCGCCTTCAGGCGATCACAGGTCATGGCCAGGCGGGCCGATTGCACGGGCTTGAGCACATAGTCCACCGCGGCACGCTCGAAGGCCGCCACGGCGTACTCGTCATAGGCTGTCACGAACACGATGCGTGGCAGGACGCGGTCATCAGGCCACTGCTCAGCCACCAGTTCGGCCACCTCCAGGCCATTGCGCTCGGGCATCTGGATGTCCAGGAACAGCACCTCCGGCAAGGCCGACAGCGCCATGTCCACCGCCCGGCCGCCGTCTTCGGCAATGGGCAGCACTTTGAGCTCGGGCCACAGGCGTCGCAGCATGGTCGCCAGAGCCTGTGCCAGGATGGGTTCGTCTTCAGCGATCAGGGCGGTGACGGTCATGCGCGTGCTGGGGTCAAGGGGTCAGGGGACTGCGGCAGCGGTGCCACCGAGAGCAGCGGCAGACGCAACACCGCCTGAGTGCCGGGTCCGTGCGACGGTGGACCCAGCGTCAGGCTGGCCTGCGCGCCATAGAGTGTGTGCAGACGATCACGCACACACGTCAAGCCGAAGCCGGACGACACCTTGCGTGAGGACTTGCGGGATGCGCGTGCCGCCTTGGCCTCGGCGGCTGCCTCCAGGCCCAGGCCTGTGTCGGCCACGGACAGCACCAGCATGGGCCCGTCGGCATAAGCAGTCAGGGTCAGCAGGCCACCTTGCCGGTTCGGCTCCAGCCCGTGCTGGATGGCGTTTTCCAGCAAGGGCTGCAACAGCAAGGGAGGCACCTGCACATCGCACAACTCGGGAGGCAGGTCCATCGACACGCGCAAGCGTGGCCCCATGCGCACCTGCATCAAGGACAGGTAGTCACTGGCATGTTCGAACTCCTCGGCCAGTCGATGCGTGCTGCGCTGACTGGCGCTCAAGGTGGCCCGCAGGAACGCGATCAGACGCGCCAGCATGTCCTGCGCCTTGGAGGGATCCGAGTCGATCAGGGCGTGCAGATTGGCCAGGGTGTTGAAGAGCATGTGCGGCTCCAACTGGGCCTGCAACAACTGCAACTGGGCTTCCACCGCCTGTCGCTGGGCCAGTTGTGCTCGCACCTGGTTGGCCACCAGATGGACACGCAGATAGTCCAGCGTGAAGGTGCCCAGGGCCAGGCTGTAGCTCAGCACCATGCAGACCGTCAGGGACAAACGCTTGTCGGAGACCTCGAAAGGCCAGGGCAAGGCCAGCACCGACTGCACCGTGAACATGCCCAGCACACAGCCCATCGGCACCCCCAGCAGCGCCACCAGGGCAATCGCCGGCACACCCAGCAAGCCATAGACCCCACTGCGGTCGTAGCGCAGGCGCGCATCGGCCAGTTGCGGCCAGCGGCGCCGCGCCTCGCCCAGCCAGACGATGCCGATGAGGGTCCAGCACCAGTAACCCAGGCACAGGGTGTAGAGCAGATTCACCCCCAGGCCGGGCCCCGGTGTGACGTCCCGGCCAGCCCACTCCAGGGCCCCCAGGAATAGGGCCATGGACACACTCCACAGCAGATTCACCCGCCCGGTCCGGGGGATGGAGCCGTACATCGTCAGCTCGCGTGGGTAATCGGGGGCAACGGTTTCGGACATATCAGCGTTCTAACCCAAAAACCAGGGGCGCAAAAGCCACGATCAGCAAAGCCACCGACATCACACCACAAGGCAGCAACCAGCGTTCATGGCGACGGTAGAAGGAGCGGCCGGCCGCCTCGGCCTGCGCCTGTTCAACAGCCGCATCACCGGCCACCCGCCGCGCCAGCAACTGATTGAGTGCCACAGGTGGCGTGAGATAACCCAGCTCGAAGGCCACCAGCACCGTCATCCAGAAATGCACGGGTGTGATGCCGTTGTCATACGCCATGGGCGCCAGGGAACTGGACACCAGGAAGATCGCCCCCAGAGGCTCCAGGAACATGCCCAGCACCACCAGCACCACGGACACGAAGATCATGGTCAACCACGGGCTGCCAAAGTCATGGGGCAACTGATGGATCACGCCAGAGCGCTCCACCACGCCCCCCAGCGCCTGCGACACCATGATCAGGAACACATAGGCCCCCAGGTAGGTCACCGTGTCGGAAGTGGCCACCCGCACCGAGGCATTGAGGCTCTTCTCACGCTGCAGAACCTGCGCCAGATGGGCGGAATCCACCCCGATGCCCTGGGAGCGCAACAACTGATCGAACACCACCACCAGCACCATCAGCACGGGCATGATCAAGGGCGCCGAGGTCTCATTGAGCGGCGTGTTGAGCACGAGGTCATACATGCCCAGCACCGCCATCACCAGGGCCACATGCGACACCATGGGAGACACATGGGGCCACATCTCGGACCAGGCCTGCGACAGCGGCGGACGCGCAACGGTGCGAGGTTCGGCCCGCCATCTCGAGGCCAGGAAGAACAGGGTCGAGGTCAACAGGAAGACCCAGTTGCCCCAGCGGAACAATTCATCGCTGGTCACCTCGTTGTTGACCGCCCCGATGGCCACCACCAGCAAGCTGGGGCGCAACACCCCACCGAGCGATCCCGACATGGCCGTTGCAGCGAGTGCGTACTGCCCGCTGCCCCCCACGG
>NZ_DASUIT010000108.1:0-15535 GCF_036279655.1 Aquabacterium sp. | reverse complement strand
GCGCTCCTCGGCACCCACAAGGCGCCCTCCCGAAAGCCGGCTCAGCCCTTCTTCGCCCCGCTGGTGGTATGCCGAGACCGTCACGGGGCACGGCTCAAGCGCTTTGAAAGTGAAATTCAGGGCGGCGGATGAATGTGTTGGGAGCGATCAGCACGAAGGCCTGTGTGTTGTTCGACCCTGGTTGCGAAAGCGCAGCGACCATGGCATGCCAGGACGTCCACGCAGGCCACCAGCGGGGCGATCAAAGGGGTGAAGGGGCACGTGGCCGCGTGCCCCTTCACCCCGCGCCCCGCGCTGCACCGAAATAAAGAGATGCTCGATGCATGAACAGCGGCCCCGACATTCCGCGAAGAACCAAAGAAAAGGGCCCGCGCCATCGGCTGCGGGCCCTTTTGCATGGGCATCAGGTGTTCGTCGCGCACCAGTCACCGCACTCCTGAACCCAGGGGATTCAGGTGGGCGAGGTCAGCGGTACTTCGGGTTCATCTGACGCGAGACGATCACACCAGCACAGCAATGTTCCAAGCCCTGGCTCTATGAGCATCGGTTCAAGGAAATATAGGCTTCCGCGAACGCGACGAACAATTTCATTGTAGCGCCGGGAGGGGCCTGTGATGCGACAAGCTGTGTGGCGCTTGAGGCTTTAGTTCGCAGATGGGCCTGCCTTGTGGTCGCCCCGCCATCACAGCAGGTGGCCGTCCTGGTTCAAGGCAGCATCCACGCGCTGGATGAGGCTGTTCATGTACTCGGGCGACAGCTTGTGCGAGCCCTGTTCGTGGTCAGCCTGTGCGCCGGAGGCGACACGCGCCTGCTCTGGCACGGCCGCCAGTTCAAACGCCAGGTTCAAGGCGGCCAGCACGGCGATGCGCTCGCGCGCCTTGAGCTTGCCGGAGTCCCGGATGGCGCACATTTCGCGATCAACGTGGGAGACGGCGTGGCGCAGTTGCTGCTCACCGCCCTCGGGGCACCCCAGCAGATAGCTCTGACCCATGATGGACACTTCGATTTGCTTCATGGCCTGGCTCAGTCCTGCGGCAGGTGATCGGGGGGCGCGTCACCGCTGGTGACGGGGGCGGGCAGCTTGTCGATCAGGGTGTCGATGCGCGAACGCGCGGCCGACAGGCGGGCGCGCAGGGAGTCGCGCTCCTGTGTGATCACATGGAGCTGCTGTTGCAGCAAGGTGTTGGTGCGCTGGAGTTCTTCGTGGCGCAGCAACAGGCGCTCGACGCGCTCGGTCAGGTCTTCGATCCTGGACATGAGGGGGTGCCCTCGCTCCCGTGGGTGGCCTCGGTAGGCGGAATGTCCATTGTAGGCCCGATACAATGGTCGCCGTTGGTGCTCGCGCCGGGGTTCGTCCGGCGTGGTTAAACGGGAAGCAAGAGGGTCTGACGCACCACCGGTGCCAGCCTGACTTGCGCTGCCCCCGCAACGGTCGGCGATCAAGCTCGAAGAGCTTCGCTTGCGTTCTCAGCCACTGGGTGCCTTGAGCCCTGGGAAGGTCTCGCAAGTCGCATCGCCCAGCCCGGATACCGGCCAACAGGGGACGTGCACCGCGCGAGCGTGTGCTCACGTCATATCGCCCATGGCCTGCGGGGAAGCTGGCCGGGGCACCTGTTTGTGTGACTCTCAACATGTTGTTCTTGAACTCGGTGCCTCAGGCACCTGGGGCGCGCCGGTCTGTCACCGGTGCGGTATTGGCGTTGGTGGCTGGCGTGTCCATGCCCTCGCATGCCGAGCAGATGCTCGAGCCTGTGATCGTCACGGCCAGCCGCGTGGCCAGACCTCTGCAGACGGCGCCTGTGGGTGCCACGGTCATCAGCGCAGAGCAGATGGAAAGCGCGGGGGTGGCCGATGCCAATGAGGCCATCCGCAAGCTCGGTGGCGTGGCCAGCAAAAGCGATCTGTACAACGGGCGTGAAAACGCCCTGGATCTGCGCGGGTACGGCGAGACCGCCGGATCCAATATGGTGGTGGTGGTGGATGGCATCCGTGTCAGTGAAAACGAGATGGCCTCCGCCCGTCTGTCGGCGATTCCTCTGGATCAGATCGAGCGCATCGAAATCGTCCGGGGCGGCCACAGCGTGATGTGGGGCGAAGGGGCCTCTGCGGGGGTCATCCACGTGATCCTCAAGCGTGCCCAGAGCGGGCAGACACGCGGGCGCTGGATGGCGGCCGCTGAAAGCTTTGGCGGACATCAGCTTCAGGCCAGTGGGCAATGGGCGCTGGACGATGCCTGGACGCTCGATGGCTCTTTGCTGCGCACCCGCTCCGACGGCTATCGCGACAACAGCGACTACGGTCAGGATGTGGCCAGCCTGGGCGCGCAGTGGCAGCGCGATGGCTGGCGGGTGCGCGCGCACGTGCAACATGAGGATCAGGACGCCCGCCTGCCCGGCAGTCTGTCGCTGACGCAGTTCGCAGCCGATCCGCGTCAAACAATGACACCGGACGATTTCTCGTCCTGGCGTGAAACCCGTTATGCCTTCCATGCCGAGCGGGATTGGGGGACCTGGCTGGCCCAGATCGACCTGGGTCGGCGCGAGCGTGATTCAAGCTACCGCTATGTTTCCTGGGGCGCGGATCTGACCAGCGCCAGTAGCACGCAGACGCAGGTGTCGCCGCGACTGGTTCATCGCGCGGACCTGGGCCAGCTCAAGGCCGTGACGGTGCTGGGTCATGAGAGACAACGCTGGACGTTCGACAAGAACGTCGCCAATGGGCAGGAGACGGCCCGTCAGGACAATACGGCCTGGTTCGTGCACAGCGACCTCTCGGTGGCCAGCGGGACACGGATCATGCTGGGCTGGCGCGAGGAGCGGGTCACCAAGGAAGGCGACTATCCCGGCGCAGGGTATGACTCGCCGGTGCAGTACGCGCGCCGTGATGTGGTCAGGGGGCGCGAGCTGGGCGTCAATCAGACGCTGGCCAAGGGCTGGGATCTGTATGGCCGCGTGGCAGCCTCATATCGCTTACCCAATGTGGATGAGAACCGCCTGACGCCCTCCCTGGGGCCTCTGCGGCCTCAGCGCAACCAGGACAAGGAGCTGGGCCTGAAGTGGGCGCAGGGGCGCGATGCGGCCACACTGCGCTGGTTCACGCAATCGACGGTGGATGAGATCGCGTTCGTGGGCGGCATGGTGTTTGCCAATGCGAACATCGACCCGACACGGCGCCGTGGCGTGGAGCTGGAAGGGCGCTGGAGTCCGGTGACGGCACTGACGCTGTCGGCGACCTGGCAGCAGCTGTCAGCGAAGTACCGCAGCGGGCCGCAGGCCGGCAAGGAAATGGTGCTGGTGGCGCCCCGCACGGCCACGGTGCGCGCGGCCTATCAGTTCAACGCGCAGCACTCGGTGGATGTGGGCGTGCAGTACGCGGCGTCCATGCGTTTCGGGCAGGACACCAACAACCAGTGCGGTCGACGCATCCCCGAGTCGACCTTGCTGGATGCGCGTTATGCGTGGACGGCCCAGGGGTGGACCGTGGCAGTGTCTGGCACGAACCTGAGTGACGAGCAAGGCTACAACTACGCCTACAGCTGCGCGGGGGGGGATGTCTATCCCTTCGCGGGGCGTGCCATCAAGCTGGCCGTGACGCGTCAGTTCTGACCATGAATGGCCACCACGTCATCATCGGCGGTCAGCGCAGCGGCAAGTCCAGGCATGCCGAGCGTCTGGCCTTGAGGTGGCTGGCCTCATCGGCCGGGCGGTCGGTCACGGTGGTGGCCACCGCTCAGGCCGGCGACGAGGAGATGCACCAGCGCATCGAGCGGCACCGGCACGATCGTCCGGCGAGCTTCGAGACCCATGAAGAGGGGCTGCATCTGGGGGCCGCGGTGCGTGCCTTGTCGTCTCCAAACCGCCTCTTGCTGATCGATTGCCTCACCCTGTGGTGGACTCAGATCATGGGGTCCGAGCATGATGTGCAGGCGCTCCGGCTGGACCTGCTGGCCGCATTGGCCCAGGCCCCGGGACCGGTGATCCTGATTTCCAACGAGATCGGTCTGGGGGTGATCCCCATGGGGGCCGATGTGCGTGCCTTCGTGGACGAGCTGGGACGGCTCCATCAGGAGGTCACCCAGCGCTGTGAGCGGATCACCTGGATGGTGGCCGGTCAACCCTTCACTCAGTTGGTGGAGCGGTGGGCATGACGGCGGCGCGTGTGTGGGCCCTGTGGTGGTGGATGTGTCTGGGTGTGTGGGCAGGGGTGGGTGGCGTAGCTCATGCGGGCCCAGTGCGCCTGGTCGATGACCGGGGAGGCGTGGTCACTCTGTCCAGGCCGCCGGTGCGCATCGTGTCGCTTCTGCCATCTCTGACCGAGACCGTGTGTGACCTAGGGGCCTGCGAGCGCATCGTGGCCACCGATCGCTGGTCCAACTGGCCCGAGCGCGTGCGTGGCTTGCCCAAGCTGGGTGGGCTGGATGATCCGAATGTGGAGATGATCGTGGCGCAGCGTCCGGATCTGGTCCTGGTGGCACCCGCCTCGCGCCTGGCGCAGCGTTTACGCGGCCTGGGTCTGACCGTGGCCGAATTCGATGCCCGCGATGTGCATGAGATGCAGCGTGTGATGGCACATGTCGCGATCCTGCTGGGGCAGCCTGAACGCGCGGCGCAGCGCTGGACGGCCCTGCAGGCTGAGATTGCCTCGGCCAAAACCCTGCTGGGTGGGCGTGGCTCCGGCGCCCGCGTTTATTTCGAGGTCAGCAGCACGCCTTTTGCGGCGGGTGAGTCTTCCTTCATCGGGCAATTGCTGACACAGCTGGGTGCGCGCAATGTGGTGCCGGCCTCGCTGGGGCCTTTTCCCAAGTTGAATCCCGAGTTTGTCGTCAAGGCCGATCCTGATCTGATCATGGTGTCCGCCCAGGATGCGGCGTCCCTGGCGCAACGTCCAGGTTGGGCTGGCATGTCGGCCCTGCGTCATCGGCGGGTGTGTGCCTTGAGCCCCGTGCAGGTCGATGTGCTGGCGCGCCCCGGGCCCCGCCTGGGGCAGGCGGCGCGTGTGCTGGCGCAGTGCCTGAGTCTGGTGGAGCGTGAGCGATGAGTCGCCCCTGGATCTGGGGCCTGTGTGTGGTTGTGGCACTGCTGTTGGGGGTGCTGGGACTGGGCGTGGGCAGCACTGGCTGGCAGTCACCCTGGACCATGGGGGGCGCCACGAGCGACCCGATGGCGGCCGAGATCCTGTGGGGCATCCGGGCACCGCGCACGGTGGGGGCGGGCCTGGTCGGTGCCTTGCTGGGGCTGGCGGGGGCCGTGGCTCAGGGCCTGTTTCGCAACCCGCTGGCCGAACCTTATTTGCTGGGCAGCTCGGCAGGGGCCGGGCTGTGCATGGCGGTCTTGTTGACGGTGGGCCTGCCCTGGATGGTCGCCGAGGGCTGGTGGGCCCGCGTCGGGCTGACCGGTGCGGCGTTTGTCGGCGCGCTCGCGGGGGTCGGGCTGACCTTGTTGCTGGCGCGCGGCGCGGTGCACACCATGCGCCTGTTGCTGTCGGGAGTGGTGGTCGGCGTGGTGCTGGGGGCTTTGACGCAGTTGCTGATGGTGTGGTCGGGCGAGGCCTGGCGTGTGATGCAGGCCTTCATGCTGGGCAACACGGCCCTGCTGGGCTGGCAGGCCTGCGGTGTGATGGCTTTGGTGCTGTCTGTGAGCTTGCCTGTCGGGTTGTTGCTGGCACGTGTGCTCGACGCCCTGAGCCTGGGCGAGGACACGGCACGGACCCTGGGCGTGCCACTGGGTCTGACCCGGTTCGCTCTGGTGGCCGTGATGGCTCTGGCCACGGCCGCTGCTGTGGCGCAGGCCGGGCTGGTGGCGTTTGTCGGCTTGGTGTCACCTCATCTGGTGCGGCCCTGGGTGGGCGCCAGCCATCGCCAACTCTTGCTCGGTGCCAGCCTGATGGGGGCCGTGCTGTTGATGGCGGCCGATGTGATGGCCCGCTGGCTGCTGGCGCCCCAGGAGTTGCCGGTCGGGGTGCTCACTGCCGTGCTGGGTGGGGTCTACCTGCTGCTCGTGTTGCACCGGAGGCTGCCATGAACGCTGCGTTCCGCATGCCGCTCATGGCCGAGGTGCACGACCTGTCGGTGCGCCTGGGGTCGCAACAGGTGCTTCAGGGCCTGAACCTGTCTCTGCGGGGTGGGCAATGGCTGGCCATCGTGGGGCCCAATGGCGCCGGCAAGTCGACCCTCCTGCGTTGCCTGGCGGGCCTGACCCGTCCGGCTTCGGGCCAGGTGCGCTGGTGCGACGAGGCCGCGGCGCCCGGTCTGCTGGGCGCTCGCCTGCCTCGCTGCGCCTGGCTGGGGCAGAACCCGGCGGGCGACGAGGCCATGAGCGTCGAGGACACCGTGGCCCTGGGCCGGCTGCCGCACCAGGGCTGGCTGGGCTGGCCCCGGGATTCGGTGGCCGACCGTCAGGCCATTGCCCAGGCCTTGCAGGACACCGACATGAGCTGGGCGGCTCAGCGTGCCTTGGGGGCCCTGTCCGGCGGCGAGCGCCAGCGGGTGAGCCTGGCGCGCGCGCTGGCCGTGCAGGCCCCCGTGCTGCTGCTGGACGAGCCCGTCTCGCATCTGGATGCGCCCCATCAACGCCTGATCGCCCGCGTGCTCCAGCGCGAGGCGGCGCTGGGGCGTTGCGTGGTGAGTGTCCTGCATGAATTGCCCCTGGCCCTGTGCGCCGATCGCCTACTTGTCATTCAGGCCGGGCGCGTCGTGGCCGAAGGCTCACGCGACGACGAGCGGGTCCACCGTGCCATTGAACACATCTTCGATCAGGCGCTTGCCATCAGCCGTGTCAACGGCCAATGGACCGCCGTGCCTTGCCTTTGAACGGATACTGCATCACCATGGACATTCAAAACCCACCGACCGAAGCGCCCCAGCAGCGCGAGCATGCCGAGCGGCGCGGCCTGCTCATCGTCAACACCGGCGACGGCAAAGGCAAGAGCACGGCCGCCTTCGGCCTGGCCTTGCGCGCGCATGGCCGTGGCAAGCCGGTCAAGATCTACCAGTTCATGAAGGTGCCCAGCGCACGCTTCGGTGAACACCGCACCTTCGAGAAACTGGGCATCCCCATCGAGGGGCTGGGCGACGGCTTCAGCTGGAAGAGCAAGGATCTGGAACACTCGGCCGAGCTGGCCCGTCAGGGCTGGGCCCGCGCGGCGCAGGCCATCACCAGTGGTGAGTATTTTCTGGTGGTGCTCGATGAGATGACCTACCCGCTGATCTACGGCTGGGTGCCCCTGGACGAGGTGGTTCAGACGCTGAAACATCGACCACGCGAGGTGCATGTGGTGATCACCGGGCGCGATTGCCCTGCCGAGATCGTGGCGATCGCCGACACCGTGAGCGAGGTGTGCAAGGTCAAGCACGCCTACGAGGCCGGCATCCCGGCGCAGCGCGGCATCGAGGACTGATGAGCATGGCCACCCGCGCACGTGCCGTCATGGTGCTGGGCACCACGAGTGGCGCGGGCAAGAGCTGGCTGGCCACCGCTTTGTGCCGCTGGTACGCCCGCCAGGGGCTGCGTGTGGCGCCGTTCAAAGCGCAGAACATGAGCAACAACGCGCGGGTGGTGCCCGGCCCCCAGGGCTTGCCGGGCGAGATCGGCTCTGCGCAATATTTTCAGGCCGTGGCGGCGCGCGTGCGGCCGGATGTGCGCATGAACCCCGTGCTGCTCAAGCCCGAGAGCGACACCGCCAGCCAGGTGGTCGTCATGGGGCAGGTGCGGCGCGACTACGGTGCCATGCCGTGGCGTGAGCGCAGCGAGCAGCTCTGGCCCCACGCCCGTGCGGCCCTGGACGAACTGATGGCCGAGTTCGATGTGGTGGTGATCGAGGGGGCCGGCTCGCCCGCCGAGATCAATCTGCAACACTGCGATTTCGTCAACATGCGCACGGCGCTGCATGTCAATGCAGCCTGCCTGCTCGTGACCGACATCGATCGGGGAGGGGCCTTTGCGCACCTGTTCGGCACCCATCAGCTCTTGCCTCCAGACGAACGTCGCCTGATCCGGGGCTTCGTGCTCAATCGATTCCGTGGCGACGAGCGCTTGCTGGCCCCCGGTCCCGAGCAGTTGCAGGCGCTGACGGGGGTGCCGACCGTGGCGGTGATCCCCATGAGGCGGGGGCATGGCCTGCCCGAAGAGGACGGCCTGCACGATGAGGCCATGGCCGTGGAGGCCCCTGTCGATCAGGTCCTGCGGGTCGCGGTGCTGGCGCCGCCGCGCATCAGCAACCTCGACGAGTTCCAGGGCCTGCGCCAGTGGCCCCATGTGCGCCTGGTCTGGGCCCGGCAGGCCCGCGATCTGATTGATGTGGACTGGGTGATCCTGCCAGGCTCCAAACACACCACCAGTGATCTGGCCTGGCTGCGCGCTCAGGGCCTGGATCTGGCGGTGCTGGCCCACGCGAGGCAGGGTCGACGGGTGCTGGGCATCTGCGGCGGCCTGCAGATGCTGGGGGAGCGCATCCTGGATCCCCACGGGGTTGAAAGCGAGGTGCCGGACACGACGGGACTGGGCCTGCTGGCGCTGGAGACCACCTTCGATTTGGACAAGACCTTGCAGCTCACCCAGACCCGCTTCAGCGATGACCTGGGCCCCTGGCAGGCCTTGGCGGGTGTGGCTTTTGACGCCTACGAGATTCACCATGGCCGCACGACCGTGAGTGCGCACGGTGCGGACACCCAGGCGGTGCTGCTCAATGAACAGGGCGAGGCGCTGGGCTGGCGACAAGGCTCGGTGCTGGGCCTGTACGCGCATGGCCTGCTCGAAGACCCCCGCGTGGTGCAGGCCCTGTTCGGGGCTCAGACACGCACGCTGGATGAAGTGATGGACGGCCTGGCCGATCTGATCGATGCCCGCTTTTCGCCGGGTGTATTGCAGGGCTTGCTGCACAACTCGCCTGATGGATGTTTTCAAGGACGAAGCCATGACTGAATCGATGGCCCTGGATGATCTGCGCAATGAGGCCTTGACCCGCCAGTTGCAGCACACGCTGGACCACAAGACCAAACCTCTGGGGGCCCTGGGCGTCCTGGAAGGCCTGGCGCTGAAGCTGGGCCAGATCCTGGGCAGCACGGCGCCCCGGTTGCAGCAACCCCAGATGGTGGTGTTTGCGGCCGACCACGGCCTGGCGGCACGTGGGGTGTCGGCCTATCCGGGCGATGTGACCTGGCAAATGGTGCACAACTTCCTGTCCGGTGGCGCGGCGGTCGGTGTGCTGGCCCGGCAGCATGGGCTGAGCCTGACCGTGGTGGATGCGGGGGTGCGGCATGACTTCGAGCCCCAGGCTGGCTTGCAGATCCGCAAGATCGGGCTGGGCACGGCTGACAGCCTGGACGGGCCCGCCATGAGCGACCAGGATTGCGAGCGGGCGATCCAGCAAGGGCGTGAGGTGGTGCGCAGTCTGCCTGGCAATGCCATCTTGTTCGGCGAGATGGGCATCGGCAACACCTCGGCGGCGTCCATGCTGCTGTCGCGGCTGACCGGGCTGCCCATCGAATCCGTGACAGGGCGGGGGACCGGCCTGGATGATGAGGGCTTGCAACGCAAGCAGGGCATCCTGCAACAGGTGCTGACCCGCCACGCGGATGCGCGCACGCCCTTGGCGGCCCTCGCGGCCCTGGGGGGCTTCGAGATCGCCATGATGGTGGGAGCCATGTTGCAGGCGGCACAGGAGCGCCGCGTGATCGTGGTCGATGGCTTCATCGTGGGCAGCGCGCTGCTGGTGGCGCATGCGCTGCAGCCTCATGTGCTCCAGCGCTGTGTGTTTGCGCACCAGTCGGGCGAGCCAGGGCACGAGAAGCTGCTGCGGCATCTCCAGGCCCAGCCCCTGCTGACCTGGCAGATGCGTCTGGGCGAAGGCTCGGGCGCGGCCCTGGCCTGGCCCCTGATCGAGTCGGCCTGCCGCATCCTGTGCGAGATGGCCAGCTTCGAGTCCGCTGGCGTCAGCCAGCAGGTGAGCTGAGTCCATGGGCCTCCTGCAAGGCGCCCGGGCCCGACTCGTGCTGGAGCTGAGGCTGTTCTTCACGGCCTTGCAGTTCTTCACCCGCTTGCCGGTGCCGGCCTGGGTGGGGTATCAGCCCGAGTGGATGCATCAGAGTGCACGCTATTACCCCCTGGTGGGTGCGGTCGTGGGCGCACTGGCTTCGGTGGTGCTGCTGGCAGCCAGTCTGTGGTGGCCACCGCTGGTGGCGGTGATGCTGAGCATGGTCGCCTCGATCTGGGTGACCGGCGCCTTCCATGAAGACGGCTGGGCCGACACCTGCGATGCCCTGGGCGGCCATGTCAGCCGTGAGCGAGCCCTGCTCATCATGAAGGACTCGCGCATCGGCAGCTACGGCTCGGTGGGCCTGATCCTGATGCTGGGCCTCAAGGCGGCGGTCCTCAGTGCGCTGGTGGGGCCCCAGCTCCATGAGCTCAATCAGGCACAACTCAGCCACGTTCACCAGGTCTTGCTGGGCTGGACCGTGATGGCGCTGGGGTGGTGCCATGTCAGCTCACGTCTGGTGCCGGTCTGGTTGATCCGCCTGCTGCCCTATGCCGGTGACATCGAGCATGCCAAGGCCAAACCCATGTCCACCCAGGTGAGCTGGTCCGGCACGCTGGTGGCCACCCTGGTGTGGGCTCTGCTGACCCTGGGCTTGATCGCCTGGATCATGCATGTGGGTTGGCCAGTGGAGACCTTGCTGAGGGCGCTGGCCTGGGGTACAGGTGCTACCGTGCTGAGCCTGCTGCTGTGTCGACGCTGGCTGAACACGCGGCTGGGTGGCTACACCGGCGACACCCTGGGCGCCAGCCAGCAGCTCAGCGAGCTGGCGGGCCTGCTGGCCTGGCTGGCGGTGGTGCATCCCGTGACCTGGGTGCAGTGGTGATGGCCAGCATGATGGCGCCCGTGCTGGCCTGGCGGCACCCTCGCCCTGACGGTGTGGCGGGGCGCTGTATTGGCCGCAGCGATGTGCGGGTGGACCCGCGCAAGGTGCGGCGCCTGGCCAGGCGCATCGAGCGCCACGCCCGTCGGCATGGCATGCCTCGGGTGGTGTGCACATCGACCCTGTGGCGTTGCCAGGCCGTGGGCCGCTGCCTGCGTCGCCGGGGGTGGGCGCACCATGTGGATCCTGCGCTGTGTGAGATGGATTTCGGGCGTTGGGATGGGCGTGCCTGGTGCGACATTCCCTGGGACGAGGTCCAGGCCTGGGGTGATGACTTTGTCGACCACGCGCCCGGTGGTGGCGAAAGCCTGCGCCAGATGCTGCAGCGGGTGGCCGCCTGGGTGCCGCCCGTGCCGGGCTGCGCGGTGGTGGCCCATGGCGGCTGGATGCTGTGCCGACGCTGGCACCATCAGCATGGCCCCGACCACCTGCCGCGGTCGGCCGCCGACTGGCCCCAGGCGCCGGCCTACGGGCAAGGCTGGTCGCTGCCTCAATAGCGACGCACGATGCCGGCCAGGCGCAGATAGGTCTTGGCACACCAGGCCACGAAGGCCCGCGTGAGGCGTGATCGGGACGAGACCGTCGAGCCGAACACGGGTGGGGGGACTTCCCGGCTGCGCGAGAAATCCTGGCTCAGGGCCTGGTTGACCGTGTGGGCAAAGCCCCGGTCACGCACGATCAGATTGGCTTCCAGGTTGAGCAGCAGAGACAGAGGGTCCAGATTGGACGAGCCCACGGTGGCCCATTCGCCGTCCACACACAGCACCTTGGCATGCAGCCAGGCCGTGTGGTACTCAAAGATGCGCACTCCATGCTGCTGCAGCTCGCCATACAGCACGCGGGCGGCCAGGCCGGCGATGGGGTAGTCCACCTTGCCCTGCAGCAGCAGGCGCACCCGCACGCCCCGCCCGGCGGCTTGCCGCAAGGCCCGGCGCAGGGCCCGACCGGGATAGAAATAAGGGGTGACGATGTCCACCGTGGCACGTGCCTGGTGGATGGCCTGCTGAGCGGCGCGTTCGATGGTGCGGCGCTGGCGCAGATTGTCCCGCAGCACGAAGGCTGCCCGCATGGGCTGGCGCACGCCCGTGCTGCTGACCACCTGACTGTGCTCGGCAGGCGTCAGGCGCAGCCGTGCTTCCTGCCAGAGCTGGCGCAGCCGCCGCAACCGTGCAGGGTCGCGCACCCAGTCCGAGAGATCGTCCCGCCAGTCCCGGCCCAGCATGGCCCGTGTCCACATGGCCCGCGCGGTGTGCAGCGCCGGCGTCACGGCAGGCCCGCGGAACTGCACGGCGTAGTCCAGACGAGGCTCACTCGACCAGCCGTGGCTGAGATCGTAGTGATCGTCGATGAGGTTGATGCCCCCGGTGAAGGCCAGCTCCTGATCAATCACGCACAGCTTGACGTGCATGCGCCGCCAGATCGAGCGGTCCCACAGGGCCGTCCACAGACGCCCCAGCGGACGGTAGATGGCCACCTGGACCCCGCGGTCACGCAGGCCCAGCCAGACCGACGCCGGCACCAGCCGTGACCCCAGTCCATCGACCACCAGATGGACTTCCACGCCGCGTTGTGCAGCGCGGCCGAGGGCCTCCAGCACCTGGGTGGCCATGCCTTGGTCGGACACCAGATAGGTGGCCATCCAGACACTGTGCTGCGCGTCATCGATGGCCCGGATCTGGGCTGCGAACAGCTCGGTGGCACCGCGCAACAGGCGCACCTGGTTGCCCCCGGTGAACACTGGCTTGCGCTGGGCATACCAGGCCAGGGACAGGGCTCGTTGAGGATCGTTTTCAAAGGGCATCGTGCACGATCGACGGCCGGGCGGATGGCTCAGCGTCCCGAGTGGACGCTCTCGCCCAGCTCGAACTCGGCGACCAGTGGCAGGTGGTCGGACATGCGAGCCCAGGCCCCACCCCTTGGCACCATGATGTTCTGGCAGTGCAGGCCCCGCGTGTAGACGCGATCGAGCGCGAGCACCGGCACCCGTGAAGGGAAGGTGGCCGCGCGCGGGGTGTCCAGGGTGCTGGCGCGGGTCAGGCCGGCGGGCACGAGGATGTCGTCCAGGGCCTCGTTCCAGTCATTGAAATCCCCGGCCACGATCACCGGCGCGTGCGCTGGCAGGTGCTGGCTCACCAGATGGGCCACGCGTTCGGTCTGGCGCACCCGGCTGGCGTTGATCAAGCCCAGGTGCACCACCACCACATGCACTTCGATGCCGCGCCAGTTGACGGGCACATGCAGCAGGCCACGTTGTTCGAAGCGGTGGTCGGACACATCATGGTGACCCACGTCGCCCAGGGGCCAGCGCGAGAGCAGGGCATTGCCGTGCTCGCCATGGCGGGTGACGGCATTGGTGCGGTAGGCCACGTCATAGCCTTCTGGCGCCAGGAACTCGGCCTGTGGCTGGGCCGGCCAGCTCCAGTGGCCGAACTGGGTGTGCGAGAAGGTGCGGGCTTCGGCATGATTGAAGTGGCGCACCTCCTGCAGGCAGACGATGTCGGCATCCAGCGCTTCGACCGCCAGACCCAGGTTGTGGATCTCCAGTCGCTTGGTGGGGCCCACGCCACGGACACCCTTGTGGATGTTGTAGGTGGCCACTCTCAGACCACGGGTCGACAGCGTCGACGGAGGAAGCAGTGACGAGTGAAGCGGATTGTGCACGGCAGCCTGTGTACTTCAGCACCGCATGGGCGGCGATGGTTCAAGCATATCCCCAGCCTCTGGCTTGCAGACCTGTCGTTAACGCCTCTCGTTCCCGCTAAATCGTGGCAGTTGCAGGATGGCCTCGGCGTTCGATGGTGAAAAACAACGGTCGGCGGCTTCTTGCCAGGGCAACCACAGGTAGTCGGTGTGTTCGCGTGGGGCCAGGGTGATGGGGGTGCTGCGGGGGATGCACAGCCCGAACACGCGCTCGGTGTTGTGGGTCACGCCGGGGGCGTAGCGGTGGCGCCAGACGGGATAGATCTCGTAGATGTTCTCGATGGCCCAGTCACGCAGGGCATCGAGCGGAATGTCGGGCGAGCCGACGGTGATGCCGGTTTCTTCCTGCACTTCGCGGATGGCGGTGGCCTGCCAGGGTTCGTCCTGGTGGTCCTTTGATCCGGTCACGCTCTGCCAGAAGCCAGGCTGCTGGGCGCGTTCGATCAGCAGCACCTCGTGCTCGGGGGTGTGGATGACGACGAGGACAGACTGCGGGATCTTGTGGGGCTTGGCATCGCTCATGGGCGACAGTGTGGCATGACGGGGTTCTGGCGTTTTGTCGGGGCAGCGTGGGGCGCGGGCCGAGGGGGCCTCTGGCCGGGCTTCACGGGGGCGGTCCCGCTGTCGCGGGACACACCTGCGCTGCTCGCGTCGAGGTGGCGTCGGGGAACTCGCTACTCGCCCTGCAGGCGATCCGCTCAGACAACCCCGACGAGTCAGTTGTTGAAGCGCGCTGCGCGCGCCCACCTCGACACTGTGCTGCTCGGCGCCCCCGAGGCGCCCGGCCAGAGACCCCCTCGGCCCTTCATCGCCCCACTGGTGGCGGGCGACGAGACCGATGAGCGATGCCAGCAGTGACGCGCTTGTTGAGCCGATGGCTGTGTGTGATCACGCCAGTCGTCGCATGACTCGAGCCCTGGGGCCTATGCATGCCACCAGCAGGGCGACCAAGGGCGGAGGGGGCCTGTAGGACGGGCGCCTGAGTGGGTGCTGGAGGCGCGCAGGCGGGAGGCAGGCGTGCGCAGCACGCATCAAGCTCAAACTCGTTGGCGTTGTTTGAGCGAAGAGCCCGAAGGGCGCGCAGCGAGTTCGCCAACGCTGCCTCCTGTCGAGCACCGCAAGGCAGTCCCGCGCAGCGGGACCACCCACTTGAAGCCCGGCCTACAGGCTCCCGCCGACCCAGCCCTGCGCTCTCACTTCAACGCACAGGAGCCAACCAGAAAATCAGCCCTGAGCCGGCGCCGCCACACCCACATTGCGCAAGCGGATGTGCAACTCACGCAATTGCTTCTCGTCGACGTTGGACGGAGCACCCGTCAGCAGACACTGGGCACGTTGCGTCTTGGGGAATGCGATCACGTCGCGGATGGACTCGGCTTTGGTCATCAGGGTCACCAGACGGTCCAGACCGAAGGCCAGACCACCGTGCGGAGGCGCACCATATTGCAGCGCATCCAGCAGGAAGCCGAACTTGACCTTGGCGTCTTCTTCGCTGATGTTCAGGGCACTGAACACCTTGGACTGCACATCGGCACGGTGGATACGGATCGAGCCACCACCCAGCTCCCAGCCGTTGAGCACCATGTCATAGGCCTTGGCAATGCACTTGCCCGGATCCGTGTCCATGAAGTCCTCGTGGCCATCCTTCGGTGCCGTGAAGGGATGGTGCACGGCGTTCCAGCGCTCGGACTCGTCGTCGTACTCGAACATCGGGAAGTCCACCACCCACAGCGGTGCCCAGCGGTCCTCGAACAGACCGGCCTTCTTGCCGAAGTCGGAATGGCCCACCTTCAGGCGCAGCGCACCGATCGCGTCGTTGACGATCTTTTCCTTGTCGGCGCCGAAGAAGATCAGGTCGCCATCCTTGGCGCCCGTGCGCTCCAGGATCTTGGCAATGGCGGCATCGTGCAGGTTCTTGACGAT
>NZ_DASUIT010000107.1:0-5306 GCF_036279655.1 Aquabacterium sp. | reverse complement strand
GAGACCCCTGCGCCCACCACCCAGGCCGTGCGCAGTCGCCGCCGGACCAGTTGAGGCCCCCGCGGATGGAGCCGGACGCTTCATCACCTCAGGATGCCCCTGCGCGCGAGCCCGGCATTGAGCGCCTGCAGCGGCTGCTGGGCGAGGCGGCAGGCTTTGTCGACTGGCTGCGTGAGCGTCACTTCCACGCGGCTGGCGCCCCCCACCCCGATGACGACGAGGCCCCTGCCGATCGGGGCCTCGCAGGCCCCGGCCTGCTCCACACCTTGAAGGTGATGCTGGCGCGCGTGCTGGACGACCCCCAGTCGCTGGCCCAGCACTACGCCCGCTTCGCCGCCCTGGTACTGCAAGCCTCACGACAAGAATCCGACCTGGCGCCCGACCCCACGGACCGGCGCTTCAAAGACGCCTTGTGGCACACCAGCCCTGTGCACCGCATGCTGATGCAGGTCTATCTGGCCTGGCAGCAGACCCTGAGCACCTGGGCCGCCGAGCAGCCCTTCAACGACCGAGATCGACAGACCGTGCAGTTCGTGCTGGACCAGTTGGTGGCCGCCCTGGCGCCCTCCAATCTGCCACTGAATCCGGCGGCCCTCAAGCGCGCCGAGGTCACGGAAGGGGCCAGCGCGGTGCAGGGCCTGAAGGCGTGGGCCCATGACGTGCTGCACCACGGCGCCATGCCGCAGCAGATCAAGCCCGATGCCTTCAAGGTCGGCATCGATCTGGCCACCACCCCCGGTGCGGTGGTCTTTCGGCACGCCCTGTTCGAGCTGATCCAGTACACGCCCATGACGCCGCTGGTCCATCAACGGCCGCTGCTGATGGTGCCCCCGCAAATCAACAAGTTCTATGTCTTTGATCTGCGTCCGCACAACAGCGTGTTCGCCTGGCTGCTGCAGCACGGCTTTCAGGTCTTCACGCTCAGTTGGCGCAACCCCGATGTGGCGCTGCGTGACGCGGGGCTGAGCGACTACGTCCAGGCGACATTGCAGGCCATGGAAGTGGTGCGCTCGATCACACGCTCGGCCACCCTGGGCCTGATCAGCGCCTGCGCGGGCGGACTCACGGCCATCAGTGCCATGGGGCTGCTGGCCATGCAGCGCCAGCGCATCGTGGCCCACCATTCCCTGCTGGTGACCGCGCCGCTGGCGGGCAATGGATCGGTCCTGGAAGGCCTGGCCTCACGCGAAGGCATGCAGGCCGCCGTGGCCTGGTCGGCCCAACGCGGCACCATGGACGGCGCCGATCTGGCCCGCCTGTTTGCGTGGCTGCGTCCGGACGAGCTGGTGTGGACCTACTGGATCAACAACTATCTGATGGGGCGGCAGCCGCCCCCACTGGACGTCCTGCATTGGGACAATGACTCGACCCGCCTGCCCGCAGCACTGCACCGTGATTTCGTGGACCTGGTGGACCGCCGCGCCTTCGAGCGCCCAGGCACCCTGCAACTGAACGGCATGCCCATCGACTTCCGGCGCGTGAAGGTGGACGGCTACTTCGTGGCAGGACGCGAGGACTACCTCATGCCCTGGCAGGGGGTCTACCGCGCCACACGCCACTTCGGGGGCCGACACACCTTTGTGCTCAGCAACAGCGGGCACGTGCAGAGCATCCTGCGCCCGCCCAGCTTGCCACGCACCGAGCACTTCCTGGCCGACGACCTCCCCGCGCACGCCGAAGACTGGCTGGCGCAGGCGCGACGGCAAGAGGGCTCCTGGTGGCCTCACTGGACAGGCTGGCTGGCACCACGCTCGGGCCGCCGCGTGGCCGCCCGGTCGGCGCTGGGCAGCGCGGCCTATCCCCCCCTGGCGCCTGCGCCAGGGAGTTATGTGCTGCAAGCCTGAGGCGGCCTCAGCCCTTGGGCCACAGCACCATCTGCGTGCAGCGGAACAGCGCGATCTTGCGCCCCGTGGCCTCGTCGGTCACCACCGCATCCCAGACCTGCGTCTGGCGCCCCAGATGCTGGGCCGTGGCCACGCAGGCAATGCTGCCTTCACGCACCGTGCTCAGGTGATTGCTCTTGAGCTCGATCGTGGTGAAGGACTGCGCCCCCTCGGGCAGGTGCGCCACCGTGGCATAGCCGCAGGTGGTGTCCGCCAGAGCCACCACGCTGGCCGCGTGCAGGAACTCGTTGGGCGCGATGTGCAGGCGCTTGACCGGCATGCGGCTGCGCAGGGTGCCCTCGCCCATCTCCAGCATCTCGATGCCCAGATAGCCAGGCAAATACTCCTGACCGTTGTGGTTCAGGGCCTCAATGGTGATTTCTGGTCTCAGCTTGCTCATCGCGGTCCTTGTCAATCGGGTCTGGGCTTGGGCAAGCCACTCATGACGTTGCCGGTGCCATGGTAGCCGAGCGTTGCTGGCGGCGCAGCTCGACGGCGTCTGTCCGCGGCACCGAGACCGCATCGATATGGAACACGGCCACCGCATCCGTGACGATCTTGGACTGCCCCTCCAGGGCAGTGGCGGCAGCAGCCACCTGCTCGACCAAGGCCGCGTTCTGCTGCGTGATGCCGTCGATGTGGGCCACGGCATCGTTGACCTGGGCAATGCTGCTCAGCTCCTCATTCGATCCTGCACTGATCTGGGCCATCAAGGTGGTGACACGGCGCACGGCCTCCAGGGCTTCGCTCATGGTGGCGCCCGCCGTCTCGGTCTGCCGGTGCCCCGCGGCCACATCCCCCGCCGAGGCTTCGATCAGGGCTTTGATCTCGCGCGCAGCCTGGGCACTGCGCTGAGCCAGCATGCGCACCTCACCCGCCACCACCGCAAAGCCACGCCCCTGCTCGCCGGCCCGAGCGGCTTCCACGGCGGCATTCAAGGCCAGGATATTGGTCTGGAAGGCGATGCTGTCGATCACCTGGGTGATCTCGCCGATGCGCTGCGAAGAGCTGCGAATGGCATGCATGGTGCCGGCCAAGGTCTGAACGGCGGCACTGCTGCGCTCGGTGATGCTGGTGGCATCACGTGCCAGATCACACGCCTCCTGGGCCGATGCTGCACTGTGTCGCACAGAGCCGGTGATCTGCTCCATCGAGGCGGCCGTCTGCTGCAGGCTGGCGGCCTGGGCCTCGGTGCGCCCGGACAGATCGCGATTGCCCGCAGAAATTTCCTGCGAGGCGGCACACATCTTGTCCGTCTCGTTGCGGGCATCCCGCACGATGGACTGCAGGTTCACATTGAGCTGGCCCAGCGCCTTGGTCAGGGCGCCGATCTCATCGTGGCGATCGACCTGAAGCTGCTGCGTCAAGTCACCCGCGGCCATGTGATTGGCATAGTTCACCAGTTGCAGCAAAGGCCCGCGCATCAGATGCCGCTGGTAGGCCAGCGTCCCCAGACCCGCCACCAGGGCGGTGGCTGCCACCGCAGTCGGCCCGCCCAGGGCGGCAGCCCCGACACACATTGCTCCGAAAGCCGCGAGCGCGCAGGCCAGCTTCATCGTCAGGCTGGGCTGCAGCCACTCCTGGAGGCGGCCCAGGGCATCGTTGCGCAGCACACGCCCACCGCGGAGCACGTGGCGCAGTTGGCCGGCGGCCTTCTCCTGTCGCATGGTCGCATACAAGGCCTCGGCCTGACGGATCTGCTCGCGACTGGCCTCGGTGCGCACCGACATATAGCCCACCGGCTGGCCGCCTTCCACGAGCGGGGTCACATTGGCCATGACCCAGTAGTGGTCGCCATCGGCTCGACGGTTCTTGACCACCCCAGACCAGGGTTGCCCCGACGAGATCGTGCGCCACATGTCCCGGAAAGCCTCTTCAGGCATGTCCGGGTGGCGAATCAGGTTGTGAGGCTGGCCCAGCAGCTCCTCGCGGGCATAGCCGCTGACCTCGATGAAGCCCGGGTTGCAGTAGAGGATCCGGCCCTTGAGGTCCGTGGTGGACACCAGGGTCTGCCCCGAGGGGAAGGGATACTCGTGGGAGGTGATGGGGAGGTTGATGCGCATGGGGTACTTCTCAATCGTTCAGTCCGGGACGACGCAGGGCCCGCTCCAGGCGGCTGAGATCCTGATCGGGCTCATCGGGCAGGAGGACCAGTTGCCCGCGGGGCGCCATGCGGCGCCAGTTGGCCAGCCAGGCCAGGCCGTGCTGGAGCAGCATGGCCGGATCCAGCACCAGGAGGTTCAAGCGGTCCGGCGCCGCGATGAAAACGATCTGGCTCAGATCGAGCGACTCCACACAGCGCACCACGGCGCCTCGCATCTCGCAAGCCTGGCGCAAACGATCCCTGCGACCGTCATCGGCCACCAGCAAGAGGATCTGCGTGATGTGGTGGGTGAACATGAGCGACTCCAGAGCCCCGAGCCAGGGATGGATTCACTGTACGTTCGCCCGGCTTGCGGGTCTGTCAGGAGATCTTGATCGGACCCGTGCGGAGCCTCGGTCACCTCAGTTGCCGTTGGCGTCGATCAATTCGGCACGGATGGCAAAGCGCACCAGCGCGGGCACATCGGCCACGCCCAGCTTGCTCATCAGGCGGCTGCGGTAGGTGTCCACCGTCTTGGGCGACAGGTGCAACTGCTCGCCAATCGCCGCGCTGGAGTGGCCCTTGACCACCAGGATGATGATCTGCCGCTCACGGGGCGACAGGTCGGCCAGCAGATCCGACTCACTGGCGCTGGTGAGCCCCTGCACGGCGAGTTCGGCCACATCCGGGCCCAGATAACGTCGCCCGGACAGGACCGCCTCGACCGCCGTGAGCAACTCGGCACGCGGTGCCCCCTTGAGCACATAGCCTTGAGCCCCCAGGCGCAAGGCCTCCGCCACATGGCGAGGCTGTGCCGACATGCTCAGGACGATGCAGCGGCAGTCCAGGTGGCGGCGGTGCAGTTCTTCAAGCAACTCGAAGCCCGAGCGTGTGCCCAGACTCAGGTCCAGCAGCAACAGATCCGGTCGCAGGCTGATGAGTTCGGACAGGGCCACGGTCGGGTCGGCGGACTCGCCCACCACGCCATGGCCACTGGCCTCCAGCATGGCGCGCAGACCATCGCGCACGATGGCGTGGTCATCCACCAGATAGATGCTGCTCATGGCCCGCCGTCCTCCCAGCTCAGGGTGATGAGGGCGCCGCCCCCGGGGGCCTCGCCCACCTCGAACGTCCCGCCGATGGCGATGGCCCGCTCGCGCATGCCCACCATGCCCAGGTGCCCCGGGCGCACGGCCGTGGCACCGGGCGCCATGCCCTGGCCATTGTCCTGCACCTCCAGGCGCAGCCAGTGGGCATCGCCCTCCAGCCGGATGCAGATCTCGCTGGCCTGGGCATGGTTCAAGGCATTGGCCAGGGCCTCGCGTGCCACCATGAAGACG
>NZ_DASUIT010000106.1:0-11827 GCF_036279655.1 Aquabacterium sp. | reverse complement strand
TCGAGCGTGAAGCTCACGAACATCGAGATCAGCACCGCCACCACGATGGTCAGACCGAACTCGTGGAAGAACTTGCCGATGGCCCCGCCCATGAAGCCGATGGGCAGGAACACCGCCACGATGGACAAGGTGGTGGCCAGCACGGCCAGGCCGATCTCCCGCGTGCCATCCAGGGCCGACTGCAGCGGGCCCTTGTCCATCTGGATGTGCCGCACGATGTTCTCGCGCACGACGATGGCATCGTCGATCAGCAGGCCCACGCTCAGGCTCATGGCCATCAGCGTGATCATGTTGATGGAAAAGCCCATCACGTACATGAAGAAGAAGGTGCCGATGATGGAGATCGGCAGCGTCAGCCCCGTGATCACCGTGGAGCGCCAGGAGTTCAGGAACAGAAAGACGATGCCCACCGTGAGCAGGGCGCCTTCGATCAGCGTCTGGCGCACGCCCTTGACGGCCACCTGAATGGGGCGGCTGTTGTCGCGCACCATCTGCAGCGTCATGCCTGCGGGCAGCTCCTGCTGGATGCCGTCGATGGCCGCCTGCAGCCCCTGCACGACCTCGATGGTGTTCTCGCCCTGGGCCTTGAGCACCTCCAGCACCAGGCTGCGCTGACCGTTGATCAGGGCCAGGCTCTCGACCTCTTGCGGGCCGTCGATGACCTCGGCCACCTGACCCAGGCGGATGTTCTGGCCCTGGCGGTTGACGATGATCAGGCGCTTGAAATCCTCGACGGTGCGCAATCGGGCACTGATCTGCAGCACGCGGTCGCGCTCGCGTGTGCGCACGCTGCCGGCCGGCTGGTCCTGGTTCTCATTGCGCACGGCGGTGAGCACCTGATCCGGGCTGATGCCCAGGGCATCCAGGGCCTGTGGGCGCAGGTAGATGTTGATCTCGCGCTTGGTGGCGCCCACCAGGGTGACTGACCCCACGCCGCGCACGTTTTCCAGGCGTTTGCGCAGCACCTGGTCGGCATAGGTTGACAAGGTCACGCCGGACACCTGCCCATCGGGCGAGGTCAGCGCCAGCGAGACGATGGGGCGGCTGGCCGGATCAAAGCGCAGCACCCTGGCCTCTTCGACCTCATCGCGCAGCGCAGGGCGCAGGATGGCGATTTTTTCGCGCACATCCTCGGCCGCGCGGCGGCTGTCGGCGTCCAGATTGAACTGCACGATTACCACCGAGCTGCCCTCGTAAGAGCGCGAGTAGATCTGGTTGACCCCGGCGATGGTGTTGACCGCCTCTTCGACCTTGCGCGTGACCTCGGACTCGACGATGGTGGGCGAGGCGCCGGGGTAATCCATCTGCACCGCCACCGTGGGGAAGTCGATGTCGGGGTATTGATCGACCTTGAGCTGGCGGTAGGAATACAGACCCAGCACGACCAGGGCGGCCATCATCATGGTGGCCAGCACCGGGTTGCCGATCGAGAGGCGGGTGAACCACATGTTCGGGAGGCCTCGGGCTCAGCGCGGTGACACGATGAGCGTGCCCTCGCGCAGCAGACCCAGGGATTCGCGCAGCACGCGTTCCCCGGCCGTCAGGCCCTGGGTCACAGCCACCATGGGCGTGTCGGGCGAGCGCGCCAGCACCCCCTCGGCGCCCAGTTGCACGCGCTGGTGCACCACCTTGCCCTGGCGAACGATCTGCACGAAAGCCCCTGAGGTGCCTTGGCGCACGGCCGAACGCGGCAAGACCACGCTGTCCACACGGCCCAAGTCCAGGTGCCCACGCGCAAACAGACCCTGGCGCAAGGCCGGGTGGGGGGCCACGGTGAGGTAGACCATGACGGCGCGGGTGCCCGGCTCGGCGCTGGGGTTGATGCGTGCCACGGTGGCAGTGATGGGGGTGGCCGACAGGCCCTCCACGCTCAGGGTGCCCGGCGTGCCCACGTGCACCTGGGCCACGTCCTGGGCCTGAAGGGCGGCTTCGAGCTCCAGTCGCGACAGGTCCACCACCTCGACCACGCGGGCATCGGGCGACACACGCTCGCCGGCCTGCACGAACTGCTGAGACACCAGACCCGAGATGGGGCTGTGCAGTTGCGTGTCCGCCAGGGCCTTGCGGGCCACGGCGGTGGCCGCCTCGGCAGCCTGCAGATTGGCGCGCGCGGCGGCGGCGTTGGACACCGAGGTGTCCAACGCGTTCCTGGAGATGAAGCCCTGGGCGACCAGGGCCTGGTTGTTGTCCAGTGCGCGCTGGGCGATCTGCCACTGGGCCTGGGCGGAGGCCACCTGCTGGCGGGCCTGCTCCAGCCGGCTCTGGTAGTCCTGGGCGTCGATGCGTCCTATCAACTGACCTTGACGCACGGCATCGCCCTCACGCACGGTCAGGCTTTGCAGCTCGCCACTCACGCGGGCCTTGATGAGCACGCTGTTGACCGCGCGGATGCTGCCTGAGAGTTCAATGGTGCGGATCAGAGGCGCGCGCTCGGCCACGACCCAGTCGGCCGCCGTGACGTCCAGTTGACCCCGCTGGGTGGACTGTGCGGTCTGGGTGATGCTGGCCTGTTCGGCCTTGCGGTGGAGGATGGCGCGGGCGATGCCGCCCACCAGCAGCAGCCCGACCAGACCCGCCACCGCCCAGCGCGTGGCGGGCTTCATGGGGTGCCTTTCGATGGGGTGCCCGGGGGCATCTGCAGGCCGTGCAGCAGCAATTGGATCTGGGTCTGCATGAAGGTCTCGGGCTCCAGCGGGAAAGGGTTGTCGGGGCAGTTCCCGACGCAATGCTCATACAGCGCCAGGAACTGGGCCGTCGCGGCCAGGGCGTGCACCACAGCGGTCACATCCATCTGGCGGAACTCCTGGCGATCGATGCCACGCTGAACGGCCCGGCCCAGCAGGACATGGCTGGGCACGATCACTTCCTCGACATAGAACTTGGCCAGCTCGGGGATGTTGCCCACTTCGGCCACCACCAGCTTGAAGATGCCCGAGGCCTTGGAGGCGCCGATGCGGGTCCACCAGGTGTGGGCCAACTGGTTCAGCAGGTCGGCGGTGGAGTCTTCCCAGCGGTCCACGATCTCGCTGCCCTCGGCGATGACCAGGCCCAGGGCATCGCGCACCACGGCCTTGAACAGCTCTTCCTTGCTGGCGTAGTACAGGTACAACGTTCCCTTGGAGACGCCCGCCAGCCGGGCCACGTCGTCCATGCGTGTGGCGGCCAGGCCTTTGGTCACGAATTGCGACAGGGCGGCCTCCAGCAACTCCTGGGGGCGGGCTGCCTTGCGGCGTTGCCGCTGGGGCGCATGAGGGGCGTCGGCTGAACTGTCCGCCGGGGCGTTGGGCATGGAAAAGCGTTAATGACTCACGAGTCAGTAATGTTGGCATGCCGTGGCGGCCAGGGTCAAGCTGCTGAACCCGTAATATGGAGCGCCATGAGCAAACCCACCCCCCAGACCCGCGAGGCTTTCGCCCACCTGAGCACCATCACCACCCGGTGGATGGACAACGACATCTACGGCCACGTCAACAACGTGACCTACTACAGCTACTTCGACACGGCGGTCAACCGCTACCTGATCGAAGCCGGCGTGCTCGACATCCACGCCGGCGCCGTGATCGGCCTGGTCATCGAGACGCACTGCAACTACTTTGCGTCTCTGGGGTTTCCCAAGAACGTCGAGGCCGGCATCCGGGTGGCGCACATTGGCCGCAGCAGCGTGCGCTATGAGATCGGCCTGTTCGAGGAGGGGCAGGAGAGCTCGGCCGCCATCGGGCACTTCGTCCACGTGTATGTGGACCGCGAGAACCGTCGCCCGGTGGCCGCTTTGCCCGATGACTTCCTGCAGGCCCTGCGGCGCCTGCAGATGCCTTCATGACACTGTGAGCCCCCGACCATGACCCATCCAGCCTCGTCACCTCGCATCGACCCCCCTGTCACCGCCGAGAGCGTGGCGGCGGTGGACCATGCCATCACCTCGCGGCGCTCGATGCGCCGCTTCCTGCCCACCGAGGTGCCGCGCGATGTCATCGAGGACATCCTGCGCGTGGCCGCGCGTGCGCCCTCAGGCACCAATGCCCAGCCCTGGGAGGTGCATGTGCTCACCGGCGCCAGCCGCCAGGGCCTGGTCGACAAGGTCTTGAGTGCCGCTGCGGGCACCGACACCAGCCAGCGCTACACCGAGCAGTACGACTACTACCCCAAGGAGTGGATCGCGCCCTTCATCGACCGGCGGCGCAAGGTGGGCTGGGATCTCTACGGCCTGCTGGGCATTGAGAAAAGCAACCGCATGGGCATGCAGATGCAGCAGGCCCGCAACTTCATGTACTTCGATGCGCCGGTGGGCCTGGTCTTCACCATGCATCCCATCATGGGCCGGGGCAGCCTGCTGGATTACGGCATGTTCCTGCAGAACATCATGGTGGCGGCGCGCGCCCGTGGCCTGGACACCTGCCCGCAGGCCGCCTGGAACAGCTTCCACAGCGTCATCCTGGGCCACCTGGGCCTGGATCCGACGCAGCACATGATGGTCGCGAGCATGGCCCTGGGTCATGCCGACCCCGGCGCGATCGAGAACACGCTGCTGACCGAGCGTGAGAGTGTGAGCACTTTCACTCGCTTTTACGGGTAAACCCGAGACACCTTCGTCCTTCATATCAGACTACGATCATTGTCTGAATTCACCGCTGCTAGCTTTTCTGGAGGTTTCCCATGAGCCTGATGGGCCAAATGATGCATATGCCCCTGCTGATCTCCTCGCTGCTGACGCACGCTGCGCGTCACAACGGCGACACCGAGATCGTGTCCAAGCGTGTCGAGGGCGATATGCACCGCACCAACTGGGCGGAAGTGGACGTCCGTTCGCGCAAGCTGGCGCAAGCCTTGAAGCGCCTGGGTTGTGAGCCGGGCGACCGCATCGGCACCCTGGCCTGGAACGGCTATCGCCACCTGGAGATCTATTACGCCGTGTCCGGCTCCCAACTGGTCTGCCACACGATCAACCCCCGTCTGTTCCCCCAGCAGGTGGCCTGGATCGCCAACGATGCCCAGGACAAGGTCATCTTCGTCGACATCAACATCTTCCCTCTGGTTGAAAAGCTGGCTCCGTCGCTGCCTGCGCTCAAGCATGTGGTGCTGATGGCCGGCCGCGAGAGCATGCCTCGCGAGACCGCGCTGACCAATCTGCTGTGCTACGAAGACCTGATCGACGCGGAAGACGGACAGTACGAGTGGCCCAGCTTCGACGAGAACACCGCCGCCAGCCTGTGCTACACCTCGGGCACGACCGGCAACCCCAAGGGTGCCCTGTATTCCCACCGCTCCTCGGTGCTGCATGCGTACGCTGCAGCTTTGCCTGACGCCATGAACGTGTCGGCCCGCGATGTGGTGCTGCCCGTGGTGCCCATGTTCCACGTCAACGCCTGGGGTCTGCCGTACTCGGCCGCCCTGATCGGCGCCAAGCTGGTCTTCCCGGGCCATCACCTGGATGGCGCCTCGCTGTACAACCTGTTCGAGCAAGAGGGCGTGACCTTCAGCGCCGGTGTGCCCACCATCTGGCTGGGCCTGCTCAACCACGTCAAGAGCAACAACCTCAAGTTCAGCACCTTCAAGAGCACCGTGATCGGTGGCGCGGCCTGCCCGCCCGCCATGATCCGCACCTTCGAGAACGACTACGGTGTCGAAGTGGTTCACGCCTGGGGCATGACCGAGTTGTCGCCCCTGGGCACGCTGGGCCGCCTCAAGACCAAGCATGCGAACATGACGAAGGAAGAGCGCCAGAAGGTCCTGGAAAAGCAGGGCAAGTCGGTGTTCGGCGTCGACATGCGCATCGTCGATGCCGATGGCAAGGTGCTGCCCTGGGATGGCAAGACCTCGGGCGACCTCGAAGTGCGTGGTCACTGGGTGATCGACAGCTACTTCAACATCGACAAGTCGCCGTTGCACGATGGCTGGTTCCCCACGGGTGACGTGGCCACCATCGACGAAGACGGCTACATGCAGATCACCGACCGCTCCAAGGACGTCATCAAGTCCGGTGGCGAGTGGATCAGCTCCATCGACCTGGAAAACGTGCTGATGGCCCACCCGGCCGTGCACGAGGCGGCGGCCATTGCGGCCTTCCACCCCAAGTGGGACGAGCGTCCGCTCATCGTCGTGGTCAAGAAGCCCGGCGCCGAGGTGACCAAGGAAGAGCTGATCGCCTTCTACAAGGGCAAGATCCCGACCTGGCAGACCCCCGATGACGTGGTGTTCGTGGACGAGATTCCTCACACCGCCACCGGCAAGATCTACAAGCTCAAGCTGCGTGAGCAGTTCAAGGATCACAAGCTGCCCACGGCTTGATGGGTTGAATCAAAAAGGCGCCTTGGGCGCCTTTTTTTTGCCCCGCTGGCGCCTTGTGCCGGAGGGTAGACAAAACGTTGCATTTTTAATGCAATCGTTTGCTTTGAAGACCGTCAAAACCCGGGTATTCCCCGGGTTGCCCCCTTGATTAGGGGGGGTAACCTAGTGAAGTTCCGATCCATTTTGTTGAGGAGAAAAGATGCACTTCACCCGTCGTTCCCTGGCCGTTCTCGTGGCCGCTACCCTGTCCACGGCAGCCTTTGCCCAGAAGGGCGAAACCGTCAAGGTGGCCTGGATCGACCCGCTGTCGGGTCTGATGGCCAGCGTGGGCCAGAACCAGGTCAAGAGCTTCCAGTTCGCGGCCGAGAAGGTCAATGCCTCCAACCCGGCGGGCGTCAAGTTCCAGATCATCCCCATCGACAACAAGCTCAGCCCCGCTGAAACCCTCAATGCCCTGAAGTCCGCGGCCGACCAGGGCGTGCGCTATGTGGTGCAGGGCCTGGGCTCGGGTGCCGGTCTGGCCCTGCTGGACGGCGTCAACAAGTACAACGAGCGCAACCCCGGCAAGGAGCTCATCTATGTGAACTACGCCGCGGTGGACCCCGACATGACCAACAGCAAGTGCAGCTACTGGCACTTCCGTCTGGACGCCGACACCTCCATGAAGATGGAGGCCATGACCACCTTCATCAAGGAGCAGGCCGACGTCAAGAAGGTCTACCTGATCAACCAGAACTACGCTCACGGTCACCAGGTGTCCAAGTACGCCAAGGAAAACCTCAAGCGCAAGCGCCCTGACATCCAGGTCGTGGGTGATGACCTGCACCCCCTGGCCCAGGTGCGTGACTTCTCCCCCTACATTGCCAAGATCAAGGCGTCGGGTGCCGATACCGTGATCACCGGCAACTGGGGTTCTGACCTGGCCCTGCTGGTCAAGGCCGCAGGGGATGCAGGTCTGACGGCCAAGATCTTCACCTACTACGCCAACTTCGGTGGCACGCCTACCGCGCTGGGCAAGGGTGCCAACGGCCGTGTCTATCAGATCGGTTATGGACACTACAACCTGGGCGGTCTCAATGGCCAACTGGTCAACGAGTTCAAGAAGCGCTTCAACGACGACTTCTACTCGGCGGCCACGTACTCCGGCCTGGTGATGCTGTCCAACGCCATGGCTGCCGCCAAGTCGACGGACCCAGTCAAGGTGGCCAAGGCCATGGAGGGCATCAAGTTCAAGACCTTCAATGGCGAAGTCGAGATGCGCAAGACCGATCACCAGTTGCAGCAGCCGCTGTTCATGACCCGCTGGGCTCCGGTCGATGCCAAGAACCCGTATGACGTCGAAGGCACCGGCATGACCTTCGTGCCGGTCAAGGCCTATGACGCCTATGTGTCGAGCACACCGACCTCGTGCCAGATGAAGCGTCCTTCCTGACGCTTCATGGGTCAGGGGCCAGACAGGCCCTGACCCGACCTGGCGCCTGGCTGGGTCAACTCTTTCGGGTCGGTCGTGTGGCGCAGCGACCTGAGCCCCAGCTGGTGCGCCCCCCCGCCTGCGGTCACCGCGGCGGGGGACCCTCTCTCGCCGCAGCCGGGTTCGGCTGGCCAGGGTGGGGTAAGGCTGCGTCACAGGCGCTCTCCATGGAAACCTTTGTTGTCTTCTTCCTGAACGGTCTCAGCTACGGGCTGCTGCTGTTCATGCTCAGCTCCGGGCTGACACTGATCTTCAGCATGATGGGCGTGCTCAATTTCGCGCACGCCAGCTTCTACATGCTGGGGGCTTACTTCGCGTACAAGCTCACGGGCATCGTCGGTTTTGCCGCCGCGCTGGTGCTGGCCCCCTTGCTGGTCGGTGCCCTGGGTGCCGCTTTTGAGCGCTACAGCCTGCGGCGTGTGCATGCCTACGGCCATGTGCCCGAGCTGCTCATCACCTTCGGCCTGTCCTATCTGATCGAGCAGATGGTGCGCTTGTACTTCGGCAACTCCACGGTCGACTACCGTGTGCCCGAGGCCCTCAGCGGCACCTTGTTCACCGTGGCGAACATCGCCGGCCAAGGCTTGACGATGATGGGTGGCGCCGCGGATCCCGTGCTGTGTGCACCCGATACCGGCAACAGTTGCACCCAGTTTCCGGCCTATCGCGGGTTCATGGCCCTGGTGGCCCTGTTCATGCTGGGCTCGCTGTGGTTGCTGCTCACGCGCACCCGTGTCGGCCTGATCATCCAGGCCGCGCTCACCCACCCCGAAATGGCCCAGGCCCTGGGGCACAACGTGCCGCGCGTCATGATGGGCGTGTTCGGTGGCGGCTGCGCTCTGGCGGGTCTGGCTGGGGTCATCGGCGGCAATGCCTTTGTGACCGAGCCCAATATGGCGGCGTCGGTCGGGGCCATCATCTTCGTGGTGGTGGTGGTCGGGGGTATGGGCTCGCTGGCCGGTGCCTTCCTGGCGTCCTTGCTGATCGGTCTGATCCAGACCTTCGCCGTGATCGTCGATGTCTCGGTGGCCACCGTGATGGAGTCCATGGGCAACCCCGTGTCCTTCGAGCACTGGGCCTACCCGCTGCTCAAGATCACCGTCGCCCAGATGGCGCCCATCCTGCCTTATCTGCTCCTCGTTCTCATGCTCATCCTGCGACCCAAAGGTCTGCTGGGCACCCGTGAGGAGTGATCGCCATGTCAAAAAGCACTTATTCCTTCAAGCCCATCAACCTGGGCCGCTGGGTGATCTGGACCCTGTTTGCCCTGATCCTGATCGCCGCGCCCCACCTGTTCACCAGCAGCCTGGCCCTGACCATGCTGTCCAAGATGGGCATCGCCATCATCGTCTGCCTGTCCTACAACATGCTGCTGGGGCAGGGCGGCATGCTCAGCTTCGGGCATGCGGTGTACTCGGGCATGGGCGCCTTTGGCGCCATCCATGCCCTGGTCAAGGTGTCTGACGGGGCCTGGAACATCCCCGTCAGCCTGATCCCCTTCGTGGGCGGGGCCACCGGTCTGGTGGTGGCGGCCGTGCTGGGGTCGGTCACCACCAAGAAGTCCGGCACCATCTTTGCCATGATCACCATGGGCATCGGGGCGCTGGTGTTCTCGATGTCGCTGATGCTGCCCGAGTTCTTCGGCGGTGAGGGCGGCATCTCGGGCAACCGGGTGATCGGCGAGCCGGTCATGGGCATCACCTTCGGCCCGCAGATCCAGGTCTACTACCTGATCGCCTTGTACTGCTTTGTCTGCACGGTGGCCATGTTCGCCTTCACGCGCACCCCGCTGGGCCGCATGCTCAACGCCGTGCGTGACAACCCCGAGCGCGTCGAGTTCATCGGCTATGACACCCAGCGTGTGCGCTACATCGCCTTCATGATCGCGGGCTTCTTTGCCGGCATCGGCGGTGGCCTGCATGCCCTCAACGACGAACTGGTCACGGCCGAGGTCGTGGGCCCGGAGTACTCCGGCCTGTACCTGCTGTTCACCTTCCTGGGCGGGGCGCTGTTCTTCTTCGGCCCGATCGTGGGTGCCGTGCTGCTGGTCTTTGCCACCGTGCTGCTGCACGAGATGACCAAGGCCTGGCTGCTCTACCTGGGCGTGATCTTCCTGATGATGGTCATGTATGCCCCCGGTGGTGTGGCCAGCCTCATCCTCATGAACCTGCGTGTGGCGTCTTTTGGCTTCCTGCGCAAGTTGTGGACCTCGTATCTGGCGCTGGCCGGCACGGCCCTGGTCGTGTTGCTGGGGGTGTCGGTGATGGTCGAGATGGTCTATCACATCAAGCTCAACGAGGTGCTGGGCCCCCTCATGACCTACCAGGGGGTGGAGCTTGACACCCACGGTGTGGACGCCTGGGTGGGATCGATCTTCATCACCCTGACGGGCGTCGGCCTGTTCGAAGTGGCGCGCCGCAAGTTCGTGGCGCAGTGGAGCCAGATCCAGGAAGACATCGAGGCGGAAATCCGTCGTCGCGAATCCCTTTGAGTGCCAAGTCATGAGCCAGTCGAATTCATCTGCCCAAGGGATCGCCCTGGAGTTGCGCGATGTGCGCAAGTCCTTCGGCAAGACCGAAATCATCCGCGGTGCGAACCTGTCGGTCAAAGAGGGCGAGCGCGTGGCGCTCATCGGCCCCAATGGCGCGGGCAAGTCCACCTTGTTCAACCTGATCAGCGGGCGCATGCCGCCGTCCAGCGGCGAGATCCTGCTGCATGGCCAGCGCATCGATCACCACAAGCCCTATGACATCAATCGCCGTGGGCTGGCGCGCAGCTTTCAGGTCTCCAACCTGTTCCCGCGCCTGAGCGTGTTCGAGAACATCCGCTGCGCCGTGCTGTGGTCCATGGGCGAGGGCTACTCATTCTGGCGCTTCCTGGCCCAATGCGAAGAGGTCAACCAGCGTACCGAGCAGGTGCTGGAGATGATCCGCCTGGAGCGTCGCCGTGACACCCAGGTGTCCTCGCTGACCTATGCCGAGCAGCGAGCCCTGGAGATCGGTGTGACCATCGCCGGTGGCGGCAATGTCGTCCTGCTGGACGAGCCCACGGCCGGCATGAGCAAGTCCGAGACGGCTCGCTTCGTCAACCTGATCCGCGAGGTCACCGTGGGCAAGACCCTGCTGACCGTGGAACACGACATGGGGGTGGTGTTCGGCCTGGCCGACCGCATCGCCGTGCTGGTCTATGGCGAGGTCATTGCCTTCGACACCCCCGAGAACGTTCGGGCCAACGAGCGCGTCAAGGAGGCCTACCTGGGTTCGACCCTGGCCGACCAACAAGCCGCCGAGGCCGGAGTCTGAGCATGCTGTCCATCAAGAACCTTCATGCCTTCTACGGCAAGAGCCATGTGCTGCATGGCGTGAACATGGAAGTGCGCCAGGGCGAGATCGTGGCCCTGCTGGGCCGCAATGGCTCGGGGCGCTCCACCTCCATCAAGGCCGTCATGGGCCTGGTCGATGGCCACGGATCGGTCAAATGGAACGATCAGGAACTGCTGGGTCACAAGACCTACGACATCGCCCGCCATGGCCTGGGCTATGTGCCCGAGAGCCGCGACGTCTTTCCCAAGCTGACGGTGGAGCAGAACCTGCTGCTGGGTGTGCAGTCCGGCAAGAAGACCAAGCGCTGGAGCCTGGACGACATGTACCAGATGTTCCCCCGGCTCAAGGAGCGCCAGCACACCGAGGCGGGCGTGCTCTCCGGCGGCGAGCAGCAGATGCTGACCCTGTGCCGCACCCTGATGGGTGACCCCGACCTGATCATGATCGACGAACCCACCGAGGGCCTGGCGCCCAAGATCGTCGAGCTGGTGGCCGAGTACCTCAAGGAACTCAAGCGCCGCGGGCTGGCCGTGCTGCTGGTGGAGCAAAAGCTCACCATCGCACTGGACATCTCCCAGCGCTGCTATGTCATGGGCCACGGCCAGGTGGTGTTCCAGGGCACACCGGACGAGTTGCGCGCCAATGACAATGTGCGTAAGGAATGGCTGGAAGTCTGATGGATGGCCCGCCGGCACTGGCGGGCTGAGGATGTGGTGGATGTGAGATGACCCCTTCCGCCTGGCGGTAT
>NZ_DASUIT010000105.1:0-2769 GCF_036279655.1 Aquabacterium sp. | reverse complement strand
GGAACTCGCTACTCGCCCTGCAGGCGATCCGCTCAGACAACCCCGACGAGTCAGTTATTGAAGCGCGCTGCGCGCGCCCACCTCGACGCTCCGCTGCTCGGCGCCCCCGAGGCGCCCGGCCAGAGTCCCCCTCGGCCCTTGGATCGCCCCACTGGTGGCGTGCGAAGAGCGCGCGGCGCCATGCCACAAGCGTCACGCTGACGGGGCAGGGGGGCCATGACGCACGAAGCGATGCCTGCCTCGTCCCCGGGGCCTATGCATGCCACGAGCAGGGCGACCAAGGGCGGAGGGGGCCTGTAGGACGGGCGCCTGAGTGGGTGCTGAGGAGCGGAGGCGGGAGGCAGGCGTGCGCAGCACGCATCAAGCTCAAACTCGTTGGCGTTGTTTGAGTGGAGCGCCCAAAGGGCGCGCAGCGAGTTCGCCAACGCTGCCTCCTGGTGAGCACCGCAAGGGAGTCCCGCGCAGCGGGACCACCCACTTGAAGCCTGGCCTACAGGCCCCCTCCGACCCAGCCCTGCGCTCTCCCGCCAAAGCGCTCAATCCACATTCTGCCAAGCCGCCAAAGACCCATGCAAAGCCAGCCCCTCGCTCATGGGATCAGGCTGAGGTGCCAAGTGCTGCTCACGCAAAGGCAGCACCCCCGCCCACACAGGCAGATGCTCATCGCCCTCCTTGTCACGCGGCCCCCAATTGCGGATCTTGGCTGCCGCCTCATGCAAAGGCAAACCCAGCACCGTCGTGGCGTTCAGCTCATTGGCATTCGGCGCACGCACCTCATGGCGGCGGCCCTCAGCGATGTGGTCCATGAATGCGTCCAGCACCGCCGGCTTGTCCGCGTCTTGCACCAGTTCAAAAGCGCCATGGATCACCACACTGCGGTAGTTCATCGAGTGTGCAAACGCCGAACGCGCCAGCACCAGACCGTCCAGGTGGGTGATGCTCACGCACACTGGCGCCCCCGAGGCCAGGCGCTTCATCATCCGGCTGCCATTGGATCCATGGATGTAGAGCCGATCGCCCACGCGCCAGCAGGCCGTCGGCAGACACAGCACGGCGCTGTCCGGGGCTGCCGAGTCGGCAAAGGACACATGGCACAGCCAGGCCGCATCGACGATGGCGTGGATCGTGGCCTGATCGTAGTGCCCGCGCTCGGCGGCTCGCCGTACACGGGCGCGTTCACTGGGGGGCGGTGTAGGGGTGCTGTGTGGCATGGTGCGTCCTGTTCGTGTTGTAGGAAATGAGGCCTTCAGCTTAGTGAGCCTGTGGCACCATGCACAGATCCACCCCAGCACAAAATCATGGAGCCACGAAAGGACGCGCAATGATCGATCTGCACGATGTGCTGGCCACCTCCGCAGGCGGCCACCCGGTGCGTCAGCGCCGCCTTTACGAACAACTGCGCGCCGCCATCCTGGTAGGGCGCCTGTTGCCGGGGGCCGTGTTGCCCTCCACGCGGGAGCTCGCACGGGAGCAGGGCATGGCGCGCAACACCGTGATCCACGCCTATGAACAACTGGCAGCCGAGGGCTATGTGCAGTCCAGCCGCCAAGGCACTGTGGTGACCGTTCAGGCCGCTGTGCGGCAGGGCGCCGAGCGGCGCACGACCGCATCGGGCCTGGCCGCCGCGCGCCATCAGTTGCTGTCGCAACGCACGCGGCATTGCTCGCGTCGCCGCACACCGGAGGACGACTTGCGCCCCCTCATGCCCGGGGTGCCGGCGCTGGATGCCTTTCCGCTCAAGATCTGGCGGCGCCTGTGCGAGCGCGCCGACCGCAGCGCATCGCCTGGGGATCTGTCTTATCGCTACGCCGTGGGCGAGCCCGAGCTCCGGCAGGCCATTGCCACCTATCTGCGTGCCTCGCGAGGGGTGCGTTGCCATGCCGATCAGGTCATCGTCACCGATGGCACGCAGCACAGCCTGAGCCTGTGTGCCCAGTTGCTGGCCGATCCGGGTGAGCTGGCCTGGATCGAGCACCCGGGCTATGGTGGAGCTCGCACCGCCTTGTCGCAGGCGGGCCTGCGGCTGCGGCCGATCACGGTGGATGCGCAGGGCATTCACCCGCCTGCCCACTGGTGGCACCAGCATCCACCGCGCCTGATTTACACCACACCATCGCATCAGTACCCCTTGGGCTCGGTGCTGTCACTGGAGCGGCGTCTGGCGCTGATCGAGGGCGCTCGCCGACAGGGTGCCTGGATCCTGGAAGACGACTACGACAGTGAGTTTCGTCACGACGGGCCCCCGCTGGCCGCCATGCAGGGCCTGGTGGATGACGCACCTGTGGTCTACCTGGGCACCTTCAGCAAGTCGATGTTCCCGGGCTTGCGCCTGGGGTTTGTGGTGATGCCTGCGGCGCTGGCCGATCAGGCCGTGGGCGCCGTGGGTGAACTGGATCGTCGCGGTCACGCGGCCTTGCAGCGGGCGCTGGCGGCTTTCATCGACGAGGGCCACTTCACCAGCCACCTGCGCAAGATGCGCAAGCTGTACCTGGTCCGTCAGCAGGCCCTGCGCGAGGCCCTGCAGGCCCACTGGCCCGCGCCTTCACAGGTGTTGGGCGGCTCCTGCGGCATGCACCTGACGCTGAGCCTGCCGACCGAGCTGGACGACCAGACGCTGGCGCAGCGGGCTTTCGCTGCCGGGCTGAGCCCGCGGCCCTTGTCGGTTTACGGCACCGGGGGGATCACGGGCTTCAATGGCCTGGTCATGGGCTATGCCAACACACCGGCCGAGTCCATGGATACCCATGTGCGCACCCTGGCATCCTGTGT
>NZ_DASUIT010000104.1:0-9767 GCF_036279655.1 Aquabacterium sp. | reverse complement strand
GGACCGGGTCCGGGCGGCGATGGCGGAAATGAAGCAGGACTTCCCGACCGGCCTTGATTACCAGATTGTCTTTGATACGACGGTATTCATCCGCGAGTCGATCCATGCGGTGGTGAAGACCCTGATCGAGGCCATGTTCCTGGTGGTGATCGTGGTGGTGTTATTCCTGCAAAACTGGCGGGCCTCGCTGATTCCGCTGCTGGCGGTGCCGGTGTCCCTGATCGGCACGCTGGCGATCATGGCCGGCTTGGGTTTCTCGCTGAACAACCTGTCACTGTTCGGCCTGGTGCTGGCCATCGGCATCGTGGTGGACGACGCCATCGTGGTGGTGGAAAACGTGGAGCGCAACATCGCCCTGGGCCTGAGCCCGCGCGAGGCCACCATCCAGGCCATGAAGGAAGTGTCGGGCCCCATCATCGCCATTGCCCTGGTGCTGTGCGCGGTGTTTGTGCCCATCGCCTATGTGTCGGGTCTGACGGGCCAGTTCTACAAGCAGTTCGCCCTGACCATTGCCATCTCCACGGTGATCTCGGCCTTCAACTCGCTGACCCTGTCGCCCGCCCTGGCCGCCGCCCTGCTCAAACCGCACGACGCGCCCAAGGACCGCTTGACGCGTGGCATGGACGCCGTGTTCGGTGGCTTCTTCAAGCGCTTCAACCAGGTGTTCGATCGCGGCTCGCACCGCTACCAGGGCGGCGTGGCGGGCACGCTCAAGCACAAATCCCTGACCATGGGCGTGTACGCGCTGCTGTGCGTGGCGGCCTTCTTTGTGTTCAAGGCCGTGCCGGCCGGCTTCGTGCCCGCGCAGGACAAGCAATACCTGGTGGGCTTTGCCCAACTGCCCGATGCGGCCTCGCTGGAGCGCACGGACGCCGTCATCCGGCGCATGACCGACATCACCCAGAGCGTGCCCGGTGTGGCCCATGCCGTGGCCTTCCCAGGTCTGTCGATCAATGGCTTCACCAATGCACCCAACGCCGGCATCGTGTTCTACACGCTGGACGACTTTGACAAGCGCAAGGGGCCCGGCATGTCGGGCGATGCCATCGCGGCCGAGGTGAACAAGCGCCTGGGCGCCATCCAGGATGCCTTCATCATGGTCTTCCCGCCTCCGGCGGTGAACGGCCTGGGCACCATCGGTGGCTTCAAGCTCTTCGTGGAAGACCGCGGCAATGTGGGCCATGACGAGCTCTACAAGGCCGTGCAGGCCCTGCAGATGAAGGCCTGGCAGACGCCCGAGCTGGCCGGTGTCTTCAGCAGCTACCAGATCAATGTGCCCCAGCTCTTTGCCGATGTGGACCGCACCAAGGCCAAGCAGATGGGTGTGCCCCTGGGCAGCATCTTTGACACCCTGCAGATCAACCTGGGCTCGCTGTATGCGAACGACTTCAACCAGTTCGGTCGCACCTATCAGGTGGTGGTACAGGCCGATGCGCCCTTCAGATCCACGCCCGATGCCATCGGCCAGCTCAAGGTGCGCAGCAACAGTGGCGAGATGGTGCCCCTGGGCAGCCTGATGAAGGTGTCGGACTCGTATGGCCCGGACCGCGTGCAGCGCTACAACGCCTATGTGTCGGCCGACATCAATGGGGGCCCCGCCCCCGGGGTGTCATCTGGCCAGGCGCAGGCCATCATGGAAAAGATCGCGGCTGAGACCCTGCCCAAAGGCGTGAGCTTTGAATGGACCGACCTGACCTATCAGGACATCCTGGCAGGCAACACCCTGGTCTACATCTTCCCGCTGTGCGTGCTGCTGGTCTTCCTGGTGCTGGCTGCGCAGTATGAAAGCTGGACGCTGCCCCTGGCCGTGATCCTGATCGTGCCCATGTCCATCCTGTGCGCGCTGGCCGGTGTCTGGCTCACCAACGGTGACAACAATGTGTTCACCCAGATCGCGCTGTTCGTGCTGGTGGGCCTGGCCTCCAAGAACGCCATCCTGATCGTGGAGTTTGCGCGTGAGCTGGAACACCATGGCCGTGGCACGGTGGAAGCCGCTCTGGAAGCCTGCAAACTGCGCCTGCGCCCCATCTTGATGACCTCGATCGCCTTCATCATGGGTGTGGTGCCGCTGGTGTTTTCCAGCGGCGCGGGGTCGGAGATGCGCCATGCCATGGGTGTGGCCGTGTTCTCCGGCATGTTGGGCGTGACCTTGTTCGGGCTGTTCCTGACCCCGGTGTTCTACGTGCTGCTGCGCCTGCTGGCCCAGCGCCTGGAGGGCCACAAGCCCTCCATCGGCTCCACCCCTGACCTGACCCACGAGGTGCAAGCATGATCCCCGCTCGCGCATTCACGCCGCTCACCGCTTTGACCGCTGCGCTGGTGCTGGCCGGTTGTGCCAACGCCCCCATCGAGCCCGATGCCAGACTGGCCGTGCCCACGGCGTTCAAGGAGGCACAAACCACCGCAACCCCCCAGGTACCCGCCGGCTGGAAGCTGGCCGAACCGCAGGAAGACCGCGCTCGCGGCGCCTGGTGGTCCGGGTTTGCAGACCCGACCCTCGACCGGCTGCTCAAGCAGGCCATGGACGCCAGCCCCACACTGGAAGCCGCCGCCGCACGTGTGCAGGCAGCTCGCTCCGCCCTGCGTGGCAGTGAGGCAGGGCAGTTGCCCCAGGTGGGTTTGAACCTGGGTGTGGCCCGCAGCAAACCCGGCGCAGCCGACCAGGGTCTGGCCGCCGGCACGCAAGTGTCCCCCGTCACGGTGTGGCAAGCCGGCGTGGGAGCCAGCTACGAGGTCGACCTGTTTCGCCGGGTGGCCAATAGCGTCAATGCCGCGCAGCTGGACGCCAGCGCCAGCGAAGCCAGCTACCAGTCGGTGCTGCTGGCCCTGCAAGCCGATGTGGCCCAGACCTATTTCCTGCTACGCACTCTGGATGCCGAGGTGGACGTGCTGACCCGCGGCCTGAGCCTGCGAGAGCAGACCTTGCGATTGATCGACAAGCGCCATGCCGCCGGTGATGTGTCCGAACTGGACGTGGCCCGGGCCCGCACTGACCTGGCCGCCACTCGGGCGGAGCTGCAAGCCCTGCGAGGCACCCGCGCGCGCACAGAACACCAGTTGGCGCTGCTGCTGGGCCAGGCTCCTGCGGCCTTCCAGTTGCCGCCTCAAGCCCTGGCGGTGGACGCCTCCGTGCCTGCGGTGCCACCTGGCCTGCCCTCGACCCTGCTGGAGCGCCGCCCCGATGTGGTGGCCGCGCAAGCGCAGATGCGCGCCGCTGCGGCACGCGTGGGCCAGGCGAAGGCGGCGCTGTTTCCAGCCCTGGTGCTCACAGCCCAAGGCGGCATGGCCTCCTACGAGTTGCGGGACCTGTTCGACTGGAGTGCCCGCTCCTGGCTGACCAGCGCCGTGTTCTCGCTGCCACTGTTCGATGGCGGCCGCAACCGCGCCCTGATCGGCCAAGCCGAGGCGCAGTTGGCGGCATCGGTGGCCACTTACCGCGGATCGGTGCTGCAGGCCTTTGGCGATGTCGAAGGCCAGCTCTCCGACCTGAGCAGCTTGCGCGAGCAATCCGCTTCGGTGAACGAGGCCCTGGTGTCGGCACGGCGATCGGCCGAGCTGGCCGACAAGCGCTACCGCGAGGGCGAAGACAGCTACCTCACCTTGCTGGATGCACAACGCAGCCTGCTCAGCGTGGAGCGCCAGGCCCTGACACTGCGTGGCGCATGGGCCACCAGCACCGTGGGGCTGGTTCGGGCTCTGGGAGGTGACTGGCGCTGAAGGGGGCGGCGCAGGGACTCAATGCACCAGCACGTGCGCCAGGGCGCGCCGCACCTCACCGATGAAGCGATCCGCGTCACCGTCTTTCTCGATGAGGGGCTGGCACATCTGCCCGGTGAGCCACTCACGCTCCTGCGGGCTCAAATCGCGGCCTGTGACGATCATGATGGGGATGTCGGCACTGCTGGGGTCACCCTTCAACTCGTCGACCACCTGAAAGCCGCTGAAGGCGGGCATCTCCAGGTCCAGCATGATGAGGTGGGGCTTGAAGCGGCGCGCCAGGGCCACACCTTCGGCCCCCCATAGGCCCGCAGCACCACGCAACCCAGCTGTTGAAGGGGCTGAGCCAGCACCTCCACGGCCTGGCGGTCGTCATCCACGATCAGGGCGGTCACCTCCTGCTCACCCGGCTTGAGGCCCAGACGGTCCAGGCCTTGCTTCAACTCGTCGAACCGCAGAGGCTTTTGCAAGGCCAGCGAAACCCCCAGCGACTTGGCCAACGCACCATCGGGCTGCACCGACACCACCACCACAGGCACCTGCGCCCATTGCGGCAAGGTCTTCAGGCGCCGCAGAAAGGCCCAGCCGTCCATGCCGGGCAGCATGATGTCCAGGGTGATCAGGTCGGGCACCAACTCGTCGCTCAAAGCCAGCGCTGCCTCGGCCGAGCGCACATGGCGAACCGCGAACCCCAGCGTCTGCAGTTGCAGCCCCATCAGCGTGGCTGCGCGTTCGTCGTCTTCCACCACCAGGGCCCAACCACGAACCGCGGGTGAGTCCGCATCCAGAGCCGGGGCCGCTTCCTGGCGCCAAGGCAGCCAGACGCTGAAACAGGTCCCACGATCGGGTTCGCTGCTGACCGCGACCGCCCCCCCGTGCAACTCAGCCAGGCGCAGCACCATGGCCAGGCCCAGGCCCGTGCCTTCGATGCCGCGGTTGGCCGGATGCTTGATCTGTGTGAAGGGCGTGAACAGCTGCTTGAGGTCTTGCGGGCGCATGCCGATGCCGCTGTCGGTCACCGAGATCTCCAGAAAGTCATCCCCGTCGCCCGGCGGCAAGGTGGTGCGACGGCCCACCGGAAAGCCCGGCACGCTCGAGGAGGCCTCGAGCCGATTCACCCGCTTGGCCACCAGAGCAATCTGGCCGCCAGGCGGCGTGAACTTCACGGCATTGGACAGGAGGTTATAGAGGATCTGCTTGAAGCGGCGCGCGTCCACCACCACCTCGCCCATGGGCAAGCTGACCTGGCTGTCCAGGCGCAGTTGCTTGGCGTGCGCCTTGTCTTCGACCACCCGCAGGCCGTCGGCCAGCGCCGCCTGCACATCCACGGCCTCGAACTGCAGCTCGACCTTGCCCGCGTCGACCTTGGACATATCCAGGATGTCGTTGATCAGGGCCAGCAGGTGCTGACCGCCATCGAAAATGTGCCCCATGTAGTCCCGCTGACGCTGCTCCAGGGGCCCCACCAGACCATCCTTGAGCAACTCCGAGAAGCCGATGATGGCGTTCAGCGGCGTGCGCAGTTCATGGGACATGTTGGAGAGGAACTCGGACTTCATGCGGCTCGACTCCTCCAGCATCTGGTTCTTGTCCGTCATCTCGGCATTGATCACTTCCAGCTCGCTGGCCAGGCGGCGCAGGCGGGACTCGCTCTCATGCAAGGCAGTGTTGCGGGCCTGCAGTTGTTCGTTGGCGCGCGCCACCTGCTCGGCCCGCAGGTAGACCTCGGCCTCGGCGCGCTCGACCGCACCACGCAGCTCTTGCGCCACCTTGTCCTGCTCGGCGCCACGCTGGCGCAGGTGCACAAACTCGGTCACATCCTCGGCGCGGTGGGTGATGAGGCGCAGAGCGCCCTGCTCATCGAGCACGGGCGAATTCAGGCAACTCCAGTAGCGCTCTTCGAAACCGCCCCCTTCCGCATCGGGGCGACGGATGTCGTACTTCTGCAGCGGCATCCAGTCGGGCTCATGGGAGGTCAGCACGCGTTGCAGCGATGCGCGCAAGTTGCTCACACCCGAGGCGGTGTCATCGTCCGGGTTGTCGGGAAACACCTCGAACAGGTGGCGGCCAATGATCTGCGCCCGCTCGGTCTTGGTGGCGTGCAGATAGTCATTGCTGACCGCCGCAATGCACAAATCGGGCGTCAGCACCAGGTAAAGGCCTGGCACCGATTCGAACAGCAGCTGAAAGTCAGGCGTGTCGCGCTCAGCCATGTGGATTCCCTGGAGCTTTTTTGGATTCCTTCAATTGTGTCGCGTGGCGGCCTGGTCGGGAAGCAATACCTCATCGATCGCATGGAGCAGCGCCTGGTAGCGGATTGGTTTGGCCACATAGCCCGAGCACCCGCCGACCCGCATGCGCTGCTCGTCGCCTTTCATGGCGGACGCGGTCAGCGCGATGACCGGGATGTGCCGCGTGAGCGGGTCTTCCTTGAGCAGGCGCGTGGCGCTCATGCCGTCGATGCCTGGCAGGCGCATGTCCATCAGGATCACATCGACCGGCTCCGTGCGCGCGATGCACAGGCCCTGCTCGGCCGTGGGCGCACTCAGGGTCGCGTGGCCCGCCCCCTCCAGGATGGCCTGAGTGAGCAGCAAATTGGCCGGGGTGTCTTCGATGATGAGGATGCGCGACATGGTGAGGCAGTCTGCCCCCGATCACACCGAGATTTCATCTGTGACCCTGTCGACGTCAGGGCTTAGCGGCATCACAGGCCCCGCGCCCGCTGCCACGTCTCCACATACAAGGCCTCCACCTGGGCCCGTGCCCAGGGCGTACGCCGCAAAAACTTCAGACTGGACGACACGCTGGGCTCATGCGTGAAGCAGCGGATGGGAATCATGTGTCCCAGCTCGGCCCAGCCGTAGTGATCGGCCAGGCATTCGACGATGTGCTGCAGCGTGGTTCCGTGCAGGGGGTTGTTGGGTTGATGGTCCATGTGTTCAGCGCGTGTGAGCGCGAGCTTCCAGGGCTGCGTCCTCCGCATCCTGCATCCACGCCGGGATGTCGCGCTGCTCATGGAGCACACGCCAGACATCGACATGGTCGGTTCGCTCCATATAGAAGATCAAGTACGGGTAAGCGGTCAGCGGCCAGGCACGCAAGCCCGGCAGATTGAGCTCATGTGCGTAACGCGGTGAACCGATGCCAGGGTGGCGACCCATGTGGGTATAGGCCTGCTCCAGCGCGTCAATGAAGCCAAGCGCGGCCTGTGGTGCACTCTCCCCCAGGTAGTAGGCGATGGCCTCATCCACATCACGCCTGGCCTGCTCACGAGGAATGACCGCCTTGGACTTCACCTTGTCGAGCCAGCCTTGGTGACCTTGCGCACCCGGTTGCGCAGATCTTCAAAGTAAGCCCCATCGGTCGGAGCGGCTGGCGCGGAGGCGGCGCCCGCAAGAAGCAAGGCACGCAGTTGCAGTCGATCCTGATCCTTGCGGATCAATTCCCGCACGTATTCGCTGCTGGTGCCGTAACCCCGCTGGCTGACCTGCTCGTCCACAAAAGACTTCAGCGTGTCCGGCAATGAAATGTTCATCGTGCTCATGCCAGCAGCTTAGAAGACTTGGCAAAATTTGGCAAGCCTCACTCCACCGTCACACTCTTCGCCAGATTCCGCGGTTTGTCCACATCCGTCCCCCTTGCACACGCCGTGTGATACGCCAGCAACTGCAGCGGCACCACATGCAGGATGGGGCTCAGCGCCCCATAGTGCTCAGGCAGGCGGATCACATGGATGCCCGGCTCGGCCTGGATGTGGGTGTCGGCATCGGCGCACACATAGAGCTCGCCGCCGCGCGCCTTCACCTCTTGCATATTGCTCTTGAGCTTTTCCAGCATCGCATCGTTGGGGGCCACCACCACCACGGGCATCTCGGCCGTGACCAGGGCCAGGGGACCGTGCTTGAGCTCGCCGGCCGGGTAGGCCTCGGCGTGGATGTAGCTGATCTCCTTGAGCTTGAGCGCACCTTCCAGCGCGATCGGGTAGTGCAGGCCACGCCCCAGGAACAGGGCGTTGTCCTTGCGGGCAAAGGCCTCGGCCCAGGCCACCACCTGCGGCTCCAGCGCCAGCACCGATTGCAGGGCGGCGGGCAAGTGGCGCATGGCGCGCAGGTGCTCGGCCTCCTGCTCGGCACTCAGGTGGCCGCGCAGCTTGGCCAGGGTCAGCGTCAGCAGGAACAGGCCGGCCAGTTGGGTGGTGAAGGCCTTGGTCGATGCCACGCCGATCTCCACACCCGCCCGCGTCACATAGGCCAGCTCGCACTCGCGCACCATGGCACTGGTGGCCACATTGCAGATGGTCAGGGTGTGGGGCATGCCCAGTGAACGCGCATGCTTGAGCGCCGCCAGTGTGTCGGCCGTCTCCCCCGACTGGCTGATGGTGACCACCAGGGTGCGCGGCTCGGGCACGCTGTCGCGGTAGCGGTATTCGCTGGCCACTTCGATGCTGGTGGGGATCTTGGCGATGGACTCCAGCCAGTACTTGGCCGCGCTGCCCGAGTAATAGCTCGTGCCACACGCCAGGATCAGCACCCGGTCGATCTGGCCAAAGATCTCGGCGGCCCGGGCGCCAAACAGATCGGGCGTGATGCCCTCAATGCCTTCGAGCGTGTCGGCAATGGCGCGCGGCTGCTCAAAGATCTCCTTTTGCATGTAGTGCCGATAAGGGCCCAGCTCGACCGCGCCGCTGTGCGCAGTGACGGTGCGCACCGGGCGCTCACGCTCGCCCACGCGTTGGTGCTCGGTGCCGCCCGGCGCGAGGTGTTCGATCCAGTGGCGGCCGGGTTGCAGGTCGATCACATCGCCTTCTTCCAGGTAGACGATCTGGTCGGTCACGCCGGCCAGGGCCATGGCGTCCGAGGCCAGGAAGCGTTCGGACGGATCCACGCCACCCACCCCCAGGACCAGGGGTGAGCCCTGGCGGGCCCCGACAACGCGCTGGGGCTCGTCGCGGCAGAACACGGCGATGGCGTAGGCGCCCGTCAGGCGCAGCGTGGCGGCCTTGACGGCGGCCAGCAGATCACCGTCGTAGAGGTGGTCGATCAGGTGGGCGATGACCTCGGTATCGGTCTGGCTCAGGAAGACGTAGCCACGGCCTTGCAGTTCGGCGCGCAGGGCCTCGTGGTTCTCGATGATGCCGTTGTGCACCAGGGCCACACGGCCCGGACGGGCAGCGGCCGCACCGGCCCCGGGGCCATGCGAGAAGTGCGGGTGGGCGTTGTGCACGGCCGGCGCACCATGGGTGGCCCAGCGGGTGTGGGCAATGCCCAGGGTGGCGCTCAGGTCTTCGTCACGGATCTGGGCCTGCAGCTCGGCCACGCGCGAGGTGCTGCGCGCACGCTGCAGTTGCCCGTCGCGCAGCACGGCCACGCCGCAGGAGTCATAGCCCCGGTACTCCAGGCGCTTGAGACCTTCCACCAGAACCGGGGTGATGTCCCGGGAACCCACCGCACCAACGATGCCGCACATAAGCCACGCTCCATGAATCAGATGGGAGCATGTTAGTCGCGTTGTTTTGGATTTTTCTATCGAAATTTAAGTCAATATGGATCAATAATTCATACATCCACACAATAGAAATAATTTCTCGTTTTCAATTAATAAATGAAATCAGAACCCACCGATCTGGATGCTGTCGATGTCCGTCTGCTCAACTTGCTGCAGGACGATGCCTCGCTGACCAACCAGCAACTGGCCGAAGCCGCCCACCTGTCGACCGCCACCTGCCACCGGCGGGTGCGCCGCCTGCAGGAGGCCGGCTGGATCGAGCGCCAAGTGGCCATCGTGTCGGTGGATCGGCTGCGTCAGGCGCAAGCCTGCGGCCTGCACGCGCTGGTGGAAGTCACGCTGGAGGTCCAGACCCAGGAGGCCATGGCCCGCTTTGAAACCCAGGCCGTGCTGGATGCCGCCGTGCAGCAGTGCTGGCGGGTGTCTCCCGGGCCAGACTTCATGCTGGTGCTGCTGGTGGATGACATGGCGGGCTACCAGGCCGTGGCCCAGCGCCTCTTCACAGCCGCCTGGGGCGTGCGCAATGTGCGCACCTTCTTTGCCAT
>NZ_DASUIT010000103.1:0-6781 GCF_036279655.1 Aquabacterium sp. | reverse complement strand
CGTGGGTCTGGGCCTGACGATTGCCATCTTCGCGCCCACGCTGTCCATGCCCTTCTGAGCCTGGCCCAGGCACGGCCCGATCAGGGCGGTTACACTGAGTCCATCGCCCTCCAGCACGCCTGCCGCGCTGGAGGTTTTTTTGTTTCCCGCCGTACCCGATCCAGGTGCCGCGCACCATGCGAAGGGCTCCGGATGCCGGGCTATCAGGTCAAACACGAAGACATCACGGTCGAGGGTGTCGCGCTGCTGCACATCCGCTCCCTGCTGGATCGACAGCAGTTCAGCGACCCCGACGGCTCGGCTGAAGCCCTGGGCATCTCGTCGGCCACCTGGCCGCTCTTCGGCCTGCTGTGGCCCTCGGGCATGCACCTGGCCGCTGCCATGGCCCGCCGCCCGGTGCGGGCCGGTGAACGCATCCTGGAAATCGGCTGCGGCCTGGCCCTGGCCAGCCTGGTCAGCCACCGCCGTGGCGCCGACATCACGGCCAGCGACTGCCACCCTCTGGCGGGCGCCTTCCTGCAGCAGAACCTGGACCTCAATGAGCTGCCCGCCCTGCCCTATTGCCAGGGCAACTGGAGCGACACAGTCGACTCCCAGTTGAAAGGCCCCTTCGATCTGATCATCGGCAGTGATGTGCTGTACGAGCGCGACGAAACCGGCATGCTGGCCCACTTCATCGAGCACCATGCCAGCGAAGCCTGTGAAGTGCTCATCGTCGATCCCAACCGGGGCAATCGCGGACACTTTCATCGGCACATGCGCGAGATGGGCTACACAATGGATGAAACGGCCATCGAAGACCACGCGTCCCCAGGGCCTGCCTACCGAGGCCGTCTGCTGCACTATCAGCGCACAGCACGTCCCTTGGTGTCCTGAGGCCGGCAAACCGGCCCCTGCTCAGGCTTGTCAGCCCTGGAACACCATGCCTGCGGCCACCAGCACCGGCGTGAGCAGGTTCACCCCCACATTCAGGGCCATGGCCGGCAGCAGGCCCGACATGTTGTCGGCATGCGCTGACGCGCCCCGCCACACAGCCACCGCCATGGGCAGGGTCAACAGCCCCAGGGCCGAGCCCATGGGCCACCACCCCAGCGCGATGCCCGTAACCAGGGCCCCATAGGCCAGCACATACTGCGCCGCAATCACCGGCACGCAGCCCGGCCGCCCCAGGTGCATGGGCAAGGTCACCCGGCCCACGGACCGATCCGGCTCCACATCAGGGAACTGGTTGAGCAACAGCAGGTTGTTCACCAGGAAAAACGGAATCAAGGACAGCACGATGGTGGGCCACGACAGCTCAGCGCCCAGCACCAGCGAAGTCCCCCACAGCATCAGGGGTCCAAAGCCTACACCTGGTGCGATCAGGCACAACCAGGGGTGGCGTGTCACCCAGGGGGTGTAGACCACCACCAGCGCCCCACCCAGCAGCCCCAGCGGCGTCAGGGACCACAGCAGGCTGGGCCGACCGATCAGGAAATACAGGCCGATGGCCGCCGCCAGGGCCAGCGCGCCCACGGCCATCCACCACGCCACCGGCAGCAGCGCGGGCTGCGCGGGCAAGGTGCCGCTGCCGCCACTGAAGGGCGTACGCAAGGTGCGCTGATCCAGCCCGGACTTGAAGTCGCTGACCTCGTTGAAGGCGTTGACGCTGACATGGGCCGCCAGCGCGCCCAGCACAGCCAGGGCGGCCTGAGGCCAGGCCAACTCGGCGCCCAGCAGACGTGCCTGCCACCAGCACCAGGCCACACCCAGGGCCATGCAGGCCGGCGTCAGCAGCAAAAAAGGCACCCGTGCCGGGCCCCACCAGGGCATGCGTGCTGCCGACATGGGCCTCACACCGCCCAGAGCTTCTTCCAGCCCTCATGGCCCAGCTTGCGCAGGGTCTCCATATTGGTCTCGTAGATGTTGGCCGCGTCGGGGAAGGCTTCCACGGCCTGGTCGATGCTGCTTTCACGCAGCAGATGCAGCGTGGGGTACGGCGAGCGGTTGCTGTAGTTCTCAATGTCGTCGGGCTCGGTGCCGTCGAACTGGTAGTCGGGGTGAAAGCTGGCCACCTGCAATTCGCCGTCCAGGCCCATGTCCTCCACGGCGGCATCGGCCACCTCCAGGAAGTCGTTGTAGTCCAGGAAGTCGGTCAGCGCGGCAGGGTGGATCAGCAAGGTCGTTTCGACCTGGGCGGGATCGGCATCGCGCAGAAAGGCCAACTCCTCCAGCAGTTGCTCCAGCAGCGCCTCGGGCGTGTCGGCGGTCGACACCACGTAGCGGATCTGGTTCTTGACCTCGACGGCCTTGGCAAAGGGGCAGAGGTTCAGGCCGATGACGGCCTTGTTGAGCCACTGGCGGGTATCGGCGATGATGGTGTCTTGATCGATGGTCATGCGCGCATTGTCGCTGCAACTCACGCTTTTTGCCCCTCATGCCCCCTGCCACGCCCCCACGCAGCCTTCACGATCTGGTTCAGCAGTTCCCACATGCCGGCCGCCTGGAGGCCATCATCGTGCGCCCCGAGCGCCGCCAGAGTGCCCTCCTGGTCGAGTCGACACAGGCCCTGGTGGACCGGGGTCTGGAGGGCGACCGCAGCGCCCGGCGTGCGCCCTCGCGCCCCGGGGGCAGCAAGCGGCAGGTCACCCTGATCCAGGCCGAGCACCTGCCGGTGATCGCGGCCATGGCCCGACTGGCGCGGGTGGACCCGCTGGACCTGCGTCGCAATCTGGTGGTGTCGGGCGTGAACCTGCTGGCCGCCCGCAGCCTGTTCAAGAACAAGCCCATGGTGCTGCGCCTGGGCCCCGAGGTGGTGCTGGAGATCACCGGCCCCTGCGACCCCTGCTCGCGCATGGAGGATCTGCTGGGGCCGGGTGGCTACAACGCCATGCGGGGCCATGGTGGGCTCACGGCACGGGTGCTGGCCGGCGGGCGGCTGCAGGTGGGTGCCGAGGTGCGCTGCGAACCACGCGGCTGAAGCCCCCGCCCGGTCGGCGGGCTCAGACGGGGTGTCTGGGCACCGCGTCGAGCAAGGTGCGGGTGTACTCGTGTGTCGGGTGCTGCAAGACCTGCAGCGCCGTGCCCTGCTCCACGATGCGGCCTTGCTTCATCACGGCCACATGGTCGGCCAGGTAGGACACCACCCCCATGTTGTGGGTGATGAAGAGCAGGCCCAGGCCCAACTGGCCCTGGATCTCGCGCAGCAGATTGAGGATCTGCGCCTGCACCGACACATCCAGCGCCGAGGTGGGCTCGTCGCACACCAGCACGCGCGGCTCGACGGCCAGCGCGCGGGCAATGGCCAGACGTTGTCGCTGCCCGCCTGAAAACTCGTGCGGGAAGCGGTTGAGCACATCGGCCCGCAGGCCCACCCGCTCGACCAGTTCCATCACCCGTGCGCGGCGTTGCTGGGCCGACCAGTCGGGCCGCAAGGTCAGCAGGCCTTCTTCCAGCACCTCGGCCACGCGCATGCGCGGGTTGAGCGAGGCAAAGGGATCCTGGAACACCATCTGCACCGCCCTGCGGGCGTCCAGCAAGGCCTGGCCACTCAAGGCGAAAAGATCGACACGCGCGCCGGCCCCCTGATCCAGCCAGGCCTGCCCGGTGACCTGGATCTGTGGCTGGCCACGCAGCAATTGCACGATGGCCCGCCCCGAGGTGGTCTTGCCACAACCCGACTCGCCCACCAGGGCCAGGGTCTGACCGGCATGGATGGCAAAGGACACATCCTCCACCGCCTGCACCCCGTGGCGCGGCCGCAGGAAGCCCCCACCCGACTGGAAGCGCACACCCAATTGACGCACCTCCAGCACGGGGGCACTCGCGGTGGCCACCGCAGGCCGGGCCGGGGCCGCCTCGGGCGCCAGTGTCGCCACCGGATCGGCATCACCGGGCTTGAGCGGGAACCAGCAGCGCACCTTGCGCTCGCGCGTGCCTTGCAGCTCGGGCGCATCGCTCTGGCAGCGGGACTTCGCACAGTCGCACCGGGGCGCAAAGCGGCAACCCTCGAACTGCTGCCACAGCGGCGGCACGGTGCCCCCGATGGCCACCAGCGGGCGGCCACGTCGGTCCACATCGGGCAGTGCCTGCAGCAGCAAGCGCGCATAGGGGTGCGCCGGGTGGCGGAAGAAGTCCTCAGCCGGGGCTTCTTCCACGATCTGGCCGGCATACATCAGGGCCACGCGGTGTGCCATGGAGGCCACCACGGCCAGATCGTGCGTGATCAGCAGCAGGCCGATCTGGCGCTCGCGCTGCAGGTCACGCAGCAGGTCCAGCACCTGCTTCTGGATGGTCACATCCAGGGCGGTGGTGGGCTCGTCGGCGATCAGGAACTCGGGCTCGCCCGCCAGGGTCATGGCGATCATGACGCGCTGCTTCTGGCCCCCGCTCATCTCGAAGGGGTAGCTGTCGATGCGGCGTTCGGGCTCGGGGATGCCCACGCGGCGCAACCAGTCGATGGCCTTGGCGCGGGCAGCCTCGCCCCGCAGGCTGGTGTGGGTCTCGATGGCCTCGACGATCTGGTCCCCCACCCGCATGACCGGGTTCAGGCTGGTGGCAGGCTCCTGGAAGATGATGCCCACGCGCCCGCCACGGATGCGGCGCATCTCGTACTCGGGCAGGCTGAGCAGCTCCATGGGCTTGGCGTCCAGCGCGGGCGCGGGCGTGCCCAGCGCGATGCGCCCCCGGGCGATGTCACCGTTGTCAGGCAAGAGGCGCATCAGGGCCAGCGCCGTCATGCTCTTGCCGCAACCGGATTCGCCCACCAGGGCGTAGGTCTCGCCGCGTTTGAGGGTCAGGCTCAGGCCATCGAGGGCGCGCACCAGGCCGGCATCGGCGTCCAGCACCACCTGCACATCGTCAAGCTGCAGCATGGCTTCTCCTGCTCAAGGGGCGGAACACGCGGGCACGCGGATCAAAGGCATCCCGCACCGCATCGGCAAACAGATTGGCCGACAACACGATGGCCACCATGAAGACGAACGCCGCCATGAAAGACCACCACACCACCGGCTCGCGCGACATCTCCAGGCGCGCCTGGTTGATCATGCCGCCAAAGCTGTTCATGGACGGATCGACCCCGACACCCACATAGGACAGCACCGCCTCATAGAGGATCAGGCTGGAAAACTCCAGCACCGTGGTGATCAGCACCAAATGCATGACGTTGGGCAGGATGTGGCGGCGCATGATGCGCCAGGGGCCTGCGCCAAAGGCGGTGGCAGCCTGCACGTATTCCAGCTCGCGCAGCTTGAGTGTCTCGGCCCGCAGCAGGCGGCACAGGCCCGCCCAGCCGGTCAGGCCCAGGATCAGGCACAGCAGGAAGATCTTCAGATCCGCCCGCTCCAGCCCTGTCTCGAACAGCTCGGGGTGCTTGTCCAGGAACACCTGCACCATCAGCACGCAAGCCGCGATCAGCAGGATGTTGGGCACCGAGGACAGCACGGTGTAGACATACTGGATCAGGTCGTCCACCCAGCCCTTGAAGTAGCCTGCGGCAATGCCCAGGCCCAGCGCCAGGGGCAAGGTGGCCACCGTGGCCAGGCTGCCGATGACAAACGCCGTGCGCACGCTCTTGAGCGACAGGTAAAGCACATCGTTGCCGGTGCGGTCCGTGCCCAGCACGTGGTAGCCGGTGGACCATGCGATGGACAGGCCGCCCAGCACCAGCAAGGTGGTCAGGGTGATCCAGGCCGAACGCCAGGCCAGCGGGGGCGGCGCGCCCTCCACGGGCGCACACTGCCACAGCGGCCGCGCCAGCCAGCCGATGGTGCCCCCCACGGCCAGGCCCGCCGCCACACCCAGGGCGCCGCGCCAGAGCACGTCCCACAGCCAGTCCTTGTCGGTGTCCTGCAGGTGCTCGCCGCCATGGCGCAAGCGCGGGAAGGCCCGCTTGGGCAACATGGGCACGCCATGCTCGTCCAACTGGGGTTTGCTGCCCGCCTTGGGGGGCACGGTTTCCTTGACGAAACCATGGGTGGCCAGCGGAGAAGAATAACTGTTCTCGCGCCCCTCGACCAGGCCGGCCAGGGCCACATCCATCACCGAGCGTGTGCGCGTGTCATAGGCCACCTCGCCCCCCTGGACGGCCGGCAAGGCACTGCGAAAGTGCAGACTGTCGAGCAGGGTGATCAGCAGCATGGCCATCAGCACCACGGCCGACGCCATGGCCGCCGGGCCGACAAACACCTTGCGCCAGGTGGCCCGCAAGGCCTCATCGCGGCGCACATGGCGGATGTACAGGGCCAGCAGGCCCAGCATCACCCAGAGCACCACATCCGTCCACAAGACAACGACTTTGAAATCCATGGAGTGCCCTGCCTTATTGCATCCGCACGCGCGGGTCGGCCCAGGTGTAGGCCACGTCGATCAGGATGTTGGAGACGATGTAGAGCACCGACCCGAGGAAGACCATGGCCCGCACGATGGCGAAGTCCTGGCTGGCAATGGCATCGACCGTGTAGGCGCCCAGGCCCGGCAAGCCAAAGAAGCTTTCGGTCAGCAGCCCGCCCAGGAACAGGCCCGGCAAGGCCCCGCCCGCGCTGGTGATGATGGGCAGCATGGCATTGCGCAGCACGTGGCGGCTCATGACGAGGCGCTCGCTGAGGCCCTTGGCCCGCGCGGTGCGCACATAGTCCTTGCCCGCCTCTTCCAGGAAAAGGGTGCGATAAAAGCGCGCCTGCCCGGCCAGGCTAGCCAGCAGCATCAGCCCGATGGGCAGCACCAGGAAACGGATGGCATCAAGCCCATGGGCATAGCCCGAGATGGGGGCCAGACGGGCCATGCGCGAGAACAGGTACTG
>NZ_DASUIT010000102.1:0-10879 GCF_036279655.1 Aquabacterium sp. | reverse complement strand
GACCACGATTTCGGCCAGTTCGCGGATGGTCACATCCATGCCGGTGCCAATGTTGACCAGGGGGCCGTCGTAGCCCTGCTCCATCAGGTAGACGCAGGCGTCGGCCAGGTCGTCGGCGTAGAGGAACTCACGCATGGGCGTGCCCGTGCCCCAGACCACCAGAGCGTCGTCACCGCGCCATTTGGCCTCGTGAGCCTTGCGGATCAGGGCGGGCAGCACGTGGCTGTTGTGGAGGTCGTAGTTGTCGTTGGGCCCATACAGGTTGGTGGGCATGACGCTGATGTACTGGCGGCCGTACTGCGCGTTGTAGGCCTCGCACAGCTTGATGCCGGCGATCTTGGCGATGGCGTAGGGCTCGTTGGTGGGCTCCAGCGGGCCGGTGAGCAGGTAGTCTTCTTTCAGGGGCTGGGGGGCCAGCTTGGGGTAGATGCAGCTGGAGCCCAGGAACATGAGGCGCTGCACGCCGGCCTCGTGGGCGGCGTGGATCAGGTTGGCCTCGATCATCAGGTTCTGATAGAGGAACTCGGCGCGGTAGATGTTGTTGGCCTGGATGCCGCCCACCTTGGCCGCCGCGATGTAGATGTAGTCGGGCTTTTCGTCGTGGATGAAGGTGTGCACGGCCTGCTGGTCCAGCAGATTGAGCTCTGAGCGGCCACGGGTGACCACGTTGGTGTAGCCCTTGGCTTGCAGGCGGCGCACGATGGCGCTGCCCACCATGCCTCGGTGGCCGGCGACGAAGATCTTGGCATCAAGCTGCATGGGGTTCATCCGGGATAGGGAATCGGTGGGAGTGATCAGGGCTGAAACGATCAAGGGGGCTAGGCAGCCTGAAGCATGAACTCGACCTTCACCGCATCGAATGGAAACTCCACCTGGCCCTCAGGCGAGCGGCAAAGGACACCAGCATCCAGCAGCGCGATCACGTCACCATGCACCGCTTTAACATCACGATGGACCCGACGTGCCGCTTCACGTATCGACATGGGCCCCGAGCCACACATGGCCTTGAGCAACTCCCAGCGCTTGGCCGTGAGAACCTGCCAAAGCAATTCAGGCGATGCAAAACCGATGCGAGCCTCTGCGTCTCCGCGTCCAGATGTCATGGCATGGGCGGCATCCGCCAAGGTATCAGCCAGGCTGCGTACTTCAAGAACGACCGTGTGCATGGTTCCACCTCACGATGTCAGCATTGAAGTCCCGCATCAATTGCTCGGGACTGGAAAAGACATAGGCCGATTCTTCGGCTTCGGAATGCCGATGATCGCCTTTGCCTCGTTCATTGTCGTACCGGAGCACGCATCTGCCTTGGACAACATACGCCAGCCGGTACTTGAATGGGTGCTCGGAGGGCTGAACTGGTTCCGGGACACGCCACACGGCGACTTCAGCAAAAGCGTCAGAAGCCAGAACAACGCGACGGCGAATCAGCGGGACAGCCTTCATGTTGGACATTGTGACAACACCCATGCGTGTTGTCAATAAAGACAACAGTTCCGGTCAGGGTGGAGTCGCAATCACTCGTAGTGATCAAAGGCCTGGAAGCCCGCGAGCTTGACCAGGCTGTCGCGCTTGGCCGAGGTGTAGTCGGCGCGCACCATCTCGACCACCAACTCCTGCAGGGTGGTCTTGGGGGTCCAGCCCAGCTTCTCTTTGGCCTTGGTGGGATCGCCCAGCAGGGTCTCGACCTCGGTGGGACGGTAGTAGCGGGGGTCGACCTTGACGACCACATCGCCCACCTTGCACTTGGCCAGCACTTCGCTCTCGCCCTTGGCATTGAGCACGGGCTCGACCTTGACGACCTTGCCGACTTCCTTTTCACCCTCGCCTTCAAAGGCCAGGGTGATGCCCAGCTCCTTGGCGGCGAATTCAACGAACTGGCGCACGCTGTACTGCACACCGGTGGCGATGACGAAGTCTTCGGCCTGCTGCTGCTGCAGCATCAGCCATTGCATCTCGATGTAGTCGCGGGCGTGGCCCCAGTCGCGCAGCGCGCTCATATTGCCCAGGTACAGGCAATCTTGCAGGCCCAGCGCAATGCGGCTGATGGCGCGCGTGATCTTGCGGGTGACGAAGGTCTCGCCGCGCAGCGGGCTCTCGTGGTTGAAGAGCACGCCGTTACAGGCGTAGATGCCATAGGCCTCACGGTAGTTGACCGTGATCCAGTAGGCGTACATCTTGGCCACGGCGTAGGGGCTGCGGGGGTAGAAGGGGGTGGTTTCCTTCTGGGGGATCTCTTGCACCAGGCCGTAAAGCTCGGAGGTCGATGCCTGGTAGAAGCGGGTCTTCTTTTCCAGGCCACAGATGCGGATGGCCTCCAGCAGGCGCAGCGCGCCAATGCCGTCGGCGTTGGCGGTGTACTCGGGCTCTTCAAAGCTCACGGCCACGTGGCTCTGGGCGGCCAGGTTGTAGATCTCGTCGGGCTGGACCTGCTGGACGATGCGCACCAGGCTGGTCGAATCGGTCAGGTCGCCGTAGTGCAGGACAAAGTTGCGGTTGTCGACGTGCGGGTCTTGATACAGGTGATCGATGCGGTCGGTGTTGAACAGTGACGAGCGACGCTTGATGCCGTGGACCTCGTAGCCCTTTTTGAGCAGGAACTCGGCCAGATAGGCGCCATCCTGGCCCGTGACGCCGGTGATCAGTGCAACTTTCTTTGTCATGGTGTCATTGTTCATGATGTGGGATGAATGACCACACTGTAGCGGCTCAATGCGCTGCCGTGCCAACGAATAACGGGGCAATTGTGGCCGTGAAATCCTCAAAGAGGATGGCATTGCCCCAGCCACTGAGGTGGTCGCCGTCGAAGAACAGAGGTTTGTCGCCCTGGAAAGCCCGGCAGGCGTCTCGCCCAGTACACAGGCGATCAAAGGGATCCCAGATCTGGGCACGGGGGCCCAGCGCAGTCACAACCTGCTGGATGGCAGCCAGAGCCGGGGCGCGATGGCGCTCCAGGACCTCGCGGGGCATGCTCAGGCCCGGCGCGCAGATGGGGTTGCCTTGGTTGAACCAGTCGGAGCAGCGGTATGGCGGGGCCTTGAAGACCGGCTTGGGTGCCTCGAAGACGATGAACACCCCGCGTTGGGCCAGGGGCCGCAGTTGGGCGATGGCCTCGTCGATGGCGGGTTGCTGCTGTTGCGCGCCCGCCGGGCTGCCCCAGTCCGCCGGTGTGGCCTGGGATTTCCATTGCTCAGAGAAGCGAGGCACGCGCAGCGAGGGCAGGAAGAGCACATCTCCCGGGCGCAGGACCTCCGTGAGGTGGTCCATGGCCGCACGGCTGTATTCCGCGCAGGGGGGCGACACGAGACGGTTGGGGGTGAGCAGATTGAAGATGGAGCAGCCGCCCTTGCTGAGCACGGTGACAGTGCGGCCGGTGTGCTCTGCCACGCGGCGCAGCAGGGGTGCGTAGGCATCGGCATGAGAGTCGCCCACGACGTAGAGCAAGGGCGCACCGGGCGGCGGTGGTGGGCAGGCACGGGGCTCGTAGCGGAAGAGATTGCCGCCGGCCATGGGCGCGTAGAGGGATTCGGATTCGCAGGTGCCCTGCCCGGCCTTGGCGCCCTGGCTGAAGGGGAACCAGGTGGCAGTGTCGCGGGTGACGCTGAGCGAGAGGTGCGTTTGCGCCTTGAACATGACGAAGCCCAGCGCCGCCGACGACGCCACCAGGCTCAGGCCGACCAGCACGACCTTGGGTTTGGTCGCTCGGCGGATGAACTGCGCCTCACGCAGGGGTTGCTCGACCAGGCTGTACGAGAGCATGGCCAGCACCAGGGCGGCCGCGGCGGCGCAGGCTTGCTGGGCGGGCGTCTCCAGCCCGACCGTCCAGCGCATGAGCACGAACACCGGCCAGTGCCACAGGTAGAGCGAGTAGGAGCGTTTGCCCAGCCAGACCATGGGGGCCGAGCCGAAGATGCGGGCGGCGGGGCCGTCGGGCCGGGCCACCAGCAGGACCAGCAGCGCGCCAGTGCCCAGCACGGGCAGCAGGGCCCAAGGGTAGGGAAAGGCGTCCTCGCGCACCAGCCACAGCGATGCCAGGACCGTACCGGCGACCAGCAGCGAGGCGCCCATGAGGACCGGGGCCGACCAGGTGCGCAGGTGCGCTTGCAGGGAAGGCAGCGCCAGCCACAGCAGCACGCCCAGACCCAGCTCCCAGTAACGTGCAGGCAGCAGGTAGAAAGCGCGCATGGGTGAGGTGCTGCTCCACCAGATGCAGCAGACCAGCGAAGCCAACGCCAGCAGCGCCAGGACAACGACACCGGCACGGCGGGTGAAAGCCTGCCGGGTGTGCACATAGCCGTAGATCAGCCAGGGGAAGATCAGGTAGAACTGCTCCTCGACCGCCAGGGACCAGGTGTGGGTGAAGGGGTTGAACTCGGAGCGGGGGCTGAAGTAATCACCCGCGACGGCACTGAGCGCCAGGTTGCTCAACCCGAAAAAGGCTGCCAGGGCCGTGCGGTAGTTGGCATCACTGAGCCAGGCCGGCGGGATGAACAGGTTGGACAGCAGGATGCTGACCAGCAGGCAAACCACCAGCGCGGGGCCGATGCGCACGACGCGCCGGGCATAGAAGTGCGCCAGGAAGGTGCCCAGGCCGCCCGCAGGCAGGCTGAAGACCGAGGCGGTGACGACAAAGCCGGAGATGACAAAGAAGATGTCCACGCCGACGAAACCACCCGGCACCCACGCTGCATCGAGGTGGAAGAGGAAGACCGCCAGAACCGCCAGGGCCCGCAGGCCATCGATCGAGGGGATGTAGCCGCCGGGTGCGCTCAAACCGTGGCCTCCCGTTCGATGCCCAGGCGCACCAGCAGGGTCCGGTCGGCCGCGGGGGTGGCGTGGGTGACTCGGACATCCGCCTTGGCGGCATTGGGCGATGAGGAGGCCCAGGGCGTGGCCACGAGGTCGGCGCCCGCCTCGGGGGCCATGGTGAGTTCGAGCATGGTGCTATTGAGCAGTCGCGCCTGGATGCGGCCCCTGGCGATGCGCCAGTGGTGGGATGCAGGATCCACCCCGGCGATGCCGGGTTCAGGCAGGTTGTGAAGGGTGGCCTCGACGCTGACGGGGTCGGCGCAGTCGAAGGCATGGCTGACGCCAGCTTCCCAGGCACGGTCCTGTCGCAGGGCGATCCAGAGAACGCGTCGTCGCCCCTGCGCGGTGTGGCTGAGGCAGATGCTGAGCTGGTCGCCGTTGAGGCAGGCCTCGTCGATGGTCTCGGAAGGCAGCAAGGGGTTGGCCGCACCGGGAAAGGCATCTCCCTGGATCAGCAAGGCACCTTGCTGCCCGCGACCGGGCGCAGACGGTATGGCGCCGCCCGGCTGAGGCACAGCGACCTGGGGCAGGTTCTCCGAGGACTGGCCTCGGTAAAGCACGACGGCGGAGCCAGCGATGAGCCCGCCAGCCACCACGGGCAGGCCAATGAGGACGGTTCTGCGGTCCATGTCAGGGGCGGCCTCCATGCTCACTCGGTGGACCCTGCAGCAGCCCGGCGCATGAGGGCGCGGATGCGGCCTTGCGGATCGACACGGAACATGTCGGCGGCGAAGTCCGGGCGTGCAGGGGTGAGGTAGTCAGAAAACCAGGCCCAGGAAAAGCCGCTTTGATGGCACATGCGCAGCACATCGCGCACGTAATCAACGCGGCTGGCCTGGTGGCGCTGGGCCAGTTCAGGGGTGATCACGATGCGAAAGCTCGCGATGGCGGGGGCCTGTGCGGCGGCCTCGAGCGAGGCATCGGTGGGCAGCCCGATGGACTCGACGGGCTTGCCCGGCATGGGGAAGCTGAAGCGGTTGTTGCGCCCGCGGTGAAAGCGCGTGGGGGCCTGAGGCTCGTAGCGTACCCCGTTGAGGGTGACGGGCACCTCGCGGACGTTGTAGGGGCTGCTGCGCCCGCCATGCAGTTGCACATCCATCACGACAGGCAGTGCAGAGTAGGGGCGCCCGGCCGAATCGATGAAGTTGTCGACGTCGATGATCAGGGGGGACTTGAGCAGCGCTGTGGCCACGCCGTCCTTCCAGGACAGGCCAACGATCTGGCGGGCAGTGACGTGCTCGCCCCGCACCGGGGAGGCCATGCCATCGGGCAGGCTGCGGATGAAATCCAGGCTGATGGCCGAGAACTCGCCCACAAAGACAGGCACGCCGAAGTCCTTGCGGAAGGCCGTGGCGCGCTGGCAGCTCTTGAGCAGTTGGGACAAGCCCTGACTGTAGTCGGCTCTGCGGATCTGGATGAGGCCGTCCCGCCATTCGGTCTCGTCCGCCTGCAAGGTCTCGCCAGCGGCGCCCCCCTTGGGGTAGAGCACGCCGGTAGTGTGGTACGCGAAGGCATCGACCCCCTGCAAGGCAAAGGCAGCCGGCAGATAGAAATGGAAGGTGTAGACCACCAGGCCACTGGGGTCGCGCGGCAGACCACTGCGATCGGTGGCCGAAAAGCCATCGCAGCGGTCCTGCCCATAGTAGGGGTTGAGACCGTGCACCAGCGCAGGGCGCAGGGGCGACCAGGAGCCGGGCCAGGGGGTGTTGTGGAGCTCGCGGTCCAGATCAGGCGCAGTCTTGACGCGGAAGATGTCCAGCCCGTCCGGGTGGGCGCCATGGATGGCGCTGACGATGACGGGCGTGCGGGTGTTGTGACGACGGATGGCGCTGATGCAGCGCTCCATGAGCCGCGTGTAGTGCTGAGGGTTGTAGTTGAGCTCGCTCTCTGGCTGGCCATTGGCGGGAGGGCGGCGCATGTCGCTGTGGAACATGCCACGCTCCTGGCCGTGGTGGATCTCGTAACCGGGGGCCGGCTCGTTGAGGAGCTCAAAGCCGATCAGGGCCTTGTGCTGCGGCCAGCGCTGGGCGGTGCGCTCCCAGAACGCCACCAGGCGGTGGTGACGCTCGATCTGGCGCCACAGGGCGCCGTGCTTGACGGCGTGGTACTGCCCGACACACAGGATGACCCCCAGGCCCAGTTGGGCGCATTGGTCAAGGATGCGGTCGATGTGCTCGGCCAGGGCCTTGAGCGTGTCCAGATCCGGATCGACCCAGCTGTGGATGGCGGTCTTGCGCGACGTGCGGGTGTCGCCCCAGCCGTCGCGGGCCACGACATCCACCTCGTGCAGGGCATCATCACCCTCGGCCAGGGGCCACAGGTCAAAGAGCACGCGGATGGCGTTGTGACCTGCCTTGGCCGCGATATTGCGCAGCACGGGCCGCTGGTCAGACATCGGCCGGCTGTCATATTTGGGCAGCGCCACGTCCACCAGAATATTGGTCGCCGCGATGCGCCCGGCCTGCCACAGAGCCCAGGCGTTGTCACTGTCGACCGGAAAAGCAGGCATGAAGAAAGGGCAGGGTCTGTCGATGCGAAGCAGACAATGTACACCGTCACTCCCCCCCATATTCAGGCCCCACGAGGGTAAATGCCTAGTACAAATACGGACTGATCACGGAACTTGTGAAGCTGCCAAGCGACAATCACAGACCGACTTGTCAACCCCATTGCCCATCGTTTCCGCATGAGTCAACGTCTATCTGCTTCGATCGTGATTGCCGCCATCATGATGGTGGGCAGCATCGCGGGCGCCGTGGCACTCAAGCCCACGGTTCACATTGCTGACCTGAAGCCCAAGCTGGTGGTCAAGGACGTCTTTCCGACGCAATTTGCCGACTGGAAGGAAGTACCTGGCGTTCAGCAGGTGCTGCCCGACCCCGTGGCTCAGGCCGTGATCGACGCCACCTACTCCCAGACCCTGGCGCGGGCTTACATCAACAGCAAGGGCCAGGTGATCCTGATGTCGATTGCCTATGGCAGCGACCAGAACTCCGAATCCACGGCCGCCCACCGGCCCGAGTTCTGCTACGTGGGTCAAGGTTTCACGATCACAGACAAAGGCGCACGCGAGGTGGAGGTCGGCCACCACAAGTTCCCCGTGCGCCTGCTGACAGGTGTGCGCGAGGGCTATGTGGAGCAGATCTCCTACTACGTGACCCTGGATGAAACCGCCACGCTGCCCGGCCTGGGTCGCAAGCTGGCTCAGTTGAACTACGGACTGCGTGGCAAGATTGCAGACGGTATGCTCGTGCGTATTTCGACGCCCAATGTGTCGGAAGCCGAAGCCGTCGCCATCCACAACCGGTTCTTGCAGGATCTCAATCAATCCTTCCCCTCTGCTTTCCGCTCCAGGGTATTTGGCGCCTGATCGATAAAGATAAAGATAAGTACAAGGATTTCTATGTCGTTTTCTCAAATCATCGCCATCTTGCGAGCACGTTGGGGCATCGTTGCGTCGATCATCTCGCTGGCCTTGCTGAGCACGCTGGCGCTCAACATGATCCTCAACAAGCGCTACACGGCGACCGCCGTCGTGATGCTGGACATCAAGTCGCCTGACCCGGTGGCCGGCATGGTGCTGCCCGGCATGATGTCGCCCACCTACATGGCCACCCAGGGCGATGTGGTCAAGAGCCAGCGCGTGCTGGATCGGGTCATCACCAATCTGAAGCTGGACGTCAACCCTCAGTTCCAGGCTCTGTGGCAGAGCACGACCAAGGGCAAGGTGCCCTATCGCGTGTGGCTGGCTGATCGCGTGAGCTCCTCGCTCAAGGTGGATCCAGCCCGCGAATCCAATGTGATCTCGATCGAGTACACAGCTGACAGCGCTGACCAGGCTGCCATTTTTGCCAATGCCTTCACAGGCGCCTTCATCGAAGTGAGCCGTGACCTGCGCTCCGAGCCTGCACGCCAGTTCGGCTCCACCTTCGAGACGCTGGCCGGCCAGTTGCGCAAGCGCCTGGAAGCCGCCAATGCCAAGCTGACCCAGTACCAGCGCGACGCCGGCCTGATGGCCACCGACGAACGCCTGGACGTCGAAACACAGCGTCTGGCTGAACTGTCGTCCCAGGTGCTTCAGCTGCAGGCCATGACCACCGACTCGGAAGCCCGTCAGGCGACGGCACGTTCGCGTGGCACCGACTCCACCGTCGAGGCATCCAACAGCGCCGTCGTGGCCCAGATCAAGAGTGACCTGATCCGCGCCGAGGCGCAGTTGCAGGAACTGCGCAGCCGTCTGGGCGATGCCCACCCGACCGTGCAGCAGCAGCTCTCGAACGTCGAGTCCCTGCGTACCCGCCTGAATGCGGAGTTCGGCCGGGTCAACAGCATGATCAGCACCAGCGGCTCGATTCAGGCCACTCGCCTGGTTCAAGCCAAGGCTGCCCTGGAAGAGCAGCGCGCCAAGCTGCTCAAGCTCAAGGAGCAACGCGCCGATGCCAGCATGCTGACGCGTGACGTCGAGAACCTGCAGCGTGCCTATGACGTGGTGCAAGGCCGCGTGTCACAAGCCACCATGGAATCGGCCAGCGCACAGACCAATCTGTCGGTGATCCAGGAAGCCATTCCACCCGCCTCGGCGTCGGCCCCCAAGAGCTGGCTGAATCTGGGCATTGCCATGATCCTGGGCACCTTGATTGCCTGTGCCACCGCCATGGCCGTGGAGTTGATCGATCGTCGCGTGCGCAGCAACGAAGATGTGCTGCGTGAACTGGGCGTCCCGCTGGTGGGCGTGCTGCTCAAGACTGAAAACGCACCGAAAGGCCTGCTGACGCGCAAGGCCCCGCCCTGGGTGATTCAGCGCAATCTGCCCTCCGCCCTTGGCGCCCGTTGATCCTCAGCATCCAGCATTGACCATGTACTCTCAAGTCATTCCGAGCCAGCTCCCCCCCGATGCCGCGATGCCGAACCCCGGTGAAGGGCAATCCATTGGCGACATCATCCGTCAGACCAACAATCTGTCGGCCGAACAGGTCGAGCGCATCCTGTCCTATCAGATGCAGAACGGCGTCAAGTTCGGTGAGGCCGCCGTGGCCCTGGGCTTTGCCAAGGAAGAAGACGTGCTGTGGGCTCTGGCCCAGCAGTTCCACTTCCCATATGTGAACCAGGCCAACCGCAAGATTGCCGCCGAGGTGATCGTGGGCACCAAGCCCTTCTCGGATCAGTCCGAGTTGTTCCGCGCCATGCGGGGGCAGTTGCTCAACACGGTGTTCTCCAAGGAAGAAGGACACCATGCCCTGGCCGTGATCAGCCCGGAGTCTGGTGACGGCAAGTCCTACTACGCCGCCAACCTGGCCGCGGCCCTGAGCCAGTTGGGTGGACGCACGCTGCTGATCGACGCCGATCTGCGCTCGCCCCGTCAGCACGAGATCTTTGCGATCGAAAGCAAGGTGGGCCTGAGCAGCATCCTGTCGGGCCGGGCTGAGTCCCGCCTGATCCACCCGGTCGAAGAGTTGCCCAGCCTGCATGTGCTGCCCGCTGGTGTGGTGCCTCCCAACCCGACCGAACTGATTCAACGCCCGACCTTCGGTCTGCTGGTCAAGGAATTGACCACCAAGTTCGATTACGTGATCGTGGACACACCAGCAGCCTCTCTGGGCAGCGACGCCCGGGTCATCGCGACGCATTGCGGCGCGGCGCTGGCCGTGTGCCGTCGACACAAATCGAGAATCGACGCCTTGCAGGCCCTGCTGTCGCCCCTGACCATCAGTTCCTCTGTGGCACTTGCTGGCGTGGTGGTGAATGAGTTCTGATGGCATCAGATCGCTTCGCGTCGGTCTGGGCGATCCTCGGTGGCGCAGGGTCGCGGGGCGTGTCCTTCCTGTTCTTTCTGCTGATCGCGCGCGAAATCTCCCCGCATGAGCTGGGCGTGATGGCCATCGGCCTGGCGATCAGCACGTTCATCGATGCGATCAATGAGCTGGGCATGGTCGAGCAGATGGTTCGGCAGACCGACGAGGCCTCCAGCCTCCTGAGTTCGGTCTTCTGGCTGCAGTTGGGGTCAGGTGCGCTGAGTGCCTCCGTGCTGCTGCTCGCCAGCCCATGGCTGGTGGCCCATTACGGTGAATCGCAA
>NZ_DASUIT010000101.1:0-35841 GCF_036279655.1 Aquabacterium sp. | reverse complement strand
CGGTGGCCGTGGCTATGGGGTCCATTTGACAACGAGTTTGCCTGCGTCGGTGCCATTGGCATCGTCGTCGGTTGATCTGGTGCTTCAGGCTTGGGATGTCGCCAATCTGAGGTTTGGCGATTCCAGCGCACCCGGCAACGGCGCCAGTGGTACGAAGTTCGAATTGACCACGATTGATACCAATGCCCTGGTGATGGCCATCTCGGCGCCAGTCCTCGAACGAATCGGTACGGTGACATTTGCCAGCGGCGATGTGATGGCTGGTGATGAGTTCCGTCAGTTGATGCTCGAGCGCTTGTACTCCATGCCATCGATCGGCAGTGACAGCCTGGTGGGTACCGAGGGCGATGACACCATGGATGGCCTGGCGGGCAGCGACACCCTGATGGGGGGCGCAGGCAACGATCGTCTGAGCGCCTCTGCTAATGGGGCGTACGGCCAGCCCGTCGATCGGGATGTTCTGTATGGTGAGCAAGGCAGCGATGTCTTGATTGCCAATCCGGGTACTGACGTGACCATGTTTGGCGGCGACGGTGACGATGAGTTGCGGACCTTGGGCGCCGGTGACGGGAGTATGTCGGGCGGTGACGGTGATGACCGTCTGTCGAGCCTTGCCTGTCAGCGGGACATGCATGGCGATGCGGGCAATGACACGCTGACAAGTGGGGAGGCCACTCTGGCGCCTGGCAGCCTCGATTTCTATGGCGCTCGGGCGTTGTTGGATAACTCGATGCACAGCAGTTCTGTTCCGACCAGGCGCATTGATGGTGATGATGGCGACGACACGCTGGTGACGTATCGCACCGGGGACTGGCTGATCGGTGGCGCGGGATCGGACGTGTACGAGATCGGTGTCGCTGCGTGGCGGGTGGGGCTGGATGCGCGGGCGGGCGACGCGGGGATGGACATCCTGAAGCTGCCTGAGGGCTTCACTTTGGAGAACGTGATGCTGGCGCCTGATGTGGATGGGCATATGTGCCTGACCACGTCGGGTGGTGTGCAAACGATTGCCATCGAACTTGTTGGCAGCACCTTTGGTCAGATTGGGCGTATCGTTTTTGCGGATGGCCGTGAGTTGAGCGCTGATGTGCTGATGGCGCGCTACAACGTGACGACCTCGGCCAGCGATGGCTTGCTGGCCGATGGCACGGGGCAAACCCTGTCTGCACAGGCCGGAGATGACATCCTGGTTGACATCGGCGGCGCCAACCAGTTGGACGGTGGGGAAGGCAATGACGCGCTGTACAGCCTGGACGAACAACAGAGCAGTACGCTGATCGGCGGTGCAGGCAATGACCTGCTCTATGGCGACCTTGAGGACACCTTGCTGGGGGGGGGCGGTGACGACACCCTGGTCTCATCGATCTATGGGTCGCCTGTGATGGATGGGGGCGAGGGGGATGACCTGCTGCGGGAGGCGAATGGCGTGGTGGTGTTTGGTCACACCAGTGGTCACGACACGGTGGAATCCGGCTACGTGGATGTTTTGCGTTTCGATGCGTCCGTGCGGCCCGAGGATGTGATGTATTTCGGTGCACTGCAACTGGGCGAGCAGCGTGTCACCCGGTATTTCGAGCTCAAAGGCTCGGGCGCGCGGCTGGAGCTCAAGGATGCGGTCCATCTGGCGAACTACCAGGGTACCCGCGTGGCGTTCGAGTCCACCGGGCAGGTATTCAAATATGACGACTACCTCGCCTCCAATGTTTATCAAGCGACCGGTGCGGTGGGTGAGGTGGTGACCGGTTCAGATCTGGCTGACGAATTGCGGGGGTCGTCGGTCGCGGACCAGCTCGTGGGTCTGGTGGGCAATGATCGCCTGAACGGTGGCCTGGGCAATGACGTTTTGCAGGGCGGGGATGGCAATGATGTGCTCTGGGGAGAGCGGGGACAGGACAGCTTGTACGGCGGTGCTGGAGGCGACTGGATTGATGCAGAAGCGACCTCCCGGTGGGGCAACGGGACGGACTACTACGGACGGGAGCTTTCTGGTGATCTGGTGGGGGATGTGGTCGATGCGGGTGCCGACCAGGATACGGTTCGGGCGGGTTCGTTCGATACCGTGGACGCAGGCACGGGGGATGACCTGGTCGAGTGGCGTGCAGGGTCGCAAGGCACGGTCTTGAAGGTGTCCGAGGGCTTTGGTCACGACCGTGTCAAGGGTTTTGATGCCGGGACGGGGGTGGTTCACTGGAATGTTGGCCAGGACGATCTGAGGGTGGTGTGGGAGCGCTTACAGGCCGACATCACGCTGACCTCGGGGGCGGGGGATGAGTTGCTGCTGGCCGGGCTGGCCACGAAGGTGCAGACCTTGAGGGACTACGCTCCCGCGCGGCCAGCAGACTTTGAGACACGTCTGGTGGTCCAGTTTGGCGATGGCACGGGGCTGACCTGGGCGCAACTGGCGGCCTTGACCACCCGAGGCCGTGAGAGTGACGACGTGATCCTCGGTAACGAATGGTCTCAGACCTTGAGTGGCGAGGGCGGCAACGACGAGCTGCGCGGTACCGCGCGCGATGAGACGCTCCTGGGAGGGCTGGGACGGGACACGCTGCGTGGTGGCGCGGGTAACGATACGCTGGATGGTGGTGGCGACGCCGACACCTTGGGGTTCGATGCCGGTGATGGGCAGGATCTGATTCATGCCGACGGTCAGGATGTCATCGTTCTGGGTGCCGGTCTGAACAGGTCCGAACTGCAGATCGGGCGCCTTGATGCCGGTGGGAGCAATTCGGTGACCCTGAGTTTCAACGGTCGCACGGATGCCCTGACGTTGGATCAGGCCGGACAATGGGATGGACTTCAGGTGCAATTTGCCGATGGCAGCCGTATCTCGGGGGCCCAGATCCTGGTGGAGGCAACCCGGCACCTGGATCGCACGCTCACGGGGACGCAGCGTCGGGACACGCTGGTGGGCCTGGATGGCAATGACACCTTGAGCGGGTTCGGGGGCAATGACGTCCTGTCGGGTGGGCGAGGGCAGGATCTGCTCGTGGGGGGGCAGGGTGGTGACACTTACCAGTTCTTCCGTGGCGACGGTCAAGACACCGTTGTCGAGTCGGGCTGGCAATTGTTTTCACAGGATGTGCTGGCGTTTCAGGACGCCTCGTCATCGCAGTTGTGGTTTGCTCGCTCCGGTCGTCATCTGGAAATCAGCATTCTGGGAACGCAAGACAAGGTCATCCTCAAGGATTGGTATGCCGGTGCGTTCGGGGGCGTGGAGCAGATCACTGCGGCTGACGGGCAACGCCTCAGCGCCCTGCGTGTCGAGTCACTTGTGCAGAGCATGGCCACGTTCACGCCGCCCGCTGGTGGTGAGATCCTGCCGACCACGGTGTCACCGAAGTTGAGTCACCTGGTGGACTCCGCTTGGCGGTGAGCGTGTGAGGGCGTCTCGGGCGATGTGATCAGCGCAATTGCAGCTCTTCGCCCGAGAACTCGACGCCCAGGGGGTCGATCACCACGCGCTTGGGGCCTTCTTCGACCCGACCGGCCACCAGGGCGTCGATGCCCAGGCTGCGCGAGATCTCGACCACCTTGTCGGCCTGATCGGCCGCCACGTACAGGGCAAAGCCCGCGCCCATGTTGAGGGTGCCATAGGCCTCGTGATCGTCCAACTGGCACTCCTTCTGCATGAAGGCCAGGATGGCGGTCTTGTCGGGCACGGCCGTGATGCGGTAGGTGAGGGTCTTGGGGTGGCGCATCAGCTTGCGCCAGCCGTGGCCGGTCACATTGGCGCAGTAATGCGGCACGATGCCCGCCTTGGCCAGGGCTTCGGTCACAGGCGAGTACAGCACCGTGGGGGCCAGCAGGGCCTCGCCATAGCTCTGGCCGTTGCCGATGTCGGTCAGGTAGCCCTGAGGCAGGCGCTCGGCCAGCTTGCGGGCCAGCGACAGGCCATTGGCGTGGATGCCGCTGGCTGCCAGAAAGACGATGGCGTCGCCCGCAGCCAGCTCGTCACCCACCGACAGGCGGGTCTTGGGGCTGATGATGCCGGTGCAGGATGCCGCCAGATCGACGCGGCCATCGGCCACGATGCCGGCCAGCGCGGGCGTTTCGCCGCCACCCCAGGCCACCTGGCAGGTGTCACAGGCCTTTTTCCAGCCAGCCACCAGGGCCTGCGAGCGCTGGGCATCGTTGAACCAGTCCGAGCCGCCAGCGGCCCAGTAGGCCTGCACCACCAGGGGCGTGGCGCCCACGGTGATCAGATCGTTCACCGCCATGGCAATGGTGTCCTGGGCGATGCTGTCGTAGTAGCTCTTGCCCGTCAGGGTGGCCATTTCGTCGGCCACCAGGGTCTTGGTGCCCAGGCACTCAACGATGCTGGCCAGGTACATGGGGCCCACATCGACCACATAGGCCGATTCGCCACGCGAGGCGTTCACCTCGGTGAAGCCATGCGCGCCCAGGTGGGCGCCCGTGGCTGCCGCCGCGCGTTGGGCCGCGATCTTCAGCGGATCGATCAGGTCGTAGTTGACACCGGCCTGGTCGTAGGTCAAGGGCGTGTTCTGGGGGGCTGAAGTCATGGCGCGTCAGTCGTGAAGCTGTGGGATCGCAAAGATGGGATTATCCCGTACGGGCAGGGGTCTTGTCGCCCCCCGAGCCCGGGTTGGGTCTTTGACTCTTGCGTAGACTGGTGTCCATGAGCATTTTGTCCACCTCCCTGCCCATCCCCCTGCAGTCGGCCCTGCTGCTGGTGGCCTCCAATGTGTTCATGACCTTTGCCTGGTATGGGCACCTCAAGAACATGTCAGGCAAGCCCTGGTTTATTGCGGCCCTGGTCAGCTGGGGCATCGCCCTGTTCGAGTACCTGCTGCAGGTGCCCGCCAACCGCATCGGCGCGCAGCAGATGTCGGTGGGGCAGCTCAAGGTCATGCAGGAGGTGATCAGCCTGAGCGTGTTCGTGCCCTTCGCCCTGTACTACCTGGGCGAGCCCTTCAAGATGGATTACATCTGGGCGGCGCTGTGTCTGGTCGGCGCCGCGTATTTCATGTTCCGCGCCTGACCACGCCGCCAGCTGGGTCACTGGCTCAGTTTGCGGGCCTCTTCCACCTGGTACTCGAAGTAGCGTTGCCCGGAAAACGCGATGGTGGCCATCAGCACGCCCGCCCCTACCAGCAGCGAGATGACGATGGCAAAGACCACGGCCCAGCCGCCGGCAGGCGCATCGGGGTGGCCGACCAGGTCCGGATTGAAGCGGGCGTGCCAGCGCTCGTCGGGCGTCAGACCGATCAGGATGGCCTGCAGCATGGTGGTGGCCACGATCAGGCCCAGCAGGGGGATCAGCACCCAGCTCAGGTGGTCGTCCTGCCCGAACTGCTGCACGCGCTGGATGCCCCAGGCGCCCAGCAGGGTGGGCAGAGGGCACAACCATCCCCACACATCGCGCAAGCCATGCAGGTAAAAGCGATGCAGCCCCAGAGGGCCACCCAGCAGCGCCACCCAGGCGGCCAGTGTCTTGGATTTGTAGGTGGAGTCAGGCATGAGAGGTGAATGTGCTGCGGCGTGGGGTCAAAAAGGGGCGGGTGCCGAGCCCCTGCGGGGTGGCGCGTTGCCATTCTGGCAGCAAGAGCGGGTGGGCTTGTCAAAAGATTGCGCAACATCATCAGCGGCGCTTATAATCTGCGGTTTTCCGGCTTGGGCATCCCGTCGAGGGTGCGCGTATCTAGTCAGGCCGGGGTCAAAGGGATGTTGCTCTGCGCCTGGCCTGTGGTCGGTGGGTCAATGTCTCAACTGATGGTCAGCCCGCGAGTGTCTCCCCGGGGTGCTCATCGCCCAATTTGTTTGAAGGACACATCATGGTCGTGATTCGACTGTCTCGCGGTGGCTCCAAGAAGCGCCCCTTTTTCAACGTCGTCGCTGCTGACTCGCGCAACCGCCGCGATGGCCGCTTCCTGGAGCGCGTGGGTTTCTACAACCCCGTGGCTTCCGGTCAAGCTGAAGGCCTGCGCATTGCTTTTGACCGCCTGGACTACTGGGTGAGCAACGGCGCGCAAGTCTCGCCCACCGTGACCCGCCTGATCAAGCAAGCCAAGGCCAAGGCCGTTGCTGCCTGATTGTCTGCATGACTGATCGCGCTGCGGTGTCTTCGCAAGGGGTGGTGCTGGCTGACGGCACGCCCTGGCCTGAAGATGCGATCGAAGTGGCGCGCATCATCGACGCCTGGGGCGTCAAGGGGGGCATCAAGGTGACCCCCTTTTCATCCGACCCCCAGGCGCTTTTTTGCACCAAGAAGTGGTTCGTGCGTCCTGCCGAAGCCCCTTCCGGTGTCAAGCGTCCCGCCGCCAAGGCCGCGGGTGCGTCGTCTCCCAAATCCATCTCTCCTGCTGCTGCTCGCCTGACTGAGCCACGCCTCTTGCGCGTGAAGACGGTCAAGGAGCAGGGCGATGTCGTCGTGGCGACGCTGGACGAGGTCGCTGACCGTTCGGCCGCCGAAGCCCTCAAGGGCGCGCGCGTGTTCGTGTCGCGTTCGGCCTTCCCCACGCCCGATGAAGACGAGTTCTACTGGGTCGATCTGATCGGCCTGCAGGTCATCAACCGCGAGGGGCAGCCCCTGGGTGAGGTGGTTGATCTGCTGGACACGGGCCCGCACTGCGTCTTGCGCTGCGTGCTGCCAGCCGAAGGGGCGGCAGCCCCTGCCGAGCGTCTGATCCCCTTCGTGTCCGCCTACATCGACAAGGTCAGCCTGGCTGACAAGCAGATCCTGGTCGACTGGGGCCTGGATTACTGAGCGCCTTCCCGGCGCGTGGCCCGATGCGCTTTGACGTCATCACCCTGTTCCCCGAGTTGTTCGAGCCGTTCGCGCGCGTCGGTGTGACCCGCCGCGCCTTCGAGAGCCGGGCCGTGGACGTGCGTCTGTGGCCGCTGCGCGATCACGCCGACGACACCTACCGCCGTGTGGATGACCGTCCTTTTGGTGGCGGGCCTGGCATGGTGATGATGGTCGAGCCCCTGGTCAAGGCCATGGCCGCCATTCGGGCCGATCAGGCGGCCGCCGGCCATGAGCGCACCCCCGTGATCCTGTTCAGTCCTGCAGGGCGCCCCCTGACGCAGGCGCGTGTCGAGGCGCTGGCGCACAGCCCTGGGGCCGTGCTGGTGTGCGGACGCTACGAGGGCATCGATCAGCGCTTCATCGACGGGCACATCGATGAAGAAATCAGCCTGGGCGACTACGTGCTGTCGGGGGGCGAATTGCCTGCCTTGACGCTGATGGACGCGGTGGCGCGCCTGCAGCCCGGTGTGCTGCACGACGCCGCCTCGCACCAGCAGGACAGTTTTTCGGATGGCCTGCTGGACTGCCCGCACTACAGCCGTCCCGAGGTTCTGGCCTTGCCGGACGAGCTGGCCATGCCGGGCGTCGAATGCGCGGTGCCGCCGGTGCTGATGTCGGGTCACCATGCCCACATCGCACGCTGGCGACGTGAGCAGCAACTGGCCATCACCCGGGCCAGACGCCCTGAATTGATCGATCAGGCCCGTGCTGCGGGTAGATTGTCAAAACAAGATGAGCAATTCCTCAAGACTTTGCTATAATCTTGGGTTTTCCGATCCTCTGCCTGGCTAACCCGGTCAACTTGCTTGACCAACACAGACCGCGCTGGATGGAGTGGCACCGCAAGGGGCTGCTTCTTTTGTCAAGGTCGCCATTCGATTTCATGCGCAGGCACGATCATCAAGGAGCTATTGATGGCTAACATCATCCAACAACTCGAGCAAGAAGAAATTGCTCGTCTGGGCAAGACCATCCCCGCATTCGCCCCTGGCGACACGGTGATCGTCAGCGTGAACGTCGTTGAAGGCACCCGCAAGCGCGTGCAGGCTTATGAGGGCGTCGTGATTGCCAAGCGCAATCGTGGCCTGAACAGCAGCTTCATCGTGCGCAAGATCTCGAGCGGTGAAGGCGTGGAGCGTACGTTCCAGCTGTACAGCCCCCTGATCGCTTCGATCGAAGTCAAGCGTCGTGGCGATGTGCGCCGCGCCAAGCTGTACTACCTGCGTCAGCGCAGCGGCAAGTCGGCACGTATCAAGGAAAAACTGGCCTGAGTTTGACGATGCGGCAGCCGCTGGCTGCGCATCTGCAAAGCAGATCAGCCTCCAAGACCGCCTGTGGTGCAAGCCCAGGCGGTTTTTTCTTGGCTGTCTTTCGTCAAGCCAGACACAAGGACATCGTCTGATCCTCCTGTGAACCCCCGAGAGCTTGGCTAACATAGGACCATGTCATTGTTCGATCCACGCCAGGCCCCCAAGGCGCCTGCATCCTCCGCTGAGCTGAGTCCGGTGGCGCCCAGCCGCCTGCATCCCGAGGCCTTGCGGCAGCGCTTCGCGCGGCCCCCCATCTGGACGCCTGACATCGAGAACGAGAAGTGGTTTCGCTCTGGGGCGCCCGTGCACGTGCCGGCCTCGGTGCTGGTGCCGCTGGTCGTGCGGCCCTGGCTGGTGCGTCAGGGCGTGCCGGGCATTCCGTCGGTGTTGCTGACCCAGCGTACCGCCCACCTCAAGGCGCATGCCGGGCAGATCAGCTTCCCGGGCGGGCGCAGCGAGCCCGATGACCGCGATGCCGTGGCCACTGCCTTGCGCGAGGCGCATGAAGAGGTCGGGCTCTCCCCCGATCGGGTCGAAATTCTGGGGCAGTTGCCCACCTATGTCACAGGCACTGGTTTTTCGGTGACTCCGGTGGTGGGGCTGATCCAGGCCCAGGACCATGAAGAACACAGCCTGGACCTGCGCGCGGACCCGTCCGAGGTGGCCGACATCTTCGAGGTGCCACTGGACTTCCTGATGGATCCGGCCAACCACGAGCAACGCATCATCCCCATGGCGGGCCAGGAGTTCAATTTCTTTGCCATGCCCTGGACCGCGCCTCACCGGGATGAGGACTACTTCATCTGGGGCGCCACGGCAGCGATGTTGCGTAATTTCTATCGTTTTCTGTCTGCCTGAGCGCCGGGGGCGGTGCGTGGCCTGGGCCCCGCTATGATCGACACATGAGTTTCTTCGCCGTGCTGTTCGCCTTGATGATCGAGCAGCTCAAGCCCCTACCGACGCGCAACCCTGTGCACCACGGCCTGTCCGACTGGGCGCGCTGGGTCGGGCGCAATTTCGACGCGGGTGCGCCTTCGCACGCCCGCGTGGTGTGGGCCATCACGGTGGTGGGCCCGGCCTTGCTGGTGGGGCTGGCTTATGTCGGCATCAACACCTACAGCAGCGTGCTGGGCCTGGGCTGGGATGTGCTGGTGCTCTACCTCACCTTGGGCTTCAGGCAGTTCAGCCACCATTTCACCGACATCCGCGATGCCTTGGACCAGGCGCGGGAAGACCGCGCTCGCGAGTTGCTGGCGCAGTGGCGCCATGTCGATGCCAGTGACCTGCCGCGCACCGAACTGCTGCGTCATGTGATCGAGTATTCGCTGCTGGCCGCGCATCGCCATGTCTTCGGGGTGTTTTTCTGGTTTGTGGCCTTGTCCACGGTGGGCCTGGGGCCCATGGGGGCGGTGCTCTACCGCATGGCCGAGTTCACCAGCCGCTATTGGGCCTACAAGAGCCACACCACGGGTGAGGCCACGCACGATGGCCTGTTGCGTTTGTCGACCCAGCTGTATGCGTGGATGGACTTTGTGCCGGCACGCCTGACCGCTTTCGGTTTTGCCGTGGTGGGCAATTTTGAAGAGTCCATCGAGGCCTGGCGTCGTTATGCCTCGCTCTGGTTGCAGCCCAACGAAGGCATCGTGCTGTCCGCAGCAGCGGGTGCCGTGGGTGTGCGTCTGGGCGGGCGGGCGGCGCCTGCGGCTGGCGCCGATGTGAGCCGCACCCTGACGGAGGGCGACAGCGCCGAAGCCGCCGACGCTGCCGGCAGCACCTCGGGTGTGGCGCCGCAGATGGACCATCTGCGCAACATCGTGGCCCTGATCTGGCGTTCGGTGGTGCTGTGGATGCTCTTGCTGGCGCTGCTGTCGCTGGCCAACCTGATCGGCTGAGTTTTTCCTCTCAGCCGATGTCGTGGTGTGGGTCGATCAGGCGGCCTTCACATTCATTGTGATGCGGGCCGTGAATACTTTCTGCCCGCTCGCATCAAAGGCCTCCACAGGCACCACCACGTCTCCCGTCTGATGCCAGTCGATGGCCGATCCGTCGGCCACGGCCCGGATGTCGGTCTTGACCTTGGCGAGGTATTCCACGGTCATGCCCTTGGGGATCCAGCGCCAACCCGTGGGCACACTGGCATCGGTCATGGTGCCACCGACCAGCTCGGCCGCGTTGCATAGGGCAATGGCATGCATGGTGCCAAGGTGATTGGTGACTTCTCGGCGCAGGGGCACGGTGGCTTCGGCATAGCCGGGTCGCAACACAGTCACCAGTGGGTGGATGGTGCTGAAGTAAGGCGCCACCTGGCAGACGGTGGCCGTGAACTGTTCGGGGCCCACGCTGTTGAACAAGGGAAGCAATTGGCTCATGAGATGTCCTGATGGCTGGTGGAAGAAGCTGGTTTGGCAGAATAATATTCCGGAATATTATTCTGTGTCAAACTTCAACCCATGACACAGCATGCAGACAAAGTCATGAAAGCAGGGCCGCAGGCGGTGCTTGAGCGGGCGTTCCCGGGGGCCCGTGCGCAACTCAAACGACGCATCCTGGCGGCTGCGCTGGCGTGCTTCAACGAGCACGGCATCGAGGCGAGCACCATCGAGATGATCCTGACGCGTTGCGACGCCAGCGTGGGCAATCTGTACCACCACTTCGGGAACAAGGAGGGCCTGGTGGCGGCCCTGCTCTTTTGCGCCCTGGACGATCAGGCGGCCCTGCTGGATCAGCAACTGGCGCAAGCGGTGAGCTTGCGCGATGGGGTGTCGGCGCTGGTGTTCAGCTATGTGGACTGGGTGACAGCTCAACCCGAGCTGGCGCGCTTTCTGTTCCAGGCTCGGGCTGTCGTGGTCAAGGGACCGCACGGTGCGGATCTGCAGCAACGCAACAAGCTGCGCATCAGGCTGATGATGGCCTGGTTCGCGGATCCCTCGCGTCAGGGTGGGCTCAGGGATTGGCCAGCAGAGCTCTTTCCATCGCTGCTCATCGGTCCGGCAGAAAACTATGGCCGGGCCTGGTTGTCCGGGCGGGTCAAGGCATCTCCGGCGCAGCATCGTGAGGCCCTGGCGGAGGCCGCCTGGCGGGCCGTGGCCGCCCAGCCGTGACTCAGGCTGAGGGCTGCAGCGCCTGCGCGCGGCCAAGCCAGTCGCTCAATGCGGCGATCATGTCGGCCTGGCTGAAGGAGCAGCTTTCTTCCGTGAACAGGGCTGCGCTTTCCAACTGGTTGAGCAGGCGCTCCAGCACGTCGATGTAGCGCTGTGGCAGGGCCGGTTCGTGGTCATGCGCGGCATCGCGCCAGTTGCGGGCCAGATCGGTCAGGGACAGATCGCCCCGGGCGAAGTCGTTCAGGGTGTCAGGCAGGACGGAGAGGCGGTCGGTCATGGTGGTGCGTCAGAAAGGGCTCACCAGCGCGGCTGGCTGAGTTCGTCGAACAGGGCGGTGTAGAGGCTGTGCCGGATGGGGCTGATCTCGCCCTGGGCCACCGCAGCCTGCACGGCGCAGCCCGGCTCCTGCCGGTGGGTGCAGTTGTGGAAGCGGCACTCGTTCATGTGTTTGGCGATGTCGGGCATCCAGCGTGCCAGCTCGGTCGGCGCGATGTGGTGCATGCCGAACTCCTGAAAGCCCGGCGAGTCGATCACGGCGCTGGTGCGCGTGTCGTCCAGCCAGTACCAGAGGCTGGAGGTGGTGGTGTGGCGCCCCGAGTTCAGGGCCAGCGAGATCTCGCCGACCTGGGCTCGCGCATGGGGCAGCAGGGTGTTGATCAGGGTGCTCTTGCCCGCGCCGGAGGGGCCCAGCACCAGAGTGGCCTTGCCATCGAGCAGCGGGCCGACCTGGGCACGGGCTTCTTCGGTGTTCTGTTTGAGTGAGAGCTCGACCACGGGATAGCCCATGGCCTTGTAGGGCGCCAGGCGCTCGCGGGCCGTGGCGGCACCGGGCAGGTCGATCTTGTTGAGCACGATGGTGGCCGGGATGTCGGCCGATCGGGCGGCAATCAGGGCGCGGGTGAGCTGGGCCTCGCTGAAGACGGGCTCGACGGCGATCCACATCAGCAACTGGTCAAGGTTGGCGGCAAAGGATTTGCTGCGCCACTCGTCCTGGCGGTAGAGCAGGTTGCGGCGCTCCTGCACGCCCACGATCACGCCTTCGTCCGCACCTTCCTGGGTGGGTTGCCACAGCACGCGGTCGCCCACCACGGCTTCGCTCTTTTTGCCTCGGGGGTGGCAGATCAGGCGCTGGCCCTCATCGGTTTCGACCACGAGATGGCGGCCGTGGGTGGCCACGACCAGACCACGGTTGCAGGCGCCAGGGTCCTGGGCTTTGACGGCGTCCTTGCGGTTTTGCCGTGGCGTTGAGTGGCTGCGCTTCATGTGGACAGTTGCCCCACGCGGGCCAGGCGCTCGGAGGCAGGGGGGTGGGAGTAATAAAAGCGCACGTAGAGCGGATCGGGGGTCAGGGTGGAGGCATTGTCTTCGTAGAGCTTGACCAGGGCCTGGGCCAGATCCTGCCCGCGGGCATGCGCGCAGGCATAGGCATCGGCCTGGAACTCGTCGCGGCGCGAGAAGGTGGACAACAAAGGCGCGATGAAGAAGGTGGCCAGCGGCACGGACATCATGAAGAGCAGGATGGCCATGGCATTGTTGGCGCCATCGAGGTTGGGACGCACGCCCAGGCCCAGATAGAAGCCGACCTGTTGCGACAGCCAGCCCAGCAGCCAGAAGGCCAGCAGGCTCAGGCCGAAGAGACCGATCATGCGCTTGAGCACATGCTTGTGCTTGAAGTGGCCCAACTCGTGGGCCAGCACGGCTTCGACTTCACCAGGGCTCAGACGCGAGAGCAGGGTGTCGAAAAAGACCACGCGCTTGGCGGCGCCCAGGCCGGTGAAGTAGGCGTTGGCATGGGCCGAGCGGCGGCTGCCGTCCATCACGAACAGGCCCTTGGAGGCGAAGCCGCAGCGCTGCATGAGGCCCTCGACCCGGGTCTTGAGGGCGTCGTCCTGCAGGGGCTGGAATTTGTTGAACAGGGGGGCGATGAGGGTGGGAAAGATCACCATCATCAAGAGGCTGAAGCCCACCCAGACCGCCCAGGCCCACAGCCACCAGTAGGTGCCGGCGGCGCCCATGAGCCACAGCACCAGGGCTGCGATGGGGCCGCCGATGGCCAGGCCCAGCACGGTGCTCTTGATCAGGTCGATCAGCCAGAGTTTGGGCGTCATGCGGTTGAAGCCGTAGCGTTGCTCCAGCCTGAAGGTGTTCCACAACTCCAGGGGCAGGTCGATGAGCGCGCCGATCACGGAAAACCCCAGCAGCAGCACCAGTTGGTAGCCCAGATCACCCAGGTGCGGACGAACGGTGTCCAGCAGCAGGGCATTGAGCGCATCGAGCCCGCCCAGCAGGGTCCAGGCCACCAGGGTGGCGGTGCCCACGGCGGTGGACAGCAGGCCGAAGCGCAGCTTGGCGATGGTGTAGTCGGCGGCGCGCTGGTGGCTCTCCAGGCTCACGCTCTGTGCGAAAGCGGCGGGGACCTGACTGCGGTTGAGCGCGACATGGCGGATCTGGCGCGAGCTCAGCCAGAGTTTGACGAGCAGGGTGGCCAGCAGCAGTGTGGCAAAGACCACGGTGACCACCGGGGCCTGGACAAAGGACATGTTCATGGAGCGCAAGTGTACGGTTTGCCCGCATGCCTTGATTCACAATGCCGCTTGGGCTTGTCCACACTGAGGTTTCATGAGCACGATCGACCCCGCAGCCACGGCACCGACGCCGGTGCTGGCGCTTCACCCCAATAACCTGATCTGGATCGATCTGGAGATGACAGGTCTCAAGACCCACTCCGACCGCATCATCGAAATCGCCGTGGTCGTGACCGATCCCGACGTCACCGTGCGGGTGGAGGGGCCTGTGCTGGCGATCCATCAAAGCGACGAAACGCTGGGCAAGATGGACGCGTGGAACAAGGGCACGCATGGCAAGAGTGGCCTGATCGATCGCGTGAAGGCGTCCACCATCGATGAGACCGCCGCCGAGCAGCAGGTGATCGATTTTCTCAAGCAGTACGTGGGGGCCAACAAATCACCGATGTGCGGCAACTCGATCTGCCAGGACCGGCGCTTTCTGGCCAACTACATGCCGCGCCTGGAGGCCTTTTTCCATTACCGCAATCTGGATGTGAGCACGCTCAAGGAGCTGGCGCGGCGCTGGAAGCCCGGGCTGCCCGAGGGCTTTCGGAAGGCGCAAAAGCACACGGCTCTGGCCGACATCCATGAGTCGATCGATGAGCTGCTCTACTACCGAGAGCACTTCCTGATCCCGTGATCACGCGGCGCGCAGGCGCAGGCGGGCGTGCAGTCCCGGTCCGCTCGCGTGCGGGCTGATCAGTTCGAGCTGGCCGCCCATCTGCCGGGCCACGGCGTTGACGATGGACAGGCCCAGGCCATGGCCTGGCGTGGCGCTCTCGCCGCGCTGGAAGGGCTGGATGAGGGTGTCGAGTTGCTCGGGCGGGATACCGATGCCGTTGTCGATGACCTCGATCGTGGGTGCGCGTGTCACACGCACCACGATCCGGCTGTCCGGTCCGCTGTGCTTGAGGGCGTTTTCAATCAGGTTGCGCAGGGCGATGCCCAAGGTGTCCAGGTCGCCCTGAGCCATCACGGCGGCGCCGCCGTCCTGAGGACAGTCCAGGCTCAGGCGTGAGCCGTCGGCATCGGTGCGGTATTCATCGAGTACCAGGTGGGCCAGATCAACCAGGTTGACAGGGGCGGTGTGTTGCGCCACACCCGCGTCGGCGCGCGAGAGTTGCAGCAGCTTGACGCACAGGTGCTGCAGGCGTTGCAACTGGCGGGTCACGGCCTGGATGCGTTGATCCAGGGACTCGCGCTGCTCAGGGGACGGCGATGCGAGTTCATGCACCTCGTGGGCCAGGCGTTGCAGTTGTGCCTGCGCGGCGGCGATGGGGGTGCGCAGCTCATGGGCGCTGTTGGCAGCGAAGGCGCGTTCTGCCTGCCGCACTTGCAGCAGTTGTTCGAAGAGCAGGTTGAGGGTGTCGACCAGTGGCGTGAACTCCCGGGGCAACCCTTCGGTGGGCAGGGGGGAGAGCTGCTGAGGTCCGCGCAGCTTGAGGTCTTCTCGCAAGACGTCCATGCGGCGGAAGACACGCCGCAGCAGCCAGGACACCGTCAGTGCGGTCAGGGGCAGGAGGATCAGCAAGGCGACGACGGAGGAGCGGATGTTGTCCCGGATGGCTTCGCGTCGATCATGCAGGGACGAGGCCACGATCACCACGCGGTCAAGCGATGGGGCGGGGCGGACGGAGAGACGCCAGTCGCCCTCATCGCGCGTGATGCTTTGGTCCAGGGGGGCCAGGGGTTGATCGGGGGCCCTGGGGGTGCGCCAGATGAGGCTGCCCTGGCGTGTGTAGACCTGGATCAGCAGGGCCTGGTCATGGGCTGTCTGAGGATGGGGCAGTGCCTCCAGGGTGCGGGCGGTGTTGCTGGGGGTGGGAATGCGAAGTGCCGTGTAGGCGATCTCTTCCTGGGCAGCGTCCAGCACCTCGTTGGTTTCTTCCCAATGGGCATAGAGCGACAAGGCAGAGCCCAGCAGCCACAGGATGGTCAGGGCCAGCAGCAACTGGCGCCGCAGGCGTTGCTCCAGGCGCCAGGCGTCAGAGGTCAAGGCGGTAACCCAGGCCGCGGTGGGTGCTGATCAGGTTGGCTCCCAGCTTGCGTCGCAAGCGGCTGATGATGACTTCCATGGAGTTGCTCTCGGCTTCGGAGCGGCCGGGCTGGAACATGGCGGTCTTGAGTTGCTGGCGGTTCAGGGTGTGCCCAGGGTGTGCAGCCAGGCAGGACAGCAGGGCCCACTCCATGGCGGTGAGGTCCACCACCTGATCGTTCAGGCGCGCGATCTTGTGTTCGAAGTCCAGGGCCACCGCGCCCGTCTGCATGATGGGCGTCTGGGGGATGCCCATGCGTCGGCTGACGGCGTCGACCCGGGCCACCAGTTCGTCCAGATCGAAGGGTTTGACGAGGTAGTCGTCGGCGCCCGCCTGCAGTCCATGGACGCGGTCACTGATCTGGTCGCGCGCGGTGAGCACGATGACGGCATGTTTATCGCCGCGAGAGCGCCAGGATTTGAGCAACTGGAGGGCGTCACCATCGGGCAGGCGCAGGTCCAGCAGCACCATGTCGATGTCCATGCGGGTCAGAGCCTGGTCGGCCTGTGCGCACAGTTTCATCCAGCTCACGGTGTGCCCGCAGGCTTCGAGGTGTTCGGCCACGGCTTGGCCGAGATCGACGTCGTCTTCAAGCAGCAGGAGGTGCATGGCGGGGTGGTGTGGCGAGGTACACGTTTTGGGGGACAACGGTCTATTGTCGTACGAGTCGAGCTGTTAGAGTTTCCAGCATTGCAACTGGTTTGTCACACGATGACGCAAGACCGCAGCGCGCATGCCTGCCCCACGGGCATCCTGCGTTTTGATCCACCAACGACGCCTCCCGCAGTCGATCACCCGAGGCCCGATCGGCTGGAGGCGGGTTGCCCGCGTCGCGAAACCTGGACCTTGTACGAAAGCGCACCTCAGGGCCTGAGCGCGGGCATCTGGACCTGCGAGGTGGGGCGTTGGCGCATTGTGTTTCCCGTCGGCAAGCATGAGTATTTCTTCGTGCTGGAGGGGCATGTCCGCCTGCATGATCACCAGGGTGGCTTCACCGATGTGGTGGCCGGTCAGGGCGCCGTGATTCCGGGCGGCTTTGAGGGGGCCTTCGAGGTGCTGGTGCCGGTGCGCAAGCATTTTGTCGTGATCGATCAGGCCTGAGGCACGGAGCTGGGCAGGCGCCAGGGCCAGTGCTGCACGGCCTGCGACAGCCAGCCGCTCACGGTGTCAGCCTGCAGCGCGGGCAAGCCCAGGGCCAGCGCCGCTTCGCTCAGGGCATGCAAGGGCGCGTCAGTGTTCAAGGGTTGTGCACCGTTCTGTTTGGAGAGCTTTTCTCCATTGACGCCCAGCACCAGGGGGGTGTGCAGGGTGCGTGGGGTGGGCAGACCCAGCAGGTGCTGCAGCCATTGCTGACGCGGGGTGTTGTCGGCCAGGTCTTCTCCCCGCACCACGTCGGTGATGCCCTGATCCGCGTCGTCCACCACCACGGCCAACTGGTAGGCCCACAGACCGTCGGCACGCCGGACCACGAAGTCGCCCACGGCGCTGGCCAGGTCCTGCTGCTGCGGGCCCAGACGCCGGTCGTGCCAGGTCCAGTGGTCGTCCGGGGGCGTCGGCACGGCCACGCGCCAGGCCCGGCCGGGGCGACCCGCCAGTCCGCCGTGGTCGGGGCGGCAGGTACCTGGATACACCAGCTCACCGTGGCGCTGTCGCTGCCAGCCCAGGCGTTCATGGGCTGCAGCGATGTCGGCACGCGTGCAGGCGCAGGGATAGGCCCGGCCTTGTGCGATCAGGGTGTCCAGGGCCTGCTGATAGCGTGCGCCCCGGCGGTGCTGGTAGAGCACCTCGCCATCGGGATGCAGGCCACATTGGGCCAGTTGTTGCAGGATGATCTGATCGGCGCCCGGGATGCAGCGCGGCAGGTCCACGTCCTCGATGCGCACCAGCCAGCGGCCTTGGTGTGCACGTGCATCCAGCCAACTGGCCAGCGCCGCCACCAGTGAGCCGGCGTGCAGCGGGCCGGTGGGGGAGGGGGCAAAGCGGCCCACATAGGCGGCAGAGCGCATCGCCATCACCTCAGGCGCAGGGGTGGGTGGCCGACAACAAGGCGGTGCGGGTGGCCTGACTGCCCAGTTGTTCCAGCCACCAGCCCAGGGCCTTGCCGGGTTGGGCACCTTGCTGACGCCAGGCATAGTGCACCGCCGCGATGCGCGGGGGCTGGTCGACCCTTTTGCGAACCAGTCGACCTTGCTGCAAGTCGGCGTCGACGAGGTTGGCGGGCAGGAAGCCGCAGCCCAGGCCGCGGCGCAGGGCTTCGAGCTTGTCGGGCATGGAGGCCAGGGTCAGCACATCCTGACCGGGCAGGATGCCCACGGTGAGGCTGTCGAGGCTGCGGGTGCTGTCTGCCACGGCCACGATCCGGTGGGACATGAGCTCGGCGGCGTTCAGGGGTTCGGGGCGTGGGGCCAGGGGATGGTGAGGGGATACCACGAAGGCGAACTCGATCTCGCCAAGGGTGTCCAGGCGCACATCCGTGGCCGCCGTGCGCCCGGCCGTCACGCCGATGGCCAGGTCTGCGTGGCCTGTGGACAGGGCCTCCCAGGTGCCGCTGAGCACCTCGTGGCGCAGTTTGAGCCGGGTGGGAGGTGACAGCTCGTAGAAGGCCTGCATCAGGTCGAACAGCGGGGCCGGGCTGATCACGCTGTCAACGGCGATGGTCAGTTGTGTCTCCCAGCCCGAGGCCACACGTTGCACCCGGTTGGCCACCGCGTCCATCTGCGCCAGCAGACGGCGTCCTTCGGTGAGCAGCTCCTGACCGGCGGCGGTCAGGCGGGCCTGACGGCTGCGGCGGTCGAACAGCAGCACGTCCAGCGCATCTTCGAGCTGGCGCACGCTGTAGGTCAGGGCCGAGGGCACTTTGCCCAACTCGCGCGCTGCGGCGGCAAAACTGCCTGTGCGCTCGATGGTGTCCATCATTTCCAGCGCATCGGGGGTCAGCACATGGCGGCGCGAGTTCATCGGGCGGGCGTGGTGCTTACTGGATGTCGGCTTCCAGCACGTAGGCAGCGTGGTCGTCGATGCCGATGTTCTCCACCAGCCAGGGCAGGGCTTCGGCCAAGGTGTCGTAGAGCGTCCACGGTGGGTTGACCACGAACATGCCGCTGCCGTGCAGGCCCAGGCCGTCGCGGGCTGTGGCCCTCACGCGCAGGCTGACATGCAGCCATTTGCCGGGTGCCAGCTTCTTGAGCTGCTCGGGCAGCAGATCGGCTTCGCGGCGCGCCACCTGGGGATACCAGATGGCGTAGGTGCCCGTGGGGAAGCGGGCCAGGGATTCCTTGAGCGTGTTGAGCACGCGACGGTAGTCTTCCTTGAGCTCGTAGGGCGGGTCGATGTGGACCAGTCCGCGCTTGGGCGGTGGGGGCAGGCAGCCCTTGAGGCCGGCAAACCCGTCAGCAATCTGGATGCTCACGCCACGCTTGACGTCGGCAAAGTGGGTCAGCAGGGCGCGGCTTTCGGTCGGGTGGAGCTCGTACAGGCGCAGGTGGTCTCCCGGGCGCAGCATTTGCGCCTCGATCTGAGGCGAGCCCGGATACCAGCGCAACTGATCGCCGGTGTTGCAGACCTCGACCTGCTCGATCAGGTCCTTGAGCGCAGCGGGCAGATCGCGGTCCTTGCGGTGAGCCCACAGCTTGTGGATGCCCCCCTGGGCCTCGCCGCTCTTGGTGGCGTAGCCTGAGAGGAGGTCGTAGACGCCCCCGCCCGCGTGGGTGTCGATCACCCAGAAGGCCTTGTCTTTCTGAAGCAGGTGCTCAAGCAACTGCACGAGGACGGTGTGCTTGAGCACGTCGGCATGGTTGCCAGCGTGGAAGCCGTGTCGATAACTGAACATGCCGCAAGGGTAACATTCCCGGATCGATGACTGAGGCCACACCATGACGACTTTTTCTTCCGCGCCCCGATTGCTGCTGATCTCGGGCAGCGCCCGCCAGGGATCCTTGAACACCCGCCTGTTGCAACTGGCGGGCCGCAAGGCCGAGGCACTGGGGGCTCAGATCACGCCCGTGGATCTGCGTGCGCTGAACCTGCCGGTCTTTGATGCCGATCTGCAGCAGACCCAGGGCATGCCCCAGGGCGCCCTGGCGCTGCGCGAATTGTTCGCCAGCCATGACGGTCTGCTGCTGGCCAGCCCGGAGTACAACGCGCTGCCCACGCCCCTGTTCATCAACGCCTTTGACTGGCTGTCGACCGTCGTGGCGCAAGGCGATCTGCCCTCAGGAACGGGCGCGACCGCAGGCAAGCCCGTGGGTCTGCTGGCAGCATCGCCCGGTGCCCTGGGGGGCTTGCGGGCCCTGCCCATCGTGCGCACCTATCTGAGCACGAACTTCGCCATGGTGGTGGTGCCAGAGCAGTTGGGCCTGCCCGCCGCCGACCATGCCTTCGCGGACGATGGCAGCTTGCTCAAGCCTGAACTGGACGCCGTGCTGGGCAAGGTGGTGCATTCCGTGGTGCGTCAGGCGCACTGGCGCAAGACGGCCTGAGTGGGGTGGCCGCTCGGGGCTGCGCCGATCAGTTCCGCGCCAGGAAACGCAGGACGGGTCGCAGGGTCTTGACCGCATCTTCTTCCTGGGGGATGTGGCCCAGCTCCGGGAACAGCACCAGCGTGCAGTTGGGGATGTCCTTGCAGAAACGGTAGGAAAACTCGACGGGCACCATGCCGTCCCGGGCGCCCCACAGCACCAGGGTCGGTTGCTTGATCTGACGGATCAGGTGCTGTTTGGCGCCGGATTCGCTCTGGTCCATGCGCTGGAACAGGGCGCGACGGTTGCCCACGCGCAGGGCCAGCTCGAAATAGCGATCGACGCGCTCCTGGGTGACCTTGTCGGGGTCCCCGTACACATTGCGAACGCTGGATTCGATGATGCTGCGCGGCAGGATGCGCTCGGACACCCAGCGCAAACCCCGTGCGCCAGCGATCTGGAAGGCGATGGGCTGGGACAGGGGCGAGAGTTGGTAGCCATCGGAGTCGATGAGGATGAGCTTGCGTACCCGCTCGGGCGCCAGCAAGGCGGTCTGCCAGGCCACCTCACCCCCCAGGGCATTGCCACCCAGGACCACATGCTGCACGCCCACGGAATCCAGCAGGCGGAGCACGAAGCGCGTGTAGGCCTCGCTGCGGTATTCACCCTGAGGGCTGGGGCCCGTCAGGCCAAAGCCGGGCAGGTCCACGCTGATGACGCGGTGCTTGTCTTTGAGCGCGTTCTGCCAGGCTTCGTAGGTGTGCAGGCTCGACGCCATGCCGTGCAGCAGCACGATGGGGGTCGGGTCATCGCGGGGGCCGATGTCACGGATGTGCACCTGCATCCCGTCGAGCTCGATGAACGAGGAGGGCGCAGGTGCCCACCGTGCCACGAGGGCGCCAAGTTGCCGGTCGGGCTCCCAGGTGGCCCAGACCACCATGGCCACGCCGAAGCTCAACACCACGGCGGTCCAGAACATGCGTTTCAGCCAGGTCATACCAACATTATCGGGGCCCGCTCAGGGCCCACCACCGAGGGTTACCGTGGCGTTTTCATGCGCCGCACCTGGCGCATTACCAGCACCTGGTAGGCCGAGCCCAGCAGGCGAATGACCTTGTCCAGCATCTTGGCGTCGTTGCCGACGAGCACGCGCCGCTCGTTGTTCTCGACGGCCTTGAGGATCTGCAGGGCAGCGTCTTCGGCCGTGGTGACGTTGATGAGCTTGTCAGCCAGCTTGCGCTGCTTGTCCGCACTCATGCCCGAGACCTTCTCCATCTGCGGGTCGATGCGACCAGCCTTGGCGATGTTGGTGGCAATGCCGCCGGGGTGCACGCAGGTGGCGCTCACGCCCTCGCCTGCCATTTCCAGCTCCATGCGCAGGGCCTCGGTGTAGCCACGCACGGCGAACTTGGAGGCGTTGTAGGTGCCCTGGCTGGGCACGGCCATCAGGCCGAACAGGCTGGAGGTGTTGATGATGTGGCCGTCACCGGACTTCTTGAGGTGGGGCAGGAAGGCTTGGGTGCCGTAGACCACCCCCCAGAAGTTGATGCCCATGATCCACTCGAAATCGCTTTGCTGGACCATGTCGAGGTTGACGGTCAAGGCCACACCGGCGTTGTTGAAGATCAGGTTGACCTTGCCGTGATCGGTGGCTACCTGATCGGCCCAGGCGAACACCGCCTCGCGCTTGGACACATCCAGCTTCTGGGTGGTGACCTTGACGCCCAGCTTGCGTGCCATCTCGGCCGTTTCGGTCAGGCCTGCCTCGTTGACGTCGGACAGCGCCAGATGGCAGCCACGGCGAGCCAGTTCGAGTGCCAGGGTGCGGCCCATGCCGGAGGCCGCGCCGGTGATGGCGGCCACCTTGTTCTTGAAGTCTTTCATGCGGTGTCCGGGTTCAGGCCGCTTTGGCCTGGTTGGAGGTCTGGGTGATGCGGGTGATGAAGTCGCCGGACTTCTTGAGGTCCTGGCGGGCCTCGGGCAGCATGATCATGGTGGGCCACACATGGGGCAGGCGCTTGCGGGTGATCAGCGTGCTCTTGACGCCGCTCTGGCGGGCCTTGTCGTGCAGGCGGGTCGAGTCGGCCAGAAGGATTTCATGTTCGCTGGCGAAGATCAGCAGCTCGGGCAGGCCATGGAGGTCTGCAAACAGGGGCGATGCCAGCGGCTCGGTGGCCGGGCGCCCGTTGAGGTAGAGCGCAGCGGCTTCGGGCAGCAGGGCAGGGTTGAACATGACGTCATCGTCGGCCTTGGTGCGCATGGTTTCGCCCGAGCCCGACAAGTCGGTCCACGGCGAGAACAGCAGGGCGCCGGCGGGCATGGGCAGGCCCTGCTCACGCGCGGCCAGCATGCAGGCCAGGGCCAGGCCGCCACCGGCGGAGTCTCCCCCGAACACCACCTCGGCAGGGTTCACGCCCTGAGCCAGCAGCTCCTTCCACCAGGCGACCGCGTCATCCACAGCGGCTGGGAAGGGGTTCTCGGGGGCCATGCGGTAGTCCACCGACAGCACCCGGGCCTGTGCGGTGCGGGCCAGGTAGGCACACGTGGGGCGGTGCGTGGTCAGGCCACAGAAGAAATAGCCGCCGCCGTGGAAGTACAGCACCGTGCGCTGGGGCTGGGCCACGCTCAGCCATTCGGCCGGGCACAGGCCCTTGGCCGCCTGGGCGGGCACGGGGGTGTGCGTGATGTTCTTGGGTGGGGCGGGGTAGCGCTCGGCCATCTTGTTGACCTTGGCGCGGGCGTGCGAGACATTCAGTCCGCCTTTGCTGCCGTTCTTGAACTGCCACCGAAGGACCAGATTGACGATGAAAGATTGAATGCTCATGCGCGTTCCACGTTGTATTTGTTGAGCTTGAAGCTGCGTGTCTTGAAGCGGTAGGCAAAGGTGAAGCCCGGCCACAGCGACACATTGCGGCCCTTGTCATTGAGGTACCAGCTCTTGCAGCCGGAGTTCCACACGGTCGAGCGCAGATCGTCCTGCACCTGGTCGATGAACTGCTTCTGGGCCTGGGGCTTGACGTCCAGGGCCCGGATGCGGTGCTCCTTCATGGTCTTGAGTGCTTCCATGACGTAATGCACCTGGGACTCGATCATGAAGACCATGGAATTGTGACCCAGTCCGGTGTTGGGGCCCATCAGGATGAAGAAATTGGGGAAACCGGCCACGGTGATGCCCATATAGGCTTCGGGGCCATCTTTCCAGACCTCGGCCAGGTCCTGGCCGCCACGCCCGAAGACCGTTCCGGGCGGGATCGGGTCCTGCACCTTGAAGCCGGTGCCGAACACGATGGCGTCTACCGGGCGCTCGATGCCGTCTTGCGTGACCACGCCCCGGGCAGTGATCTCCCGGATGCCTTCTGTCACGACGTTCACATTGGTGCGAGCCAGAGCGGGGTAGTAGTCGTTGGAGATCAGCAGGCGCTTGCAGCCCGGCGTGTAGTCGGGCGTGAGCTTGGCACGCAGTTCCGGGTTCGGTGTGGCCTGGGCGATCTTGTGTTTGGCCACCTTGGCCACCAGCCCCATCCACTCGGGCTTGAACTTGAAGGCCAGGAAGCGCAACTCCATCATCCAGTACAGCTTGATGCGCTCGATGCGCTGGCGCCAGGGGTTGGCCGCGAAGTCCGCGCGCTCGGAGTCCTTCAAGGGACGGTCATCCTTGGGCACCACCCAGGGCGGCGTGCGCTGGAAGTAATGAAGCTGGTCGACCAGGGGGGCGATCCTGGGCACGAACTGGATGGCACTGGCGCCACTGCCGATCACGGCCACCTGCTTGCCGGTGAAGTCGTAATCGTGGTTCCAGGTGGCTGAATGGAAGGTGGTGCCTTCGAAGCGATCCAAGCCCTGGATGTCCGGGATGGCCGGGTTGCTCAGGCCGCCCATGCCGGAGACCAGGATCTCGCTCTCGAAGACACGGCCGTCTTCGGCTTGCAGGCGCCACACGCGGCGGGCCTCGTCATAGCGCGCGCCCACCATGTTGGCGTTGAAGCGCACATGCCGGATCAGGTCGTACTTCTCGGCGCAGCGGCGCAGGTAGGCATAGATCTCGGGCTGGGGTGCGTACATGCGCGACCAGTCGGGGTTGGCCTCGAAGGAGAAGGAGTACAGGTGCGAGGGCACATCACAGGCGCAGCCTGGGTAGTGGTTGTCGCGCCAGGTGCCGCCGACATCGCCGGCACGCTCCAGCATGATGAAGTTGTGCTCGCCCGCCTCCCGCAGCTTGACGCCCATGCACAGGCCGGAAAAGCCCGTGCCGACCACGATGACGCGGGCGGTTTCCACGCCCTGAGGGCTGGTGCGACCCGGGGCAGGGGTGCTGAATTCGTTGGGTTTCATACGGGAATCAACCTTGCGGGAGCTTGATTTGTGACAAGAATTATTGTCACAATATCTTTGACAATGGATCATGTCAATATAGCGATCCCTATGGACACCGAAAATCCAGCCCTCACCCCCCCGAATCGACGCCGATATGGCGGCGTGCTGCCCGAAGAGCGGCAGCGGCAGCGTCACGACAAGTTGATCGATGGCGCGCTGGAGGTGTTTGGCACCAAGGGGTTTCATGCGTCCACGGTGCGAGAGGTCTGCGTGGCCGCCCACCTGACCGAGCGCTATTTCTACGAGTCCTTCAACAGCCTGCCCGACCTGTTCGTGGCGGTGTATGGCGAGTTGCGCACGCAACTGATGGCCCGCACGATGGCGGTGCTCGAAAGCCTGCGGGAGGTCACGGCCCTGGGGGCCCTGAGGCCGGCCTTGCGCGTGTTCCTGGAGTTCATCCAGGACGACCCGAGGCGCGGCCGCATCATGCTGGTCGACGCGCTGGGGGTGGACAGTGAAGTGGCCCGCCTGAGCGGCGAGACCGCCCGTGACTACTCGGGCCTGCTCAAACTGCACTTGACGCGGCTGGTGCCGCCCGCGCATCTGAAAGAGGTCAACCTGGACCTGCTGGCCGACGGCATGATCGGCCTGAACGTTTTGCTGGCCGCCCGCTGGATGCAGGACGGCTTTGTGGTGCCGATCGACGAGGTCGTGCGCACCAATATGCTGCCCTACGAAGGGCTGGTGGCCTTGCTGGAGCAGCGGGCCGAACAATCGTCCTGATCACCCGCTCAGGGTGATTCGGGCGAGGGCGCCTGCCGTGGCTCCAGGGCGCAGCCCAGCGCCTCCCGCTCATCGAACACGAAGCACTGGCCCTGCCAGTGCGCACCATCGGTGAGTTCGAAATACTTGAGGATGCCGCCTTCCAGCTGGTAGACGTGCTCGATGCCGACCTCCTGCATGTACAGCGCTGCCTTCTCGCAGCGGATGCCTCCGGTGCAGAAACTCACCACGGTCTTGTCCTTGAACGCGTCCTTGTGGGCCTGCACCTGGGCGGGAAACTCGCTGAACTTGCCGATGCGCCAGTCGATGGTGTCCCTGAAGGTGCCGTAGTCCACCTCGAAGGCATTGCGCGTGTCCAGGGTGACCACGGGGCGGCCCTCGTCGTCCCGCCCCTGGTCCAGCCAGCGGCGCAGGGTCTCGGGGCTCACGGCCGGTGCGCGTCCCGCCGACCCGCGGATGTCGGGGCGGATGGTCGGATGGTTCATCCGGATGATCTCGCCCTTCACCTTGACCAGCAGCTTCTTGAAGGGCACGGTGTCGGACCAGCTCTCCTTGGGCTCGAGGTCGGCAAAGCGGGCATCTTGCTTCAGGTCGGCGACCCAGCCGCGCACGGCCTCGGCCGGCCCGGCCAGGAACAGGTTGATGCCCTCCTGGGCCAGCAGCACCGTGCCTTTGAGGCCCAGCGCCTGCGCGTGGGCATGCAGGCGCTCGCGCAGGGCGGGTGCGTCATCCAGCGTGACGAACTTGTAGGACGAGATGTTCAGAACGGTGCTCATCCCTGCATTGTAGAAAGTCAGGCTTGCTCGCGCAGACCGAACTGGCGCATGATCCGGGCCCGCTGGGCTGGCAGGAAGTTGATGCGCTTGACATCCCCGCCGACCGTGGCGATCACACGCTTGTCCATGATGGCAAACCAGATCGGGGGCACGTAGGCCGCCAGGAACATACCGAAGTAGCCCGATGGCAGGGTGGGCAACTCAGGGAAGTTGCGCAAGGACTGGTAACTGCGGGTCGGGTTGGCGTGGTGATCCGAATGGCGCTGCAGGTGGAACACGATCAGGTTGGAGACGATGTGGTTGCTGTTCCAGGAGTGGTGGGGCTGGCAATGCTCGTAGCGACCGTCCGGCAGCTTCTGGCGCAGCAGCCCATAGTGCTCGATGTAGTTGGCCGAGGTCAGCTGAAAGGCTCCCCAGAACGCCACCACGGCCAGCACCGGCACCATCTTTGGGCCGAAGACCGCGATGAGCCCGCCGTACAGCGCCAGGGTGAGCAGGCCCGCCTGGATGATCTCGTTGTTCAGGCTCCAGGGCGATTGACCCTGGCGTTCCAGGCGCTCGGTCTCCAGATCCCAGGCGCGGAAATAGGCGCCGGGCAACTCGCGAAAGACGAAGCGGTAGATGGTCTCGCCCATCTTGGAGGAGGCCGGATCCTCGGGGGTGGCCACGTGCCGGTGGTGCCCACGGTTGTGCTCCACCGAGAAGTGGCCGTAGCCACCCAGGGCCGAGTTGAACAGACCGATCTTGCGGCCCAGCCAATCCTTCTTGTGGCCCAGTTCGTGGCTGAGGTTCAGGCCAAAGCCCAGCATCGAGCCCGTGATGATCACAGTGGCCAGCCAGGCCATCCACGACAGCTCATGCGTGGCCAGGAAGATGCAGTTGAACAGCAGGCTGCCCCACAGCACCGGCACCACGGCGTAGTTGATCCAGCGGTAATAGCGGTCGGCCTCCAGGCGGGGCACCACGGATTCGGGCGGGTTGCTCAGGTCTTCACCCAGCAGCCAGTCCAGCAGGGGGATGGCACCGTAGAAGAAGGCGATGGCCACGAAGTACCAGGCCTCGGAAGTGGCGCCCATCAGGTGGGCCACGGGCCCGATGGTGACCGCCGCAGGGCCCACCACCGACAGCAGCCACATCAGGCGTTTGCGGTCACGGTAGGCGGGTGGCTGGTCGGTCGGGAGGGGCAGGACAGAGCTCATGCGGACATTCCTCAGGTCGGTTGATACATGAGCAGATCTTGCGTTTTTGGCTTGACGCGCAACACCGTTTGTGCTGGCACAATATCGTCATATTGTGACAATTGCACCCTCACTGAAACGATGTCGATGCACCCGCCAGACACCTGGCTGAAGCCTTCGCTGCACCCGGTCTATGTGCGCCTCCTGTGCGCGGAGTTGCGGCGTCGGGGCTTCAGCGAGACCGAGATCCTGCAGGGCACGCGCTTGAGCTGGGAGGAACTGCACGCCAGCCATCTGTTCCTGAGCCTGGAGCAGGTGCGTCGCGTCGTGTTGCGGGCCCTGGCCTTGAGCGCTTGCCCGTGGCTGGGGCTGGTGGTGGGTCAGAGCACGCAGTTGTCTGCCCACGGTGCGCCAGGGTATGCAGCCATGGCCGCCAGCCATGTCGGGCAGGTCCTGATGGTGATCCAGCGGTTTGCGGCCCTGCGCCAGCGCGTGGCCCACTTCGAGGTGCAGACCGAGGGGGGACTGGCCCTGCTGTTGCGAGAAGACCTGATGGTCGACGAGGTCCGCGAGTATCTGATGGGGCATTTCGCGGGGGCCATGATCCGCCTGATGGAAACGATCACCGGGCAGGATCTGCGCACGCGCGTCACCATCCACTGGCCCTTCGATGAGCCTGCGTGCGCGCAGGCCTATCGCGACTTCTGTCCGCAGTGCACCTTCGGGGCACCGGCCCTGCGCATCGATCTGCCGATGGACTTGCTGACCTGCCCCAGTCTGGCGCCCGATGCCGATGCCTACCGGGTGGCCTGGCGCGATTGTGAGCGCTTGCTGACGCAGCAGGAAAAGGGCAACGTGACCGTGCGTGTGCAGCAGCGTCTGGTCGCCTGTGAGGGCCAGTACCCCACGCTGGAGCAGATGGCCGAGATCGAACACGTGTCTGCCCGCACCTTGATCCGGCATTTGCGCGAAGAAGGCGTGACTTACCAGCAGTTGCTCGATGGCGTGCGGGAAGAGCTGGCTTGCTGGCTGCTGGTGCAGACGCCCCTGAGTGTGGAGGCCATTGCCGAGCGCCTGGGCTACCAGGACACCTCCAACTTCAGCCGCACCTTTCGGCGCTGGATGGGCATGACGCCGCGCGAGTTTCGGGGCGCCACCGACAGTCTCTGAGGACCGGGCGGCTCCACGGGCACCAGGCTTCTTACAATGCCCGCATGGCATTCGTACATCTGCGCTCCCACACGGAATTTTCGGTCGTTGACGGCACCGTCCGCATCGACGACCTGGTCAAGGCCGCGGCCAAGGACGGCCAGCCGGCCGTGGCCGTCACCGACCTGAGCAACCTGTTTGGTGCTGTCAAGCTCTACAAGGCAGCGCAGAAAAAGGGGGTGCAGCCCATCATCGGGGCCGATGTCTGGCTGGAGCCTGAAGAGCACGGCAAGGCGCCGACCCGCCTGCTGCTGCTGATCCAGAACCGCCAGGGTTATCTGCGCCTGTGCGAGTTGCTGGGCGAGGCCTGGACGGCACCGGGCCAGCGCAGCCACGCCTGGGTGCACTGGGCCTCCCTGGCGGCCAACAACGAGGGGCTGATCTGCCTGTCCGGGGCCGATCTGGGCGCGGTGGGGCTGGCCCTCATCCACGGCGATGACGCCCGGGCCGAGGCCCAGGCGCGCAAGTTGGCCGAGACCTTTCCGGGGCGCTTCTACATCGAGCTGCAGCGCGCCGGGCACCCCACCAACGAAACCCACATCCGTGGCGCCGTGCCCCTGGCGGCCAGGCTGGGCCTGCCGGTGGTGGCCACCCACCCGATCCAGTTCTCGACCCCAGATGACTTTGGCGCCCACGAAGCGCGCACCTGCATCGCCGAAGGGGAGACCCTGGGCAACCCACGCCGGGTCAAGCGTTTCACCCGTGAGCAGTATTTCAAGACCTCGGCCGAGATGCAGGCCCTGTTTGCCGACATCCCCTCGGCCCTGGCCAACACGGTGGCCATTGCGCGTCGCTGTTCGCTGACCCTGGTGCTGGGCAAGCCGCAACTGCCCAATTTCCCGACGCCGATCCTGCCCAACGGCGAGCCCCAACCCATGGCGGACTACTTCCGCGAGCTGTCCTTCGAGGGGCTGGAAGAGCGCCTGGTGCACCTCTTTCCAGATGAGACCGTGCGGGAGTCCCGGCGGGCGGAGTACGTCGAGCGCCTGGAGTTCGAGATCAACACGATTCTGAAGATGGGCTTTCCCGGCTACTTCCTGATCGTGGCGGACTTCATCAACTGGGCCAAGAACAACGGCTGCCCCGTGGGGCCGGGCCGGGGCTCAGGGGCCGGCTCGCTGGTGGCCTATGCCCTCAAGATCACCGACTTGGATCCGCTCAAGTACAACCTGCTGTTCGAGCGCTTCCTGAACCCCGAGCGCGTGTCGATGCCTGACTTCGACATCGACTTCTGCCAGGGCAACCGCGACCGCGTCATCGACTACGTGAAGGACCGCTACGGGCGCGATGCCGTCTCGCAGATCGCCACCTTCGGCACCATGGCGGCCAAGGCCGCGCTGCGCGATGTGGGCCGCGTGCTGGGCATGGGCTACGGCCATGTCGATGGCATCGCCAAGCTGATCCCCGCGCCACCTGGCAAGACGGTGACCCTGGCCAAGGTGCCGGCCGAGCCCGACCCTGGCATCATTTACGCCCGCAAGGAGGCGCCCGAGCTGGAGCAGCGCGAAGCCGCCGAAGAAGAGGTGGCCTCGCTGCTGGAGCTGGCCACGCGCGTCGAAGGCATGGTGCGCAACATCGGCATGCACGCCGGGGGCGTGCTGATCGCCCCTGGCAAGATCACCGACTTCTGCCCGCTGTACATGCAGCCCGGCAGCGACAGCGCGGTCAGCCAGTACGACAAGGACGACGTCGAGGCCATCGGCCTGGTGAAGTTCGACTTTCTGGGCCTGGCCACGCTGACCATCCTGGAGACAGCCAAGGAGTTCATCATGGCCCGGCACCCGGACCAGAAGGACTTCGATTTCGCCAAGATCCCGCTGGACGATGCGGCGGCTTACCGCCTGCTGTCCGAGGGCAAGACGGTGGCCGTGTTTCAGCTGGAATCCCGCGGCATGCAGGGCATGCTGCGCGACGCCAAGCCCAGCGTCTTCGAGGACATCATTGCCCTGGTGGCCCTGTACCGACCGGGCCCCATGGACCTGATCCCCTCCTTCTGCGCCCGCAAGCACGGGCGCGAAGAGGTGACCTACCCGCACCCCCTGATGGCCAGCGTGCTGCAGGAAACCTACGGGATCATGGTCTACCAGGAGCAGGTGATGCAGGTGGCCCAGCGCGTGGGGGGCTACTCGCTCGGCGGCGCCGACATGCTGCGCCGCGCCATGGGCAAGAAGAAGGCCGAGGAGATGGCCGAGCACCGCACCATCTTCGCCGCCGGTGCGGCCAAGAACGACATCCCTGCGGATCTGGCCAACGAGATCTTCGACGTGATGGAGAAGTTCGCGGGCTACGGCTTCAACAAGTCCCACGCTGCCGCCTACGCCTTGCTGGCCTATCACACGGCCTGGCTGAAGGTGCACTACACGTCCGAGTTCTTCTCAGGGAACATGACCGTGTCGAGTGACGACACGGACAAGCTCAAGATCTTTCATGACGATGCCGTGCAGAACTTCGGCATCACCTTCACGCCCCCGGATGTCAACCAGGGCGAGTGGCGTTTCATCCCGACGGGTGACAAGACCATCTGCTACGCCCTCGGTGCGGTCAAGGGCACGGGGCAAGGGGCCATCGAGGCCATCGTGCGTGAGCGCCAGGCCAACGGGCCCTACAAGAGCTTCTTTGACTTCTGCGCGCGCGTGGACCGCAAGCAGGTCAACAAGCGCGTGGTCGAGGCCCTGATCAAGGCGGGAGCCTTCGATGCCCTGGAGCCCCACCGCGCCGGGCTGCTGGCCAGTGTGTCACTGGCCTTCGACTACGCCGACACCCTCGTGGCCAATGCCGACCAGGGTGGCCTGTTCGATTTTGGTGACAGCCACGCGGCGTCGACCAATGAGCCCGATCTCGTGCCTGCCGAGCCCTGGACGCTCAAGGAGCGCCTGTCGCTGGAAAAGACGGCCATCGGCTTCTACCTCTCGGGCCATCTCTTTGACGACGCCGAAAAGGAAGTGCGGCGCTTTGCCAAACGCATCGGTGATGCGCAGGACAGCCGGGAGCCCCAGATGCTGGCGGGCATCATCAGCGACCTGCGTGTCATCAATGGCGCGCGTGGCCGCGTGGCGCTCTTCAAGCTCGATGACAAGAGCGAGACCATCGAGGCCGTGGCCAATCAGGACACCCTGGACGCCAACAAGGATCTGCTCAAGGACGATGAACTGGTCATCATTCAGGGCAAGGTGCAGACCGATCGCTTCTCGGGTGGCTTGCGCCTGAACGTGCAGCAGGTCTGGAGCCTGGGCGCGGCGCGGGCACGTTTTGCGCGCTTCCTGCGGGTCAAGGCCACCGATCAGCACTGCCCGGTGGCAGATCTCCTGCGGGAGTTCCCCGCGCGGCGTCTGCCTTCTGGGCAGCCGGATCTGCCCGACACGGTGCAGGGCCTGCCGATCCGGGTGGTGGTCGAGCGCGTCACACCTGATCTGTCTGCCAGGGCCGAGCTGGAGCTGGGAGATGCGTCCCGGATCTTCCCCAGTGATCAAGCCCTGCAGCGGGCCCGTGAGCTGATGCCCTCGGGACAGGTGGAGCTGGTGTACGGCGAGGGGTGATGCTGGCGGTGCTGTATATAAATACAGTATCATGCCGATGTGGATGACATCGACACACCCGCATGGCCGGACGATCGGCGCAGGGCCGAGCCCCTCAAGGGCCGTGGCACGGCCACGCGCCTGGCGCATCGCTTCGAGTCTGCTGCGCGCGAGGTGGTGGATGCCGATGCCTGCGCGTCTGAGGACGAGTTCAGCCGCGAGGGCGTGCCGCTGACCTCGGTGGTCCACGAGCAGGCCCGCAGCATCCTCTCGCGCAATGACTCGCCGGACATCCCCTTCACCTGGTCGATCAACCCCTACCGAGGCTGCGAGCATGGCTGCATCTACTGCTATGCCCGGCCCACGCACAGCTACCTCAATCTGTCGCCCGGGCTGGACTTCGAGACCCGATTGGTGGCCAAGGTCAATGCGGCCGAGCTCCTGCGGCGCGAACTCGGCAAGCCACGGCACGAGCCCAGCCCCATCAACATCGGTTCGGCCACCGATGCCTACCAGCCCATCGAGCGGGCCTTGGGCATCACCCGTTCTGTGCTGGAGGTGCTGCGTGAATGTCAGCACCCCTTCACCATCGTCACCAAGTCCAGTGGCATCGAGCGGGACATCGACCTGATTGCCGCCGCCGCGGCGCAGCGCCAGGCTTACGTGATGATCAGCCTGACCACGCTGGATCCGGATCTGTGCAGACGACTGGAGCCGCGCGCGGCGGCACCCCATCGGCGCCTGCGCACGGTGCGGACCTTGACCGAGGCGGGCATCCCGGTCGGGGTCAATGTGGCCCCCATCATCCCCTTCATCAATGAGCCCGAGATCGAGCGCTTGATCGAAGCGGCTGCGCAGGCCGGGGCCTCGCGCGTGCATTACTCCGTCATCCGTTTGCCCTGGGAGGTCAATCCGCTGTTTCAGGAGTGGCTGAGCCACCATGTGCCCGACAAGGCTGAGCGCGTGATGGCTCGCATCCGTGAGGTACGTGGCGGCGCTGACTATCGGGCCGACTTCTCCAGCCGGATGAAAGGGCAGGGCGTGTGGGCCGATCTGATCAGGCAGCGGGTGGTGCGTGCCCGGGCTCGGCATGGGCTCACGGGGGATGGGCCCATGCTCGATACCTCGTCATTCACGTGCCCTCAGACATTGCCGCAGCGAAGCGACGGGCAGATGGGCCTGTTCTGAGGCTCAACGCCAGTCGCGGTATTCGCGGTCCCAGCGAGGATGATGGCGATGACCGTGTCGGGGTTCATCGTCATAGCGCACGTAGCTGACCACCGGCTGATGAACCACAGGTGACCGGTACTCATCGCGGTAGGGCGTGGTGTCTACCGCCGGGCTGACGGTCAACTGGACCGGGATGGTCCGGCCAGGTTCCTGAGGCATCTGGGTGGTGTAGCGCTGACCGCCCACTTCGTACACGACGCTGTAGGCCACCACCTGGTTCTCGTACACCGTCTGTTGTTCGCAACGGCGCACGGACCGGGTTTCGCCCTGTCGGCCGTCGGTCTCGATGTGGTTGCCCAGCACGGCGCCTCCGATCATGCCCACACCGGTGGCCACGGCGCGGCCTGAGCCCTTGCCGACGGCGTTGCCGAGCGCGGCACCCGCAATCGCACCGATGATGGCGCCGGCACCCGAGCTGCGCGGTGCTTCCGCCCGCATCTCGTCATAGCAGGCCTGGCGCGGTGTGGCGACCTGGGCGACGATGGGGGTCGACGAGATCACGCGTGCCTGCACGGTCGTGCTGGAGGTGCTGGGGGTGCCCAATGTGCTGCCGACGCGCGGGCCTGCCCATGAGGCCGTGGCAACCGATGCCATGGCGGTCAGGCATGCGACCCGGCGCAGAATCTGTCCTTGGGGGTGTGACCACATACATTGCTCCTTGATTCGCGACCCGTGAATGGGCCTGCTCTTTCAACGGAGCTGTGGTGTTAGGCGACGACCGGGAATGGTTTCCGCTTGGTAAAAAAGCGTGAAGCGCCCGCCTCACCCGATGAGTGCCGGGTCCCGTGCCTGATCGACGTGTTCGTCAAACAACTGTTCGGCACGGGCGGCGGTGTCACTCTCGTGATCGGACTCGCCCGAAGGCTCGGCGTCGTTGTCCGGATCCTGCGAGAACAGCACGGGCAGGGGATCCAGCGTGCGCCAGGCCGGTGTGGTGAGGATCAGGCTGGTGACCAGGCCACTGGCTCGGGTGGCCCACCAGATGGCGCCCAGGGAAATCGTCAGACCACTGGTCTTGAGGGCCTGCGGCATGTCTGTCAGGAAGGCCGCTTCCTTGTCCTCAGAGGCAGGGGCAAAGTCGGATCGCCCTGGCATGGTCAGATCGACGACACCCAGCGCACCGAGGGTCGCGTTGAGCTGGGCCCCCGTCTCGGGCAGCGCGGTCAGTGCAATGTTGATGAGAGACTGCATGGGCGATTCAAAGCCCTGGGCCAACGTGGTCGAGGTGTACGTCATCGTCAGGCCCGATCGCGTCAAGCCGGTGGTGTCGGCGCTGGGGGTGTTTTGCATGATCAGGGACAGGCGTTCGCGCTGATTCTCCATGCTGGTGTCGCCCGCCGAGGGTTCATTTGCCGGGGGCTGGGTTGTGGGCGTCGGCTCGGTGATCTGAGGCTCAGGATCGGCGGGCGTGTCGGTCGGAGTGTTGTCCTCGGTCGGGCTCGTGCCACTGTCGGGTGGCGTGATCTCCGGCATCGGCTCCGGCCAGGTCACGGCCGGTGTGTCGACATATTCGGTGACGTTCACGACGCTGGCATAAACCTCGACGGTGCTGTGGTGGACACCATCGGAGACCTGAACGATGAGGCTGTAGGTGTTGTCTTGTCCTTGATCGGTGGGCCGTTCAAAGTCTGGTGCGGTGTTGAAGCGCAGTTGACCCGAGCTGGCGTCAATGCTGAAGCTGCCTGCATCGGCGCCGCCGACGATGCTGTAGATCATGGCACCGGATGGCACATCAGCGTCGAAGGCTTCCAGCACGACCACCATGCTGCCATTTTCCAGAACGTTGATGCCACTGGATGCTGTGCCTGTCGCCGTGGTGACGATCGGGCTGTTGTCGTTCAGCGGGGCGACCGCCAGCGTGTACTGGGTGGAGGTGCTCGATCCATCGGCGCTGGTGGCCACGACCGTGATGGTGTGGGCGGTGGTGGTTTCAAAGTCCAGCAGGCTGCCATCGGCCACCGTCACTGCACCTGTCACGGCGTTGATCGCGAAGCGACCGGCTGCGTCATCGGACAGGGCGTAGCTGATGGTGCTGAGGGTGGCGTCTGCGTCCGCTGCCTGAGCGGTGATGCCGACCACTGTGCCGTTGGCGGCGTTCTCTGCCACGCCGTTGGGGGTCGCATCGATGTCACCGATGGCGCTGATGCTGTATTCGTTGGCATCGCCCAGGTGGATGGTGAAGCTCTGGCTGCTGGTCGAACCGTCGGAGCTGGTGGCCAGCACGGTGATGTTGTGCGAGGTGGCAGCTTCGTAGTTCAGCAGCGAGCCGTCGGCCACGGTGACGATGCCCGTGGTGCTGTCGATGGTGAAGCGACCACCGGCATCGTCTGACAGTGAGTAGGTGACGGTGTTGTTGGTGGCGTCCGCATCGCTCGCGCTGGCGGTGATACCTACGTTAGAACCGTTGGTCGCGTTCTCTGCCACTGTGTTGGCGGCACCATTGATGTCGGTGACTGTACCGACATTGAATTCGTCCGCGTCACTCAGATCGACCGTGAAGCTCTGACTGCTTGTCGAGCCATCGGCACTGGTGGCCAGCACGGTGATTCCGTGCGAGGTGGCCGCTTCATAGTTCAGCAGCGATCCGTCTGCCACC
>NZ_DASUIT010000100.1:0-18226 GCF_036279655.1 Aquabacterium sp. | reverse complement strand
CCTGGTTGCGCTCGACGCTTTCCAACTGGCCCTTGCGCACTGAGACCGACAGCCCCACGCCTTCGGAGACCTCGGCGCCGGCATCGCTGGCGCCCAGCGTTCTGGCCAGGGCCAGGGTGTCCTCGATCAGGGCTTGGAACTGCTCGCGGCTGTAGGCGAAGCCGTTTTTGGCATTTTTGGCTTTGGAAGCAGCGGTTTTGGTTTGTTTGACGGCCATGTTGTGGTTTGTCGGTGAGTGCCCCCGTATCATAGCGAGGACATGAATCCGAACGCATTTGATCAAGACGAGGGTTTCGACCCCGAAGACGACGACGTCGCGCGTCGACCCAGCAAGAGTGCCCTCAAGCGTGCCAGCCATGAGCTGCAGGCGCTGGGCGAGCAGTTGCTCGCCATGCCCGACAGCCGACTGGCCGACATCGACATGCCCGAGCGCTTGCGCGATGCCCTGGCCGACTACAAGACGACCCGCTCCTTCGAGGGCAAGCGCCGTCAGCTGCAGTACATCGGCAAGGTCATCCGCAGCGTGGATGCCGAGCCCTTGCGCGAAGCCGTGGCGGCCTTCCAGTTGGGCCATGCGCGCAACGCGCTGTCGTTGCACGAGGCCGAACGCTGGCGCACGGTGTTGCTGGAGAACGAAAAATCGGCCCTGACGGACTGGGTGGCCGAGTTCCCTGACACCGATCTGCAACAGTTGCGGGCCCTGATCCGCAACGCCCGCAAGGACGCGGCGGCGGTGCCTGAGCAGCGCAATGGCCGGGCCTACCGCGAGCTGTTCCAGTTCATCAAGAAGGCTCAGGAGGCCGCGGCTCCGGCCAAGGATGCGGCGGGTGCTCCTGTGCCTGATGTAGACGAGGACGCCTGATGAGCGCGATCCTGGAGCCGGTGCGCATCGGCGTGGTGTCCATCAGCGACCGTGCCAGCACGGGCATCTACGAGGACAAAGGCCTGCCTGCCTTGCAGGACTGGCTGGGGCGGGCCGTGCGCAATCCCATCACCTGGGTGCCGCGCCTGATCCCCGATGAGCGCGAGCAGATCGCACAGACCCTGCGTGAGCTGGTGGACAACGATCACTGCGATCTGGTGCTGACCACGGGGGGCACGGGGCCTTCGCCACGCGATGTGACGCCCGAGGCGACGCTGGATGTGGCGGACAAGGAAATGCCAGGCTTTGGCGAGCAGATGCGCCAGATCAGCCTGCGCTTCGTGCCCACGGCCATCCTGTCACGTCAGACGGCGGTGATCCGGGGGCGGGCGCTGATCCTCAACCTGCCCGGGCAGCCCAAGTCGATCGCGGAGACGCTGGAAGGGCTCAAGGACGAGGCGGGCAAGGCGGTCGTGCCAGGCATCTTTGCCGCGGTGCCGTATTGCATCGACCTGATCGGCGGGCCCTACATCGAGTCCGACCCGGCCGTGTGCGACGCCTTTCGGCCCAAGTCGGCCCGGCGCTGAAGCTCAGCGCGCGGTGCCCACGACCTTGACCGTCTGCCCCACGGTGGGCTCGCCACCGGTGTAGTAGCCGTTGATCAGGCGCAACTGTCCCTCAGGCATATCGCCCAGAGGGGATTGCCGTGCCAGTTGGGCAAAGCCACCCTTGGGATAGGGCGTGGTTTGCAGAACCCAGGGCCTGGCCGCGTTGCGGTCGGCCGCGCTCAGGGGGCGGAAGGAGTTCTCGGCCTGTTGCAGGCCGGTGCGGGCACGCTGCAAGGTCTGCGTGTCCCTGCCGGAGGGCAGCAGGATGAAGCGCTGACCTGTGGGGCCGCTGACGACCGTGGCCTCCACGTTCTGGAGCTGCCCCTGGCTGTTGCGGCGCTGACCCGTGAAGCGTGAGGCCTGCAGACCGTTGAGCTGGGTGTTCTGGAACTGGCCTTGCGTGGGCTGGATGACCTTGCGCACGATCTCTTCGGGCGTCTGCCCGGCGTCCTTGGGGACGACCTTCACCACCAGGCCCGCACTGCTGTCCGGGTTGATCAGGGCCAGGGTGTCGCTGCCGTTCTGGATCTTCCAGCCCTCGGGGGCGGTCACCGCAAAGCCCAGGGGCACGTGGTAGAAATGCTGTCCGCGCGTCAGGCCCTGGTCGGCGCTTTCGCCAAAGGTCAGGCCATTCAGAAGTGGCAGATAGCGTGCGCGCCCGTCGTCACCGTAGCTGGACTTCTGTTGTGCGCGGTAATGCTCGGCCACCCGCTGGATGTCTTTGAGCCGCTGGTCATTGCTGGGGTGCGATGACAGCCAGTTCGCTCCCGAGGGGGCCTGGCGTCCGGCGGCCCGAGCCTGGTCGGCGGCATAACGCTCCTGGTTCTTGAGGGCCGAGATCACATCCACCATGTGCCCGGGGTCGTACTGGTTGCGTGCCAGGTACTCAGCCCCCAGACCATCGGCCTGCAGTTCCTGCTCGCGGCTGTAGCTGGCAATGTAGCCCGCAGCAACCGTCTGCGACAGGTCGCTGGCGATGCGCCCCGCACCCTTGATGCCTTGGCCCTCCAGTACCGCGCCCAGCACCGTGGCGGCCAGCACGCCCAGACCGGCGTCCTGCTGTTTGGTGGCGCGCTGCGCGCCATGGCGTGCGGTGACGTGGCCGATCTCATGGCCGATCACCCCCGCGAGTTCGGCCTCGCTGTTCATGTAGGCCATCAGGCCCCGCGTGACATAGACGAACCCACCGGGCAGGGCGAAGGCATTGACCTCGGGGCTGTCCAGCACCGTGAAGGTCCAGGGCAGGGTCGAGCGGTGGGACTGGGCGGCCAGCTTCTGCCCCAGTTGCTTTACATAGGTCTGCACCCGGGCATCGGGGTAGACACCATATTCCTGGAGCACCTGCTCATGGGCCTTGCGGCCTTCGGCCAGCTCGGTCTTCTCGTCCATGACGGAGCGCTCGGTCTTGCCGGTAACGGGGTTGACGACCTGCGTGCCGCAGCCGGCCAGCAAGGCGGAGGACAGGGCGATCAGGGTCAGCGTGTGGCGCATGTGGAGGCCTCGATTTCCTGGTTCACGGCCCGGATCACCTGGGCGCGCAACCATTGGTTGGTGGGGTCATCTTCCGCAGCAGCATGCCAGTACAGATGGGCATCGAGCTGGGCCGAGGTCAGCGGGAAGGCGTGCAGCACATTATCGAACTGCCGGTTGGCCACGCGGGCATATTGTTCGGGCATGGTCAGCAGCATGTCGGTCATGCTGACCACGCGGCAAGCGGCGAAGTAATGCCGGCAGCGCAGGCCGATCTGGCGGCGCAAGCCCTGCCGGCTGAGTTCGTAGTCTTCCAGCCCCAGCCCCTGGCGCCGCGCGGACACCAGCACGTGCGAGGCCTCCAGAAAGGCATCCAGGCGCAAGGGCCCCGCGCCGACCACCGGGTGATCGGCGCGGGCCACCACCACCAGCTTGTCGAGCAACAGGCGGCTGTGCTGCACTTCCGGTGCGACCGGCAGGGCGATGTCGACCACCACGTCCACACGCCCCTGTCGCAGGGCATCGGCGATGTCGTGGCGTTCGATCTGGATGCTGTTGACGCTGACCCCGGGCGCGTGCTGGCGGATGTGGGCCATCAGGCCGGGCAGGGTGAGGGATTCCAGGATGTCACGCATGCCGATGGTGAACACGCGGTCGGACGTGTCGGGGGCAAAGCCCTGCCCGGGCTCGCGCAGGCCCGCCTGCAGGTGTGACAAGGCCTGGCGCACCACCGGGGTGAGTTGGCGGGCATAGGGCGTGGGCACCATGCGGCGTCCTTGTCGGGTGAACAGCGCGTCGCCCAGGTGGTCGCGCAGTCGGGCCAGGGCGTGGCTGACGGCGGGCTGACTGAGGTGCAGTTCGCGAGATGCGCTGGTGAGCGAGCCCGTTTGCACGATGGCATCGAACACCAGAAACAGATTGAGGTCGATCTTGTTGAGATTCACATCATGAATGTATGTCAATTCAGACAATTCATTTGATTCATTGTGATGGGCTTTCTACACTGCGGCATCCCTCCCCAGGCCCGCACTGCGAGTGCGGCATCCACCAGGACAAGACCATGGACTTTGGCCACTCCCCCCGCGCCCAGGAATACATCGAACGCGTCAAGACCTTCATGCGCGACCACGTCATGCCGGCCGAGGAGGCGTACCACGCCCAATTGACCGGCGTGGCCGACTGGCGCCAGTGGCGTCAGCCCGCCATCATGGAAGACCTCAAGGCCCGTGCCCGTGCGGCCGGTCTGTGGAACCTCTTTCTGCCCGATCCGCACCACGGCGCGGGCCTGAAGGTGTCCGAGTACGCGGCCCTGGCCGAGCTGATGGGCCACAACACCATGGCAGCCGAGGTGTTCAACTGCAATGCGCCAGACACCGGCAACATGGAAGTGCTGCACATGTACGGCTCGGCTGCGCAGCAGGAGCGCTGGCTGACCCCTCTGCTGGCGGGCCAGATTCGCTCTGCCTTTTGCATGACCGAGCCCGGCGTGGCCTCGTCCGACGCCACCAACATGGAGGCCACGGCCGTTCCCGAGGGTGACGAGGTCGTGATCAACGGCCGCAAGTGGTTCAGCTCGGGCATTGGCCACCCGAACTGCAAGATCCTGATCTTCATGGGCTTGACCGACCCGACGGCCGAGCGCCACAAGCGCCACTCCATGATCCTGGTGCCGCTGGATGCGCCCGGCGTGAAGATCGAGCGCATGCTGCCCGCCTTTGGTGTGTATGACGAGCCCTTCGGTCACGGCGAGGTCGTGTTCGAGAACGTGCGTGTGCCCAGGGAGAACATCATTGCCGGGCTGGGCCGGGGCTTCGAGATCGCCCAGGGCCGCCTGGGCCCCGGCCGCATCCACCATTGCATGCGCTGCATCGGTGGGGCCGAGCGGGCGCTGGCCCTGATGAGCGAGCGCGGCGACAAGCGCATCGCCTTCGGCAAGCCCTTGAATCAGCTGGGGGGCAATGTGGATGTGATCGCCAATGCCCGCATGGCCATTGAGCAGGCGCGCCTGCTGACCCTCAAGGCGGCCTGGATGATGGACACGGTGGGCGTGAAAGCAGCCATGAGCGAGATCTCCATGATCAAGGTGGTGGCGCCCAACATGGCCCAGGTGGTGATTGATGCGGCCATCCAGATGCACGGGGCCCTGGGTGTGACGCTGGACACGCCCTTGAGCACCCTGGCGGCCTATGTGCGCACGGTGCGCCTGGCCGATGGCCCGGATGAAGTTCACCGTAAAGTGGTGGCCAAGTTCGAGCTGGCGCGTCAGCGTCTGGCGCGTGGCGAGGCCTGATCCACCCCTTTGAGTTCGAGAAAGACAAGCGAGATGAGCACATCGATGATCGACAGCGCCGTGGCGGTGCGTGCCGGCGAGGAAGTCGACCTGGTCAAGGTGGGGGCCTATCTGCGGGCCCAGGGCCTGCAGCTCGATGGCGAGCCGCAGATCCGCCAGTTCCCAGGGGGCGCATCCAACCTGACCTACCAGATCAGCTATGCCAACCGGGACCTGATCCTGCGCCGACCGCCTTTTGGTCACATCGCCAAGTCAGCCCATGACGTGGTGCGTGAGGCACAGATCATGAAGCTGCTGCGCCCGGTCTACCCGGCCGTGCCCGAGATCTACGCCATCTGCGAGGACAGCGAGGTCATGGGCGCGCCTTTCTACGTGATGGAGCGCCTGGTGGGGGTCATTCCCCGCCAGGAGTTCCCGCCCGAGTTGGGTCTGGATGCCGACAGAACCCGGCAGCTGTGCCTCAACGTCATCGACAAGCTGATCGAGTTGCACCAGCTCGACCCTCAGGCGGCGGGGCTGAGCAGTCTGGGCAAGGGGGAGGGCTATGTGTCCCGCCAGGTCGAGGGCTGGAGCAAGCGTTTCCGCGCTGCGCGCACGGACGATGTCGGCGATTTCGAATCGGTCATGCAGTGGCTGCACGACAAGCAGCCCGCCAAGGAAGTGGCCATCCGCCTGATCCACAACGATTTCCGCTTCGACAATGTGGTGCTGGACCCGCAGGACCCGCTCCGGGTCATCGGCGTGCTCGACTGGGAAATGGCCACCCTGGGCGATCCCATGATGGACCTGGGCAACTCCCTGGCCTATTGGGTGCAGGCCGATGATGACGCCTTCATGCTGGGCTCGCGCCGCCAGCCGACCAACGCGCCGGGCATGCTCACGCGCCGGGAGGTCATCGAGTACTACGGCCGTCAGACCGGATGGAGCGTGGCCAACTTTGACTTCTATGAGGTCTATGGCCTTTTCCGCCTGATGGGCATCGTCCAGCAGATCTATCAGCGCTACCAGCAGGGCAACGCCCGCAACCCCATCTTTGCCACCTTCGGGCCGTTTGCCAACTACCTGGGCCAGCGCTGCGAACGCATCATGGCCGGCTCGGCCCTGTAAACACCGCTTTCACACCATGTCCATGCCCCACACCTTCGACCTCAGCGGCAAAGTGGCCCTGATCACCGGCTCCAGCCGAGGCATCGGCGAGGCCATCGCCCGCCTGCTCGCCGCTCATGGCGCACACGTCATCATCTCCAGTCGCAAGGCCGAGCCCTGCGAAGCCGTGGCCGCCTCCATCCGCGAGGCGGGTGGCCAGGCCTCCGTGCTGGCCTGCCATGTGGGCGAGATGGCGCAGATCGACGCCACCTTTGCCGCCATCGAGCAGCAGTTCGGTCGCCTGGACATCCTGGTCAACAACGCGGCGGCCAATCCCTACTTCGGGCACATCAGCGACACCGATGTGGGCGCCTTCCAGAAGACCGTGGATGTGAACATCCGAGGCTATTTCTTCATGTGCGCGAGGGGCTCCAAGCTGATGGCACGGCAAGGCGGCGGCTCCATCATCAACATCGCCTCGGTGAACGGCGTCATCCCGGGCATGGCCCAGGGCATCTACTCCATCACCAAGGCCGCCGTCATCTCCATGACCCATGCCTTTGCCAAGGAGTGCGCGCCCATGAAGGTGCGCGTCAACGCCATCCTGCCGGGGGCCACCGACACCAAGTTTGCCTCGGCCCTGACCACCAATGAGGCCATCCTCAAGATGGTGATGGCGCACACGCCGATGGGCCGCGTGGCCGACCCCAGCGAGATGGCGGGGGCAGCGCTGTACCTGGCATCCGATGCGGCCAGCTACACCACGGGCACCTGCCTGAACGTGGATGGCGGCTACCTGCTGGGCTGAGCCCAGAAACAATACTGCCCGCACGAGGCGGGCAGTTGCATGTCAAGGGGCGCATGGCCCCTGGGCATGAGCAGGCATCATGCTGCGCGACGGCGGCGTTGAGCCAGGGCGCCCACCACGAGCAGGCCGGCCAGGGCCATGCCATAGGCGCTGGCCTCCGGCACGGCTGAAGGGATGCTTTCCAGCGTGGCGGCGTTCAGGATGGGGTTGTTGTCGCCGTAGGCAGCCTGACCGCCCAGACCGAACACCACGGTGGAGGCCGTGGCCACAAAGGTGTTGGTGAACACGGCGCTCTGGTTCGGGTTGTAGGTCACACCGCCGGTGAGGGCGTAGGGCGACACGTCATCGGCCTGCTTGACGCCATCCTGGTAGATGTCAAAGCCCCGAGCGCAGCATGCTTCCGCGAACAGCAACTGAACCTTGTAGGTCTGACCCACTTGCAGATTGCCCAGGCTCAAGGTGACCACTTGGGAGTCTGCTGCGCCATTGGCGGGCGTCCAGATGATCGACTGCATGACGGCGCCCAAGGTGCTGGGCTCGTAGCTCGCGGGGTACCAGTTGCCAATGTAGTTGGCGTAGCCCAGGCCCACACCCGAGGTGGCGAAGGCATTGGTGAAGGTGGCGTCGCCCAGTGTGACACCCGCAGCGCCGGGGTTCATCGTCAGGGCGTAGGTGAAGTCACCTTGCAGATCCAGCCCTTGGCCAGGCGCGCTGCCGGTGAACACCCCGACTGTGGGAGCTGCTTGAGCGAGGCTGGCGCACAGGGCGACAGCCATGGCGGCCGCAATGCGAGTGACGTGATGAGACATGGCTGGTTCCCAGGAGGTGTGAATCTGTTCAGGCGATCGACAACGGATGCTGTTGATCGAACCTCGATATGTTACAGGCTGTCATTCAGGCCACACCACCTGGTATAGGGGGGCAGCGCATTCACCAGGCTGTGAGGCCGAGCGGCTCACTTGACCAGCCGGTTCAGTTCCTCTGCATCGAAGCACTCTCGGGTCTGTGCGTCATGGGGCATGCAGCCGCGTGCGTCATCGGACTTGGCATCCCGGGCCAGGGTTTCGATGGTCTTCCAGAGCAGGGCGATCTGGTGCTCGTGTCCGGAGGCATGATCGATCAGCCCCCGCAAGGCTTGTGACAGAGGGTCATCTCCCTCGGTCACGCCGTAGGCAGAAAAGCCCATGCGCGCAGCCAGGGCCTCGCGCTTGGCCTGATCTTCGTCGAGCACCGTGGCCTTGGCCACGATGATGCGCGCCGGGTTGCCCACGGCGGTGGCGTTCTCGGGCACCGGCTTGGTCACGACCGCATTGGAGCCCACGCGTGCGCCATCACCCACCGTGAAGCCTCCCAGCACCTGCGCGTTGGCGCCCACGATCACGCCCTTGCCCAGCGTGGGGTGCCGTTTGGCGCCCTTGCTCAGCGAGGTGCCGCCCAGGGTCACGCCCTGGTAGATGGTGCAGCCATCGCCGACTTCAGCGGTCTCGCCGATGACAACCCCCATGCCGTGGTCAATGAAGACGCGGCGGCCCATGGTGGCGCCAGGATGAATCTCGATGCCGGTGAAAAAACGCGCCCAGTGAGAGATCCAGCGGCCCAGCCACTTGAGGCCATGCGTCCAGCACCAGTGCGCGCAGCGGTGCATGGCCAGGGCGTGCAGACCGGGGTAGCAGGTCAGCACTTCCCAGGCGGTGCGGGCCGCAGGATCGCGTTCAAGGATGCAGGCGATGTCTTCGCGCAGACGGGCAAAAAGCATGGGGCGGCTTATTTGTTTTTCGAATCAATGGCGATCAGTTTAGCCGTCAGGCCAACACCCCCGACGGCATGAGGTTTCGCTTCGGGCCCAAGGCTCAAGGCTTGGTCTTTTCAAGCATGGCCTTGGCCACACCGCGCAGGATGTGGATTTCTTCCTGACGCAACTGCGCGCGGTTGAACATCTGGTTCAAGCGGGGCATCAGCTTCTTGGGGGCGGCCGGATCCAGAAAGCCCAATGCCGTGAGCGCTTGTTCCCAATGGTCGAGCATGCCTTGCACGGTGCGGCCATCGGCCAGATCGGGTTCGGCGGTGCGCTCGCTCACGGGGAAGCTGCCCAGTGCCTGTCGCCATTCGTAGGCCAGCACCTGCACCGCTTGAGCAAGGTTCAAGGAGCCATAGTCGGGGTTCGTGGGAATGCTGATGACGGCATGGCAGCGGTAGACATCCTCATTGGCCATGCCATAGCGTTCACTGCCGAACACGAAGCCCACCTTGTGGGCCGGTGTGGCCCGTGCCAGCGCGCCCAGGCCGTCGCGCGGGGTGATGGTGGGTGGCCCGAAATCACGCGGCGTCATGGCCGTGCCGATGGCATAGCTCACCCCTTCCAGGGCCTCGGCCAGCGAGTCCACGATGCGTGCGCGCACCAGGATGTCGGCCGCGCCGCTGGCCATGGCCACGGTGTCTTCCTGCACCAGCACGTCGGCAAAGCGCGGGCGCACCAGCACCAGCTCGGAAAAGCCCATGACCTTCATGGCGCGGGCCGTGGCGCCCACATTGCCCGGGTGGCTGGTGCCGATCAGAATGAAGCGGGTGGGGTCGGGGTGAACTTCAGAAGTCACACATAAGCCTTTGAAAACACTCAAAATCCACTGAAAAGGGGGTGCAAAAAAACGGCGAACTCAGTAGAATCTTCCATTCTCGCTCGTTCTTTGTTCACCGCTGCGCCCCCATTCGATCCGCTCAGGCCGTTTTGTGCCTGTGCGCGTGTCTTTTTCTGTCTTTACTGGTCGACCCATGTCACAAGCCCTGCATCCCATGCTCAATATCGCCATCAAAGCTGCTCGCGCAGCCGGGGCGATCATCAACCGGGCCGCGCTCGATGTCGAGCGTCTGCAGGTCTCGTCCAAGTCGCACAACGACTTCGTCACCGAGGTCGACTTGGCCGCCGAGGCCGCCATCATCGACACCATCCTGGGCGCATATCCCACCCACGGCATCCTGGCTGAAGAGTCCGGCCGTGAGCGTGGCAACAAGACCAGCGAGTTCGTCTGGATCATCGATCCTCTTGACGGCACCACCAACTTCATCCATGGTTTTCCGGTCTACGCCGTGTCCATCGCCCTGGCCTGGCGCGGTCAGGTGCAGCAGGCTGTGGTCTACGACCCCGCACGCAATGATCTTTTCTATGCCTCGCGTGGCAAGGGCGCCTACCTGAACGACCGCCGCCTGCGCGTGTCCAAGCGCACCCGCATGCTCGACAGCCTGATTGGCACGGGCTTTCCCTTCCGCAAGGGCGACAACTTCCAGCGTTACATGAAGATGTTCGAAGAGGTGATGGTGCAGTGCGCCGGCCTGCGCCGCCCGGGCGCTGCCTCGCTGGACCTGTGCTACGTGGCGGCGGGCTTCTATGACGGGTTCTTTGAAACCGGCCTGAGCCCCTGGGACATCGCTGCAGGCTCTCTGATGATCACGGAAGCCGGTGGCCTGGTGGGCAACTTCACCGGCGAGGCCGACTTCCTGTTCCAGCGCGAGATCGTGGCCGGCACGCCTCGCATCTACGGCCAACTGGTCAAGACCCTGGAGCCCTACAGCCGGGTGATCGCCGATGCCGCCCTGGCGGACGGCATTCAGGGCGAGGCATCAGCCGATGCGTCCGAGGAGGTGGTCGCGGCTCTGCAATCGGCAGAAGCGACCGCGCAGGATGAGGCCCAGGCCGAAGAGCCCAAGCCTGTGACGCGCAAACGCATCACCGCGGCAGCCAAGGCGGCTGAGTCGGGCAAGCGAGGCGGGGACGCCCCTTTCTGAGTCTTCCATGAGGGGGATGCATCCCCCTTGTTCATGGGGGATGAGGGTCGTGAAATGCCAAATCCATCCCGCATTTCAGGCGGGTCGGTGAGATCCCGCAACACGACCTGATCAATCCTCGCTACAGTCGACAGCACTCAAGGTCAGGTTTTGCAGTCCGGGCCGCTGATGACACCGATTTACCGCTGTTTCAAGTTCAAATAGGAGAACTCCATGCGTCAACTGGTTCAACAAGAAGTGCTGATGGTGGCAGGTGCTGGTTCCTGCGGCTCCCATAAAAAGAAGAGCTGCGCCAAGCCCTCCAAGCCCAAGTGCGATCCCAAGCCCAAGTGCCACCCGAAGCCCAAGTGCAATCCCAAGCCGGACTGTGGTGATGACGACGACACCACCACCCCGACCGATCCCGTGATCCTGTGATCTCGTGTTGATGGTGGCCAGGGCCTGAGTTTTCAGGCGCTGCTCCCCCCTGATGCCCGGTGACTGCCTTGCAGTGCCGGGCATTGTCACGTCTGGCGCTCTAAAATGGATGGTTTGAACTTGCGGGTCCCATCTTGAGCGACTTCAGTGCCCACACCCCCATGATGCAGCAGTACCTGCGCATCAAATCGGAGCATCCGGACACGCTCGTGTTCTACCGCATGGGGGATTTCTACGAGCTGTTCTTTGATGATGCCCGCAAGGCCAACCGCCTGATCGACATCACCGTGACCGTGCGCGGCCAGTCGGCGGGCGAGCCCGTGATCATGGCAGGCGTGCCGGTGCATGCCGTGGAAACCTATCTGGCCAAGCTGATCAAGATGGGCGAATCGGTGGCCATTTGCGAGCAGGTGGGTGAGGTGGGGGCCAGCAAGGGCCCGGTCGAGCGCAAGGTGGTGCGCGTGGTCACCCCCGGCACGCTGACCGACGCTGAACTGCTCAACGAACGGGCCGACGCCTTGCTGGTGGCCGTGGTCACGCAAGCCACGCGGGGAGGGGTGGCCAAATCATCCGACACGACCCCTTGTGCGCTGGCCTGGCTGGGCATGGCCAGCGGCACTCTGGGCCTGACCGAGTGCACCCAGCGTGATCTGGCGGGCTGGCTGGCTCGGCTGCAGCCGGCCGAGGTGATCTATGACCGCGACCGGGTGCCCCCCGCACTGGCGCCCTGGATCGCCCAGCCCCGGGGCACGGCCTTCACGCCACGCCCGACCTGGCAATTCGATGCGGGCCTGGGACAGCGCAAGCTGTGCGAGCAGCTCAAGGTCAGCCATCTGCAGGCCTTCCATGCTGATACCCTGACACTGGGACACGCGGCGGCGGCGGCCCTGCTCAGTTATGCAGAGCACACGCAGGGCAGGGCACTGGCCCACGTCACCACGCTCACCGTGCCGCGCAGCAGCGATCTGCTGGACCTGCCGCCCGCCACGCTGCGCAACCTGGAGCTGACACAGACCTTGCGGGGCGAGGATTCGCCCACCTTGTTGTCCTTGCTGGACACCTGCCGCACCGGCATGGGTAGCCGAGCCCTGCGCCACTGGATCACCCATCCGGCGCGTGATCGCCGCGTGGGGCAGGAGCGCCATGCCGCCATCGATCTGCTGCTCAACCCGCCCAGCCTGAGCCAGGGTTATGACAGCCTGCGCGAGGCCCTGCGCCAGGTCAGCGATGCTGAGCGCATCACTGCCCGCATCGCCCTGCGGCAGGTCCGCCCGCGCGAGCTGGCTGGTCTGCGCGACACCCTTTTGTCCCTGCCGGTGCTGCGTGAGCGCGTGCCCCATGGCTGCGCCTTGCTCGACGAGGTGCATGCCAGCCTGCAGCCGGATCCGGCCATCGCCGAGCGGCTCATGCGCACCATCGCCGAAACGCCCGCCGTGCTGATCCGCGATGGCGGGGTGATCGCGTCTGGCTTCGATGCCGATCTGGATGAGCTGCGGGCCATCTCGTCCAACTGCGATGCCTTCCTGCTGGAGCTGGAGGCGCGCGAGCGCGCCCGCACCGGCATCGGCAATCTGCGTGTCCAGTACAACAAGGTCCATGGCTTTTACATCGAGGTCACCCAGAGCCAGGCCGACAAGGTGCCGCTGGACTACCAGCGCCGCCAGACGCTCAAGAACGCTGAACGCTTCATCACGCCTGAGCTGAAAGCCTTCGAGGACAAGGCCTTGTCTGCGCAGGATCGGGCCCTGGCCCGCGAGAAGTATCTGTTCGATCAACTCATCGACGAGCTGCAGGGGCACCTGGGCACCTTGGGCGCCATGGCACGGGCCCTGGCCAGTGTCGACGCGCTGGCGGCCCTGGCCGAGCGTGCCGCTACCCTGGGCTGGACCCAGCCCGAGTTCGTGTCCATGCCCTGCATCGAGATCGACAAGGGGCGCCACCCGGTGGTCGAGGCGCGCCTGGCCGAATCCAGCGGCGTCAGCTTCATCCCCAACGATTGCCGCCTGGACGCCAACCGCCGCATGCTGATCGTGACCGGCCCGAACATGGGGGGTAAATCGACTTTCATGCGTCAGGTGGCGCTCATCGTGCTGCTGGCCTACATGGGCTCCTACGTGCCCGCGCAGTCCTGCCGTCTGGGGCCGATCGATGCCATCCACACCCGGATCGGCGCGGCCGATGACCTGGCCAATGCGCAGTCGACCTTCATGCTGGAGATGACCGAGGCGGCCGCCATCATTCATGGGGCGACCGAGCACTCCCTGGTACTGATGGACGAGATCGGGCGGGGCACCTCCACCTTTGATGGTCTGGCCCTGGCCGGCGCCATCGCCAGCCATCTGCATGACCGCAACAAGGCCTTCACCCTGTTCGCGACACATTACTTCGAGCTGACCACATTGCCAGAGAAGCACCCCCGCGCGGCCAACGTGCACGTGGGCGTGGCCGAGGCGGGCGACGACATTGTCTTCCTGCACGAACTGCAGGCGGGCCCGGCCAGCCGCAGTTACGGCGTGCAAGTGGCCCGACTGGCCGGCATGCCCCCCAGCCTGATTCGTCAGGCGCGGGTGGCGCTGGATGCGCTGGAAGCCCAGCAGCGCCAGCACGACGACCAGATCGATCTGTTCGCCGACCTCAGCGGCGCGGCCGGGGGCGTACGGCCCCTGAGCATGCCCGACCTGCCCGAGCCAGGTGCTGGCACCGACCTTGCAACACCGTCAGAGCTGGCCACCCTGGCCTTGCTGGCCAGCATTGATCCAGATACCCTGACCCCGAGAGAAGCGCTCGACGCGCTCTACCAACTGAAATCGGTGATCTCATCATGACCTATTGCGTGGCCATGCGCCTTCATTCCGGACTGGTCTTCATGTCTGACTCCCGCACCAATGCGGGCATGGACCAGATCAGCACCTTCCGCAAGATGACGGTGTACGAAAAACCGGGCGACCGGGTGCTGGTACTGCTGTCGGCGGGCAATCTGGCCATCACTCAGGCGGTCAAGCAACTGCTCAACGACGAGAGCATTCCCGGGCCCGATGGAGATCACGTCACCCTGTGGACGGCACGCAGTCTCTTTGACGTGGCCCGCATCGTTGGCAGCGCCGTGCGCAAGGTGTATGCCCGTGATGCCGAGGCTCTCAAGCAGCATGGCATCGACTTCAATTGCAGCCTGATCATCGGCGGCCAGATCAAGGGCGAGACCATGCGCCTGTTCAATGTCTATGCGGCCGGCAATTTTGTCGAGGCCGGCATTGATGGCGTGTGCTACTTCCAGATCGGCGAGTCCAAGTACGGCAAGCCGGTGATTGACCGCGTGGTCACGCCCAACACCCCGCTCGAAGAGGCGGCCAAGTGCGCGCTGATCTCGATGGACTCGACCCTCAAGTCCAATCTGTCGGTCGGACTGCCGCTGGATCTGCTGGTCTACGAGGCCGATGCATTGCGTGTGGACAAGCTCATCAACATCGACGAGAGCAATGCCTACTTCCGCATGATCCGCAGCACCTGGGGGCAGCGCCTGCGTCAGGTCTTTGACTCCATCCCCGATCCGACCTGGAATGGAGACCAGCCGGACCTGACCTCCAGTGCGGCATCGCAGCCGCAGGCCATGAACCCGCTGAGCAAGATCGCGGCGCCCAACGGCTGATCAGGCCGTGGTGCCTGCCTCACGATCGAGTTCGTCGATGCAGGCCTTCATGCGCTCGTGGCAGGTCTTCATCAGCGCGGGCATGTCGGCCAGTGTCAGGCCGGTGGTCGGGATGGGGGGCAGGGCGCGGATGATGATGGTGCCGCTGTGCCATCGGTTGAGGTTCATGCCACGCACATAGTTGTTGGCGCACACCGGCACGATGGGCACGCCTGCGGCGATGGCCATCTGGAATGCCCCTTTCTTGAAGGGCTGCAGCCCCTTGCCGTGACCGCGGGTGCCCTCGGCGAAGACCCACAGCGACATGTCCTTGTGCTGCAGTGTGTCCGTGGTGGTCTGCATGGCCTTCTTGGCCTGAAAGGCGTTGCCCCGGTCAATCAGCACGTTGCCTGCCAGCCAGTAGACCTGACCAAACAGGGGGATCCACTTCAGGCTGGTCTTGCCCAGGCTGACGGTGCGCTCTGGCACCACGCGGCCAAAGGTCAGCAGGTCGTGATTGGACAGATGGTTGGCCACGATCACGGCGGGTCGCTGATGATTCAGCAGGCTGTCTGCGTCCAGTTGCACCTTCCAGCCCAGGATCCATTGAGCTGGCACGGCGTAGAGCCGTGAGCAGATGCGGCTGTTGTCTGGGTTGAATGGGCGCAGGAGGCCGACCAGCAATCCGAGCAGGCTGGCCACGAAGAAATGCATGCACAGCAAGAGCATGCGAACAGCAAATAGCACGGCGTTTCCCAATCAGGGAGCCTACGGGCTCCGGTTTGACCGGAGCGCATTATGCGCCGCTCGGTGCCGCCTTCACTTGATCTGGGTGGGGATGGGCTCGCTCGCGTGTCCCGCTTGCGCGGCGCATTCCTTCCAGAGGGCTGGGAGGTTCAAGCCGAGCTGCTCGCCCTGCAGACCGGCCTGGCTCACCTGGCGCCAGTGTTGCTGCGCCATGCATTGGCTCAGGGTCTCGATGTGCGCAGTCTGCCAGCCCCTGGCTGCCAGACTGGCGCCATAAGCCGACTGGATCTGCGTCCGGTGGTGTTCGGTGACACTGGCGCGGCTGCAGGCCAACATGTCCGCCACGGCCAGTGCGGGCAGCGCGCTGTGGGGGACGCGTTCCGGGATGAGGGCCATGCGCTCATCGACGCATGTGCACGCGTCCTTGACCAGCGCGCTGGTGTCGCCCGTCGCGGCGAGGGTCGGGCTCAGCAACTGTCCGATCTTGATCGGACACTGGTACTTGAACAAGGTCATGACCTGCGCACGCGTGGGGCCCGTCGCGCTGGCCGCAGTCGATGCCACTGCGCTCAGGGAACAAAGGAGGATCAGGAGGGCAGACAAGACGGGTTTCATGGTGCGTCCGAAGAGGTTGTTTTGCTCAACCCTGTACCTCGGGTGTGTCCGGGACGGGGCTCACCCTCTATAATGCCTCTTTACCACCGCAGCGCCCTCTCATGAGTGGGCGCTTTTGCGCAATGACCAAGTTTGTCTTCGTCACGGGCGGTGTGGTGTCCTCGCTTGGCAAGGGCATCGCCGCCGCGTCTTTGGCCGCGATTCTTGAATCGCGTGGCCTCAAAGTCACCCTCATCAAGCTCGATCCGTACATCAACGTCGATCCGGGCACCATGTCGCCGTTCCAGCACGGCGAGGTGTTCGTGACCGAGGACGGTGCGGAAACCGACCTGGATCTGGGCCACTATGAGCGCTTCATCACCACGAGGATGAAGAAGGCCAACAACTTCACCACCGGCCAGATCTACCAGAGCGTCCTTGAAAAAGAGCGCCGTGGTGATTACCTGGGCAAGACCGTCCAGGTCATTCCCCATATCACCAACGAGATCCAGGACTATGTTCGCCGTGGGGCGGGTGTGGGCACCCCGGATGCCGTGGACGTGGCCATCGTCGAAATCGGTGGCACCGTGGGCGACATCGAATCGCTGCCCTTCATGGAGGCGGCTCGCCAGCTGTGCCTGAAGGCCGGTCCGACCAATGCCGCCTTCGTGCATCTGACCTACGTGCCCTTCATTGCGGCCGCCGGCGAGCTCAAGACCAAGCCAACCCAGCACACGGTGCAGAAACTGCGTGAAATCGGTATCCAGCCCGATGCCCTGCTGTGCCGTGCCGACCGCGCCATCCCCGCGGATGAACGCGAGAAGATCTCGCTGTTCACCAATGTGCCCGAGTCCGGCGTGATCTCGGTCTGGGATGCCGACACCATCTACAAGGTGCCGCGCATGCTGCATGAGCAGCACCTCGACGACCTGATCTGCAACAAGCTGCAATTGCAGACCCAGCCCGCCGACCTGTCGCGCTGGGACAACCTGGTCTACGAAGTCGAGAACCCCAAGAAGACCGTCACCATCGCCATGTGTGGCAAGTACACCGATCTGTCGGATTCGTACAAGTCGCTCAACGAGGCGCTGCGCCACGCTGGCATCCACAACCATGCCCGCGTCAACATCGAATATGTCGACTCCGAGACGCTGACGCCCGAGACGGCGGATCAGCTCGCCCAGTTCGATGCCATCCTGGTGCCCGGTGGCTTCGGCACGCGGGGCGTGGAAGGCAAGATCATCGCGGCGCAATATGCCCGTGAGCACGGCATTCCCTACCTGGGCATCTGCCTGGGCATGCAGGTCGCCACCATCGAATACGCCCGCCACATGGCCGGCCTCGACGGTGCCAACAGCACCGAATTCGATCCCGAGACCCCGCATCCCGTGATCGCCCTGATCGACGAGTGGCTGGATGCCGACGGCACCGTGCAAAAGCGCGATGCCAGCTCCAACCTGGGCGGCACGATGCGTCTGGGTGCCCAGAGTTCGGATGTCAAGCCTGGCACCATCGCCCACGCGATCTACGGCCCGGTCGTGACCGAGCGCCACCGCCATCGCTACGAGGCCAACGTCAACTACCTGAACAAGCTGCGCCAGGCCGGCCTCGTGATCTCGGCGCTGACGCAGCGCGAGCAGCTCACGGAAATTATCGAGCTGCCGCAGGACGTGCACCCCTGGTTCGTGGGCGTGCAGTTTCACCCCGAGTTCAAGTCCACTCCCTGGGACGGCCACCCCCTGTTCAACTCTTTCATCAAGGCCGCGGTAGACCATCAGGCGGCTGGACAGAAATCGCTCAAGGCGGTTGCATGAAGCCTTCGCTCGTCATGCCGGCCCCGGATCGAGTCCGGGGTTTCAGCACCCAGCGTCCATGGATTGCGGGTCAAGCCCGCAATGACAACCTATGAAGCTTTGCGGATTCGACATCGGCCTGGACC
>NZ_DASUIT010000099.1:0-20981 GCF_036279655.1 Aquabacterium sp. | reverse complement strand
CCGCCGCCTGACCCTGATCGGCTCGATGCTGCTGCACAAGGGCGAAGTCGACGGCCTGATCTGCGGCACCTGGGGCAACACCAGCCTGCACCTGCACTACATCGACCAGGTGATCGGCCGGCGCGCCGGGGTCAAGACCTATGCCGCCATGACGGGCCTGATCCTGCCGGGGCGCACGGTCAACCTGCTGGACACCCACATCAACTACGACCCCACGGCCGAGCAACTGGCCGAGATCACCATCATGGCGGCCGAGGAGATGCTGCGTTTTGGTCAGCGCCCCAAGGCCGCCCTGCTGTCGCACTCGAACTTCGGATCGAGCAACCAGCCCTCGGCCGTCAAGATGCGCGAGGCCCTGGCGCTGATCCAGCAGCAGGCCCCCTGGCTGGAGATCGACGGCGAGATGCACGGCGACACCGCCCTGGACGAGCCCTACCGCAACCAGCTGATGCCCCGCAGCACGCTCACGGGCGAGGCCAACCTGCTGGTCTGCCCCAACATCGACGCGGCCAACATCGCCTACAACCTGCTCAAGGTTGCAGCTGGTAACAATATTGCGCTGGGCCCTGTGCTGCTGGGCGCGGCCAAGCCGGTGTGCATCCTGACCCCCTCGGCCACGGTGCGCCGCATCGTCAACATGACGGCCATGACCGTCGCAGATGCCAATGCCGGACGCTGATGCCACGCGGTGCTGACGTCACGAAAGTGAGTTAGCACAAACTGTCAACCCCTGAGGCAAAGGCCCCGATCCGCTGTCATTTCAGCGGTCGGGGCCTTGAGCTTTTGGCCGGGTTTCAGTAGCATGGCGTCTTTGCAGGATCTGCACGATTTGAGCTGAGAGGCTGGGTACACAGCTGCACCCGAGACCATGACCGACCACGTGACACCAAGGGATCCCTCGCGGCCCATGCCGCTTTCAGGCCGCAAGGCCTGGGCTTCGGTGGCAGTCACGACGGCAGCGGTTCTGGCTTCAGTGGCACTGACCTGGTCTCCCGTATCGCAAGCGTTCACCCGCAGTTCCGTCCCAGGGCCACAAGCCTCGGTGGCGGTTCAGCCCAGCATCGTGCCTCTGTCACAGCTGCCCCCTCAAGGGCAGGAAGTCCACCGCCGCATCCACTCGGGCGGGCCCTTCCTGTACAGCAAAGACGGCACCGTGTTTGGCAACCGTGAACGTCTGCTGCCGCGCAGAACCCGGGGCTACTACCGCGAATACACGGTACCGACCCCAGGCTCTCGCGACAGAGGGGCGCGCCGCATTGTCTGCGGAGGTGAAATTGTGCAAAGTCCTGAAACTTGTTTCTACACCAAGGATCACTATCAAAGCTTCCAGAAGATCGATCCCTTGCGGTAAATCTCACAGTTCACCCTCGGTCCCTTTTTCTGTCGCCCTCGATAACGGTCATTTCATGCATCAGTCCAAAGCGATCATGTTGTTGCAATCCATCCGCCCCAACATCGTCCAGTCCATCCGCGCCTACCGCCCGGATGACCTGCAGCAGGCCGCCCAGGAAATCGGGCATCACTTCCTGTACACCAATCTGAGCCCGGCTCAGAGCAAACAGGACGTGCTGGACATCATCGCCCGCGATTTCCTGTTCCCGGATCACTTCGGCAAGAACCTGGACGCCCTCTACGACTGCATCACCGACCTGGTCCACAAGTCGGGCCCGCAGCCGGGTTTCGTCGTGGTGCTGGAGCTGCTGCCTGACGGCGTGCGCATGGACCGCGAATCGCGCGAGCAACTGCTGGATGCCTTCCGCGATGCCGCCGACTTCTGGTCGGAGCGCAAGATCCCCTTCCGCGTGTTCTACTCGATCGCTGTGTCGGGCAAGGAATCCGCTGGCAACTGGGACAAGGCCGACGTCGCCCAGAACGACGCCACGCCCGCCAAGCCGGTCAAGGTCTCCAAGAACGCGCCTCAGCCCATGATCATGAACCTGCCGCCCATGAGCAGCGTGTTCGACACGGCGCAATTGCTGGTCGCCTGATAGGCCCTGCCGCCCCTGAACAAGAACCCCGCGCTGGTCGCGGGGTTTTTTCATGGGCGCGCGCGTCCTCCAGGGGGTTTCAGCGCCCCGCCCAGGCCCTGAAACGGTTCAGGCGCCGCGCGCCCTGCCCGCCCTGGCCCAGATAGCCTGGCGCGATCACATGCACCGATGCAGGCTCGATGCCCAGCGAGGCCAGCCCTGGCAGCCGCCCGGAAGCCACATTGGGCACCTGCATCGAATCCAGATTGTCCGCCGACATCAGGGGCTCACCTGGCAAACAGCCCAGCAAGGCCGCCTGCAAGCGCCCCACCGCATCGGGCACAGGCCACACCGGCCGCGCATGGCCACTGGCCCGCCCCGCCAGTTGCACCAGCTCGGCCAAGGTCAGCACCTCGGGGCCTGCGCACTCGATGATCTGGCCGGCCGTGGCGGGCTCCAGCAGGCAGTGCACCAGGGCCCGGGCCACATCCTCCACCCAGACCGGCTGAAACCGCGCCTGTGCGCCCGCCAGGGCCATCACCGGGGCCAGGGCCTGCAGGTCGGCAAACAGATTGAGAAAGCGGTCGTGCTCGCCAAAGATCACGCTGGGGCGCAGCACCGTGAGCGCCAGATCGGGTTGCGCTGCCCGCAAGGCCAGCTCGCCCTCGGCCTTGGTGCGCAGGTACTCGGACGGCGCCTGGGCCGGATCCTCGCTCACCCCCAAGGCACTGACATGCACCAGGCGATGGACGCCCGCCTTGACACAGGCCTGGGCCAGGCGCCGGGGCAGCTCCACGTGCACCTGCTCGAACTGTGCCGAGCTGCCATGCAGGATGGCCACCAGGTTCACGACGGCATCGACCCCACTGAGCAGCCCGGCCAGGGCATGGTCGTCGTGGACGGATGCCTGAACCACATCCACCGTGGGCAGAGGGAACAGGTGCTTGACCCGCTCCCGGCGCCGGCTGGGCACCAGCAAGCGGGGGCCACCCGCGCCAAAACGGGCTGCCCACTGCTCGCACAGCGCACGCCCGACGAAACCACTGCCCCCCAGCACCAGCACGCGTTTCATGCGCCGCTCCTTGTTGCGCCCAGGAATCAGGGCAGATCGTTGTTGTCGGGCGGGGTGCCCGCACCACGCGGACCGATCATCCCACCCAGTCGGGTTTTAATCGACAAGGGCTTGCCATGCAAGACATGCCCATACACCACGGCGTTGGCCACCACCTTCTTCACATAATCGCGGGTTTCGTTGAAGGGAATGTTCTCGGCCCAGGCGGCGGTCTCCAGGCGGGCACCCTCGCGCCAGCGGCGCGGGCGCCCCGGGCCGGCGTTGTAGGCCGCGGCGGCCATGGCCTGAGAGCCGCCGAACTCGTCCAGGATCAGCTTGAGGTAGCCCGCACCGATCTTGAGGTTCACATCCCGGTCGGTGATCTGGCTGGCCTGGTAGTCGATCATGCCCAGCTTGCGGGCCGTCCACTCCGCCGTGGCCGGCATCACCTGCATCAGACCGGATGCCCCCACGGTGGAGCGTGCCGTGAGCTGAAAACGCGACTCCTGGCGGATCAGGCCGAACATGTAGGCCGGATCCAGGCCGACCGATTCGGCCGCCGTCACGATGTCGCGACGGAAGGGCGTCGGAAAGCGCTGGTGCAGATCCACCTCCTGGCGGGTGCGCTCGCTGGTGTTGATGCAGCGGTCCCAGATTTCACGCTCGCACGCCAGCTCGGCCGCGGCCATCAGTTCGCGGTCGCTCAGGCCACCGGGCTTGCTGAAGGACAGGGTGTAGTTCCACTCCTTGGCGCCTTCGACCCGCCAGCCCTGCTCGTACATCCGCAAGGCCCGGTCCAGCCCCGCGTTGGTCAGGGCTTGCAGGCGCTCCTCACGGCTGAGCGGTGCGGGGCGCGCGGGTGCCCGCGGTGCCCCACCGGCCAGGTCCTCCATGGCCAGCAGGCCATAAAAGCCCACCGGCTGCGCAATGCGGGTCAACAACTCGCGGGCCTGCTGCCGGCGTCCATCGCCTGCGGCCCCCTGGGGGGCCTGGGCCAGCAGCGAGCGCGCCTTCCAGTACACCCAGGTCGACTCGTTCTGCACCTCCGGTGTCATGGCGTCCACGGCCGTGTCCAGCACCGTCCAGTGGCTGCGCTGCCCCGCCGTGGCCGAACGCACGGCCGCACGGGCCAGCCAGGTCAGCGTGTCTGCCGGCCAGGAGCGTGCCCAGCGCACCGGGGTGTCGTTCATCTCGGCCAGCACCAGCCCCCGCTCGTACCAGGCAATGGCCTCAGGCATCAGGCGCCAGGCGGCTGCGCGCCCGATGGAGGCCCAGGCCCAGGCCTGCTCTTCCCGGTTGAGGCGCCAGCGTGCCGAGGCATTGGGTGCTCCCAGGGCCTCGGCCGCAGCCTGCACGTCTTGCGCGGCCCAGCGCTGCAGGGCCAGCAGGTTCAGCGGCCCGACATGGTCCAGCGGCACGGGCGGCGGAGGCGGAATGAACACGCGCGCCGGGGCCTTGCGTCCGCGCTTGCCCTTGCGGACCGAACCCTTGCCCTTGGTGGGGCGCGTTTCCTCGACCGTGGCGCCGGGCGACTGGGCCCCCGCCGACGGCTTGAGCGCGCTGTCCGTGGTCAGGAAGGCCTGTGGCTGCCCCATCATGCGGGCCAAGGCTTGCGCCGTGGGCTCACCCATCAGGCGGGCCGCCTGCGTGACCACGCGCGGGCTGGAGCCCTCCAGCGCCAGCCGGAGCTTGCGCCAGACATCGGCATCCGTCAGCACCCCGGCGTTCAGCAGGGTCTGAGCCATGGCATCACAGCCGCTGTCGGCCTCCTTCTGGGCCCACCACGCCTGGCGGGCCTGCTCGCGCAGATCGCCCACCCCCTCCATGGGCATGCCCAGTTGCTGGCGGGCCAGCACGCCCAGGCAGGTGACCTCGCGGTCGTCGTTCATCCTGAAGCCGCTCTGCACCCGCACGAAGGTCGCCCAGTCCTTGCGGCGGCCCAGCTCCAGCAACCAGTCATTGCGCAGGCGATCGGCCACATAGGCGTCGCCCCAGCGGTTGAGAAAGTCGTCCACCTCGGCCACGCTGGCCTCGCTCAGGCGCAACTGCATCAGCCAGAAGTCGGCCCAGGGGGCCAGAGGGTGACGCTCGGCCAGCAGCGCATCGCGCAAGCCCGTCAGGCGGGCCTTGTCGCGCAGGCGGTAGGCCTCGCGCGCATCCTGCACCGTGACATCGCCCGCCCAGGCCGGCGGCGAGCCCACCACCCCCAGCCCGAGGCTGGCCGCGCACACCGCAGCCGCCGCCACGAGCAGACGAGGGGCCCAGCGCATCGGCCGCCCCCCGTGATCAGTCCACAATCGCATCCGTGTTTCTTTCCTGAAGGCTCTCGCAAGCCTCACATCTCATGTCCGACACCCGCTCCGCCCTGCGCCAGCAACTGCTGAGCGCTCGCCAGACCTGGTCCGCCACACCGGCAGCCGCCCAGGCTCAGGCCGATCTGCACGCACAGGTTCTGCGCGTGCTCACCGAACTGGAACCGCAATGTCTGGGCCTGTATTGGCCCATCCGGGGTGAATTTAACCCAAGGGACGTGGCCCTGACGTTTCAGGCGTCTTTGGGGGGGCCTTCCGCCCTGTCACTGGCACTGCCCTGGGCCACCAAGGCCCGTGATGGACAGGCGGCATCCATGGGCTATCGAGTGTGGGATGGCAGCGAGCCCACCACCCGGGATGAGTGTGGCATTCCTTGCCCAGAGGGCCCACCCGCCGACCCGGATGTGGTGCTGGTGCCCTGCGTCGGCTTCACGCCCGAGGGCTATCGCCTGGGCTATGGGGCGGGCTACTTTGACCGCTACATGGCCGCCCACCCGCACATCACGGCGGTCGGGCTGGCCTGGGCCGAAGCTCAGCTGCCTCCCGGCAGCTTCAGCCCCGCCCCACACGATCAGGCACTGATGCTGATCGTCACCCCTGCGGGGGTGATGGGCTGAGGCCTCAGAAGCGCCAGCCGATACCGACACCCACCAGCACCGGATCGACCTTGATGGTGCCCAGCTTTTCGCCCGCAGCCTTCAGATCGGTGCGGATCTGCACCTTCTTGATGTCCAGGTTCAGGAACAGGTTCTTGCCGATCTCGATGTCGATGCCGGCCTGCAGGGCCAGACCGAAGCTGTCCTTGTCGATCGAGAAGGGCGAAGGCAGATCGACGTTCGAGAAGTGTGTGTAGTTGATGCCGGCGCCCACATACGGGCGGAACTTGCCGTCGGGAATGAAGTGGTATTGCGCGGTCAGCGTGGGTGGCAGGTGCTTGAGGGTGCCGATCTTGCCGCCATGCGCGCTGGAAGAGACATCATGCTTTTGGGGATAGGTCAGGATCAGCTCGGCCGCAATGTTGGGCGTGAAGAAGTAGCTGATGTCGACCTCGGGGATGACCTTGCTGTTGACGCTGACGTCGGTCACCGAGATGTCGTCCTTGTTGGCCGGATCGATGTTCACGGCACGCACGCGCACCAGCCAGGGGCCTTCGGCGCTTTGGGCCATCGCCGGAGCGGCGGCCAGGGTGGACAGGGTCAGGAGAGCGGCAGCGGCCAGGCCAGTCAGAGGCTTGTTCATGATCGGGCTTTCGGAACTCAGGGTTGGATGAAAGGAAATGACGCACGGTGCGACACCGTGCGTGCATTACATCCAGGCCCCTCGGGCAAACCCTTGATCCAGCGCAGAGCTCATCGGCTAGCGATCAGCAGATGCAAAATTCTTGATGGGCATCAAGTCGGCGCCTTGGTCTTGCGCTGCGACAAGCCCCTGGCCCCGCAGGCATCAGCCCACCGGCCTCACAGCCCCAGCTGCTCGCAAATCGCCTTGACCGGCCCCGACTGGTTCATCGTGTAGAAGTGCAGGCCCGGCACCCCCGCACAACGCAGCTGGTCACACAGGTCCACGATCACCTCCAGGCCGAAGGCCTGGATGGATGCCTTGTCGTCGCCGAAGCCTTCCAGACGGGTGCGGATCCAGCGGGGAATCTCGGCCCCGCAAGCATCTGAAAAACGCATCAGCTGGCTGGAGTTGGTGATGGGCATGATGCCCGGCACGACCGGGATGTCGGCCCCCGCCTTGGCCGCCTCGTCCACGAAACGGAAGTAGGCGTCGCTGTTGAAGAAGTACTGCGTCAGCGCCACATCGGCACCGGCCTGGACCTTGGCCACATAGGCTTGCAGATCAGCCTGCGGGTTGCGCGCCTGGGGATGCATTTCGGGGTAGGCCGCCACCTCGATGTGGAAGTGCCGGCCCGTCTCCTCGCGGATGAAGGCCACCAGCTCACTGGCATAGCGGAACTCGCCGAAGCCGCCATAGCCGCTGGGCAGATCACCCCGCAGGGCCACGATGCGCCGGATGCCCTCGGCCTGGAACTGCTGCAACTGCTCGCGCACGCTGGCCCGGGTGGCACCGATGCAGGAGAAGTGCGGCGCGGCATCAAAGCCCTCGGCCAGGATGGCGCGCACCGTCTGGAGGGTGCCATCCTGCGTGGTGCCCCCGGCACCGTAGGTCACCGAGCAGTACTCGGGCCCCAGCGGATAGAGCTGCTGGCGCACGGCGGTGAGCTTGTCCGCCCCCTCCGGCGTCTTGGGTGGGAAGAACTCGAAGCTCAGCGGCAAGGAGGACGACGAAGACTGCGTCATGAGTCAGACTTTCAAGGGGCTCAGGCCACTGGCGACTGGGCCCAGATGAAGAATTCGAGATTGCCGTCGCCACCCGCGATGGGGCTGGCGAAGCCCTTGTGGACCTTCCAGCCCAGGTCGGTGCAGGCACGGCGCACCATGTCACGGGCACGGGCATGCTGAGCCGGGTCTTTCACCACCCCACCCTTGCCGACATGCTCCTTGCCCACCTCGAACTGAGGCTTGATCAGCAGCAGCACCTGCCCACCCGGCTTGAGCCAGGGCCCCAGGTGCGGCACCACCTTGGACAGCGCAATGAAGGACAGGTCCGCCACGATCAGATCGAAGCCTTCGGCCGGAGCGTGCTCGCGCAGGATGCTCGTGTCGAGCTCGCGCGCGTTCACGTTCTCCAATGCGACCACCCGCTCATCGGCCTTGAGCTTGTCGTGCAACTGACCATGGCCCACATCGATGCCCACCACCTGCGTGGCGCCCTGGCTCAGCAGCACGTCGGTGAAGCCACCGGTGCTCTGGCCCACGTCCAGGCAGCGCAGGCCCGCGACCTTCAGGTCGATCTGGGCCAGCGCGCCTTCGAGCTTGAGCCCGGCACGCGAGACCCAGCGCAGCTCATCGTCATTGGTGACACGGAACTGCGCGTCCTCGGGCAGGTCTTCACCCGCCTTGCGCAAGGTGGTCCAGCCTTTGGGGCCAAGCCACTGCACCGCACTGGCGTCGATCAGCCGGTGCGCCGCCGAGCGGGTGGGCGCGTGCCCGAGTTGAACGATGAGTTGGTCGGCTCTTGGCATGTCGTGTCTTTTCAAGCAAACCGCCGCGGAACCGGCTCTGCCGGGCCGCTGGCGGTGCCCCCCTGGGGGGGCGGCCGTCAGGCCGTAGGGGGGGATTAATAACGATAAGTGTCAGGCTTGTAAGGGCCTTGCTTGGACACGCCGATGTAGGCGGCCTGCTCGTCGCTCAGCTCGGTGAGCTGGGCATTGAGCGTGACCAGCTGCAGGCGCGCCACCTTTTCATCGAGGTGCTTGGGCAGCACATAGACCTTGCCGCTTTCATAGGCGTCGGGACGCGTGAACAGCTCGATCTGCGCGATGGTCTGGTTGGCAAAGCTCGAGCTCATCACATAGCTGGGGTGACCCGTGCCGCAGCCCAGGTTCACCAGGCGGCCCTTGGCCAGCATGATGATGCGCTTGCCATCGGGGAAGATCACGTGATCGACCTGGGGCTTGATCTCTTCCCACTGGCACTTGGCTTCGGCCTCGGCCACGTCGATCTCGTTGTCGAAGTGACCGATGTTGCAGACGATGGCGTTTTCCTTCATGGCCTGCATGTGCTTGAAGGTGATGACGCTCTTGTTGCCCGTGGCGGTCACGAAGATGTCGGCCTTGTCGGCGGCGTAATCCATGGTCACCACACGGTAGCCTTCCATGGCGGCCTGCAGGGCGTTGATGGGATCGATCTCGGTGACCCACACCTGGGCGCTCAGGGCGCGCAGGGCCTGGGCCGAGCCCTTGCCCACGTCACCATAACCAGCGACCACGGCGATCTTGCCGGCCACCATCACGTCGGTGGCACGCTTGATGCCGTCGACCAGCGACTCGCGGCAACCGTACAGGTTGTCGAACTTGGACTTGGTGACCGAGTCGTTCACGTTGATGGCGCGGAACAGCAGCGTGCCCTTGGCGCTCATCTCGTTCAGGCGATGCACACCGGTGGTGGTCTCTTCGGTCACGCCGATGATCTCGGCGCCCTTGCGGCTGTACCAGGTGCTGTCAACGGCCAGCTTGGCCTTGATGGCGGCAAACAGGATGCGCTCTTCTTCGCTACCGGGGTTGGCCAGCACGGAGGGGTCGGTCTCGGCCTTCTTGCCCAGGTGCATCAGCAGGGTGGCATCGCCGCCGTCGTCCAGGATCATGTTGGGGCCTTCGCCCTTGGCACCCTTGGGGCCGAATTCGAAGATGCGGTGGGTGTAGTCCCAGTAGTCTTCCAGCGACTCGCCCTTGTAGGCGAAGACCGGGGTGCCGGCGGCCACCAGAGCGGCGGCGGCATGGTCTTGCGTGGAGAAGATGTTGCACGAGGCCCAGCGCACTTCGGCACCCAGGGCTTGCAGGGTCTCGACCAGCACGCCGGTCTGGATGGTCATGTGCAGCGAGCCGGTGATGCGCGCGCCCTTGAGGGGCTGACTGGCGGCGTATTCGCGGCGGATGGCCATCAGCGCGGGCATTTCATGCTCGGCGATGGTGAGTTCCTTGCGGCCCCAGGCGGCCAGGGACATGTCGGCGACGATGCACTCGACGCCCTTGAATTCGGTTTGCAACGATTTGAGAACTGCGCTCATGGACAAAGCTCCTAAAGGGGTTCAGAAGCCGCCGTGCGCGCCGGGAGGAACGCGATGGATACAACTCACCCAGCGGGACACATGCGGGTGAGCGCCGTTGCACAGAACGTTTGTCGAGCCTGGGGTGCGATCTCCACGCCAGCCCTGGAACCGGGGGGTGGAAAATTTCGCGCCTTGCAACGCTCCTCGACAAAGACGAGTATTGTAACGGGTGTGATTCGCCGGTGCATGCCCGCTTGCCAAGCCCCTCATCAAAAAATCCCGCTTTCGAGGGGGGAACGACTACGGGTTGCCCCTGTCTCACCTGGGTCGCCTTCCGACGTTGAATACGTGCGGGGCTGCATTTAGCGCCTCGCCTGTTACGGAAAGAGGCACCCCATGTCCCTGATCTCTCGCCCCCTCATGACCATGAAACAACGTCAACTCGCCCTTGCAGCCGCCGCCCTGATGAGCCTGGCCGGCACCGTTTCCGCCAAGACCACCCTGTGTGTCTGGGATGTTGCCGGCAAGACCGGTGACATCTTCAATGCCGCCATTGACTACTCGGTCGCCATGCAGAAGGCTGGCGCCGACATGGAGCTCAAGAGCTATGTGGACGAGCGCGTGGCCGTGGAAGACTTCCGCGCCGGTCAGTGCGATGCCGTGATGGCCACGTCCTTCCGCACCAAGCCCTTCAACGGTGTGGCCGCCTCGCTGGACAGCATCGGCTCGGCCACCATCGTGCGCAACAACAAGATCGACCTGCCCGGCAGCTACGAGGTCGTGCGCAAGGTCATCCAGGCCTTCTCCAGCCCCGCTGGCGCCAAGCTGATGGTCGAAGGCAACTACGAAGTGGGCGGCATCTTCCCCCTGGGCGCGGCCTACCCCATCGTGCGTGACCGCGCCATCAACTCGGTCGAAGCCCTGTCGGGCAAGAAGATCGCGGCCTTCGACTACGACAAGGCCCAGGGCACCATGATCCAGCGCATCGGCGCCCAGCCCGTGTCCGTGGACGTGACCAACATCGGCCCGCGCTTCAACAACGGCTTCGTCGACATGGTCACCCTGCCTGCCGTGGCCTACAAGCCCCTGGAGCTCTACAAGGGCATCGGCACCAAGGGTGGCATCGGTCGCTTCCCCATCATGATCCCCACGGTGCAGTTGGTGTTCAACCGCAGCAAGTTCCCCGAGGGCTTCGGTGAGAAGTCGCGTCAGTTCTGGCTGAGCCAGTTCGACCGCGCCATGAGCCTGATCGCCATCGCAGAAAAGGGCATCCCTGCCGCCACTTGGGACGATCTGCCCCCGCAGAACATCCCCAAGTACGTGCTGATGCTGCGTGAAGCCCGCATCGAGATCGCCAAGCAAGGCCTGTACAACAAGCAGACCATGAACATCATCAAGCGTGCCCGCTGCAGCGTGAACGCCGCCGATGCCGAGTGCTCCACCAAGAACGAGATCGAATAAGCCGGGCTGACAGCCCCGCCTCGATGCGCATCAGGCCCGCCACCGGCGGGCCTTTTTCATGGCTGCTGCCACACTTCTTCGGACTTGCTCTGGCACTCCGGATCGGCCGGATTCACGTGGCAGCGGATGCGCTTGAGGATCTTCAGGCCGCGCTTGTCGTACAGGCCCATCTGCGCGATGTCGATGCGCGCCTCGCGCAACATGAGGGTGTAGCGGTAGGTGTTCTCGGGGCTGAGCTCCACCCAGGTGGCGGCCGGAATGTCGTTTTCGGCCTTGCGGATCAGTTGCAGGACGCGGTCGAACTGACCCAGCCAATAAGTACGCGAGCGGGCCCCGAAGCCTTCCGGGAACTTGCTGCGGTTGAGGATCACCTGGTAGCTCATGATCATCAAGGGGAAACGCCCCACCCCACCCCGCTCGCCCACCCCCTTGTCCAGGCCCAGAGGCTTGTAGGCCAATGCCGGCGCGGCAATGAAGTCCGTCGCACCGCTGGACAGGCGCTGCGAGATGTTGGTGATGTCCGAGGGCACCGGCACCGCACGGATGCGCTTGATCATCACGGCCTGGGCCGGGTCGTAGTCCAGCGCCGCCATGCGCTTGCCGGCCAGTTTTTCGACCGTGTTGTTGCGCCGGTCGCTGCCCACCAGGTAAGCCGCCCCCACCGGCAGGATGCCACCCACCTCGTACTTGCCACTGGCATCGGTCATCAGCCGCGTCACCTGAGGCGTGTCGGCCGAGAAGGTCTGCACCAGCTTGCGCACCACGTCATAACTGGCGGTCATGTCGATGACGCCATTGCGCACGATGATGGTCGAGCCCAGGGTGTCCACCGAGGCCGCCACCCCGTTGAAGGGGCGCGTGCGAAAGCCCGTGGCGATCACCGCATCGCACAGACCGGCACGGAAATCCTCGACCGCTTTAGCCTCGTTGGTGTAGACCTTGAGCTCGATGCTCACACCCTCGCGCTGCATCGCCACCGCATAGTCGCGGGTCATGTTGAAGGCATCGCCTGACGTGCCGACAATATCGAACACGCAAAAAGGCAATGCCTGGGCGGCCATTGCGCAAGCGCCCAAAGCCAAACCCACCCCCCATCGGCGAGTCAGCCGCCCCGATGTCTTCGCCATGGATCACACCTCCAACAGGTACAGACCGTGATGCATTTCACATCCGTTAAACGCGCCGAGCATATCGACAAAGCCCCCATGGCAAGTCCGTGATTGCCCTGCCCCCACCGCGTCTGAGGGTGGTGAAACACCTCACTTGCGGCAAGCCTGAGACAATAGCAGGTTCAACCCGCGTCGCCCGAGGCGACCACCCTTGCTTCAAGAAGCCCGCCGTGACCGACTCTACCTATGGCGCCGAAGTGCGCCGCCGCCGCACCTTCGCCATCATTTCCCACCCTGACGCGGGCAAGACCACGCTGACGGAAAAGCTGCTGCTGTTCTCGGGTGCCATCCATATCGCTGGTGCGGTGAAGGGGCGCAAGGCCTCGCGCCATGCCACGTCGGACTGGATGGAGATCGAAAAGCAGCGCGGCATCTCGGTGGCCTCCTCGGTGATGCAGATGCTCTACCGCGAGCACGTCATCAACCTGCTGGACACCCCGGGCCACAAGGACTTCTCGGAAGACACCTACCGCGTGCTCACGGCAGTGGATTCGGCCCTGATGGTGATCGACGCGGCCAATGGTGTGGAAGCCCAGACCAAGCGCCTGATCGAGGTCTGCCGTCAGCGCGACACCCCCATCATCACCTTCGTCAACAAGATGGACCGCGAAGGGCGCGACCCGCTGGAGCTGCTCGACGAGGTCGAGCAGGAGCTGGGCATGCCCTGCGTGCCCATGACCTGGCCGGTGGGCCAAGGCAAGACCTTTGGCGGCATCGTCAATCTGCGCACGCAGTCCATGCGCCTGTTCGATGCCGGTGCCGACAAGCGCGGCGAGGACGACGAGGTGGTGTCCCTGAGCGAGCGCGACAAGCTGCACGCGCGCTTTGGCCACGACTGGGAACTGGCCGAGCAGAACATGGAACTGATGTCCGAGGCCGCCCCCGCCTTTGATCTGGAGCTCTTCCTGGCGGCCAAGCAGACCCCGGTGTTCTTCGGCTCGGCCGTGAACAACTTCGGGGTGCAGGAGGTGCTGGACGCGCTGGTGGATCTGGCCCCCTCGCCCCGCCCCCGCCTGTCGACCGAAAAGGACGGCTCGCACAAGGAGATCACCCCCGAGATGGAGAACTTCTCCGGCGTGGTCTTCAAGGTGCAGGCCAACATGGACCCCAGCCACCGCGACCGCATCGCCTTTGTGCGCGTGTGCTCGGGCAAGTACACGCCAGGCATGAAGCTCAAGGTGCAGCGCAGCGGCAAGGAGCTGCGTCCCACCTCGGTGGTGACCTTCCTCTCACAGCGCCGCGAAGCGGTCGACGAGGCCTATGCCGGCGACATCATCGGCTTCACCACGCACGGCGGCGTGCAATTGGGCGACACCATCACCGATGGCATCACCCTGCAGTACACCGGCCTGCCCTTCTTCGCGCCCGAGCTGTTCCAAACGGTGGAGCTGGCCAATCCCATGAAATCCAAGCAGTTGCAGGCAGGTTTGCTGCAATTGGGCGAAGAAGGCGCCATTCAGGTCTTCCGCCCCGAGGCCGGTGGCTCCATGCTGCTGGGCGCAGTCGGTCAGCTGCAGTTCGAAGTGGTGCAGCACCGCCTGAAGGCCGAATACAGCGTGGACATCCGCCTGATGCCCTGCCGTTTCACGGGCGCACGCTGGATCACGGCCGACACACCGGCGGCCATGAAGAAGTTCACCGACGAAAACGCCAGCAAGCTGGCGCTGGATGCGGCCGACACCCTGGCCTACATGATGACCTCGGCGTATGACCTGCGACTGACGGCCGAGCGCCACCCGCAGGTGCACTTCCACCCACTGCGCGAGCATGCGGGGCTGAGCCTGTCGACGCAGTGAGGCGCAGAGCCTGGGCTCAGGCCGGGGTCCGCCACAGATCGTCCAGCTGAGACAAGCCCCAGGTCGCAGGGCTCTCGCGCGAGACGATGGGATCGTCCACCGCGCTCAGGTCCAGCAGCTCCGGTGGCACGCTCTCCTGGCTGAGGGTCGAGTAAAAGACCTTGACCTGGGGCGCCAGCAGGGAGCCTTGCCCCTGCTCGACCACCACACCCAAGCGGCCCGATCTCAGCTTGACGAGCGAGCCCGTCGGGTAGATGCCCACGCTCTTGACGAAGGCCTGAAAGATGCGCTCGTCGAAGTGGCCCTCACGGGCCCACAGCGCCATCTTCTGGATGGAGTCAGCCGGATCCCAGCCCGCCTTGTAGGGGCGGTTGGAGGTGATGGCGTCGTACACATCGCAGACGGCGCCCATGCGGGCGAACAGGCTGATCTCCTCACCCTGCAGACCATGCGGGTAGCCCTTGCCGTTGATCTTCTCGTGGTGGTGCAGGCAAACATCGAGAGGGATGGGCCCCACGCCGCGGCCATCCACCAGCATGCGGTGACCCGCCTCGGGGTGGCCTTTCATGATGGTGAACTCTTCGCGGGTGAGCGCGCCGGGCTTGTTGAGCACCTCCGGGGGCATGAGGGCCTTGCCCAGGTCATGCACCAGACCGGCCAGCCCCGCCTCACGGGTGTCGTCCTCCCCCAGATCGAGTTGCCGGGCCAGGGACACCATCAAGGCACAGACCGCCACGGAATGCATGAAGGTGTAGTCGTCGCTGGTCTTGAGCCGCGCCAGGCTGACGATGGCACCGGGGTTGCGCCCCACCGAATCGGCGATGTCCTGGACCAGAGGCAGGCAGTGCTCGGCATCGACCGCCTTGCCCATGCGAACGTCCTGAAAGAGGCTCTGCATGGCCTCGCGCGACTGCGCAATGACCTGCCCCGCCTGCGCCAGCTCCTGATGGAAGCTGCGGGTCACGGGCAGGGGCGACTGATCGGGCAAGGACACCTCGGATGCCTGGGCAGGCAGCTCCACCTCCACGTCGTCCATGAAGGCCGTGTCCGTTGGGGGCCGCTCGATGTCCAGCCCCTTGCGGGTGTCGATGATCACCTCGTCGACCCGCGCCAGCTGGTGGATCTGCTCCCGGGTCGTCAAGGTGAAGGATGAGCGCCAGAAGGGATGGTCCAGCCACGAGCCGCACACCTCATGGATGTGCATGCCGATGCGCAGTTGCCGGGTGGAGATCTTCTTGAGCATGGACGAACGTGACCGCTCCGCCGGATCGGCGGACCTTCATCTGAACATCCTAGGGGCTTGTCAGGAACGACGATCGGTCAAACAAGCCCCCTGGACGGTGACTTTGTCACACTCTTGTGAGACCCAAGGTCCGGATGGCATTCGCCATGCCGAGCCAGTCATCGCCAGCCAGAAAGGCCTCGGGGGTGAGGACCCGGGTTTCCCACTGCAGATTGTCGGCCGTCGCATCGTCGCACAGACGAGCGGCCGACACCACCCAGTTGAACAGTGGCGCCAAGCATGCCAGATGATGGTGCACTTGCTGCAGAACTGGCTCCGTGCCTGCCGAGCCGTGATCCGAGTGCCTCTCGCCAAAAAAGCCTTGTGGCAAGCCCATCATCCAGGGCAGATTCGACACATACAAGGTGTCTGGCACCACCCCCGCTTGCTCCACGGCCAGCCTCAGCCGCGCCGCCAGCCTGGCAAAGTGTGACGCACCGGCTGCCCCACCGCGCAGATCCAGAGCCGCCGTACTCATGCATCCCATCCGTATGCGCTCGCGGACCCACTCGTAGCCCGCGACATCCTCAGCCCATAACCAACTACCGGGTCGCTCCAGATCCCCCCTCAGCCATTGGTGCGCCGATCGGGCGAACTGGCGCAGTGGTGGCGTTTGCGGCAGCAGGGGCACCAGCAGATCCACCAGGGCGGCTGGGGTGCGCGCCTCGGGCCGGCACAGCGCCTCGCTCAGCGCAGCCCACACACGAAACTGATGCCAGTTGATGTCCAGCAGCAAGACAGCATCTGCACGCCGAGCCGCCACGATATCGAGATTGCGAAAGCTGCCCCAACCCACATGCAGCCTGGGCCCCGCTGACTGCGGCCCACGGCCTGCGGCCAGTGAGGCCAGCGCCTCGGCCGCGCCTCGGCACTCGCGCATGGTGAGGGTATAGCCCCCGCGATCAGGCACCAGCGGCGGCGGCAAGTCTTCGAAAAGCAGGCGCTCAGCGTTCCAGTCAACCATGGTGTGTATGCGCGCCATCCAAGCGAGCTTCGGGGCTGCGATGCTACTATGCCCGGTGCATCATCATGGAACAGATCACACTCCCGACGTCCTGCCTCACCGCACCCCACGCAGACGCCTGGGCAGGCCTCCTGTTCCATCAAATGCTGGAGGGTCGGCTGACACCCGAGGCCTTCGAGCAACAGGTTCAGACCTGTTGGGCTGGGCCCTCGATCGTGTTCCAGGCGCCCGAGACCGCCAGACGCTTGCGCACCCTGGGCCTGCAGCCAGGCCGCCCCGCTGCGGGCTATGCCAGCGATGCCCCCCATCTGGACTTTCGGAGCCACTGGCTGGCCGGCACACCAGGACGGCCCGGCGCCATCCACATCCAGTCACCCCCTGAAGCCCAACCTGGCAAGGGCTTGACTCACCTGAACCGTCCAGTCCATCAGCACGACTCGGCCCGCATCGCGCTCATCACCCGAGGCCAAGCCACCTTCCATGTCCAGCGGTCAGGGAACAACGGGTGCTCAAGCCTGCAGGCCATCCCGGTGCAGGAAGGCGATCTCCTGGTGTGGCCGGCATGGACCGCACACACGTTCGATGCGGGCCAGGGGTTCTGGCTGGTGACCGCCATGGCACGTTATGTCTCGCCTGCCGCTGACGGTTTTCTCTTCCCCGTCGACGCCGATCCGATGCCCTGAACCGCGCTAGTGCACCAGCGACACGAAGTCTTCGAATTTGCCACCTGCAGAGCGGGCGATGTGATCCGGGTAGAGAAAGCTCAACACGAAGGCGTGCCCCAGATTGTGCCGAATGAGTTCAGCCAATCTGTCCTGTAGCGCAGCATCGGGCCGCACTGGCGTGACCAGTTCGACTTGGATGTGCTCGGGCGTCAGCTGGGTCATCCGCAACTGGCGCACCGGCACGATGCCGTTGAGTGAACGGAAGTTGAGAATGGGCCAGGTCTTGCGTCCGTCCGGGAAGGTGAGCATGTTGCGCTGACGGCCCAAGATGCGTGTCAGCACGGGCAAGCCGCGGCCGCAGGCGCACGGTGCGCCGACCTCGGCGTAATCCCCGATGTCATAGCGCAGCAGCGGAAACGCAAAGTTGTGCAGTGGGGTGACCACCACCCGGCCGATCTCGCCTGGTGCGCAGGGTCGATCATGGTCGTCCAGCACCTCCACGCGGACACCCTCGGCCTGCACGTGGTAGTGCGGATGATCTGGACATTGCAGTGCCAGATAGCCCGTCTCACGCGCGCTGTAGATGTCGGTCAGCGGCACACCCAGTATTGCCTGACACCGGGTTCGCAAACCCTCTGTCAGGGATTCGCTGATGGTGCGCACTTCACGCAGCCGGGCATCACCCAGGGAATGGCCTGCCTCGATGGCATCCAGCAGTTCACCGAGCACGGTCGGATGGGTCAGCAGGTAGTCGGGGTTCTCGCGACGCAGCCACGCCAGTTGCTCCTGCATGGAGGCAGAGACGCTGAGCATGGCCACCGGCCCCGTCTGAACCAGATCCGCCGTCGCGCTCCCCCAGTTGGGGCCCTGACCACCCGACGCCGGGAGCGCCACGTCAGCTGGGTAGTGGCGCAAGGATGCCAGCTTGCCTGAGAAGTCACGGCGATGCCAGAGGTGCTCCCTCAGCGTCAGCACCTCCCAGAACAACTGGCTCAGATCGGTCTGCTCCGTGGCCACCGGCTTGCCAGTCGAACCGGATGAGAACACCGCATGGCGCTTCCCATGCGCGGCCGGCACCACCGAACAGCGGATCTGATCCTTGAAGGTCTGGACCGCATCCCGACGCAGCACGGGCAAGCTCAGCCAGTCGTCCTCTGAGAGCGTGGACGGCAGCGCGGACAACACCCGCGCCATATAGGCCGAATGCGCCCTGGCATGACCCAGCAGCGCATTCAACTGCTCCAGCTGGTACGCTCGCAACTGCTCGGCAGACCACCATTGCGTTTCAGACAATTGATGCAGCAGGGCCAGGCGCATGACGCCCCGCGGCCCCGGGATCGCCGGCCAGGCCACGCCTGGCATGGCGCTGGAAAACCGCATCAGCGTCAAAACGCCTTCTGCCAGCGCAATCCCAGCCAGGCGCTGGGCGCCTCGCCCTGGCTTGTCAGGTTGAGCGTCACCGATGCCAGACCACCCGCCAGTCGCCCAGACAATCCCAGACCACCGCGGACCCACGAGCGCTGATTGCGCACGCCATCCAGATCAAAGGCGAACAGGCCCAACACTTCTCCAGACGCGCCCGCACTGCGACGTTCGAAACGGTGCGCCACTTCCAGCGTGCCCAGCAGGCGCATGTCACCCGACAGAGGCTTGCTCAGGTTGACACCCACGCGCAACTCGGTGGCCTTGTCCTTGCGCGCGTCGAAGCGTGCCGGGAAGCCACCCCCCGTTTCGGTGTAGCCGCCCATCCTCGTGCGGGCAAAGCTCAGATCCACATACGGTGATGCCTCGGCACTGCCTAGCTGGTAGGCGTTGTCCCACTCCAGGCGAGCCCGCAGACCCCAGGTGCCGACGTTCGGCGTGCCTGTGGACGCATCGGGCGTGCCGGCGTTCAGGTAGCCGCGGCGAACCTCGGCATCGCCCTCCAGCACATAGCCCCCCAAGGTGGCCCACAGCTTGCCCGCCACCGGGATCAGGGCCTCGGCCAGCAGATAGGTGCCATCGGTGTGGGCATGCCCATTGAGCGTCAGATCCTGACGCGCCCAGGTCTGACCCAGCGCCGCGTTCAACTGCACCGAGCCTAGGTTGATGCCCAGGCCCAGTTCAGCCAGCCCCAGCGTGCCGCTGCGCACACCATGGTCATCCGTGCCCCAGTCTCCGGCCAGCCAGAAAGTCTTCTGACCCGCTGCCACGCGTCGGTCCAGCGGGCGGCTGTGTGCACCGTTGAGCACCGTGGTGGTGGCGGCCTGAATCGAATGCCCGGCCAATGCCGTCTCCGACAAGCCCTGCTGCACCTCGTCCAGGGTCACGGCACCCGTCGAGCGGGCAAACCACACCTCGCGGATGCCGTCAGGATTCATGCCGCTGCCCACCAGGATGTCACCCGTCGCGTTGGTCGACACCTCACCGCCATCGGCCAGGCGCCAGCCATCCGCGACCGCCACGCCGTTGGACTGCAACCAGCTGCGCACCGACTGCATGCCACCTTCGGCCGTCCAGCGGAAGGCCTCCGTGCTGGTGTCGCCCTCCACCTGGGCCCAACCCACCACCACATTGCCGTTGGCGGACAGGTCGGTCGCGTAACTGTGAGTGCCGCCCAACGTGCCGAGGTTCTGCATGCCGTCCACCTGCGTCCAGCGGAACGCGTTGTAGCTTGCATTGCCGGCCGTATAGCTGTAGCCGATCACAACATCGCCATTGGGGTTCACACCGTAGGTGTAACTGTGATGGCCACCCAGGGTGCCCAGGTCGACCATGCCACCAGCTTGCGTCCAGCGAAACGCGTGGTACTCGGAGTTGCCGGCGGTGTAGCTTTGGCCCACCACCACGGAACCATCGGCCGAGGTGCCATAGCCATAGCCATAGGTCCCCCCCAGGGTCCCCAGGCTTTGCATGCCATCGGCCTGCGTCCAGCGGAAAGCCGCCTGAGCACTGTCGCCACTTTCGTAGCTGGTACCCACCACGGTGCTGCCATCCGCTGAGACCGCGTAGGCATAGCTGTAGTTGCCGCCCAAGGTGCCCAGATTGACCATGCCATCGGCCTGCGTCCAGCGGAAGGCGCGCTGTGCGGAGTCTCCGGACACATGGCTCTCTCCCACCACCACCGAGCCATCGGCGGACACGTCATTGGCGTAACTGTAGGTCCCTCCGAGGGTACCCAGGTCGACCATGCCGCCCGCAGCCGTCCAACGAAAGGCACGCTGGGTACTGTCATCTGAGAGCCTGCTCTCGCCCACGATGGTCGAGCCATCCCGGGAGATGGCCCGGGAATAGCTGTAGGAGCCCCCGAGCGTGCCCAGGTCTTCCATGCCGTCGGCCAGCGTCCATCGGAACGCGTGATAGCTCGAATTGCCGGGCAGATAGCCGTAACCACTGACCACGGTGCCGTCCGCAGAGATGGCGCGTGAGTTGTTGCTGTTGGAGAGGTAGGAATAGCTGCCGCCCAGGGTACCGATCCCCGTGAACAGCCCACCGCCGGTCTGAGCCAGTGCCATGCATGGGAAGCAGGCGGCAATCGCCAGGGCCAAGGCCTGTTGGCGAGGTGCCAGCCGCCGGGATGTCAAGTGAGCCATCGTCAACCTTTCTTGATCGTCATGTCATGTCTGACCCATGCCCGCCAGAATGGCGGAGATCAGGCCAAGCCGCAGGAACCATCCCCGCGAAACATTTCGTGTCAATGTTAACGATTTGTCAAGATCCG
>NZ_DASUIT010000098.1:0-6346 GCF_036279655.1 Aquabacterium sp. | reverse complement strand
TAGGTCTTGACCCCGGCGCGCCGGCCGATCACCTGGTCGATGTAGTGCAGGTGCAGGCTGGTGTTGCCCCAGGTGCCGCAGATCAGGCCGTCGACTTCGCCCTTGTGCAGCAGCATCGAGCCGATCAGGGTCAGGCGGCGGCGCATCTCGATCTTGGCCATCTGCTGCGACACGCCCTTGCGCTCGGTCAGCTGGTGGTAGGTCTGCCAGTAGTCGCGGTAGCGCGGATCGTTTTCGGTGCTGACGGCGTCGTAGTCCTGGCCGGCGCGCAGGCGCAGGCCGAACTTCTCGATGCGCTGGGCGATCACGTCGGGGCGGCCGATCAGGGTGGGGCGCGCCACGTTCTCGTCCACCACGATCTGGGCGGCGCGCAGCACGCCTTCGTTCTCACCCTCGGCATAGGCGATGCGCTTGTTCTTGGCGCGCTTGGCCACGCTGAAGATGGGCTTCATGGTGTGGCCCGAGGCGTAGACGAAGCTCTGCAGCTTCTCGCCATAGGCCACGAAATCCTTCACCGGGCGCGAGGCCACGCCCGAGTCCGCCGCCGCCTTGGCCACGGCCGGCGCGATCTTCATCATCAGACGGGGGTCAAAGGGCTTGGGGATCAGGTATTCGGGGCCGAAGCTCAGGTTGGCACCCACATAGGCGGCCGCCACCACATCGCTCTGCTCGGCTTGGGCGAGCTCGGCGATGGCGTGCACCGCCGCGATCTCCATCTCGTCGGTGATGGTGGTCGCGCCTGAATCCAGCGCACCCCGGAAGATGTAGGGGAAGCACAGGACGTTGTTGACCTGGTTGGGGTAGTCCGAGCGGCCCGTGGCCATGATGGCGTCCTGGCGCACGGCCACAACCTCTTCGGGCAGGATCTCGGGCGTGGGGTTGGCCAGGGCGAAGATGATGGGGTGGGGGGCCATCTTGGCCACCATCTCGGGCTTGAGCACACCCCCGGCGGACAGGCCCAGGAAGATGTCGGCGCCTTCGATGGCCTCGCTCAGCTTGCGCTGATCGGTCTTTTGCGCGAACTGGGCCTTGTCGGGGTCCATCAGCTCGGTGCGGCCCTCGTAGACCACGCCTGCCAGGTCGGTCACCCAGATGTTCTCGCGGGGCACGCCCAGCTTGACCAGCAGGCCCAGGCAGGCCAGGGCGGCGGCACCGGCGCCCGAGGTCACGAGCTTGACCTGCTTGATGTCCTTGCCCGCCACCTTCAGGCCGTTGAGCAGGGCGGCGCCCACCACGATGGCCGTGCCATGCTGGTCATCGTGGAAGACGGGGATCTTCATGCGCTCGCGCAGCTTGCGCTCGACATAGAAGCAGTCCGGGGCCTTGATGTCCTCGAGGTTGATGCCGCCGAAGGTGGGCTCCAGGCTGGCGATGATCTCGACGAGCTTTTCGGGGTCCTTCTCGTTGATCTCGATGTCGAACACATCGATGTCGGAGAACTTCTTGAACAGGACGGCCTTGCCCTCCATGACCGGCTTGGCGGCCAGTGGGCCGATGTCGCCCAGGCCCAGCACGGCCGTGCCATTGGTGATCACGGCCACCAGGTTGCCCCGGCTGGTGTACTTGAAGGCGGCGGCCGGGTTCTCGACGATCTCTTCGCAGGGCGCGGCCACGCCGGGCGAGTAGGCCAGGGCCAGATCGCGCTGGTTGGTGAGCTGCTTGGTGGCGCTGATCGCCAGCTTGCCGGGGGTGGGCAGCTCGTGGTATTCAAGCGCGGCTTTCTTGAGCTCGGCGCGTTTGTCTTCGGGGGTGGTCATGCGTTGGGGCCCTGTGATGGGGGCATCGTCAGTCCTATGCCCCTGACCCCGATTCTAAGAACATCGCACACCCTGTGCGTGTGGATGTCCGCAAAGCGTGGCCTGCCGAGGGGTGACAATGCGCACATGAGCCTGGGTGAATTCGACCTGATCGAACGTTTTTTCTGGCGCCCCGCCGGGGTGGGGCCGCATCGTGCCGTGGTGGGCAATGGCGATGACTGCGCCGTGATCGCTCCCACGCCGGGCATGCAACTGGCCGTGTCGACCGACACCCTGGTCGAAGGGCGGCACTTCCTGTCCACGGTCGATCCGGCCCGTCTGGGGCACAAGGCCCTGGCGGTGAACCTGTCCGATCTGGCGGCCTGTGGCGCCCGCCCCGTGGCCTTCACCCTGGCCCTGACCCTGCCCCGGGTGGACGAGGCCTGGCTGGCAGGCTTTGCCAGCGGCCTGTTGGCCCTGGCCGATGCCCATGAGTGTGAGCTCATCGGTGGCGACACCACCGCGGGCCCGCTGGCCATCGGCATCACCGTCATGGGTGAGGTGCCGGCCGGGCAGGCCCTGCTGCGCAGTAGGGCCCAGGCGGGTGATGATCTGTGGGTGAGCGGCACGCCCGGTGAGGCCCGTCTGGCCCTGGAGGCGTTCCGCGGCAGCTTGCGACCGCCCTTGTCAGGCGAGGCCTTCGAGGCCGTCCGCGCCCGCATGGAATGCCCCACCCCCCGCGTGGCGCTGGGCCTGGCGGTGCAGGGCCTGGCCCATGCGGCCATCGATGTGTCCGACGGCCTGCTGGGCGATCTGGGGCACATCCTGCGCCGCAGCCGCGTGGGCGCCGCCGTCTTTGTGGATGCCTTGCCGGTGAGCCCCTGGCTGGCGGGTCGACCCCGTGATGAGCAGCTCGACTGTGTGCTGGCCGGGGGCGACGATTACGAGCTGCTGCTGGCCGTGCCGCCCGAGCACCGCGCGCGCATGGCCGCCCTGTCTGGTGAACTGGGCCTGCCCTTGACACGCATCGGCCGTCTGGAAGCCGAGCCCGGGCTGCGTCTGTGGACCGGGGCCCTGGATGCAGGTGCCGGTGCCCCTGCGCCTCAGCCCATGCCTCATCGCTGGGCCTCGTTCGATCATTTCAAGTCTTGATGCGCATGTCCGAGTCCGCTCCCCTTCAGCCACCCCGCCGCGCCACGGTGGGCCTCATGCTGAGCCACCCGGCCCATGTCATCGCCCTCGGGGCGGGCAGCGGCCTGAGCCCCATCGCACCCGGTACGGTGGGCACCCTGTGGGCCTGGTTGAGCTTTGTTCTGCTGCAAGAAGCGTGGGGCCTGGGCGCGCAGGCTGATCTGTACTGGGCCTGGCTGATCGGCGGGGGCACCGTGGTGGGCTGGTGGGCCTGCACGCACACCGCTCGCAGCCTGGGTGTGGCCGACCCCAGCGCCGTGGTCTGGGACGAGGTGCTGGCCTTCTGGCTGGTGCTCTGGGTGGTCACCCCCTCGGGCTGGATCGGGCAGGTGCTGGCCTTTGCCTTGTTTCGCTACTTTGATGCGGCCAAGCCCGGCCCGGTGGGCTGGGCGGATCGCCTGTTCAAGCACCGCCCCGGTGAGCCCATCGGCTGGGCCCAGGGCCTGGGCATCTTGCTGGATGACTTCGTGGCGGCGCTGTGTACCTTGCTGGTGCTGGCACTGGCGGTGGCCTGCCGCGAAGGCGGGGTGCTGGCCTCGATCCTGCCGACCTGATCGGCGCCTTCACAGGAGACCGATCACCATGTCTGCGCCCACCCCGACCTCGTCACCCTCTGCCTTGCCTGAGCAGGTCGCTCGCCTGGCTGAGGCCCTGTGCCAGCGCGGCTGGAGGCTGGCCACGGCCGAATCGTGCACGGGCGGCCTGATCGCCGCCACCTGCACGGACCGTGCCGGCTCCAGCGAGTGGTTCGACCGCGCGGTGGTGACCTACAGCAACCAGGCCAAGACAGAACTGCTGGGGGTGCCCGCGGCGCTGATCGACGCCCACGGGGCCGTCAGTGAGGCCGTGGTGCGCGCCATGGCCGATGGCCTGCTGCAACGCTCGCCGGCCCACATCGCGCTGGCGGTGTCCGGGGTGGCCGGGCCGGGGGGCGGGTCGGCCGACAAGCCCGTGGGCACGGTGTGGCTGGCCTGTGCCGTGCGGGGTGGGGCCACCGTGGCCCTGCGTTGCTGGTGGCCAGGTGATCGCGCGGCCGTGCGTTGGGCAGCGGTATCGCAAGCCTTGGACATGGCCTGGCAAGCGCTGTCCAAATGAACCGAAAGTGAAGCCCCGCGCCCTGAGGGGCGCCAGCGATCTGCACGCGCGAAATAGGCACGAAACCACACGTGTTTAGACCCTTTGCCTGCCCCCCATTGGCCTACTCTTTTGCAACACTGCCAGCGTGTCGCAGGGAGAGTATTGCGCTCTGCTGCCAGTGCCTGATGCTGGGTCCTTTGTGACCCCCAATCCTTTCAAGGGGCAACTTTCATGAAATCGTTGAACTGTTTCGGTGCCGTTCGCACCGCGCTCAGTGTCGCCGTGTTGTCGGCGCTCGTGGCCTGTGGCGGTGGGGGTGGCAGCGATGCCGCCGATCCCACCGTGACCCTGAGCGGTGTGGCCGCCAAGGGCCTGCTCAAGAACGCGATCGTGCGGGCTTACCGCGTCAATTCAGACGGTTCGCAAACGCTGATCAAAGAGAGCGTGACCGACACCGATGGCAGCTATTCGCTGGCCGACATCCCCGCAGGGGTGACCGTGCTGGTGGAGATCAGCGCGGGCCCGAGCACCACCATGGTGGACGAGGCCACCAATGCGACCGACGTGCCTGTGCCTGCAGGCTTCCGCATCCGCGCGGCCACCACCACGGTCGAGGGTGGCACCAACACCTTGCAGGTCACGCCGTTCTCCGAGATGGCCGTGACCAAGGCCGAAGGCGCCGAAGGCGGGCTGGTGCCTGCCAACATCGAGGGCGCCAACGCCGACATCCGCACCTACCTGGGCTTCGATGTGCTGGCCGAGCGTCCTGACTTCAGTGACGATGGCACGGCCCCCGAGAACAAGGCCGCCTTGATGCTGGCCGCGGTGTCCCAGCTGGCCAACAACGCTACCGAGGTGGACAACCTGGGCTGCGACAGCGAGGACGACACGGGCGACCGCATCAAGTGCGTGATCGAGAAGCTCGCCGATGGCGGCACCGACGACGACGCGCTGGCCGACAAGCTGGAGACCGCCAAGGACGAGGTGGTCAATGACGACTTCGCCGGCACCGATGACGACATCCCGCCCGCGCCGCTGCCGCAGCCGACCGAGATCGTGGCGCCCGATTTGCGCGCCACGGCCATCAGCGAAGCCAAGGCCCTGATCGCCGGTATCCGCGCCAATGCGCCTTACCTGGGCGGCTCGGGCTCCGACACGCTGGACAAGCGCCTGCGTGCGGTGGAGCAGACCATCAACGCGGCCGCCAACCCGGTCAACCCCACCAGCCTGGATCTGTATCAGGGCGTGTTGCAGGGCGCTCAGTGGCTCTCTGATGGCATGTTCGCCGAGGCGGGCTTCCCCATCAACACACAACGCGCCATTGCCTCGGGCTGCACCTTCTTCACCTCCACGGATCCGACCGTCAACACCGCAGCAGCCAACGCCGATGAGGCCAACGCGGTCGGCTGTCGCATGACCTACCACGTGGCCCAAAAGCAGAATGGCAATTGGTACGCCTACCAACACGGCTTCCGTGTGGTCAAGACCGATACGGCCAATACCTATGCGGTCTACAGCCAGGTGGTTGAGCAATTGCTCAACCCCGAGGACATGAGCATGGACACCAGCTCGCCGAGCAACACGGTGCGCTACCCGCTCGACAGTGCCGCGCTCGTGGGCAGCATCGTTCTGAGCAAGGATGGCTCGGGTCAGACCACCGGTGTCAGCATGACGGGTGACTATGCAGCCGGTGTCCGGGCTGCCCTGCAGGGCTTTGCCGCCAAGACCGTGGTGACCGCCACGGTGACGCCCACCACGGTGGCCGTGGGGGATATTGAACTGACCCGACTGAACCTGACAGGCAGCTTCGTGTCCTCGGGCGGCAGCAAGCCCAGTGGCACGGTCCAGCTGGCCAGCGGCAGCTATCTGCAAAGCCGCCTGCTGACACCGGGAGACATCCACTCGGGTGAAGTCGATGGTGCCATTGCACACCGTGAAGCCAAGCTGGTGCTGTCTGCCGGGGCGGGCGAGGCCAGCGTGACAGGCACCCTGACGCTGTCGGCCTTCTCCAGCTCGGCCGACGTGCCCACCCAGGAGTTGCCCACCTCGATCGCCTTCCAGGGCGTGGTCAAGCAGAACGCCAGCACCACCTTGTTTGATGGCACGGTGACGGCTTCTGCGGGCGGTGACGTGGGCCTGGGAGGGTTCATGGTCGATGCGCCGGTGACGGTGGACAACTTTGTGCAGGCATCGGTGGCCTTTGAGGGGGCGCTCTACGTGCCCAGCCGTCCGATCATGACGGTGAACCTCACCCTGAGCTCGCCGAGCTTCCAGCACTACACCCTCAGCGGCAGCTATGCCCAGTCGGGCAGTTCCACGGTGCTGGTCAGCGGCGCCGGTCA